>NZ_JAIYCP010000030.1 GCF_027487935.1 Brevundimonas sp.
GCGGCTCAAGACCCTACAAGGCCTCACGCCCTACGAAGCCATCTGCAAGGCGTGGGCTGACGAGCCAGATCGCTTCCGATACGATCCAATCCACCTCACTTCGGGACTGAACACCTAGTCCCTTATCCCTGATCCCTGTAACCTTCCCCCATGTCCGACGTCTTCCACACCCCGGCCTCTGTTGATCCGCGCCTGCTCGAGGTGCTGGTCTGCCCTGTCACACGCGGCAAGCTGACCTATGATCGCGAGAAGCAGGAGCTGGTCTCAAAGGGCGCGAAGCTGGCCTTTCCGATCCGCGACGGCGTGCCGATCATGCTGCCGGAGGAAGCGCGGGCGCTGGACTAGACCGCCTCTCCCCGTAGCAACCGCGGCAGATCCCCCGTCGCGCCGCCCGCTTCGTGCATGAAGGCACGGCGCAGGGGGGCGATGCGGTTGACGGCAGCCATGCCGAGGGTGCGGGCCAGACGCAAGGGCGCGATGTCGTTGGAGAACAGCCGCACAAAGCCGTCAAAGCCGGCGGTGAGGGCGGCATTGTCGAACCGGCGCCAGCGGGCGTAGCGGTCCAGCACCGTCTCCGAGCCGATATCCTCCCCCAGCCGCAGGGCACCGACCAGCACCTCGGCGAGGGCGGCGGCGTCCTTCAGTCCCATATTCAGCCCCTGGCCCGCGACCGGATGCACCGCATGGGCCGCGTCACCGATCAGGGCGGTGCGCGGGGCGGTCAGCTGTTCGGCCAGCTGCAGGGAGAGGGGATAGACAAAACGTGGTCCCAACACCGTGACGTCTTCCAGAAAGTCGCCGAACCGCCGCATCAGGTGGGACAGGAAGGCCTCGTCCGAAGCCGCCTGAAGCGCCTCGCCCCGCCGGGTCGATTCCGTCCAGACCAGGCTGGCCCGACGCCCGGTCAGCGGCAGGATGGCGAAGGGGCCGGACGGCAGGAAATACTCATGGGCGACATTCCCATGGTCCCGCCCGAGAGACACCGTCGCGACGACGCCGCTCTGTTCATAACCCCAGCCGACCGTCTCGATACCGGCAGCCTTGCGGACGGCAGAGGCACGGCCTTCCGCAGCCACGACCAGCGAGGCCTCGATCACAGCGCCGTCCGCGAGAGTCACCCGCGACAGGGCCGCGCCCGCCTCGACCTTGACCACCGATGCGGGGGCCCGGACCTCGATCCCGGCCGCCGCCACCGCTTCGGAGAGGGCAAGGCGGATACGACGGTTTTCGACCAGATAGCCGAGCGGCTCGCCGTCCGTCCGATCACCGATTTCGTCAGCGTCGAAACGCAGGAAGGCGGGGGACTGCGAACGCGTCGCCGCCCCGGGCCGTCGTCCGTCCGTGACCAGAATCCGATCCATGCGGCAGGCATGGGGCCGCAGAGCCGTACCGACGCCGAGGGCGTCCAGCATGCGGAAGGTCGAGAAGGCGATGGCGGTGGACCGCCCGTCAAAGGTCGGTGCCAGCTGGGCGTCGAACGGCTGCGGATCGACCAGAACGACCCTCAGCCCGCCCTGCGCTGCGGCGAGTGCAAAGGTCGCTCCGGCGAGGCCGGCACCGGCGATAATGACGTCATAGCGGTCGGTCTGGCTCATGGGGCCGTTGTCGCGCCGCAGGAGCGCAACGTCCAGTGCGGCAGAGTCGCTGGTAAACAGCCCTTTAACCCTCCCTGCGCGACAACAGGCAACTGTCCCGTCCATCCGGAGTTCGTCGCCGCATGTCCGCCGCCCTCGCCATCGGCCAGCGTGCCTGGGTCAGCGCCCGCATCCTGTGGGGCGCGCCGGTCTCGGTGAAATTCCGCGGCGTGCTTCAGGCCCTGCTGGCAGCCCTGCTGCTGGTGGCCCTGATCTCGTGGAACCCTGCGGATCCCAGCCTCAACGCGGCATCGGGGGCCGCCCCGACCAACTGGCTGGGCCTGAACGGGGCCCTGTTCGCCGATCTTTTCATGCAGTCACTGGGTCTGGGAGCCTGGCCCGCCGCCGTCCTGCTCATTGCCTTCGGTCTGGCAGCCGCCATCGGCGACGCCATCCAGCAAAGGCTGAAGCCCTCGCCGCTCAAGGCCCTGTCTGCAACGGGCGGCGTCCTGGCGCTTTCGGCGGCCCTGTCGGCCCTGGCGGCGCCGGCGGCCTGGCCGCTGGCCGCGGGCCTCGGCGGCCTGTGGGGTGACGCGACCGTCGGTGTGATCGAATGGATCTGCGACGGTCTTCGCCTGCCCGGTGCGCCGGTCTTCGCCGGCCTGCTGTTCCTGCCGCTCGGCCTGTGGGGCATCGCCTATGCGATCGGCCTGCGACCCTCAGACCTTCGTGAAGGCCTCGCCTGGGCCAGGGGCATTCGCAGCCCGGCGCCCCCGGCCCCGAAATCTCGCCGCGCCGCCGTCAAGGCCCCGCCGCGCCCGCGCCCGGCGCTGGAGCTGGACGACGAGCCCGGCGCGCTCGAACCATCCCCGCCATGGGAGACGCCGGCATCCGTCCGTACGGCACCGGAGCCCAAGGTCGCCGCGGCCAAGGCCCCGAAGCAACGCCGCGAGGCCGACGACAGCCAGGCCGCCTTCGATTTCGCCCGCCCCTCGACGGGTTTCGACCTGCCGCCCCTGTCGATGCTGACAAAGCCGGCCAAACGGGTCGCCTCGGTCGATGAGGAGGCCCTGAAACAGAACGCCAAGATGCTGGAGGGCGTACTGCAGGAGTTCGGCGTGCGCGGCGTGATCGACCAGATCCGTCCCGGCCCCGTCGTAACCCTGTACGAACTGGTCCCCGCCCCCGGCGTGAAACACGGGCGGGTCGTGGCCCTGAGCGACGACATCGCCCGCTCGATGTCCGCCCGCGCCTGCCGCATCTCGGTCGTGCCGGGACGCAACGCCATCGGGATCGAACTGCCCAACGCCCGCCGCGAGACCGTCTATCTGCGCGACCTGCTGGCCTCGACCGAATACGACAAGCCGGCTCACCTGCTGCCCCTGGCCCTGGGCGAGACCATCGGCGGGGAGCCCTATGTCGCCGATCTGGCGCGCATGCCCCACCTGCTGATCGCCGGCACCACCGGCTCGGGCAAGTCGGTCGGGGTCAATGCCATGATCCTGTCGATTCTCTACCGGCACAGCCCGGCGGAATGCCGCTTCATCATGATCGATCCCAAGATGCTGGAGCTGTCGGTCTATGACGGCATCCCGCACCTGCTGGCCCCGGTCGTCACCGACCCGAAGAAGGCGGTCGTCGCGCTGAAATGGACCGTGCGCGAGATGGAGGACCGCTATCGGCGGATGTCCAAGCTCGGCGTGCGCAACATCGCCTCCTATAACGAGCGCGCCCGCGAGGCCGTGGCCAAGGGCGAGCATTTCGAACGCACCGTCCAGACCGGCTTCGATGAGCAGGGCCGCCCGGTCTATGAATCCGAAAAAATCCGGCCTGAGCCCCTGCCCTTCCTCGTCGTCGTCATGGACGAGATGGCTGATCTGATGCTGGTCGCCGGCAAGGATGTGGAAGGTGCCGTCCAGCGTCTGGCCCAGATGGCCCGCGCCGCCGGCATCCACCTGATCATGGCCACCCAGCGACCCTCGGTCGACGTCATCACAGGCACGATCAAGGCCAATTTCCCGACCCGGATCAGCTTCCAGGTCACCTCGAAGATCGACAGCCGCACCATCCTCGGCGAACAGGGCGGCGAGCAGCTGCTGGGCCAGGGCGACATGCTCTACATGGCCGGCGGCGGCCGCATCACCCGCCTGCACGGGCCCTTCGTGACCGATCATGAGGTGGATGAGGTCTGCAAACACCTGCGCAGCCAGGGCGAGCCCGACTATCTCGACCTGATCACCGACGATCCGGACGGCGACGGCGACGCGGCCGGGTTCGATGACGAAGGCGGTGGCTCGGGCGACGACCTCTATGACCGCGCCGTGGCTGTGGTCACCCGCGACCGCAAGGCCTCGACCAGCTACATCCAGCGGCGCCTGCAGATCGGCTACAACCGCGCCGCCTCCCTGATCGAGCGGATGGAACAGGAAGGCGTGGTCAGCCCCGCCAACCATGCGGGCAAGCGCGATATCCTTGCCGGCCCGCCGCCGATGTAGCCGGCAACGTCGGAGTCCCCGCTGCGTTCGGGACCCGTCGTCCTCGCTTCGAAGCTGAACAGGGCTTCATCGGGGTGCCGGAATATGGTCAGGCTCGCGTCATGCTGCCGCCACTCACGGATCGCATGACGGCAAGACCAACAACCATCCTGACCCCGGCATAACCCCGGGATGACGGAGGAGAAGACCCTGATGACCGTCTCACGCCGCGCCTTTGCACTCGGAACCGCCGCCATCGCGGCCGTCGCTGCCATGCCTGCCGCCGCCCAGGGTGAACTGTCGGCCGAGGACCGCGCGACTCTGGCCCAGGCCCAGACCTATCTGCAGGGCCTGACCTCGGCCCAGGGCAATTTCGTCGAGACCTCGGGGGCCCAGCGCCGCGAAGGCCGGTTCTGGCTGCAACGGCCCGGCAAGATGCGGTTCGAATACACCAGCCCGGCCGGCCTGCTGGTCGTATCCGACGGGTCGAACGTCAAACGCTATGACCCGCGCCTCAATGTCTTCCGTCAGGTGCCGCTGGGCGCGACGCCCCTGTCGACCTTCCTGGCCCGCAATGTCCGCTTCGATCAGGGGGTGCGCATCGACCGGGTCACCCGGATGGCGTCGGGCGCCTTTGCCATCACCGCCCGGGACGCCCGCCGTCCGGAGGAGGGCTCTGTCATTCTGTCCTTCGCGGGCAATCCCATTCGGCTGCATGAATGGACCATCCGTGACGCCCAGGGCGGCAGTACCCGGACCCAGCTGACCACCCTGACCCCGGCCTCCAACCTGGCCGCCAGCCTGTTCCAGCTGCGCGACCCGACCCGCCGCCCGGGCCGGAACTGATTTCGCCTGAGGGGCGAACATACGTTTGACATTTTTCGTCAACCGTGGCACTTTCATCACAGGTCGGCGGGAGCCGAACTGAACCGCTCCGGATTTCATCCCCTTCCCGGCGGCAAGAGAGACAAACCTTCCAGCGCCCGGTCCCCCCCGACCGGGCGCTTTTTTGTGCTTTCGTCATTCCGGGCGCAGCGCAGCGGAGACCCGGAACCCAGCGGCGCCGCGAAGGCGGCGAAAAACCGCCGGAAAGGCGGACGCCCGCGCTCCCGACAGGTTCGCGCTCGCGCGCGCCGCTGGGTTCCGGGTCTGCGCCTCGCAAGCGAGGCTCCGCCCGGAATGACGAAAGCAGGGGGTCAACGATCCCTACCCGAAGATGCTAGAGCCACCTCCATGCTTCGTATCGCCACCTGGAACATCAACTCCGTCCGCCTGCGCATCGACCAGGTCGCGCGGTTCGTCGCCGAGAGCGGGACCGACGTCCTGTGCCTGCAGGAGATCAAATGCCTGGAGGACCAGTTCCCTCGTGGAGCCTTTGAGGCCATGGGCCTGCCCTACCTCAAGATCGGCGGGCAGAAGGGCTGGCACGGGGTGGCGATCGCCAGCCGCAAACCGATCACCGAGGCGCCGGTTCTCGATGTCTGCCGCGAGAAACACGCCCGTTGCGTCGGGGTGATGGTCGACGGCGTCGAGGTGCAGAATTTCTACATCCCCGCTGGCGGCGACATCGCCGACCGGGCCCTGAACCCGAAATTCGATCACAAGATGGATTTCTACGAACGCCTGACCGCCGAAATGGCAGGGCGGGACAAACAGCGGCCCCTCGTGCTGGCGGGCGATTTCAACATCGCGCCGGGCGAGAACGACGTCTGGAACCACCGCTATATGTCGAAGATCGTCAGCCACACCCCGGTCGAGGTCGAGACCTTGCGCCGGCTTCAGGCGGCCGGCGGTTTTGCCGATGTGGTGCGCGACCAGATCCCGGAGCCGACCAAACTGGCCAGCTGGTGGAGCTATCGCGCGGCCGATTTCCGCAAATCCAACCGCGGCCTGCGCCTCGACCATCTGTGGACCTCGCCCGGCCTGACCCCTGCGGTGAAGGCCGGCAGCGCCCGCATCCATGACACCGTCCGCGAATGGACCCAGCCCAGCGACCACGCGCCGGTGACGATGGATCTGGAGGTCTGATCAGGTCGTCGGCGCGGGGTAGCGGGCCTTCAGTACCTCCACCTCGGACTTGCTCCAGGTGACTATGTGCCCGGCGCCGTCACTCACCCTGACGGCGATCGGTTCGGCCATAAGAGATAGAGCCTGCTGGCCCGAGATGCTCAACCATGGATGCTCCGGATAGGCCCGCCGGAACGCGGCTTCACTGGTGAACATCGGGACCAGGGGCGATGGTGTTTCGGACGTCACGGACCAGAGCTCGATCTGCGTCCTGGCAGTCAGTCGACCGTCCGGACCCAGCGCTGCCTGTAACGCTTCGAAGGATTGCTGTGTGATGCGGACATAGACCTTCTGCTCCATGAACGCCGCCTCGAAGCGCTGCTGCCCTGACTGACTGTGCACGGCATACTGCAACAGAGCCTCAAGCGGGCTGTCGGGCGTCCGGTCCTCGTGCGTCGCGGACTGGGCCGTCGCACCCATGGGCGCGCAGGCCAGCAGCAGGCAACCGAGCCCGGCCGCCACCCTCACGGCTGCAGCCGGTATCCGCCAGCGTCCGTCAGCAGAAGCCTTGCCTGGCCCGGCTCGGGCTCGATCTTCTGGCGCAGGCGGTAGATGTGGGTTTCCAGGGTGTGGGTGGTGACCCCGGCGTTATAGCCCCAGACCTCGGTCAGCAGTTCCTCGCGCGACACGGCCTTGGCCCCGGCGCGATAGAGGTATTTGAGGATGTTGGTTTCCTTCTCGGTCAGGCGGACCTTCTTCGCCTTGTCGTCGATCAGGACCTTGGCCGCCGGGCGGAACTCATAGGGGCCGATCCGGAAGACCGCGTCCTCTGACTGTTCGTGGCTGCGCAGATGGGCGCGAATCCGGGCCAGCAGGACCGCAAACCGGAACGGCTTGGTCACATAGTCATTGGCCCCCGACTCCAGCCCCAGAACGGTGTCGGAATCGGAAGACTGGCCGGTCAGCATGATGATCGGGGTCGAAACCCCGTCCTTGCGCAGCAGGCGGCAGGCCTCGCGGCCGTCCATGTCGGGCAGGTCGACATCCAGCAGGATCAGATCGGCCCGGACCTCGCGGCCCATGCGAACGCCCTCGGTCGCGGTCGAGGCCTGGACCGGGCGAAACGCCTCATGCAAGGCCAGCTGCTCGGCCAGGGCTTCGCGCAGGTCGTCGTCGTCGTCGATGATCAGGATGGTCTTGGGCGTAGGCATGGATACCAGAATGGAGGGCGTTGCCCGATCCGCCAAGGGTTGGACCCGAAGCAGTGCGGTTTTCAGTCCCTTCAGGGCGATTCAGGGGGCTTTCGTTCCCCGAAAAGCGACGAACCGACGCGGACATGGGTCGCGCCGAAGCGGATCGCGGTCTCATAATCGCCGCTCATCCCCATTGAGAGGGCCTCCAGCCCATGACGATGGGCAAGCTTGCGCAGCAGGGCGAAATGCGGTCCCGGTGCCTCGTCGGCAGGAGGAATGCACATCAGGCCTTCGACGATCAGGCCGGCGGCGCGGGCATGGTCGAGCAGTTCGCTGACCCCGGCGGGCAGGACGCCGGCCTTCTGGGGCTCAGCACCGGTATTGACCTGGATCAGCACATGAACCGGTTTGCCGGCGCGGGCGCCCGCCGCCGCAAGGGCATCGGCCAGCTTCGGCCGGTCGAGGGTCTCGATGACGTCGAACAGGGCCACGGCCTCGGCGGCCTTGTTCGACTGCAAGGGCCCGATCAGCCGGAGCTCAAGGCCCGGGACGCTGTTGCGACGCCCGTCCCAGCGACCCTGCGCCTCCTGCACCCGGTTTTCACCAAACACCCTCTGGCCGGCGGCGAGCGCCGCATCGATCGCCCCGGGCGGCTGGGTCTTGGATACCGCGGTCAGGGTCACACTGCCCGGATCCCGGCCCGCGACACCGCAGGCATCGGATATGCCGCGCCGGACACGCTCAAGCCGGGCGGCGACCGCGCTGGACGGCGGAGCGGGATCGGGAGAAGAGAGGGTCATGAACCGGGCGGACGCCAAAATCCTGTGGGAAGCCGCCAGCGTCCTCGCACGGGACGCCGCCAAAGTCAGCCGGTCACGCCATCGGGCGGGGCTGAACCTGCCTCCGTTATTGTTCTTCACCGACCCGGACCGGACGCCGCGGCCCTGGGAGACGGCGGCGCGATTGCCGGCAGGCTCTGGCGTGGTGTTCCGGCATTTCGGCCGGGCTGACGCCCTTGAGACGGCCCTGCGGCTGCGGGAGGCGACGCGGGCTCGCGATGGCCTGCTGTTGATCGGACTGGACACGGACCTTGCCGAGAGGGTCGGGGCCGACGGGGTCCACCTGCCCGGGCGAGCGCTGGATCTGGCGCGGGGGCTGGCCGTGTCCCGGCCGGACTGGATGATCACGGGCGCGGCCCATTCCCGGCCTGCATTGGACACGCCGGGTCTGACGGCCCTGATCGTATCGCCGGTGTTTCCGGCCGGGGGCCCCTCGTCAGTTCGCCCGGCCCTGGGTCTGGAAGGATTTACGGCATGGGTCGGGGCTGCCCCCTGTCCGGTGTACGCCCTCGGCGGGATCGACAGCGGCAATGTCAGCAGCCTTGCGGGCTCGGGCGCATGCGGGATTGCCGGCGTGTCAGCGTTCCAGGCGGCCTTCGAGCCGGACTAGAAGCGGAAGATCGATTCCAGCCTGAAGCGCGGCGCAGCGCGGCGGTCCGTCTGGGGCGCGCGGGCCGGGTCACTCTCGGTCTCGGCCAGACCGGCGGCGGCGCCGACCCGCAGGCGCGGGTTGACGCGGTAATAGGCTCCAGCCTCAACGTCGCCGAGATTGCTTTCGCGGCCGACCGGCTGGCTGAGATTGAAATCCAGACCCCAGCGGCCGCGTTCCGTGAACCGCAGGCGCGAAGAGCCGGGCTGGGCCGCGGCGGCACGGGCGGCCTGGGCCTCGGACAGGGAAAGCGCCGGCGCGCGGGTGCGCGCCTGGGCACCGGCCGCCTGGGCCGAGGCGACGTCCGCCATGGCCAGGAGAGCAACTGCCCCGGCCAGTCCGGCGATCTGAGCGCCCATCTTGCGCGTCGTGCGGCGCATATCCTGCCCTTTTGCGCCAAAACCCGAAGTCATGGCTTCGCTCACTAAGACACCGCTGGACAGTCCGGTCAACGAAACGCTGCACTACCGGGAGGGTTCATTGCGACTCAGGAAGACTCCTGTGGCGCGAGCATCACGCGAATCCGCCCCGGGGCTCCGGTTACACGCGATCCGTTCTGATCACTCGGGGTCCTAATGCGTCTTCGCCTTGTCATGGCCCCTTTTCGCCGTGTTATAGAGCATCGCATCTGCCCGGTTCGTGTTCGGTCAGGGTCACCGCGTGCCTTGGAACGGGTCCGCGGTACGTCACATTCTTATGGAGAAGTCCCGATGGTGCTGGTTCGCGGCGCGACGGTCGCCCTGATCACCTCGTGTGTTCTGCTCAGCAGCTGTGGCGGCAACCGCCCGTTCGGCCCCACAGTGGGCGAGGTTTTCAGCGGTGTGGGCAGCGCGCGGGCTGCCGCCGAGGCGCAGACGGGCATCGGCGTCAACGCCTTCCTGTGGCGCGCCACCCTGGACACCTTGAGCTTCATGCCGCTGGCCAATGCCGATCCGTGGGGCGGGGTGATCAACTATGGTTGGTATATCGACCCCCAGACGCCGAATGAGCGTTTCAAGGCGACCGTCTTCATCCTTGATCGCCGCCTGCGTGCCGACGCTCTCAATGTCAGCATCACCAAACAGGTCATCCGCCCCGGCTGCACCCCCAATCCGGCTGACGCCGACGCCGAGGTCGACACCGCCGGCTGCTGGACCGGTGCCCGGGTCTCGGCCCAGACGGAAACGGACCTCGAAAACGCCATCCTGACCAAGGCGCGCCAGCTCAACCTTTCGAACGCCGGCTGAAAATCCCTCCCATAGCCTAGCCTCCGTCGGGCCTGTTCCTGAAGGAGCAGCCTGAAAGACTCCCGTGGCCAAGACACCGGTTCGCTACGAACCCAAGATCGCAGAACCCCGCCAGCAGGCCCGCTGGGCGGCCGCCGACGCCTTCCGTATTCCCACCGAAGGGACCGGACGGCCCAAATACTATGTGCTGGAGATGTTCCCCTATCCGTCCGGGGCCATCCACATGGGCCACGCACGGAATTACGTCATGGGCGACGTCGTGGCCCGGTCGAAACGGGCGCAGGGTTTTGATGTCCTGCATCCCATGGGCTGGGACGCTTTCGGACTTCCTGCCGAGAACGCCGCCATTGAGCGGGGAATCCATCCCGGCGACTGGACCTGGTCCAACATCGCCGCCATGCGCGACCAGCTGAAGCTGCTGGGTCTGTCCCTTGACTGGAGCCGGGAGTTCGCCACCTGCGACCCGGCCTATTACGGCAAGCAGCAGGCCTGGTTTCTCGAACTGCTCAAGCGGGGGCTGGTCTATCGCAAGGACTCAGTCGTCAACTGGGATCCGGTCGACAATACGGTTCTGGCCAATGAACAGGTGGTCGACGGTCGGGGCTGGCGCTCGGGCGCCGTGGTCGAAAAGCGCAAGCTGAACCAGTGGTTCCTGCGCATCACCGACTATGCCGACGACCTGATCGAGGGCCTCAAGGAGCTGGAAGGCCGCTGGCCCGACAAGGTCAGGCTGATGCAGGAGAACTGGATCGGCAAGAGCCGCGGCGCGACCCTCTGGTGGGAGATCGCCGAGGCCCCCGCCTTCCTGACGGCGTCCGCGCCGGGAGAGCCGAACCACGCTCGCGATCCGGTCGAGGTCTACACCACCCGGCCGGACACCCTGTTCGGAGCCAGCTTCCTGGCGCTCGCGCCCGACCACCCCCTGACCCGGGCGATCGCCGCCCATCGACCGGATGTAGCGGCCTTCATGGCGACCTGCGCCCAGTCGGGAACCAGCGAGGCCGATATCGAGAAGGCCGAGAAGCTGGGGGTCGATCTCGGCGTCCGCGTCCGCCATCCCTTCGACGCCGACCGGACCGTGCCGGTCTGGGCGGCCAATTTCGTGCTGTCGACCTATGGGTCCGGGGCCATCTTCGGTTGCCCGGCGCACGATCAGCGGGACCTCGACTTCGCGCGCAAATACGATCTGCCGGTCATCCCGGTCGTGAGACCTGATGACGCGGCCGCTGATTTCTCCGTTGGATCAGAGGCCTATGTGGGGCCGGGGCGGCTGTTCAACTCCGGCTTCATGGACGGGATGGAGGTCGAGCCCGCGAAGGCCGAAGCCATCGCCCGCCTCGAGGCCGCCGGCCAGGGCGAGGGGGCGACCCTCTACCGGCTGCGCGACTGGGGCGTCAGCCGCCAGCGGTACTGGGGTTGTCCCATTCCTGTGATCCACTGCACGACCTGCGGCCCCGTGGGCGTTCCAGCCGATCAGCTTCCCGTCGAACTGCCGAGGGACGTGACCTTCGACACCCCGGGCAACCCGCTGGATCGTCATCCGACCTGGAAGCAAGTCGCCTGCCCATCCTGCGGAAAAGAGGCCGTCCGCGAGACCGACACCCTCGATACCTTCGTCGATTCCAGCTGGTATTTCGCCCGCTTTACCGATCCGACGGCCGCCGAGCCGATTTCGCGCGCCGCTGCCGATAAATGGCTGCCGGTCGACCAGTATATCGGCGGTGTCGAGCACGCGGTCCTGCACCTGCTTTATGCCCGGTTCATCAGCCGCGCACTTTCGGACGCCGGGCTGATGTCGGTGCGTGAGCCCTTCGCCGGCCTGTTCACCCAGGGGATGGTGGTCCACGAGACCTATCGCCGGGCCGACGGCGGTTGGGTCGAGCCCACGGATGTCGAGCTCACCAATGACGCCGGCAACCGCGCGGCGCGGCAACTGTCCACGAGAGAGATGCTGACGATCGGTGACATCGAGAAGATGTCCAAGTCGAAGAAGAATGTCGTCGCCCCGCAGGAAATCGTCGACACCTATGGCGTGGACGCCGGCCGGCTGTTCGTCCTGTCAGACAGCCCGCCGGAGCGTGACGTGCAATGGACGCCCGGAGGCGTCGAGGGCGCGTCCCGCTTCGTTCAGCGCGTCTGGACCGAGGTCGACAGTTTCGACCCTGACGCCCCTCCCCATGAATCCGACGCCGCCCTGATCCGCGAGACCCACAAGGCCATCAAGGCCGTCTCGGAAGGCGTCAGCGGCTTCCGTTTCAACTCGGCCATTGCCAAACTCTATGCCTTCGTGGCCGTGGTCCGGGATCATGGGACGGCGGGGAGTGTCGCGCGACGCGAGGCCCTTTCGGCCCTGATCCGGCTGGTCGCCCCCTTCACCCCCCACCTGGCCGAGGAATGCTGGACGCGCATCGGTGAAGAGGGGATGGTGCTGGATGCGCCCTGGCCGGCCTTCGATCCGGCATTGGCAACCGACGATGAGGTGACCCTGCCCATCCAGGTCAACGGCAAGCGGCGCGGAGAAATCCGGGTCGCCCGCGGACTGGAGCCGGCAGAGGTCGAGGCCCTCGTCATGGCGGACGCCGATGTTCAGGCGCGGCTGGAGGGTCAGACGGTGAGGAAGATCGTGGTGGTCAAGGATCGCATCGTGAATCTGGTGGTCGGCTGATGCGCCGCCTCGTCCTGGCGACTGTCTCGCTTGTGGGACTAGCCGGTTGCGGGTTCACGCCTCTTTACGGCGAGACCGGGGTGGGCGCCTCCCTCGCGCGCATCGCTGTGACGACCCAGGATGACCGGCTCGGCTATCGGGTGCGCGAACAGCTTGAGGACGTGCTCGGCCGCGACGGCGCACAAGCGCCCCTCTGGCGGCTGGAGACCGTGCTGGAGCAGTCACGGCGTCCGCTGGGTCGGCGTATCGACGACACGGCGACCCGCTATGAGCTCACCGTGCGCGGAGCCTGGACCCTGACCCCGACCGGGGGAGGCCCGGCCGCGTCCGGCGTCCAGACCGTCACAATCACCTATGCCTCGGCCGACCAGCCTTTCGCGGCCATCGCCGCCCAGCAGGACGGGGAAGAAAGGGCCGCCGACGAATTGGCCCGGTTGATCCGGCTCGACCTGATGCGAGCCCTGGCCGACCAGTGACGCCCACCTCCTCTCCATGGCTGCGCCGGAGTCTTCTCACGTACGCGGGGCGTCGATGATTCTGGCAAAGCGCCCGGAGGTCGATCGCTTCCTGAAGGCACCGGATCGGGGCGTCCGGGCGGCCGTGATCCACGGCAAGGACCGGTCCGGCGTGGGGGAGCGGGCCGATATCCTGTGCAAGGCCGTCACACCGGACCTCAACGACCCCTTCAATGTCACCCTGCTGACAGACAGCGACATCGACGGTGACGGAGCCCGGCTTGAAGAGGCTCTGACCGCCCTTTCCATGATCGGCGGCCGGCGTCTCGTTCGGGTCCGGCTGGGCTCAGAGAAGGTCGCGGTCGACAAGGCCCTTGCGACCGCTCTCAAGGTCCATGCCGAGGGTGGCTACAATCCCGATGCCATGCTGGTCATCGAGGCGGGGCCGCTGGGCCGGGACTCGGCCCTACGCAAGGCTGCCGAAGCGGCCGAGGGGGCCGTGGGCATCGCCTGCTATGAGGACGAGACCGGCGACGTCGCCCGGATGACGCGCGAGGCCCTGGCCGCCGACAAGGTCGGACTGACCGGAGACGCCCTCGACTGTTTCGTCAGCCGTCTGCCCCGTGAGCGTGGCCTGATGCGGCAGGAGATCGAGCGGCTGGCGCTCTATATCGGCCCCGGATCGGGCAAGACCATGGATCTGGAAGAGCTGGAGCGTCACCTCGGGGTGGAGGCCGACGCCTCCTTGCAGGATGCGGCGCTTCAGGCCTTCGGCGGCCGGCCCGCGCCCGCCCAGTCCGGCCTTCGCCGCGCCCTCGCCGAGGGCGAATCGCCTGTCATGGCAGTGAGACAAGCGTCTGTGCACCTGGGCAAGCTGCGTCGGATCCATCTGCTTCAGGCCAATGGCGCCGGCGCCAAGGAGGCGGCCAAGGCAGCCGGTGTGTTCTGGAAACAGGAGGCCGAAATGCTGCGTCAGGCCCGCAGCTGGCGGCTGGATGACCTCGACCGGGTCCTGGACAGTGTGAATGCGGCCGATGTAGCGACCAAGACCACGGGTTCGCCCGACCAACTGATCGCCGAACGCCTGCTGCTGGAGATTTCAGCCCGGGCCAGACGGCTGGGGCTCTAGAGCCCGATCCCGCCGGGAGAGGTCCACCAATGCGGTCTATCAGCCTCCGGCATTCGTCCTGTCAGACACCCGGGACCTGACTTGTTCCTGTTCCGGTCGATTTCAGTCCGGACCGGTCAGCCGCGCTTGGACGCCTTGCGGAAGGCCGGCTTTGCGAGGGCCGCGCTGCGGGCCTGCTGAGCCTTTTCCTCAGCGCGCGCCGAGGCAGGAAGGCCGGTGTGGGCACGGCCACTACCCGCCTTCTTCGCCGCAAGGGCGCGCTTCATGGCTTCGGCGGTCGGATTGGAAGGCTGGTCGGTCATCGCGCCAGCCTAGCACAGGCTGAGCTCAGCCGCGCATCAATCGGCGGCACAGGTCGTCCAGCTGTTCTAGGTTGCTGTAGGTGATGGTCAACTCGCCCTTGCCGCCCCGGTCGGCCAACTGGACCCGGAGGCCGAGAGCGTCTGCCAGGTCCTGCTCCAGTGCAGCGACGTCAGCCGAACCTTCGCCGCCCGAGGCAGCGTTTCCGGGCTTGCGGCCCCTGGACCCTTCTGCGGCCCGGCGGGCCAGGGCCTCCGCCTGACGAACGTTCAGTCCCTCCGACACAATCTGGTCGGCAAGGGTGACGGGGTCCGGCGCGGTAATCAGGGCACGGGCGTGTCCGGCGCTCAGCTTGCCCGTGCGAACATGCTGCAGCACCCCTTCAGGCAGCTGCAACAGGCGCAGGATGTTGGCCACATGACTGCGACTCTTGCCGACCACGCCGGCGACCGCATCCTGGGTCCGGCCGAACCGCTCCATCAGCGTCCGGTAGGCATCGGCTTCCTCGAGCGGATTGAGATCCGCGCGCTGGACGTTCTCAATGATGGCGACCTCGAACACAGCGACATCGTCCATCTCCTTGACGATGATCGGGGCCTCGGTCAGGCGGGCCAACTGGGCCGCGCGCCAGCGACGCTCGCCGGCGATGATTTGCCAGACACCATCTTCCTTCGGATGAGACCGGACGAGAATGGGTTGAAGCACCCCCTTGTCCCGGATCGAGGCGGCCAGCTCTTCCAGGTCGTCGCGGTCGAAGATCTTCCGTGGCTGATCCGGGTTGGGCCTGAGGCTTTCTATCGGAGCCATCTGGACGCCGGCGGGCGCGGAAGCCCCGTCGACCGCCGCGCTCTCGGCCACCTGTTCTCCGAGAAGTGCGGAGAGGCCTCGACCCAAACCGCGATTCTGTGGCCCGCGCTGACGTTCACTCACCTGACTGATTCCGTTCTTTTATTCATGGTCATGCGGCCTGGAGCCGACGGGATTTCTCGCGGGCGACGACCTCGCGGGCGAGGCGCAGATAGGCCTGGCTGCCTGCGCATTTCAGATCATAGATCAGGGCAGGCTTGCCAAACGACGGGGCCTCGGCAACCCGGACGTTTCGCGGAATCACGGCATCATAGACCTTGTCCCCGAAATGGCTGCGCACATCCGCCGCGACCTGTCCGGAGAGGGTGCTGCGACGGTCGTACATGGTCAGGACCAGGCCCTGGATCTCCAGGGTCGGGTTCAGGCTCTGCCGGACCATCTCGATGGTCTTCATGAGTTGGGTCAGGCCCTCGAGAGCAAAGAACTCGCACTGCAGCGGCACAAGGACAGCGTCAGCGGCAGCCATGGCGTTCAGGGTCAACAAATTGAGCGACGGCGGGCAATCGATCAGGACATAGTCATACCGGGGCTGACCCTCAGCGCCCTGGCCCCGCAGGGCGTCACGGAGTCGGAAGGAGCGACGATCGGCCTGACTGAGCTCGATCTCGACGCCCGACATATCAGCGTCAGCAGGCACGATATCGAGGCCCGGCACCGTCGTCGGAACAGCGGAATCATCGACCGAACGCCCGTCCACAATCACGTCGTAGATGGTGACCCGGCGCGTCTCACGTGGAACACCCAGGCCGGTGGAGGCATTTCCCTGGGGGTCCATGTCAACGATCAGAACCTTTTCACCGATCGCCGCCAGGGCCGTGCCGAGGTTGATCGCCGTGGTGGTCTTGCCCACCCCGCCCTTCTGATTGGAGACCGCAAGGACTCTCGTACGTGCCTGGGAGGTCTTACCGGCTTTGGACACGACGGAGGCTCCGGACGGAAACGATACGGCCGCGCGGATCGCTGCGCGAGACAGAAAGCAGGCTATCGAACTGCCAGACCTTGCGGGCTTCGATCAACTCAGCCTCGGCCTTTTCCCCCTTGAGAAACAGGCCCTGTGCGCCACGCTGTAGATAAGGCTGTGCATAGCCCAGGAGCCGGTCCATCGGAGCCAGGGCGCGAGCCGTGACAACCTCGACCTTCAGACGCTGGTCCTCGGCCCGGCCATTGACCACAGTGGCTGGAAGCGACAGGGCGTCGACAACCTCCTGCAGGAACCGGCAGCGCTTGCCGAGGCTGTCGACCAGCCAGACATGACTGTCGGCGCGGTCCTTGAGCAGGATAGCCAGAACCAGGCCGGGGAAGCCGGCACCGGCACCCAGATCCGCCCAGGTTGAGGCAGCGGGCACCAGATCGAGCAGTTGGGCGGAATCGAAGATATGTCGGTTCCAGACATCCGGCAGGGTGTCGGGGCCGATCAGGTTCATGACCGCATTGGCTGCGGTCAGACGCTCGATCATCGCTTCGAGATCGGCCATCTGCGCCGGAGTCGCGCCGCGAAGGGCCTGAAAGGCGGCCGCATCGAGCGTGCTCACACCGGCACCTTCGCCTTCTTTACATACGAAAGCAGGGCCGTCAGGGCCCCGGGCGTCATGCCCTCTATGCGTCCCGCCTGACCGAGCGTCCGTGGCTGCACCAGGGTCAGCTTCTCGCGCACCTCGCTGGAGAGGCTGCCGATGGCGGCGTAGTCGAGGTCGACAGGCAGGGCCAGGGACTCTTCGTGCCGAAGTGCTGCGGCATCCGAGGCCTGACGGTCAAGATAGCCCGCATAGCCGGCATCGATTTCAACCTGCTCCCGTACCTGGGCGGACCAGCCGACGACCTCGGGCCGGATGGATGCAAAGGTGGACAGGGTCACGCCCGGGAAGGCCAGAAGATCACGGATGGAGCGGCGCTGGCCGTCGGCATTGACGTGGATCCCAAGCGCTGCGGCCTCCTTGGGTGTGAACACGGTTTCACGTGAAACAGCCGAGGCCTCCGCCAGCTGGGCGGCCTTGGCTGCAAAAGCCCTGGCCCGATCGCTGGACACGAGACCACTGTTGATCGCGAGCGGGGTTAGCCGCTGATCGGCATTGTCGGCCCGCAGGGTCAAGCGGTACTCAGCCCGGCTGGTAAACATCCGGTAGGGCTCGGTCACCCCACGCGTAACCAGATCGTCGACCATGACGCCTGTATAGGCCTGGTCCCGTCCGAAGATGACCGGATCAGAGCCAGAGGCAGCGCGGGCCGCGTTCAGCCCGGCCAGCAAACCTTGCGCTCCGGCCTCCTCATAGCCCGTGGTGCCGTTGATCTGACCCGCCAGATAGAGACCGGGCAACCGCTTGACCTCCAGCGCCGGGGTCAGGGCGCGCGGGTCGACATAGTCATATTCAATGGCATAGCCGAACCGGAAGACCTCGACCGATTCCAGCCCCGGGATGGTGCGCAGGAAGGCAAACTGGGTCGCATCCGAAACAGAGGTCGAGATGCCGTTGGGATAGACGGTCGGATCGTCCAGGCCTTCGGGCTCAAGAAAGATCTGGTGCGAGGATTTGTCCGAAAACCGGACCACCTTGTCCTCGATCGAAGGGCAGTAGCGCGGACCGCGACCGGACAGATGGCCGCCATAGACCGCGCTGTCGCCGAGATTATCGGCGATGATCCTGTGTGTCGCCTCGGTCGTATGGGTCACGCCGCAGGCGATCTGGGGCACCTCGATCCGGTCGGTCAGGAAGCTGAACGGCACCGGCTCGGCGTCGGCCTGCTGCATCTCCAGCCGGTCCCAGCCGATGGTCCGGCCGTCGAGGCGCGCGGGCGTGCCGGTCTTGAGCCGGCCCATCTGCAGGCCGGAACCATAGAGGTCAGCCGCCAGGCCGGTGGAGGGGGCCTCGCCGTGACGTCCGGCCGGGATGCGTTGGTCGCCCTTGTGAATGACACCGTTCAGGAAGGTGCCGGTGGTCAGGACCACAGCCCCGGCGCGCAGCTCGACGCCCTCCCCCGTCACCACCCCAACGACCCGGTCGCCGTTCAGGATCAGCCGCTCCGCTGTCCCGGCCATCAGGGCCAGGTTGGGGGTCTGCGCCAGTTCGGCCTGCATGGCCTCGCGGTAAAGCCGCCGGTCGATCTGGCTACGCGGCCCCCGCACGGCCGCCCCCTTGGAACGGTTCAGCAGGCGGAACTGAATCCCGGCCTTGTCGCCCAATCGGGCCATCAGACCGTCCATGGCATCGATCTCGCGGACCAGATGGCCCTTGCCCAGCCCGCCGATGGCCGGGTTGCAGGACATTTCTCCGATGGTCTCGAGTTTCTGGGTCAGCAGCACAGTGCGAGCGCCCACGCGCGCTGACGCCGCCGCCGCCTCGCAGCCCGCATGCCCGCCGCCGATGACAATGACGTCAAAACCCTTCATGGGCGGGCACATAGGGCAAAACCGCCCCTTTCGCCACCTCCGCCGCCGGGCTGTTTCACGTGAAACCGCCTATTTGCCGATGCAGAAGGTCGAGAAGACCTCGCCCAGTATATCCTCGACGCCGATGGCACCGGTGACCCGGGCGAGGGCCTCGGCAGCCCGGCGCAGATCGTCCCCGGCCATTTCCGGTGAGGCCTCCAGCGCTGCCCGCCCGGCCTCGACAGCCGCAAGCGCCTCGACTAGCCGTCGCCGGTGCCGCTCGCGGGTCACCGCCGGAAAATCCGTCCCGGCCAGGTCACGGGACAGTCGCGCCGAAATCCAGCCGAGCAGATCGCCCAGGCCCTTACCGGTCATCGTGCTCAGGGTCAGGGTCTCGAACCCCGGCACCGCCGGGGCTGTCCCGAGATCAGCCTTGGTCAGGACCAGAAGATCGCCGGGTCGGGCAAATTCGGCAGCATCGCCCTCGACATCGTCCGGACCCCGGACCCACAGCCGCAGGTCGGCCGCCTCTGCCCGGGCGCGGGCGCGCCGCACACCCTCGGCCTCGACAGGGTCGGTGCTGTCGCGCAGGCCGGCGGTGTCGGACAGGGTCACGGCATAGCCGCCAATGATGAGGTCGGCATCGAGCACATCGCGGGTCGTACCGGCGATGGGGGTGACGATGGCCGCCTCGCGCGCGACCAGGGCATTGAACAGCGAGGACTTGCCGGCATTGGTCTCGCCGATCAGGACGATCCGGTAGCCGGCGCGCACCCGCTCGCCACGCCGGCCGTCGGCCAAGGCGGCCTTCAGGTCAGCGATCAAACGATCGAGCAGGGGTCCGGCGGACCGGGCCAGATTTTCCGGGACCTCCTCGTCAGGGAAATCGATCTCGGCCTCAATCAGGGCGAGGGCGCTCGTCAGATCCCTGCGAAAACCCATATAGGCCTGACTCAGCGCCCCCTCGAGCTGGCCGAGCGCCTGGCTGGCCTGGGCCTCGGTCTCGGCATCAATCAGGTCGGCGACAGCCTCGGCCTGGGCCAGGTCCATACGACCGTTCTGGAACGCCCGGCGGGTGAACTCACCCGGCTCCGCCGGACGCAGGCCCAGATCGACCAGCGCCAGACTAGCCCCCTCCACCACCGCCCGACCGCCGTGCAGATGCAGTTCGGCACAGTCCTCGCCGGTGTAGGAGTTCGGGGCCGGGAAACGGAGAACCAAAGCCTGGTCAATCGCCCTGCCGCCATGGGCGAGGTCTCGCAATGATGCCGTTCGGGGTTTGAGCCCGTCGGCACCGAGCGAACGGAGGGCGGTGTCCGTACCCGGACCGGAAAGGCGCAGGATGGCGATGGCCCCGCGGCCGGGTGGCGTGGCGAGGGCGAAGATGGTGTCGGTCATGGCGAACGGTATACCCGGAAGCAGGGGGCGGCAGGACCGGGAAGCGGCGGAGAGGCCTGGCCACATCAAACGGTGCCCGGGACCTTACCCCGCCACCATCGTTCGGATGGCGCCCCTCCCCAAGACGTGGGGAGGAGGCAATCGTCACGGCTTGACCGCTGCTTCCATCAGTTTTCGGAACTGGTCCTGCGCCTGAAGGCCGAAACTGGTCCAGGTTTTCATAAGTTCGTCGGGCTGCATGGCCGTAATGTTCTCGTCCATGCGGCGCTTCATCTCGGTGACCAGATGGTCGTTGAGACTCTCGACATCGGGCAGGCCGAGAAAGGCCCGGGCCTCTGCCGGGGTGCAGTCGACCTCGAGTTTTACCTTCATAGACCCGCTCCTGTTTCACGTGAAACAGCGGCCATACCGCCGTCAGGTGTTCATCGACTGGAAGAAGTCCGCATTGTTCTTCGACTGGCGCAGCTTGTCGATCAGGAACTCGATCGCGTCCTGCGGACCCATGGGATTGAGGATGCGGCGCAGGACATAGGTCTTGGCCAGTTGATCCTTCGGCGTGGTGAGTTCTTCCTTGCGGGTGCCCGACTTGAGCACATCGATCGCCGGGAAGATGCGTTTGTCGGCCACCTTGCGGTCCAGCACGATCTCCGAGTTACCCGTGCCCTTGAACTCCTCGAAGATCACCTCGTCCATCCGGGAGCCGGTATCGATCAGGGCGGTGGCGATGATGGTCAGCGAACCGCCCTGCTCCACATTGCGCGCTGCACCGAAGAAACGCTTCGGCCGCTGCAGGGCATTGGCATCGACACCACCGGTCAGGACCTTGCCCGATGAGGGCACAGTGGCGTTGTAGGCGCGGCCCAGACGGGTGATGGAGTCGAGCAGGATGACGACATCCTTCTTGTGCTCGACCAGCCGTTTGGCCTTTTCAATGACCATTTCGGCAACGGCGACGTGACGGGTGGCCGGTTCGTCAAAGGTCGAGGCAATGACCTCGCCCTTCACCGTGCGCTGCATGTCGGTCACTTCCTCGGGCCGCTCGTCGATCAGCAGGACGATGAGGAAGACCTCGGGATGGTTCTTCTCGATCGATTTGGCGATGTTCTGCAGCATCACCGTCTTGCCGACCCGCGGCGGGGCGACGATCAGGCAGCGCTGGCCCTTGCCGAGCGGGGCGACGATATCGATGACCCGGCCCGACCGGTCCTTCAGCGTCGGGTCCTGGATTTCCATATGCAGCCGCTCCTCCGGATAGAGCGGCGTCAGGTTGTCGAACAGGACCTTGGTCTTGACCGTCTCCGGGTCCTCGAAATTGATCGTGTCGACCTTGAGCAGGGCGAAATACCGCTCGCCCTCGCGCGGGCCGCGGACGGCACCGTGAATGGTGTCGCCCGAGCGCAGGCCGAAGCGGCGGATCTGGGACGGAGAGACATACACATCGTCAGGCCCCGGAAGATAATTCACGTCCGGGCTGCGCAGGAAGCCGAACCCGTCCGGCAGGATTTCGAGCACGCCATCAGCGATGATCTCGACTTCCTCATCGGCCAGGGTCTTGAGGATGGCGAACAGCAGATCCTGTTTGCGCAGATTGCCGGCGTTCTCGATCTCGAGGCTCTCGGCGAAGGCGACCAGATCTTCCGGTGTCTTCTCGTTGAGCTCCTGCAGGGTGATGCGGCCGTTGGGGACGATCGGCTCGCCGTCATCGTCCTCGTCGCCGTGCTCCTGATCGACCATGGGCAGGTCGGCCGCGGCCATTTCATTGCCGGCCTCGGGCGTTTCGGCGCCGGCGGCGTCATCGGTCTCGGGGGTATCAGTGATGTCGATCATGGCGTGCAATCAAAAGCATCGCCGCGAGACAGGGCGTCTCGCGGGCGGAAAAGTCAGCAATGTCTGGCCTTGCGGCCGGGTGGGAAGGCGACGGGTCGTCCCGGCGAGATCGGCGGGCGTCGCAAAGAGTGGGACCGCCCCAGACTCCTGCAGGGCGGCTGGCCCGAGCGAAACCACGCGGGGGAGCTCAGGTCAAGCAGGGCGGCTTATCGGAATGTCCATTGCGTGGTCACCGAAAGCACCATCACCACGGCGATGACAAACGGGATCTCATTGGTCATGCGCCAGAATTTGCCGGTTCGGCTCGAGGTCCCGGCCTCAATGCGTTTCAGCTCCCCGGCCAGGAAACCGTGCCAGGCCGAAAGCGCAACGACACCGGCAAGTTTGGCGATCATCCACGGCTGGGCGAGGAAGCCCCAGCCCTCGCCGTATTCGAACACGTGGATGCCGATCATCCAGACACCGAACACCCAGCTAAGCACCATGGCGGGGTTGACGATGATCTTCAGCAGCCGGTGCTGCCATGTCCGCAACAGGTCCCGCATCTCCGACCGCAGCGGCTCAGTCTTGTCCGCCTGTTCGGCGTCATAGGCATAGAGCCGCGGCAGGAACAGCATACCGGCCATCCAGGCGATGACCGCGAGAATATGCAGACCCCGCACGATCTCGAAGGTCATGCAGGGTTCCCCGGGCAGGTCCGCGGGCAGGCCTTCCAGCCGGCCCGGCAACCGGGACCAAAGGGTGCTGTTCCGGTCCGTGACAGGGCTTCGACCGCCGCATCGGCCAGGGTCCGGATGAACGGCGCGGCAACGCCGACCGTCGGGCTGCGCAGATAGGGTGCGACGCCCAGTTCGTGAGCCAGTTCCGCATATTCGATATCGAGTTCGACCAGGGTCTCGATATGTTCAGAAACAAAGGCCACCGGGACCACCACGGCTCCGATCCCGTCGCGCCCGGCCTGAGCCAGGGCATCCGGGGTCGACGGACCGAGCCATTTCATCGGCCCGACCCGGCTCTGGTAGCAGATGGTCCAGTCCGTCAGACCGGCATGTGACGCAATCGCGGCGCAGGTCGATTCTATCTGGTCCTGATAGGGATCGCCCTTCTTGCTCACCAGACTTTCCGGGATGCCGTGGGCCGAGAACAGAACGCGGACCGGTCGATCGCCGGCCTCGACGAGCTTCGCTCTCACCCCGTCCGCCTGGACCGAGATCCATCCCGGTGCTTCCGGATAGCAGCACACAGTCCGGCTGACCCCGGGACCCTCATAGGTTTCGCGCCAGGCCTTCAGTGACGACTGGGTCGTGGTGGTCGAGAACTGCGGATACAGCGGCAGCAATATGATCTCGTCGGGGGCAAAGGCGGCGACTTCAGCCGTGGTTTGCTCGGTCAGCGGTGACCAGTAGCGCATGGCTATGAAGGCCTCGACGACGTCACCCGACAGAAGCCCGGACAGGGTTTCCGCCAGGGCCGCAGCCTGGCGCCGGGTCTCCGGCAGCAGGGGCGAACCACCGCCCATAAGCGCATAGTTGGCCTGGGCACTGGTCTCGCGACGGCTGGAGATCAGTCTTGCGAGCAGGGCCCGAAACGGATTGGGCAGACCGATGATAGCCGGGTCGCTGAACAGGTTGAACAGGAAGGGTTTGACCGACGCCTGGTCATCCGGACCACCGAGATTGAACAGCACCACCGCGATCCGGCGACCCTGTTTCCGAGCTTTTGCCGGCCCACTCATTGCGCACCAATCCGCTTCAGAACCTGTTCGACATGGGCGATCGGCACGTCCGGCAGGATGCCGTGCCCGAGGTTGAAGATCCAGGGCCCCTGCCCCCAGGCTTCCAGCAGCTGATCCACGCGCCGGTCCAGAATGGCGCCTCCCGCACGCAACAACAGCGGATCAAGCGCGCCCTGAATCGGCTTGATCGCCTGCACGCGCCGTCCAATCTCCAATGGACAGGCCGTATCCAGCGCCACGGCCTGTACCTCGACCTCTGCGGCATATCTTTCTGCCAGCGCTGCCGAACCCCGTGGGAAACCGATCAGGGGCACAGTGACCCCCAGTTCGCGGACCCGCCTGACGAGTTTTTGATGTGGGCGAAGGACCAGGCTTTCGAACAGATCTTCCGGCAGACCCTCGGCCCAGCTCTCGAAGATCTTCAGCACCTGGGCCCCGGCATCAGCCTGCATCTTCAGATAATGGGCCGTGGCCTCGACCAGTACCTCAAGCAAGGCGGCAACCTTGTCCGGCTCGGCGTAGGCATAGGTCCGGGCCTGTGCGCGCTCGCCCTTTCCGATGCTGCGCGCCTCGCCGTCCAGCATATAGGTCGCGACCGTCCAGGGGGCTCCGGCAAAGCCGATCAATGCCCGGTCCGGCTCAAGCTGCGATCGAACCAGCGACAGGGTCTGACCCACCTGTTTCAGGGCATCACCGGCCCCCGACGTGAGGTCGCGCATGGCCTCGACCGGCGGCAGGCGACCCAGCCGTGGTCCCTCACCAGCCTCGAACCAGACCTCCTGCCCCAGGGCCCGGGGAATCAGCAGTATGTCGGCAAAAACGATCGCGGCATCGAAGCCGAACCGCCGCATCGGCTGCAGGGTCGCCTCAGCGGCTTTCTCAGGATCCACGCAGAAGGAAATGAAATCGGGTGTCGTCGCACGCAGGGCCCGGTATTCCGGCAGGTAGCGCCCGGCCTGACGCATGAACCAGACGGGCGGTCGAGCGCCCGATTCTCCAGCGAGAACCTTGAGAATCAGGGAAGAGGCGGGGGAAACGGTCATCTGACACCGGTCCTACCGGGGGCCTCGGTTCCGCTCAAGCCCGAGACGTGTCGCACCCTTCCATCCTTCTCAATAAAAGAGTCTTGAAGTCTGGAAGAAGAAGGCAGGGCCGGGGATGGCGGGGACAAACAGGCCGGTTTGACCGACATCGGACGGGTTTTCCGCAAACAGTCACAGTCGCCGGTGCATCCCCGAGCAGGTTTGGTGAAACCGGGGATAAATCCTAACGATCCCTTAACGAAGCGGTTTCGCGACCGGAGAGCGGGTGCCCGGCCTGGGCGCCGTTAACCTCCCGTTAAGGATTTCCACAGGCCGGTCTTGAGCCGGCAGCGACCTTGGGATGAATCCGCCCGGCAACAGATCAGCCATCCACCTCCGTCCCGGCTCGCAGCGGACGCAGTGCCCGGCTATAGGAAATGATGCACCCGTCGGCCCCGACGGCGCCCCGACGGCGCCGGGGCTCATCCACAGGAGTCTCGCAGTCATGGACAGCCGCCGATGACCCCCGGTTCATCTGGACGAGCGGCAGGTCCGACGCGACTGGCGACCTATTTCCACGTCCATCTGGTCTCCGACTCAACCGGCGAGACCCTGAACGCCATGGCCAAGGCGGTGGTCGCTCGCTTCGACGGTGTCATTCCGATCGAGCACATCTATGCCCTGGTCCGTTCCGGCAAACAGATGGAGCGGGTGCTGGAGGAGGTGGCCGCTTCGCCGGGGGTGGTATTGCATACGCTCGTGGACCGGGAACTCCGTGAGCAGCTTGAAGAAGGGTGCCGCAAGCTCGACATGCCGCAGATCGCCGCGCTGGACCCTCTGGTCAGCGCGCTGTCCAGATATCTGGGGGCCGCCCTGTCCACGCGGGTCGGAGCCCAGCATGCGCTCGATACAGATTACTTCAACCGCATCGCTGCCCTCGACTATGCCATGGCCCATGATGATGGCCAGGGGTCGTCGGTCCAGCTGGAGGGGGCCGATGTGGTCCTGTGCGGTGTCAGTCGCACCTCCAAGACACCGACCTGCATCTATCTGGCTCACCGCGGCATTCGTGCCGCCAATGTGCCTCTGGTGCCGGGTCAGGAAGACGGTGAACGTCTCGTCGGGCTGAAAAACCCTCTGGTGGTCGGCCTCACGGTGTCACCAGACCGGCTGGTGCAAATCCGCAGAAACCGGCTCGACGGGCTGAACGCCAACCGGGCCAGCGCCTATGTCGACCACGACGCCGTGCGCGAGGAAACAGTCAGGGCCCGCCGCGCCTTCGAACGCCGCGGTTGGCCGGTGATCGACGTCACCCGCCGTTCTGTCGAGGAGACAGCCGCGGCAATCATCAACCTGTTGAATGAGCGCCGGACCCGCCGGTTGGGAACCAGCTGGTGAAAGCCTCTCCGGAACGATTGGTCCTCGCATCAAAAAGCGCCGCGCGGCGGGCGATGCTGACGGAGGCCGGTGTGGCCTTCTCGGTCCGGGTCGCTGATGTGGACGAAGATGCCGTCAAGGCCGTTCATGACCCGGCGGATGCGGCCGGCCTCGCCCTTGAACTGGCGCAGGCCAAGGCTCTGGCGGTCTCGCGCCAGGACCCGGATGCCTGGGTTCTGGGCGCTGACCAGACTCTCGGTTTCGACGGCGGCCTGGTCTCCAAGGCGGCTTCGCTCGGTGAGGCGCGCGCGCGGCTGGCGGCCATGCGCGGCAAGGTCCACCAACTCCATTCCGGCGCGGCCCTCGCCCGCAACGGCCAGATCGTCTGGTCAGGACTCGATACGGCAAGCCTGAGGATGCGAGGCTTCTCCGACAGCTTTCTGGACGCCTATCTGGAGGCCGAGGGCGAGGCCCTGCTGGCGTGCGTCGGTTCTTACCGGCTAGAGGGCATGGGGGCGCAGCTGTTCGAGGCGGTAGACGGCGACTATTTCACTGTCCTCGGCCTGCCGCTGTGGCCCGTTCTGGCTGAATTGCGCCGGGCGGGGGTGCTGCCGTCATGAGGATTCAGGCGGGTGTCGCAGGCCAGCCGATCACCCATTCGCTCAGCCCCCTGATCCATGGGGCCTGGATCGCGGTTGCGGGGCTGGAGGCCGACTATCGCGCGTTCGGGCCTGCGGACCCGGCGGAGTTTGCCAAGCTCGTCGCTGAGGGGCGCGCCGGTCTCCTGCGCGGGTTCAACGTGACGGCCCCGTTCAAGGAGCAGGCGCTGGCCTTGGCAGACGAAGCCTCCACGACGGCGCGAAGGTGCGGCTCTGCCAACCTGCTGCTGTTCGAGGGCGGCCGGGTCAGCGCCGACAGCACCGATGGCGCCGGTTTGATGGCTGCCCTCGCCGATCAGGCGCCCGGCCTGTCGGTCAAGGATCGTTTGGTGGTGGTCTTGGGCGCGGGCGGCGCAGCCCGGGCAGCAGTGGCAGCCCTGCTTGCGGCCGGAGCCCGTGTCGGGGTGCTGAACAGAACCGCCGCCCGGGCCGAAGGTCTCGTCGCTGACATCGGCGGGACCGTGGTCCAGCCAGGGGCGCTGGGCGAGGCCTCTCTGGTTGTCAATGCATTGAGTGTCTCACCGGACATCGACCTGTCGCTCCTTGGATCGGAAACTGTCCTGATGGACATGACCTACCGCCCCCTGATGACCCCCTTTCTGACGGCTGGGCGGGCGCGAGGCCTGACGGTGGTGGACGGCCTTGCGATGCTGATCGGTCAAGCCCGGCCGTCGTTCCGCGCCCTGTTTGGCATTGAGCCGCCGGATGTGGATGTGCGACGGATCGCCTTGCGTGCGCTGGGGAGCGAAGCATGATTGTTCTCGGCCTCACCGGCTCTATCGGCATGGGCAAGTCGACCACGGCTTCCATGTTTGCGGACGCGGGCGCCGTGATCTGGAATGCCGATACGGCTGTGCACCGGCTCTATGCCCGGGGAGGAGCGGCGGTTGGCCCCGTCGGCGAGGCCTTTCCCGGCGTCGTTCGGGACGGGGCCGTCGACCGGAACCGGCTGGCCGAGGTCCTGGGACAGGATCGCGACGGCTTCCAACGATTGGAGGCCATCGTCCATCCCCTGGTCCTGATCGGCCGGCAGGCGGACCTGGCCGCGGCCGAGGCCCGGGGTGTGAGATTGGCCGTGCTGGATATTCCCCTGCTGTTCGAGACCGGCGGTGATGCAGCTGTGGATGCGGTGGTGGTCGTGACGGCCCCGGCTGCCGTTCAGGCAGAACGGGTGCTGGCCCGGTCCGGCATGACCCGCGAACGGTTCGAGGCCATCCTGGCGCGCCAATTGCCCGACGCGGAGAAGCGTCGCCGGGCGGACTTCGTCATCGATACGGGCGCGGGGCTGGAAGCGGCCCGGGCGCGGGTCGACGAAATCGTGGGGATGGTTCTGGCCGAAGGGTGGACGCCGCCCCGGCGCAGTCTTCCGCAAACCGGCGAACCAACGCAGTAAGGGTCCATGTCCCGCGAAATCGTCCTCGACACGGAAACCACCGGCTTCGACCCCCGTACCGGCGACCGGATGATCGAGGTCGGCTGTATCGAGATCGAGGATCTGCTGCCGACCGGGCGGACGTTTCACCGGTTGATCAATCCCGATCGCCTGATCCCCGCCGACGCCATCCGGGTGCATGGCATCACCGACGACCGGGTCAAGGACGCGCCGAGATTCGCCGAAATCGTCATCGACCTGTGCGACTTCATCGGCGACGCCCCGATCATCGCCCACAATGCGCAGTTTGACCGGAATTTCATCGATCACGAATTTGGCCGCTGCGGCCGGCCGCTGTTCCCCGAGGATCGCTGGATCGACACGCTGAAACTGGCCCAGACCCGGTTTCCCGGCATGGCCAATTCGCTGGACGCCCTGTGCAAGCGGTTCAAGGTCTCGCTTGTGGAACGCACCCTGCACGGGGCCCTGATCGATGCCCGGTTGCTGGCCGAAGTCTATCTGGAGCTCAAGGGCGGCAAGGAACGCCGGCTGGACCTGTCGGCTTCACGCGCCACGGTTGCCGCGGCGGCGGCGGTGGCCGCCCAGGGCCATGGCCCTCGCCCGCGGCCTCTGCCGGTGCGGACCAGCGAGACCGAACGGGCGGCGCATCAGGCTTTCCTGCAGGCCACTCTGAAGGACCGGTCGTTGTGGCAGGGGTATGGGCTGGAGTTGGAAGAGCGGTCGTAGACCAGACCCCGATCCTCAGGCCTGTCCGGTTTCGGCCGGTCCGCGTGCGATCGACTGCTGGCGGGCGACATAGATGCCGGCGAAATCGATCGGATCCAGCATGAAGGGCGGGTAGAAGCCGCCGTCCGAGGTCGCACGGGTGATGATTTCGCGGGCGAACGGGAACAGGTAGCGGGGGCATTCGATCAGCAGCAGCGGCTCGATATCCTGTTCGGCCACGCCCTGCAGGGCGAACAGGCCCCCGTACAGAAGCTCGACGTTGAACACGGTCATGGCGTCGGTCGTCGCCTTGATGGTGAGGCGCAGATCGACTTCGAACAGGCCGTCAGGGCGGCCCTGGGCGTTCATTTCGACACCCATGTCGATGGCCGGCTTGCCTTCGACGCGCAGGCTGTCGGGGGCCTTCGGGTTCTCGAAGGACAGATCCTTGACGTACTGGGCGACGATGCGGAAGCCGGGACCGACCGGACCCTGCGGGGCGGCGGTCTTGGCGTCGGAAGGAGGCACGGCGTCGGTCATCGGTCGGTCTGTCCGGAAGAGTGGGCGGTGTCGGATTGAGACACCGTGAAGGCGCGGCGACTAGCACGAGGCGCAGGGTGCGGCAACGATGCTCGCCTGCCGGAAGGGCGGTTCCGGTTGCGCGTCCCCATATCAGTCCCTAATCGTCTGTTGTTGCGTCGGGTCCCCTCGCCGTTCGCCCATCAAGGTTCGCCAGTGCCGCCGGTTCAAATCCAGATCGTCATCTTCGCCGTCATCGCGGCCGTGGTCCTGTTCCAGCTCTATAATGTGCTGGGCAAGAAGGTCGGCCGTCAGCCGGAGGAGGACGCCCGCGCAAAACCCGGCCCGACGGCGGCCGCGTCGGACCAGCCAGCCGGTCGCCCGAACGTGCTGGATGCTGTCACCCTGGCCTCGATCGCCGGGCTGAAGGCGCGTGACCCGGCCTTTGACCCGGTTCGCTTCCTTGAGGGCGCGCGCCAGGCGCACGAGACCATCGTCCGCGCCTATGCCGGCGGCGACCGCGAGACGCTGAAGCCCCTGCTGACCCCGACGGTCATGGACTCGTTCGAAGCGGGCATCGCGGCCCGTGAGACCCGCGGCGAGACAGAGGTCGTCGAATTCCTGCAGCCGGCCCGTGCCGATCTGGAGGAGGCCTCGGCCGAGGAGAACCGGGCTACCGCCAAGGTTCGCTTCCTGGCCGAACTGCGCAATACGGTGACCACTGCCGACGCCGCTGCCGAGCCCCAGATCGAGGAACGTCGGGTCGCCGAGCTGTGGACCTTTGAACGCACCCTCGGCGCCAGCGATCCCAACTGGGTCCTGGCCCGCACCGAACCCGCCTCTGCATGATCAGGGACGGCGCACGCCGTCGGGGTCTTTCTGCAACGGCCGTCCTTGTCGGCCTGACCCTGACGCTCGCCGCCTGCGCCTCGACGCCCGTCGCCCGACCGGTTCCGCCGGAGCCCGCCCCGGCCGTTCCCGCACCGATACCCGACCCGGCTCCCGCTCCGGTTCCGGTTCCAGCTCCAGCTCCAGCACCCGAGGGGTTGAGCCCGGCGACCCTGCCCGGCTGGAATGACGAGGACCATCTGGCCGCCTTCGAGGCCTGGGCCGTCGGCTGCACCGTGGCCCGCGACGCCGCCTCGCGGACCCAGTGCAATCGGGCCATGCTGATCAAACAGACCTCGAGGCCGGTGACACCCTCATTGGCGCGCGCCTTCCTCGAGAGCGGCTTCACCGTCGTGGCGGCCGGGACGGCGGACGGCAGGCCGGGCCTGCTGACGTCCTATTTCGCGCCCGAATATGCCGCCCGGCGGACGCCGGACGCCGAGTTCGACATGCCCGTCCGGCCCCGTCCCGAAGGCTGGACCCGCGGCACCGTCGGGGCCGTGCGCGCCGAGATCGAGGCCGCGCCGCCGACCGACGCCCTCGCCTGGATGCGGGCCGAGGACCTGTTCTTCATGCAGATCCAGGGCTCGGGCTATCTGACCTTCGAAGACGGCTCGACCGCCCGTGCCGCCTATGCCGCCGACAACGGCCAGCCCTTTACGGGCATTGCCCGGCCGATGGCGGACCAGGGGCTGCTGCCGGCCAACGGCACCTCGGGCGAGGCCATCCGCGCCTGGCTGGAGGCCCATCGCGGGCCCGAGGCCCGGGCCGTCATGGCCCTGAACCCCCGCTACATCTTCTTCGCCATGGACCCCGATGACGGCGGCCAGCCAAACGGGGCGGCCGGCATCCCCCTGACGGCCCGTCGCTCGATCGCCGTCGACCCCGCCCACTGGCGCTATGGCGACCTCGTCTGGATCAGTGCCGACGGCGGCAATCTGGTCGGGGCCCGGGCCAGCTATCAGGGGCTGGTCGTGGCCCTGGACACCGGCTCGGCCATTCGCGGTCCGGTGAGAGCCGACTTCTACATGGGTCGAGGCGACGCAGCGGGTGAAGAGGCGGGTGCGGTCCGCCATCCGCTCAGGATGTGGCGGCTGGTTCCGAGAGACTGAGCCTTCTGACGAAGAGGGGTGCCAAGAGCAAACCGAACAGGAAGCCCCCAAGATGAGCTTCCCAAGCCAAACCTCCCTGCGAGCCTGTTGAGCGCGCGGCGAAGAAGAGAATGGCGAAGAGTACGCCATTGGTGATGGCGAATTCGCCCATCCCGATCATCACAGGCTTGGACAAAAGTGGCCGAAGCCTCCGCGTTTCCAAATCGCTTCTGACCAGTAAACCCCAAAGGCCGCAGATCGCACCGGACGCCCCGACCATTGGGATGCCGTCGTTCGGGTGAATCAGCAGGAACATGGCGGCCGACAAGATCGCCGCGCCAACAAGCAGCGACAGATAGCGCCACCAACCTTCCGCCCCGCTGCCGACGAGCAGCCTGACAGGTAAGGTCATGGACAAGATGGCGGCGCTGTTCATCCAAAGGTGCAGGTGTCCGCCGTGAGTGACGGCGTGGGTCGCAAGGGTCAGCCATCGCCCCTCCGACACCGCCTGCCGCGACAGGCCGAGTTGCTCAGGGCCTCCGATGAACCATTGCCCGATGAACGCCGCCACCAGCAATCCGACCAAGACCAGGCCTGGTAACGCCCCGGCCCTGACATCTTGGGCCAGCAGGGCTCGCCAACTGATGCCACCGAGCCGACCACTGGTCGCTCGCTGAAGTGTCGTTGGCTGATTGAGTTTTTGGTCGGACGTCATCGCCGGCGCAACCCGCCGAGCAGGCCCCGCAGCAGTTCCCGCGTGATCGTGCTGCCCGCCGTGCGCAGGACCGATTTGGTCACCGCCTCGATCGGGGTTTCGCGGGACGAGCGCCGGGCCGGGGCGCGGGCGCGGGCAGCCTCGCGCTCATGGCGGGCCTGTTCCTTCTCCCGGGCGGCGGCGGCTTTTTCCGCGTCCTTCGCGGCCAGGGCGTCGGCTTTCGCCCGGGCCTCCGCCAGTTTCGCCTCGGCCGTCGCCTGATCGGCCTCACCGCGGCGGGCGGCAAGGATTTCCGAAGCGGAGTCCCGGTCGACCACGGTCTCATACAGGCCGCGCACCGGGCTGGCGGCCATGACGGCGGCGCGCTCGGTATCGGTGGCGGGGCCGAGGCGGCTGTCGGGCGGACGGATGGCGGTGCGGGTCACGATGTTGGGCGCGCCCTTCTCGTCGAGGGTCGAGACCAGGGCCTCGCCCACGCCCAGTCCCTGGATCGCCTCTTCGGTGTTGAAGGCCGGGTTCGGGCGGAAACTGTTGGACGCGGCCTTCAGCCCGCGCTGCTCGGCCGGGGTGTAGGCCCGCAGGGCATGCTGGATGCGGTTCCCCAGCTGGGCCAGGACGCTGTCGGGAATGTCGGCCGGGTTCTGGGTGACGAAATAGACCCCGACTCCCTTGGACCGGATCAGGCGCACGACCTGTTCGACCTTTTCCCGGAGCGCATCAGGGGTGTCGTTGAACAGCAGATGGGCCTCGTCGAAGAAGAAGACGAGGCGAGGCTTTTCCGGGTCGCCGACCTCGGGCAGCTGTTCGAACAGCTCCGACAGAAGCCAGAGCAGGAAGGCGGCATACAGGCGCGGACTGCTCATCAGCTTCGTGGCGTCCAGCACATTGACCTGCCCCCGGCCGTCGAGGCCGGTGCGTATCATGTCTTCCAGCCGCAGGGCCGGTTCACCGAAGAAGGCCTTGCCGCCCTGCTGTTCCAGCTGAAGCAGGGAGCGCTGGATGGCGGCGATCGAGGCGGGGGCGACATTGCCGACCTCGCGGCCGATCCGTTCGGCATTCTCCCCGACGTGGACCAGCATGCTGCGCAGGTCATCGAGGTCGAGCAGCAGCAGGCCCTCGGTATCGGCGACATGGAAGACGACCGACAGCACCCCTTCCTGCACCTCATTGAGGTTCAACATGCGGGCCAGCAGCACGGGACCGATCTCGCTGACCGTGGTGCGGATCGGGTGGCCCTTGAGGCCGTACAGGTCCCAGAACACCACGGGTGCGGCTTTCGGCGTCAGAGTCAGCCCCATGGAGGCGGCCCGGGCCAGCAGCTTCTCGTTCGGTGATCCCGGCACGCACATACCCGACAGATCGCCCTTCACATCGGCGCAGAAGACCGGAACGCCCGCATCCGAAAAGCCCTGGGCCATGATCTGCAGGGTGACCGTCTTGCCGGTGCCGGTGGCGCCGGCGACCACGCCATGACGGTTGGCGCGGTGGAACAGAAGCTGTTCGGGCCTGTCGGCCCCGCTGTCGGCGGATTGGCCGAGGAACAGGCCGGGGGCAGCGGCGGCACCATCAGTCATCGGGGGAACTCCGGGCGGGGGGCGGCGCTCATGCTCTACCGGCCGCGCGGATGGTTCAAGGCTGGATTGACGCCGACGGCCCGGACCTTGACGATGCGGCTATGAAACCCCCGATCAGCCTTCCCTCCTCGACTGTATCCCGCAACGCCTTGGTGTTGATCGCCGTCGTGGCCGCCGGTGCGGCCCTGTACTGGCTCAGGGGCATATTGACCCCCCTGGCCATGGCCATCTTCCTGATGATCATGATCGACGGGCTGAAGCGGGGTATCGAAACCCGCACCGCCGTCCCCGGTCGCTGGGCCGGTGTCGCCGCTCTGCTGCTGGTGGTGCTGGGCTTCTTCGCCTCCATCGCCATCATCACCAACGGGGCCCTGAATTTCTTCAGCGAGGCGTCCGGGGTGTCGACCCGCCTCGGGCCCCGCATCGACCAGATCCTGATCGACGTTTCTCAGCTGTTCGGGATCGATACGGCCCCCACTGCGACCCAGCTGATCGCCCAGCTCGATATCCGCGCCTATCTGACCGAGGCGGCCAGCCAGGCTTCGGGCGTGCTCTCAAGCGCCTTCTTCGTGCTCGTCTATCTCGGCTTTCTGCTGGCGGCCCAGCTGGGTTTCCGACGCAAGATTGTGGCCCTGTTCCCGGGGCGCGCCGCCCGGTCCGAGGCCATGGGGGTGTTCGATCGCGTGCGGGGCGGGGTCGAGGGCTATCTCTGGGTCCAGACCGTGACCGGGGGGATGATCTGCGCCGCGGCCTGGCTGCTGATGCGGGCGGTGGGCCTGCAGAATGCCGAGTTCTGGACCTTCGTCATCTTTGTCGTGGGCTTCATTCCGGTCCTGGGCGGGGCGGTGGCCGGCCTTGCGCCGCCGATGTTTGCCCTGGTCCAGTTCGAAAGCTACTGGCCGGCCGCCATCCTGCTGGTGGGTCTCCAGAGCATCCTGTTCATCAGCGGCAATCTGATCCAGCCGCGCATGCAGGGCGACAACCAGAATATCGACCCGGTGGTGGTGCTGCTGTCCCTGGCGCTTTGGGGTCAGCTCTGGGGCGTGGTCGGCATGTTCCTGTCGACGCCGCTGGCGGTCATGGCCATGGCCATCCTGGCCGAGTTCAAGGGTTCGCGCTGGATGGCGATCCTCCTGTCCGGCGACGGCGAGCCCTATGCCGACGAGGAAGAGGCTGCCCCGGGATCGAAGCGGGGCCGCGTCAACCCGCCACAGCCCCGGGTGGGGTGAGTTCCCTCCGCTGCCCTTGATTGGCCACAACCGGCGCCTACTTCCAAAAGGTCGCTGCAGCCCCTCCCCTCCCCCAAGCTGCGGCGCTACGGATCGGTGCCACCCCCCCCCTCCTGGGCGTCGGTCCGAAGCAGGCCGCCGGACGCAAGTTCGGCGGCCTTGTCGTTTCCGGCCTTGGGTGGCGAGGCCTTTGGCGCGCCGGTTTCCGAAACGGGTCCGGTACCCTTGTTTTGGGGGTTTCCGTGGCGCGCGGGACGGCGCTGGTCAGCGCGGCCTGGACAGACCCCTTGCCGAAGCGGCGAAGCGGCCTAGTCTGCCCCCTATCTCCGGCGACCTGTTTGAGAGGTCGCGTCCACAAGAGACCTGCCCATGTCCGGCGAAACGGCCCCCGCGCATCCTCAGGCCATCACCCTGGAGGCGCTGGAAGCCAGCTTCGACCAGCTGTCCCCCGGCGCACTGGCCGGCGCGGGCAAGGACTTCCTGCGTCAGGCCTGGGAAGACTATGCCGCCGACGAGACGCCCGACCTGTGCGGGCGCGACATGGCCGGCCTGCTCGCCATGGCCTGGCGCGGGGCCGAGGGCCGGGCCCACGGCGAACCCGCGCGCATCACCCTGTCGCCGCTTCACAGCGTGGAGGGTGTCCCGCTGGGTTATGATGTTCTGATCGTCATCCAGGACGACCGGCCGTTTCTCGTCGACAGCGTCATGGGCGAGCTGGCCGACGCCGGCGTGACGGTCCGGTCCATGTACCATCCGGTCACTCCGGAAGACGGCGGGCGCGAGTCCACCATCATCGTGGTCATGGATCCCCTGCCGCAGGAGCGGCGCGATGCCCTCGGCGAAGGCGTGGCCCTGACCCTGAAGGACGTGTCCAGTGCGGTGGAAGGCCACGCCGGCATGGCGGCGCTGATGCATCGGTCGATCGCCCATCTTGAGGCCAACCCTCATGGGGTCGCGCCCGATGTCCTGGCGGAGCATATCGACTTCCTGAAATGGCTCGAGGACGACCATTTCGTCTTTCTCGGGGCCCGGGACTACGACTACCCGCGCAGCAAGGACGGCGGCTATCAGGCTGAGGCGCCCCTGTCGCAGGCGGGGGTCGGTCTGGGGGTTCTGGCCGATCCCGAGCGAACCGTGCTGCGCCGCGCCAATGAGCCGGCCGTGCTGACCAAATCCATGAAGAAGCAGCTGGACCTGTCCGAGCCGGTGACCGTGGCCAAGGCCAATGTCCGCTCCCGCGTCCATCGCCGCGCCTATATGGACTATATCGGGGTCAAGCGGTTCGGCCCCGATGGCCGGCCCTCCGGAGAGACCCGGTTCGTCGGCCTCTTCACCGCCGAGGCCTATGACAAGACGGCGACCCAGGTGCCGCTGGTCCGGCGCAAGGTCGCCAACGCCCTGACCCGCGCCGGAAAGGTGGCCGGGAGTCACAGCGAGAAGCGGCTCCGGAACATTCTCGAAAACTATCCCCGCGACGAACTCTTCCAGATCGGGGAGAGCGAGCTGCTCGGCATCGCGCTCGGCATCCTGCATCTGCATGACCGTCCGCGGATCAAGACCTTCACCCGCCAGGACCCCTTCGACCGGTTTGTCTCCGTGCTCGCCTTCATCCCGCGCGAGCGTTTCGACGCCTCTGTCCGTGAACGGATCGGGGCCATCCTCGCCCGGGCCTGGGGCGGGCGGCTTTCGGCCTGGTATCCGCAGCTTTCGGACCAGCCCCTGGTCCGGATTCACTACATCATCGGCGTGACCCCCGGAGACCATCCGTGCCCGGATCAGGCCGCGCTCGACGCTGAAATCGCCGAGGCCGGCCGCAGCTGGATCGATCGGTTCGAAAGCGCCCTGCGCAGCGCCGATGTGGACGATGTCGCCGTCGGGCCGCTCAGCGCCCGGTGGGCCGAGGCGTTCGATGTCGCCTATCGCGCCCGTTATGATGCGGCCGAGGCCGTGCGGGACCTGCAGGCGGTCGATTCCCTGAACGACAGCGGCCTGGCCGACGGCGGCGAACCGGTGGCGGTTCGCGCCTTCCGGCTGGACGGCGAAGGGTCACTGAATTTCCGCTTCAAACTCTATCGCCGCGGTGCTGCGGTGCCGCTTTCGGACGTGCTGCCGATCCTCGCCGACATGGGGCTGAAGACGCTTGAGGAATGGGGCCACGCCCTGCGTCCGGCGGGAGAGGCCGAGATCCATGTGCATGAATTCCTGCTGGAGGATCCGCGCGGCAACGATCTTCAGTTCGCGGATGTGAAGGGCCCGTTCGAGGCGGCCTTTTCGGCGGTCTGGACCGGTCTGACCGAAAGCGACGGCTTCAATCGTCTGGTGCTGGAGCTGGGCGTCGACTGGCGCGAGGCGGCGCTGGTGCGGACCCTCGCCCGCTATCGCCAGCAGACGGGGCTGGACCCCAGCCAGGCGGTGCAGGAAGAGGCGCTGCGCGACTATCCGGCTGTGGCCCGGGGCCTGCTGGCCCTGTTCGCGGCCAAATTCGATCCCGCGACGGGGGGCGATGCGGCCAGCCGCGAGGCCGCCGTGGGCGCGCTGGTCGAGACGATCAACGCCCAATTGCAGGATGTGAAGAGCCTCGACCACGACCGGGCGCTGCGTCGGATGGTCCTGCTCGTTCAGGCGATCAAACGCACCAACTACTATCAGGCCGGCCCCGGCGGCCGGCCCAAGGCCCATATCTCGATCAAGATCGCCTCGCGCGAACTGGCCGATCTGCCCCTGCCCAAGCCTTTCCGGGAGATCTTCGTCTGGGCCCCGCATATCGAGGGTGTGCATCTTCGCTTCGGCCCGGTCGCACGGGGCGGCCTGCGCTGGTCTGACCGCCGTGACGATTTCCGCACCGAGGTGCTGGGACTGGTCAAGGCGCAGCAGGTCAAGAATGCCGTCATCGTCCCGGTCGGCTCCAAGGGCGGCTTCTTCCCCAAACACCTGGCGGCCATCGTGCGCGCCGGGGGCGACCGCGATGCCCAGCAGGCCGAGGCCATCCGGGCCTACAGGACCTTCCTGTCCGGCCTGCTCGACATCACCGACAATATTGCCGGAGACGGCTCCGTCGTGCCGCCGTCGTCGGTGGTCCGGTTCGAGGGTGACGACCCCTATCTGGTCGTCGCCGCCGACAAGGGCACGGCCACCTTCTCGGACATCGCCAACGGGATTTCGGCGGACTACGGCTTCTGGCTGGATGACGCCTTCGCCTCGGGCGGCTCGGTCGGCTACGACCACAAGGTCATGGGCATCACGGCCCGCGGCGCCTGGGAGGCGGTCAAACGCCATTTCCGCGAGATGGGCAAGGACATCCAGTCCGAACCCTTCACCGTGGTCGGGGTCGGGGACATGTCGGGCGATGTCTTCGGCAACGGCATGCTGCTCTCGAAGGCGATCAAACTGGTCGCCGCCTTTGACCACCGCGACATCTTCATCGACCCCAATCCCGATCCGGCGACCAGCTGGGTCGAGCGCGACCGGATGTTCAAACTGCCGCGCTCGTCATGGCAGGACTACGACAGCTCGAAGATTTCCAGGGGCGGCGGCATCTTCCCGCGTTCGGCCAAGTCGATCCAGCTGACCCCGGAGATCAAGGCCGCGCTCGATATCCAGGAGGATGTGCTCGATCCAGCCGCACTGATGAAGGCCATCCTCAAGGCCCCGGCTGAACTGCTCTATTTTGGCGGCATCGGCACCTATGTGAAGGCGCCGAACGAGACCGACGCCCAGGTCGGCGACAAGGCCAATGACGCCATCCGCATCGACGGTGCCGAGGTGCGCGCCAGGGTCATCGCCGAGGGTGCCAACCTCGGCCTGACCCAGGCCGGCCGGATCGCCTTTGCGCTCAGCGGCGGCCGGATCAACACCGACGCTATCGACAACTCGGCCGGGGTCGACAGCTCCGACCACGAGGTCAATATCAAGATCCTGACCGGGGCGGCGATCGCCTCCGGTGCCCTCAAGGTCGCCGACCGCAACGCCCTGCTGGCCTCCATGACCGATGAGGTCGGCCTCAAGGTCCTGGCGCACAACTACGACCAGACCCTCGCGGTTTCGCTTCAGGAGGATGACGGACCCGGTGCCCTCGACGCCCAGCAGCAGTTCATGTTGTGGCTGGGGGCCAGGGGCCGGCTGGACCGCAAGGTCGAGGGCCTGCCCGACGACGCAAGACTGGCGGAACGCAAGCTCGCCGGCCAGGCCCTGACCCGGCCCGAACTCGCCGTTCTCACCGCCTATTCCAAGCTGGAGCTGTTCGACGAGATCGTGGCCTCGGCGGCCCCGGACGACGCCTTCTTCAAACAGACCCTGGTGCGCTATTTCCCGGCCCCGCTGGCGAAATTCGAGGCCGACATGCAGCGCCACCGCCTGCGGCGCGAGATCGTCTCGACGATCCTGTCGAACGAGATCGTCAACATGTGCGGTCCGACCTTCCCCGAGCGGCTGCGCCAGTCGGCCCGTTGCGACACGGCCGCCATGGTCCTGGCCTTCGAGGCGTCGCGCCAGATTTTCCGGCTGGACCAGGCGTGGGACGAGGTTTCGGCCCTGGACCTGAAAATCCCGGCGGCGGCCCAGACAGCCCTCTATCAGGAGATTTCGACCGTGCTCCGCCGCCAGACCTTCTGGCTGGCCCGTCGCGCGGTGCGGCCCGGCGCGACCGTGCGGGCCCTGATCGGCGCCTATCAGCCGGCCGCGGACGCCCTGCGCGCCGTCGGTGGTTCGGTCCTGTCGCGCTTCGAGCAGAGCCGTCTCGAGGCCCGGGTCCAGACCTTCGTCAGCCTCGGCGCGCCGGAGGCCATGGCCCGGAACGTCGGCCTCTTGCGGCCGCTGGTGGCGACCGCCGACATCGGCGACCTGTCCCGGCAGGCGGGCTGGCCCGAGCCGGCCATGGCCGCCCTCTATCACCAGGTCGGCGCGGCCTTCGACTTCGACCGGCTGCGGGCCGGCGCAGGCGCAGTCCCCTCGGCGGATCATTTCGACCGTCTGGCGGTCCGGCGTCTGATCGAGGATTTGATGGTCGAGCAGATGACCCTGACCCGGGCCGTGGCCGCGAGCACAACCCTGTCGGCCGGATCGGGTGAGGCGGCGGCCGAGGCTGCGGTTGACGCCTGGATCGGCTCCCGTCTGGAGATCGTCGAGGGTCTGCGCGCCTCGGTGGACGAGATCGTCGCCTCCGGCACGGGCTGGACCTTCGCCAAGCTGACCATTGCCAACAGCGTCATCCGCGAGATCGCTGCGTCAGCCAACTGAGCAGGCCGTCCTGTCGGGCAGCGGTCGTCGGCCCGGCGTTTCGCGTCCGCGTTCGGCTTCTGCTAGCGTGCGGGGCCGAGGGAGAGGTTGATGCCGCGCAAATTTCTGGTGGTCGTCGATGACAGTCCGGAGTTCGGGACGGCATTGCGCTATGCCGCCCGGCGGGCGCGTTCGACCGGCGGTCGCGTGGCCCTGTTGCGTGTCATCCCCGCCGCCGCCTCCGATGCCCACTGGTCCGGCGTCCGCGAGGAGATCGAACGGCAGACGCGGGTCGAGGCCGAGGCCTCACTGAACACATGGGCCGGTGAAGCCGCGGAACGGTCCGGTTCTGTGCCTGTGCTGCTGATCGAGCGCGGCGAGCCGCAGGACGCCATCCGCAAGGTCGTCGGCGAGGACCCCGAGATCAAGATTCTGGTTCTGGCGGCGGGTGGCGGCGGGCGCGGTCCCGGCCCCCTGGTCTCGGCCGTGGTCAAACAGGGCGCAGCCTTCACCGGACGCAAGATGCCGGTGACCATTGTGCCGGGTGACCTGACCGAGGCGGATATCGAGGATCTGGCGTAGGGAAGGTGGCGAGTGATTAGTGGCTAGTGGCTAGTGATCGGCAGTTACGGCCTGCGTGACTTGTTTTCCAAGCCGGATGCTGGCGTCGGCTAGCCACTAGCCACTAGCCACTAGCCACTAGCCACCCACCACGCCTCCGCCCTTGAACCCACCGCCTCGCGAGTGCACTTGAGCGCCATGTTCATCCAGACCGAACCGACCCCGAACCCCAATGCGCTGAAATTCCTGCCCGGGCGCGATGTCGCGTCCGATCCGCGCGACTTTGTGAACCGTGAGGAGGCCGAGGCCTCGCCCCTCGCAGAGGCCCTGTTCGCGCTGGACGGCGTGGCGGGTGTCTTTTTCGGCTATGACTATGTCTCCGTCACCCGGAGTCCCTCGGGGCCCGACTGGGCCGTGATGAAGGCGCCGGTGCTTGCGGCGATCATGGATCATTTCGTCTCCGGGGCACCGCTGCTGCGCGACGGATCGACAGCGGCCGCCTCCGCAGCCGGCGAGGACACCGAGATTGTGCTCGAGATCAAACAACTGCTCGACAGCCGCGTCCGCCCGGCCGTGGCCCAGGACGGCGGCGATATCCTGTTCGACGCCTTTGACGAGGCGACAGGGGTGCTGACCCTGCGCATGCGCGGGGCCTGCGCCGGCTGCCCCTCCTCCACCGCGACCCTCAAATCCGGGGTCGAGCAGATGATGAAACACTACATCCCGGAAGTGACCTCGGTCGAACAGGTGATCTGACTTTTTGACGCGCTGTCGTTCGCCACGCCGCGGCTCACGGCCTTGGCGCGATCGCGCCTGAAACGAATCTGTCCTCGCTTCCGGGGCCGGTCGGCGCCATCATCGGCCCATGCCCCGTTTCCAGAGTGACAGCGACGTCCGGCGTCTTGGCGAAGCCCTCGCTGCCCTGCGACGTGACCGTGCACTCTCCCAGGCCGAGGCGGGCCGGAGGGCCGGCATGACGAGCCAGGGCTGGGGCCTGTACGAAACCGGCAAACGATCCGGCCTGTTCCGTCCCGACGTCCAGCGTCGGCTGACGGCGGCGCTCGACGCGACACCGGCGGATCTGGCCCTGTTCGAGGCTCCCGCCCTTCCCGGCATGGCCAGTGAGGGCCGACCCTTTGTCCATGCGGCCGGGCCGATCCGACGCCTGCCGTTGTCGAATGACGACCTCGCCCCCTGGGGGGTTTCGGGCGTGGTCGTGGAATATGAGCCCGGTCGCTGGCCTCGCCGTGACCAGGGCTGTGTGATCGAAATGGCGGACGGTGCGCTTCGGGTGCGGGTCTATGAGCAGGCTGACGCCGAGACCCTGACCGTTCGCGGCGGTCCCGGCGGCCTCGGGACCCGGGAGCGGATCGCCCGCTCCGACACCCGGATCGTCTCCGCCGTCACGGCCCGGCTGGAGCCGTGATGAAACGAAAATCTTGCAACGTTTTCGTTTCCATGAAACGATCTGCGCTCGAAAGGGAGCGGGGAGACAGCCATGGCCAGGATCAGCGGACGGGACGAGGTCGACGTCTATGTCGGGGCGCGCATCGGGCTGCGGCGGTCGGCGCTGGGCCTGTCCCAGAGCGCACTCGCCCAGCAGCTCGGCATCAGCTTCCAGCAGGTCCAGAAATACGAAACCGGCCAGAACCGCATCTCCGCCTCGCGCCTGCACCGGGCGGCGACGGTTCTCGGAACCTCGGTCGAGACCTTCTTCCCCCCGGTCGAGACGGCCCGCGGTGCGGCCGACGACAGCTGGCGGCAGATGCGCACCATCACGGCCACGGCCGAAGGCCGCACCGTGGCCGCAGAGTTTCCCCGGATCGGGAACCGCGACCTTCGCCGGGCGGTGGCCCGGATCGTTCATGGCCTGGCCCGCGAGGCCTGAAAGTCTGTAGCCCCGGGGGGGCGTCATGAAACTCATGGTCGTCGATACATCGCTCGGCCTGTGCACGGTCGGGGTGTTCGAGGTCGACAGCGCGGGCGCGTCCTGTCTGGGCCTGCGGTCCGAGCCGATGACCAAGGGTCATTCCGAGCGTATCGCCGGTTTCGCACGCGACGCAGCGAGCGCGGCCGGGGTGTCGTTCGCCCAACTTGACCGGATCGGGGTGACGGTCGGACCCGGCTCCTTCACCGGCCTGCGGGTCGGCCTGGCCTTCGCCCAGGGCCTGGCCGCAGCGCTGGACCGGCCCCTGGTCGGCCTTTCGGGGCTGGATGCGCTCGCGGCGTCAGCCGGCGAGGCTCCCGAGGTTGCGGCCCTGATCGATGCGCGGCGCGGACAGGTCTATGCGCGTTTCTGGCGCGATCGCGCAGCCGACGGCCCGGCCGAGGCCTTGACGCTCGAGGCGGCGGCGGACCGGATTGCGACCCTGGCCGACGGGGCGATCCTGGTCGGTTCCGGCGCTGTCCTGTTTGCGGAGGTCGCTGCGGGCCGGACGGTCATGGCCCTGGAGGGGCCGGACCCCGGCGCCCTGGCCCGACTCGCGGCAGCCGCGGATCCGGCCCTGGCCCTGCCGCGCCCGCTCTATCTGCGCGCGCCCGACGCCAAACCGCCCACCCGCCTGCCCGGACAGGCCCGCGGACCGGCCGGGACCCCATGAACGACGACACCGCCGAGCGTCTGGCCGGGATCCATGCGGCGGCTTTTCCGGCGCCGTGGGACGCCGCGGCCCTGGCCGACCTGCTGACCCAGGCCGGGGTCTTCGCGGTCGAGCAGCCGGACGGCTTCATCCTGTTGCGCACCGTCGCCGATGAGGCGGAGATCCTGACCCTGGCCGTCCGCCCGGGGGCCCGTCGGCGCGGTCTCGGGGCCCGGCTGGTCCGTGAGGGGGTGGCCGGCGCGGCGGCGCGGGGCGCGGCGCGGCTGTTCCTCGAGGTCGCTGACGACAACGCCGCGGCGCTTGCGCTCTATGCCCGGGCAGGCTTCTCCGAAGCCGGTCGCCGCCCGGGATACTATGCCCGCCCTGACGGTGGTCGGCAGGATGCGTTGATCCTGGCCCTAAACTTGCCGGTGAAGCTTCCCTAGGGCGGCCTGCCCGCCTATTCTGCCGCCATGGACCGGATCGAGAAACTCTGCGCCGACCGCGGCATGCGCATGACCGAGCAGCGAAGGGTGATCGCCCGCGTCCTGTCGAACGCCGACGACCATCCGGACGTCGAGGAACTGTACCGCCGCGCCTCCGCCATCGACCCCCATATCTCGATCGCCACCGTCTATCGCACCGTCCGGCTGTTCGAAGAGGCCGGCGTGGTCGAGAAACACGACTTCGGCGATGGTCGCAGCCGCTATGAGGAAGCCGGTGACGACCACCACGATCATCTGATTGACACCCGCACGGGCGAGGTCATCGAATTCTTCGACGCCGAGATCGAACGGCTGAAGACCGAAATCGCCGAGCGGCTGGGGTTTGAACTGATCGGCCACAAGCTGGAGCTCTACGGCAAGGCCATCGCCGGGGCCGAGCCGTCCAAGCGTGAGGGCCTGATCTTCAGCCGCACCGCACGCCGGGTTGATCCGGACAAGCTGGACGTCTGAGGCTGGCTGCGGTCAGAAGGCTCCGTCTTGGTGACCTGATGCGGCCTGGCGCTTCGTTCCGGTAGCTTGCCGCGCCTCGTCGCGCTATTTACCCAGCCCCATGACCGATACCCTCACCTCGCCGCAGGACCCGCAGGTCGCGCCCAAACGCCTGTTCATCAAGACCTACGGCTGCCAGATGAATGTCTATGACAGCGAGCGCATGGCCGATGTGCTGCGCCCGCTGGGCTATGCGACGACGGATACGGCCGAGGGTGCCGATTTCGTCATCCTGAACACCTGCCACATCCGCGAGAAGGCGGCCGAAAAGGTCTATTCCGAACTCGGCAAGCTGCGGGCGATGAAGGAAGAACGGTCTGCGGCAGGGCAGGGGGCCATGACCATCGCCGTGGCCGGCTGTGTCGCCCAGGCCGAGGGCGAGGAGATCATGCGCCGGCAGCCGGCCGTCGATCTGGTGGTCGGCCCGCAGGCCTATCATCAACTGCCCGAACTGCTGACCCGAACCGCACGGGCGCGGGGCGAGCGGATCGGCGCCGACTTCGCCCCGGTCGACAAATTCGACGCACTGCCGCAGGCCCGTGGCGTCGATGGTCCGACCGCCTTCCTGACCGTGCAGGAGGGTTGCGACAAATTCTGCACCTTCTGCGTCGTGCCCTATACCCGCGGGGCGGAATGGTCGCGGCCGGTGGCGGCGGTGCTGGCCGAGGCCCGGGAGCTGGCCGGGAAGGGGGTGCGCGAGGTCACCCTGCTGGGCCAGAACGTCAACGCCTATGACGGCGAGGGGGCCGACGGGGCACCCTCGACCCTGGCGCGGCTGGCGTATGCGCTGGCGGAAATCCCGGGCATCGACCGGATCCGCTACACGACCAGCCATCCCAACGACATGAGCGACGATCTGATCGCGGCCCATGGCGAGCTGGAGGCCCTGATGCCCTGGCTGCACCTGCCGGTTCAGTCCGGCTCCGATCGCATCCTGCGGGCGATGAACCGCAAGCATGGACGGGCGAAATACTTCGAGCTGATTGATCGCGTCCGGTCGGCGCGGCCGGACATCGCCCTGTCGGGGGATTTCATCGTCGGCTTCCCCGGCGAGACCGACGCCGATTTCGAACAGACCATGGATCTGGTCCGGCGCGTCCGCTACGCCTCGGCCTTCTCCTTCATGTATTCGCCACGTCCCGGCACCCCCGCCGCCGGCATGGCCGGCCAGGTGCCGGCCGGGGTTGCGCGCGAACGCCTGCACGCGCTCCAGGCCCTGTTGTGGGAACAGCAGACCGCCTTCAACGTCGCCATGGCCGGACGGACCATGGATGTCCTGTTCGAGAAGAGGGGCCGTCAGCCCGGCCAGGCCATCGGCCGCTCACCCTGGCTGCAGTCCGTGCATGTCGATGACGCCGATCATCTGATCGGCCGGATCGTTCCTGTAGAGATCGAGCACGGCCAGCAGAATTCGCTGAAGGGCCGCCTCGCTGAACCCGGTCGTCCCGCAGCGGCGACGTCTCATTCGGCGGGCGCGGTGCCGCAAGAGCCTGTCCATGGCGCGTGACAGTGAGTTCCTGGCCCTCGGCGACCTCGCCCTGCGGGCCGTCATCGGCCCCGGCAGCCGTCACCTGGCCCTGATCGAGGACCGCTTCAAGGTGCTGGTCGAGACCCCCGGTGGCGGCGTTTCGATCAACGGCTCGGCCCGCGACCGGGCCCAGGCCAAACGGGTCATCGAAACCCTGGCTGACCGCGCCGACACAGGGGCCGAGATCACCGAGGCCGATGTCCGCACGGCCCTGGGGGCGGCCATGGCCCAGCCCCGGGCAGGGCAGGGGAGTATGGTCCCCGACGCCATCGCCCTGCCGGTCGGCCGACGCGGGGCCATTGCGCCCAAGACGGCGGCCCAGGCCAACTATCTGGCCCTGCTCGCCAGCCGGGAACTGACCTTCGGTGTCGGTCCGGCCGGGACAGGCAAGACCTTTCTCGCGGCCGCCTACGGCGCCTCCCTGCTGCGACGGGGACAGGTGGACCGGCTGGTCATCACCCGGCCCGCGGTCGAGGCGGGCGAGAAGCTGGGCTTCCTGCCGGGCGACCTGAATGAAAAGGTCGATCCCTATCTGGCTCCGATCTGGGAGGCGCTGAACGACATCCTCGGCCCTGATGACGTGCGCCGGCGGCGCGACAAGGGTGAGATCGAGGCGGCACCGATCGCCTTCATGCGGGGCCGTACCCTGGCCCACGCCTATGTCATCGTCGACGAGGCCCAGAATACCTCGCGGCTGCAGATGAAGATGGTCCTGACCCGGCTGGGTGAGGGCGCGCGCATGGTGGTGACCGGCGACCCGTCCCAGGTCGATCTGCTGAATCCGCGGGATTCCGGCCTGAAGCACGCCCTGCGCATCCTTGAGGACGTCAAGGGTGTCGGGGTCCAGCGGTTCGAGGCCCAGGATGTGGTCCGGCACGCCATGGTCGAGCGGATTGTGCGGGCCTATGACGCCGACGCGGCCAGCCGGCGCCCGGCCGCCGATCTCGAGGACCCCGACCTGTGATCGAGGTCGAGATCGAGGACGAGGCCTGGACCGTCGCCCTGCCGGATGCGGTCGCCGTGGTAGAGCGGGCGGCCACTGTGGCCCTGGGGGCGGTCGAGGGCGATGTCGTCGTCCTGCTGACCGACGATGCGGCCATTCACGATCTCAACCTCCGTTTCCGTGACCGGGACCGGCCGACCAATGTCCTGTCCTTTCCGGCCGCGGAAAGCGCTGCGCCGCATCTGGGCGATCTGGTGCTGGCCCTTGGTGTCTGTGCCGCCGAGGCAGCGGCGCAGGGCAAGAGTCTGGCGGATCATTTGACGCATTTGACGGTCCACGGCGTGCTTCACCTGCTGGGTCGCGACCATGTCGAAGAGGTCGAGGCCGAGGCGATGGAAGCGGAGGAGCGAACCCTTCTTGCCAGCCTTGGCGTCGCGGACCCATACAGGCCCCATGACCCTGCTCACGGCAACGCTTGATGATGACGGGCCGCGCGCGCGGCTGATCCTGCGCTTCGGCCGGATCGGCCTGGCGCTGGCGGCGGGCGCGGCGACGGCCCTGGCCCATCCGCCGTTCGGCTTCCTGCCGGGCCTGCTCGGCTATGCCCTGCTGATGTTCCTCGCCGAGCGCGCGACCTCGGTGCGCGGTGCCTTCTGGATGGGCTGGCTCGCCGGCTTCGCCTATTTCTTCATCAGCTGCTGGTGGGTGGCTGAGGCCTTCCTCATCAATCCGGCCCAGGCCTGGATGGCACCCTTTGCGGCCAGCCTTCTGCCGATCGGCCTCGGCCTGTTCTGGGGCACGGCGACGGCCCTTTACCGTCGGTTCCTGCCGGGCGGGGTCAGGCGGGCCCTGTTCTTCGCCGCCCTGTTCTGCCTGCTGGAGTGGCTGCGCGGTCACGTCCTGACCGGCTTCCCCTGGAACCCGGCGGGTGCCAGCTGGAAGGCCGGCTCGGCAGCGTCACAGTTCGCGGCCGTGGCCGGGGTCTACGGTCTCAGCTTCGTCACCGTGGCTGCGGCGTCGGCCTTCGGCCCTCTGCTGGGCGCGGGTCCTCGCAAGGAGCGTATCGCGGCGGCGGCGCTGGGTGCCCTCGCCCTCGCGGGTCTGGTGATCGGCGGGGCGGTGCGATTGGCGCAGGCCAGGCTGGAGCTCACCGCGACCGTGGTTCGCATTGTTCAGGCCGATGTGGACCAGGAATCCAAATGGACGCCTGAAGCCTATCGCGGCATCGTAGACCGCTACGTCAATCTGACCGCCCGACCGGGCGCAGCCCTGCCCGATCTGATCATCTGGCCCGAGGGTGCCTTGCCGGCTTCGGCCAACCGGGTATTCGCGCCCGACTCGCCCGAGGCAGCGGCCATCGCCCGCGCGGTTCAGCCCGGTCAGAGCCTGATCATGGGGTTGGGACGGGGTCTTGCCGATCCCTCGGCGCCCGGGAACGAGCGCTATTTCAACAGCCTGTTCGTGCTGACGGACGAGGGCGGCGACGGGCTCCGGATCAGCGCCGTCTATGACAAATACCGGCTGGTCCCGTTCGGCGAATTCCTGCCGGCGGGCGGCCTTCTGGGGGCCCTTGGCGCGCGCAGCCTGACCCATATGCCGACCGACTTCAGCCCGGGCCCCCGTCCGGCGCCCATCGACATTCCGGGTGCGCCGCGGGCGCAACCGCTGATCTGTTACGAGAGCCTCTATCCGGGCTTCACGCCTGCCGCCGCCGGGCGACCGGAATGGATCGTCAACATCTCCAACGACGCCTGGTTCGGCCGCAGCTCCGGGCCGATCCAGCACCTGAACCTGGCCAGCTACCGGGCCATCGAGACAGGTTTGCCGGTGGTGCGGTCCACGCCCACAGGCGTCTCCGCCATGATCGATCCCTGGGGGCGGGTGATCGACGATCAGCGGCTGGAGCCCGGCGAGAGCGGTGTCATCGACGCCCGGCTGCCCAGGCCGACGACGAAGACGCTCTACGGGCGCTTCGGTGACCTGCTGTTCTGGCTGGCTGTGCTGGCCGGGCTGGCGACCGCCGTGCCGTGGGCCCGGATGCGCGGTCTCCGGCGGGCCGACCCGGCCGGTTGATTCGTCCCATGCCGGCAAAATTTCACGCCTAACGCGCGCGGCGGGGCCGATTGCTCAACCGTTGCTGTGCGTGGCGAGGCCGTTTTTGCAATTTTTGGTGACACGGACGAATCGCGAGCGCATTCAGGCTCGGCTCGATGAAACCGAAGGATAAGCGGACGATGGCGAGAGGTAAGGGCGAGGATGGTCCTCATCCCGTAGACCGGCATGTAGGTCGGCGTGTGTGCGAGAAGCGTCTCGCACTCGGATACAATCAAAGCGATCTGGGTCGGGCCCTCGGCCTGACGTTTCAGCAGATCCAGAAATACGAAAAAGGTGCCAACCGGATTTCGGCATCCAAACTCTGGGACATCGCAAGGTTCTTCAAGGTCGACATCGGCTATTTCTTCGAAGGCCTGACCGGCGCCCAGATCGCGGGCATGGCCGAGGGCGGTGGTGATTTCGAGCACGACTTTCCGGCCACCCGCTACACCATCGAGATCAGCCGTCTGGCTCCCCAGCTGTCGACCCGACAGCAGAAGCTGGCCCTGGAGCTGATCCGCGAATTGGCTGATCGCAGCGAGACGGACGAGGCCTGACCCTCCCCCGATCCGGCGGCTATTCCCCCGAAGGCTCCGCCCGTCGTCGCCCGAACTCCGGAGCGGCAGCCTTCTGCTCGGCCCAGTAGGCGGCGCCGTCGCGCGGCTTGAACATGGTCTTGGCGATGCCGTCGCGTGATACGACGGCAAAGGTGTTGGTCGACGCCTGATACAGAAGCACGTCGCCATTGGGGCGCTCCACCCGCTCTGTTCCGGCCGGTGGACGGGTCGTGAAGGCCCGGACCTTGGCCAGATAGTCCTCGGCCGTCGCTGCGCCGAAATCGGCGCCGTTTCGCTCGAACAGCCGCGCGGCCTTGGCGTCGACCGTTTCGCGCCGGTTGGCGGTCAGGCCGGGCTGCGGCCCTTCCCGCGCGACACTCGTGCCCTCCGTTTCGGGGCTGGCCCCGGCCCCGGCCGCCGTGAGCGCTGCCTCCGACCCGTCGCCCGACCGATCCCGGGTCTCTACGGCCGAGCCGCCATTGCCGCACGCGGTCAGCCCCAAAAACGCCGCCGCAATCCATATCCTGCCCTGCCCGTTCGCCATGATGCTCTCCCTTGGTTGTGCTGGACGGATATGAAGATAACCACAGGTCATCTGTTCGTGCAATGTTCCTGATTGCCGGGACCCCTCTCGACGCCGCCCGGTCCCGTCGCTAGACCGTCGACATGACCCCAGCCTCGCTGTCCGGACGCAAGATCCTGCTGATCGTCGGCGGCGGAATCGCCGCCTACAAGGCGCTGGAGCTGGTGCGCCTGCTGAAAAAGGGCGGGGCGGAGGTCATGAGCGTACTGACTGCAGCCGGTGCTGCCTTCGTGACCCCGATGTCCCTGGCCGCCCTGACGGGCCATCCTGTGCGCAGCGAAATGTTCATGCCGGACGACGAGACGGCCATGGGCCATATCGAGCTGTCGCGCTGGGCCGATCTGGTGGTCGTGGCGCCGGCGACCGCGGGATTGATCGCCAAGGCGGCCAACGGAATGGCCGACGACCTGGCCTCGACCACCCTTCTGGCCACCGACAAGCGGGTGCTGCTGGCCCCGGCCATGAATGTGCGCATGTGGCTGCATCCGGCGGTGCAGGCCAATATGGCGCGGCTGAAGGCCTTTGACGGCTTCCACGGTGTGGCCGTGGTCGGACCCGACGAGGGTGAAATGGCCTGCGGCGAGTTCGGGCCCGGCCGGATGGCCGAACCGGCGGCGATCCTGGGCGCGATCGAGGCCTTGCTGGCCGGTCCGGACGGGCGTCCCCTGGCCGGGCGCCGGGCCGTGGTGACCGCCGGTCCAACCTTCGAGCCGATCGATCCGGTGCGGGGCCTGACCAACCGCTCCAGCGGCAAACAGGGCTATGCCATCGCCGAAGCCTTGGCCCGACTGGGCGCGCAGGTGACGCTGGTGTCCGGCCCTGTCGCCCTGGCTGCGCCGGTCGGCGTCGAGCGGGTGTGGGTCGAGACGGCGCGGGAGATGCAGGCCGCGGTGGTGGCGGCCCTGCCTGCGGATATTGCCGTGATGAGCGCGGCGGTCGCCGACTGGCGCGTCGACGGCGTCGCCTCGGGCAAGATCAAGAAGGCTCCGGGCGGTCCGCCGTCCCTGTCCCTGATCGAAAACCCCGACATCCTCGCGGGCATTTCCGCGCCCGGGAAGAAGCGGCCGAAACTGGTGGTGGGCTTTGCCGCCGAGACGACCGACCTCGAGGCCAATGCCCGCTCCAAGCTGTCGCGCAAGGGCTGCGACTGGATCGTCGGCAATGACGTCTCCGACGACGTCTTCGGGGCGGACGGCAATACGGTCACCCTGTTCACCCGCACCGGCAGCGCCGAGACCTGGCCGCGCCAGTCCAAGGCCGAGGTGGCGAGAAAGCTCGCCGCCCGCATCGCCGATCATTTCAAGTCCTGAGAGCCGCGCCCGCATGACCACCGTCCGCGTCGAACGCCTGCCCCATGCCGAGGGCCTGCCCCTGCCGGCCTATGAGACCGGCGGCTCGGCCGGGATGGACCTGCGCGCAGCGGTGCCGGAAGACGCGCCGGTGACCCTGGAACCGGGGGCCCGGGCCCTGGTCCCCACCGGCCTGAAGATCGCCCTGGAGGCCGGTTTTGAAGCCCAGGTGCGGCCGCGCTCGGGTCTGGCGCTGAAGCACGGCCTGACCTGTCTGAATTCACCCGGCACGATCGACAGCGACTATCGCGGCGAGGTCGGGGTCATCCTGATCAATCATGGACAGGAGCCGTTCGTGATCCGCCGCGGCGAACGCATCGCCCAGATGGTGATCGCCCGCCATGCGCAGGCGGCCCTCGTCGAGGTTGCCGCCCTGGACGAGACCGCGCGCGGCACAGGCGGCTTCGGTTCTACGGGGCGCTAGGGCCCCCGGGTCTCCCGTCAGGCCTGACGAAACCCCAGCACATCCTGCATGTCGTAAAGGCCCGGCTTGCGGCTGCGGACCCAGGCGGCGGCGGCGACGGCACCCTTGGCGAACAGGGACCGGTCGATGGCGGAATGGCTGAGCGTCAGGGTTTCGTCTTCCGAGGCGAACAGCACCGTGTGTTCGCCGATGACGCCGCCGGCGCGCAGGGAGGCGAAGCCGATCCTGCCGGTTTCCCGCACCCCGGTGATGCCGTCGTAAGGCGCGGAGCGGACGTCGGCCAGGTCGACGTCGCGGCCGTTGGCGGCGGCCTCACCCAGCATCAGGGCAGTGCCGGACGGCGCATCAGCCTTCCGGCGGTGGTGGGTCTCCAGAACCTCGATGTCCCAGTCGGCCGCATCGAGCCGCTGTGCCGCGTGTTCCACCAGCCCGATCAATATGTTGACTCCCAGCGAGAAATTTCCGCTGCGGACGATGGCGATCTTTTCGGCCGCCTCGTGGATTTCGGCCTCCTGTTCAGCCGTGAGTCCGGTCGAGCCGATGACCAGGCCCGGGCCGCCACGTTCGGCGCAGGTCCGGGCCAGCTCGACCGAGGCGTCCGGGGTCGAGAAGTCGATGATCACGTCGCACAGCGACAGGTCGGGCATCTCGCCCCGGTCGAAACGGGCCGCGACGACCACGTCCTCGCGCGCGTCCAGAACGGTCGAAACCGCCCGGCCCATACGGCCGCGGGCTCCCGAGATGCCGGCGTGAAAGATGGCGCTCAATTCGGACCCCTGTCAGTTCACTCGCATTGTGAAGCGTTTCTCCACAACCGTCATCCTCGGGCTTGACCCGAGGATCAGATGCGGCGGCGAGCTGTGCGCCGGCCAGGGCCCTCCCGCTGCTGTCCGCCAGACGATCGACGGCGGACCTGACGGTCTGGCCCTCGGGTCAAGCCCGAGGGTGACGGCGGCTACTGCGGTGTGTCCGAGCCCAGAATGTCGGCCCAGAAGCGTTTGGCCTTGCCGGTGAAGGACGAGTTTCTCGGCGTCTGGCTCTCGCCCAGCGAGGCCGCCAGCTCCTGAAGCAGGGCCTTCTGCTGGGCCGTCAGATCGGTCGGGGTCTCGACGAACAGCTCGACCACCAGATCGCCGCGGTTCTTGCCGTTGAGATGCGGCATGCCCTTGCCCTTGATCCGGACGGTCTTGCCGGTCTGGGACCCGGCAGGGACATTGACGGGTGCACGGCAGCGGCCGTCGCAGGCCTCAGAGGTCAGGCAGGGTGCCTCGATCTCGCCGCCGAGGGCCGCCGTCGTCATGGGTACGGGCACGGTGACCAGCAGGTCGAGATTGTCCCGTTCGAACAGTTCGTGGGGCGTTACCGAGATGAAGACATAAAGATCGCCGCGCGGGCCGCCGCGCGTCCCGGCGTCGCCCTCGCCCGACAGGCGGATGCGCGAGCCGTCATCGACTCCGGCCGGGATCTTGAGCTGCAGCTTGCGGTTCTTGCGGACCTGGCCATGACCGGCGCAGCCGGTGCAGGTGTCCGCAGCCGCCAGGCGCGAGCCCTGACCGCCGCAATGGGGACAGGTCCGCTCGACCTGGAAGAAGCCGTTGGCCGAGCGCACACGGCCGGCGCCCTGGCAGGTGGAGCAGGTCGTCGCCTTGGCACCCTTGCGGGCTCCGGTGCCCTCGCAGGTTTCGCAGGCGGCGGTGGTCGGGACCGCGATCTCGACGTCGGAGCCCTTGTAGGCCTGCTCCAGGGTGATCTCGAGGTCGTAGCGCAGGTCCGAGCCGCGGCGCGGACCGTTCTGGCGCGCCCCGCCGCCGGCGCGGCCGCCGAACACATCGCCGAAGGCGTCGCCGAAGACCTGGGAAAAGATGTCGTTGACGTCGGTGAAGCCCTGGCCCTGGCCGCCGAACCCGCCGCCGCCGTTGACCCCGTCATGGCCGAACCGGTCATAGGCAGCCCGCTTCTGCTCGTCGGACAGCACCGAATAGGCTGCGGAAATCTCCTTGAACCGGGCCATGGAGTCCTCGGACCCGCCGTTACGGTCAGGATGGTGCAGCATCGCCAGCTTGTGATAGGCCGACTTCAGCCCGGCGGCGTCGATGGTCCGCTCGACCCCCAGGACCTCATAATAGTCACGCGTCGCCATGTGGCGTTCGTCCCCTTACCCTGCCGCCGGTCGACGCCTCTTCCCGGGCGACGGGCCGGATCGGCTGATCCGGGCTGACATGGGTGCCCGGTCCGATGATGCAAGCTGTCTCCTCCCCGTCGCCCTTTGCGATGGGGAGGGGGACCACGCGCAGCGTGGTGGAGGGGTTTGGTCCCGTCGCACGAACCTTTTCGGTCCCGCATCCGGAGCGGTTACCCCTCCACCGCTTCGCGGTCCCCCTCCCCATTGCTGCGCAACGGGGAGGAGACGGAGTGGCTTACGCGCTCTTCTTTCCGTCGTCGTCGCCCGGGACTTCCTCGAATTCGGCGTCAACCACGCCGTCGTCGGCGGTGGCTGTGGCGTCATCGCTGTCGCCGGTGCCCGGCTGGGAGGCGTACATGGCCTCGCCCAGCTTCATCGAGGCCTGGACCAGGGTATTGGTCTTCGCCCGGATGTCTTCCGGATCCGTACCGTCCTTCGCCGTCTTCAGGTCGGCCAGGGCGGTCTCGATCGCGGCCTTCTCGTCGGCCCCGACTTTGTCACCGTGCTCGGCCATGGCCTTTTCGGTCGAGTGGATCAGGCTGTCGGCGGCGTTGACCGCCTCGACCATCTCCTTGCGGGCCTTGTCGGAGGCGGCGTTGGCCTCGGCTTCCTTGACCATTTTTTCGATGTCGGCGTCCGAGAGGCCGCCATTGGCCTGGATTCGGATCGACTGTTCCTTGTTGGTCGCCTTGTCCTTGGCCGTGACATGGACGATGCCGTTGGCGTCGATGTCGAAGGCGACCTCGATCTGCGGCATGCCGCGCGGTGCCGGCGGAATGCCCATCAGGTCAAACTGGCCCAGAACCTTGTTGTCGGCCGCCATGGGACGCTCGCCCTGGAAGACCCGGATGGTCACGGCCGACTGGTTGTCGTCAGCGGTCGAGAAGGTCTGGCTCTTCTTGGTCGGGATGGTGGTGTTGCGTTCGATCAGCGGGGTGAAGACACCGCCCAGGGTCTCGATGCCCAGGGTCAGCGGGGTCACGTCCAGCAGCAGCACGTCCTTGACGTCGCCCTGAAGGACGCCGGCCTGAACAGCGGCACCGAGGGCCACGACCTCATCGGGGTTGACGCCCTTGTGCGGCTCCTTGCCGAAGAATTTCTTCACCGCTTCCTGGACCATCGGCATGCGGGTCATGCCGCCGACGAGGACCACTTCATCGATGTCCGAGGCCTTGAGGCCCGCGTCCTTCAGCGCCTTGGCGCAGGGTTCGATGGTGCGCTGGACGAGGTCCTCGACGAGGGCCTCCAGCTTGGCGCGCGACAGCTTGATGTTCAGGTGCAGCGGGCCTGAGGCGTTCATGGTGATGAACGGCAGATTGACCTCATACTGGCTGGTGGAGCTGAGCTCCTTCTTGGCCTTTTCGGCCTCTTCCTTGAGGCGCTGCAGGGCCAGTTTGTCTGACCGCAGGTCGACGCCCTGCTCCTTCTTGAACTCGTCGGCCAGGTAGTCGACCAGGCGCAGGTCGAAATCCTCGCCGCCGAGGAAGGTGTCGCCATTGGTCGACTTCACCTCGAACACGCCGTCGCCGATTTCGAGGATCGAGACGTCAAAGGTGCCGCCGCCGAGGTCGTAGACGGCGATCTTCTGACCGTCGTTCTTGTCCAGTCCATAGGCGAGGGCGGCTGCCGTAGGCTCGTTGATGATGCGCAGGACTTCGAGACCGGCGATCTTGCCGGCGTCCTTGGTCGCCTGACGCTGGGCGTCGTTGAAATAGGCCGGAACGGTGATGACGGCCTGGGTCACGGTCTCGCCGAGATAGGCCTCAGCGGCCTCCTTCATCTTGCCGAGGGTGAAGGCCGAGATCTGCTGGGGCGAATAGTCCTTGCCGTTGGCGCGCACCCAGGCGTCGCCGGTCGGTCCCTTGACGATCTCATAGGGGACCATGTTCTTGTCCTTGGCTACCACCGGATCATCGAACGAGCGGCCGATCAGGCGCTTGATGGCGAAGAAGGTGTTGGTCGGATTGGTCACCGCCTGGCGGCGGGCCGGCTGACCCACCAGGGTCTCGCCGCCGTCCTGGATGGCGATGACGGAGGGCGTGGTGCGGTTGCCCTCGGCGTTCTCGATGACCTTGGGGTTCTTGCCGTCCATGACGGCCACGCACGAATTGGTGGTGCCCAGGTCGATGCCGATGATCTTGGCCATTGGTGGTCTTTCACTCCATTTCAGCGGGCGATGCGGCGGCCTTTTAGAGCGAAGCGCCGCGCGTGACCGCCCCCGGTGTCAGGGTCGTTGGTCGGTTGATATATTTCCGGCCGCAAAGCCCCACACGGGGTGGGGTTTCAGGACGGTTGAGGCCGATATGGGAAACACCCCACTCGCCGCAAGTCCCAAAGAGCGCTGACGCACGATTCAACCGTCAAGGGCCGCCAGTTGCGCCAGCGCGCGCGGCTTGAGCGCCGGAGGGGCCGCTCCTACCTTGGAGCATGTTTTCCGCGCGCGCGATCGATACGGGTATGGAGGGTTTCCGACTCTGGCCGGGAGCCCTTTCCGCAACGGCACAGTCGGCGTTGTTGGCAGGGGTGCTGGCGGCCGTCGAACAGTCACCCTTTTTCCGGCCCGTGACGCCCGGCGGGCGGCCGTTTTCGGTCGAGATGACCAATCTCGGCCCGTTGGGGTGGGTCTCGGACCGGGCGGGTTACCGCTACCAGCCGACCCATCCGGAGACCGGTGCGCCCTGGCCGTCCATGCCGGAGACCCTGCTGACGCTCTGGAGCGACCTGACCGGCTGGCCCGAACCGCCGGACGCCTGTCTGGTCAACCTCTACCGGGGCGAGGCGAGGATGGGTCTGCATCAGGACCGCGACGAACAGGACCACAGCGCGCCTGTGCTGTCCGTCTCGCTGGGTGATGCCGCCGTGTTCAGGATCGGCGCGGCCGACGGCGGGCCGACGCGGACGGTGCGGCTGGCCTCGGGCGATGTCTGCGCCCTGACCGGCCCGGCGCGACTGGCGCGGCACGGGATCGACCGGGTCATCGCCGGCTCCTCGACTCTGGTTCCCGGCGGTGGCCGGCTCAATCTGACGCTCCGCCGGGCGCGTTAGGGTCACGACAATCGTGACTCGACGGCGGCCGGTCGCGCGGTCAGTCTCGCGCCTTCGCAAGACCGGAGCCGCTCGATGCCGAACCTGATCCGCCCCGAGGGGCCTGAGCCCAAGGACTTTCGCTTCAGCCGCCGCGCCCTGGCGACCGGTTTGGCCGGTGGCCTGGCCTTTGCCGGCTATGCCCCGGCGGCCCTGGCCAGACAGGCTGCGCCGATCACGACGGGCGGGGAGGGCCTGACCCAGGAACAGGTGACCGTTGAAGCCCCCGACGGCTTCGCCCTGCCGATCTTCGTCGCCCGGCCCGCCGGGGAGGGACCCTGGCCTGTGGTGGTGGTCGCATCCGAGATTTTCGGCGTCCACGAATACATCCGCGACCTGTGCCGGCGGCTGGCCAGGGCCGGCTTCGCCGCCGTCGCCCCCGCCTTCTTCAGCCGGGTCGAGGACCCGGCCGGCCTCACGGACATGTCGCGGATCCAGCAGATCGTCGGCGCGGCCGGCTATGAGCAGGTCATGGGCGACATTTCGGCGACCCTTGACTGGACCAGCCAGCAGCTGTGGGCCAATGGCGACAAGGTCGGGATCACCGGCTTCTGCTGGGGCGGCAAGGTGGTCTGGCAGGCCTGTGCCCGCTTCGCCGTGCTGGATGCGGGCGTGGCCTGGTACGGCCGCCTCGCCCCTGCGGCCACGGCCACGCCGGAACAGGCGGCCGCCGGCCGGCCCTGGCCCGTCGATCTGGCCGACGATCTGAAATGTCCGGTGCTGGGGCTCTACGGCGGACAGGACCGCGGCATCCCCCTGACCAGCGTCGAGGCCATGCGCGAGGCCCTGCAACGCGCCGGCCAGACCGCCGGCGGCATCCACGTCTATCCGGACGCCCCGCATGCCTTCCATGCCGACTATCGCGACAGCTATCGGGCGGCGGATGCGGCGGACGGGTGGAGCCGGATGCTGGCCATCTTCAATGACCGGCTGAAAAATTGAGGCTCTGCCGCCCAACGGTCGGAAGGTTCATCACAACGGACACAACGCAGGCCACAACGGGCACAACGGGTCTCGGGAGGCCGAAAGAACCGAACTCGTCAGCGATACAGTGAGATAACACCGGATCGACGCCGAGGCGTCGATCGGATCAAGGCGGCGCAGACCGCGACCATACGATGTGCGCGAGACGCCAAGGGTCGACGACGCGTCCGCGGTCCCGTTGTGGCCTGCGTTGTGTCCGTTGTGATGAACCAGTTTCCGTCGACGGCCGGTCGCTCAGGCCTTCTGGTCGAAATTCCCGCCGGTGGTGCCCGCCGCGGCATAGGCTGCATTGCCCGCCGCCGCGCCGGAGCCCTTGGCCGCGACGACCACCATGGCCGGGCGCACGGTGCGGCCGAACAGGGCGTAGCCGGCCTGCAGCGTCTGGATCACCTGTCCGCCCTGAACCGTGTCGGACACCTGTTCCATCATGGCTTGATGCAGGTGCGGATCGAAGGCCTCGCCCGGCTCGGGGGCGACGCGCTTGAGGTTGTTGCTCTCGAAGGCCTGCAGCAGCGACTTCTGGGTCAGCTCCAGCCCGGTGACCAGACCGGCCTCGCCGGCGTCGGCGTCCTTGGGGGCCGCCTGCAGGGCCCGCTCCAGATTGTCGGCCACGCCCAGCAGGTCGCGGGCGAAGCGCTGGATGGCGTAGGCGCGGGCGTCGTTGGACTGGGTCTCGGCCCGCTTCTTCGTGTTCTCGGCCTCGGCGACGGCGCGCAGGGCGCGGTCCTTCCACTGGTCGCGCTCGGCGATCAGGGCGTCGATCGGACCCAGGCCGTCATCCAGACCAGCCTCGGCCTCGGCCTCCGCAATGTCGGCGGCCAGCTCTTCGGATTGGGGGAGGTCGTCGTGTGTGTCGCTCAAGTCTCTTGTCCGTCCAGCATTCGCCCCAGCACCCGGGCGGTATAGTCCACCAACGGTATGATGCGGGCATAGTTCAGTCGCGCGGGTCCGATCACGCCGATGGCGCCCAGAACCCGCTGGCGGCCCGTCATATAGGGTGCCGCGATCACGGCGGAACCCGAAAGCGAAAAGAGTCTTGTTTCCGCCCCGATGAAGATGCGCACGCCCTGGGCCGTCGAGACCCCGTCCAGCAGGCCGATCAGCTGTTCCTTCTGCTCCAGGTCGTCGAACAGGACGCGGACCTTCTCCAGATCCTCGGCGGTCTCGCGGTCGTGCAGCAGATTGGCCCGGCCGCGCACGATCAGTGACCGTTCGCGCTCGGCCCCGCCCGACCAGGCGGCCATGCCGTCCTCGACCAGACGGGCGGCGGCGGCGTCCAGTTCGCGGCGGGCGGCGTCCAGTTCGGTGCGCATCTCGGTGCGCGCCTCGTGCAGGGGTCGGCCCTTGAGCCGGGCGTTGAGGAAGTTTGAGGCCTCGGCCAGGGTCGAGGGCGTCACCCCGGCCTTGAGCGGCATCAGGCGGTTCTCGACCGAGCCGTCGTCGCCGACCAGCACCGCCAGAGCCTGATCGTGGCCGAGGGCGACGAATTCGACGTGTTTGACCCCGGCCTCGCGCACCGGACTGGCGACGATACTGGCCCCGCCGGCGAGGCCGGACAGCAGGCTGGAGGCCTCGTTCAGCGCCTCGTCGAAACTGCGGCCCCGTCCCGCCAGCCGGGCGTCGATCTCGCGCCGCTCCTCGGTCCCGAGGTCGCCGATCTCCAACAGGCCGTCCACGAACAGCCGCAGGCCGGCGTGGGTCGGAATCCGCCCCGCCGAGGTGTGCGGCGCGCCCAGCAGCCCCGCCATGGCGAGGTCCTGCATCGTGTTGCGGATCGAGGCCGGCGAGAGGGCGATGCCCGTCTGGGACAGGGTCCGCGAGCCGACCGGGTCGCCGGTTTCCAGATAGGTTTCGACAATGCGCCGGAAGATATCGCGGGCGCGCTCGTCCATTGCGGCCAGACCGGCCGGGCTGCCGCTGAACGGCGAAGGGTTGGGGGCATACAGGCTCACGGTTTCAGGATAAGCAGCGCCGCCGCCCCGTCCAAGGAAATCCCGCATGACCACCGCCCGTCCGTCCGCCCGCACCCCTGACCAGCTCCGCCTCGTGACGCTGGAGACCGGCGTCAACCGCTATGCCGAGGGCTCCTGCCTGGTCACCTTCGGCCACACAAAGGTGCTGGTGACGGCTTCCGTCGAGGAAAAGGTGCCCGGCTGGATGCGCAATACCGGTCAGGGCTGGGTCACCGCTGAATACGGCATGCTGCCCCGCGCCACCCACACCCGCGGCCGCCGCGAGGCCGCCGCCGGCAAACAGAGCGGCCGGACCCAGGAAATCCAGCGGCTGATCGGCCGCTCCCTGCGCGCCGTCGTCGATCTCAAGGCCCTGGGCGAGCGTCAGGTGACGCTGGACTGCGACGTCATCCAGGCCGACGGCGGCACCCGCACGGCGGCCATCACCGGCGCCTGGGTCGCGATGGCTTCGGCGTTCGACTATCTGCGCGCCGAGGGCGTGCTGAAGACCGATCCCATCCTCGACCAGGTCGCGGCGGTGTCGTGCGGCGTCTGCAACGACCAGCCGGTGCTGGACCTCGACTATGAGGAAGACTCCGAGGCCGAGGCCGATTCCAACTTCGTCCTGACCGGCGCCGGCGCGATCGTCGAGATCCAGGCCACGGGCGAGAAGCGCGGCTTCTCGCGGACCGAGTTTGACCGGCTGTTCCAGCTGGCCGAGGGCGGCTGCGCCGAACTGTTCGCCCTGCAGCGGGCCGCCCTGGGGCGCTGATCGGCGGCCTGACCGGCTTTCAAGCGGGGCAAAAGCGTGCCAATCCTTTCGCCTGAACCCTGATCGGAGAGCCCAGATGCGCCGGACCGTCCTCGCCCTGCTGGCCGTCGGCACGCTCGCCGGGGCCTGCAGCCCGCCGGCCGAGACGCCCGTCGGTGAGCCGGCGGCCGCCCCGGTCCCGCCGGCCCCCGAGATGCCGGCCGACGCCCCGCCGCAGGAGGAGGTTGATCCCGCGGTCGTCATCACGCCTGCCGGTGCCCCCGTGTCCTGTCTGAACGACATCGGGGAAGAGGCGGCGCAGCGTCTGGTCGACCGCTGCATCGCCGTCAGCCCTGCCACCCGTCCGCCCTGCAATGTCGCCAATGCCTGCGAACTGATCCAGGACGAGATCGACCGGTCCTGCGAGATGTACACGCCGGGTGAGGCCAGGCCCCCGCAATGCGAGGCCTGAAGCCCGGTTCCGGCGGGGTTTAACCGTTCCTGTACCGCAGACGGCTAGTCTGTGGGGCATGACGCCCGTTCCGACGCCCCCCGACCTGCGCGCCCTGACCACCCTGCGGTTTCTCGCAGCCCTGTGGGTGGTGCTCTACACGGCCTGGCCGCACCTCGATGTCGGCTTCGTCCCGGTGGCCGTGACCAAGGGCTATCTGGGTGTCGAGACCTTCTTCATTCTCTCCGGCTTCATCCTCAGCCACGTCTATCTCGAGGCGGCGGGCGAAAAGCGGTTCCGTTACGGCGGCTTCCTGTGGGCGCGGCTGGCGCGGGTCTATCCCCTGCATCTGGTCACCCTGTTCGGCATGATCGGCCTCGGCCTCGCCGCCGGCGTCGCCGGGCTGAGCATCGACGGCAGTCTGACAGACTGGCGGGCGCTGCCGGCCAATCTGACCCTGACCCACGCCTGGGGTCTGGCCCCCAGCTCGGCCTTCAACCATCCGTCCTGGTCGATCTCGGCGGAATGGGCGGCCTATCTCGGCTTCCCCGCCTTCGCCTTCGTCGCCTGGCGGTTCAGGGACCGGCCGGTGCTGGCGACCGTGCTGGCGGCGGGCTTTGCGCTCGGCCTCTATGCCGCCTTCGAGTTCCTGGCGGGCTATGCCCTGACCGAGGCGACCTTCCGCTGGGGGGCGCTGCGGATCGTGCCGTGTTTCGCCCTCGGCTGCGCCCTCTATCTGATCCATCGCCGCGGCGGCGTGCCCTTCGCCGGGCCGGTGGCCCTCATCAGTGGGGTGGTCGTGCTGGTCAGCGCCTCGCTGGGCCTGTGGGACGCGATCACCGTCCTTGCGGCCGGGGGTCTGATCCTGGGGCTGGGCTCGCTGGAAAACAGCCGCGCCGGCCTGCTCGGCTCGAAACTCGGGGTCTATCTCGGCGAGATCAGCTATTCGATCTATATGGTCTGCGCGCCGGTGCTGCTGCTGACCACCAATGCCGCGGCGCGGCTGACCGGGGCCGATGACAAACAGTTTCACCTGCTTGTGTGGCTGGGGCTGGTCGCGGCGATTCCGGTCGCGGCCATGGTCACCTACCACCTCGTAGAACGCCCGGCCCGCAAGGCTTTGAGGGGTTTTGCAGACCGGCGGGCCGCGCGAGCCGCCGCGACGTTAGCGCGCACGGACTCGCCCGACAGGGGACTTCAACCCCCGGAAACTATCGTCTAAGGACTACCGGTCTGAAACGGGCCGGGAACCACGCCAGTATGTTGAAACGGCTCACAGCCGCTGTGTTTGCAGCGACGCTCGGCTTCTCTGCGCTGGGCTCTGCCCCCGCCGCGAAGGCCGATGAGCCTTACTGGCAGTGTGTGACCTTCGCCCGCATGTATTCGGGCATCAACATCTTCGGCGACGCCCTGACCTGGTGGAGTCAGGCCCAGGGACGGTTCCGTACAGGCGACCGTCCGGAAACCGGATCGGTGCTGGCCTTCCAGCCCAGCGGCCGGATGACCCGCGGGCATGTGGCCGTGGTTTCGGAAATCCTCACCGATCGGGTGATCCGTGTCACCCACGCCAACTGGGGCGGCAGCCGCGGGCGGGTCGAGGAAAACGTGACCGTCGTGGACGTTTCGCAGGACGGCGATTGGACGGCGGTCAAGGTCTGGTACAACCCCATCAATGACCTCGGCACCTCTGTCTATCCGACCTATGGGTTCATCCACAAAACCTCGGCCCTGCCGACCGACGGCGTGCTCATGGCCGCGGTTCCCACGGCTGACGGCCAGCCCTGACCGCTGATATCCGGGTCCGGGCTTGACCCGGGACTTTCGTCCGCGCTTGCTGTCGGTGAACCCGGAGTCCCGCCATGCGCCGTCTGTATGCCGCCCTGTCCCTCCTTGTCCTTGCCGGCTGTTCGCCGGCTGAGGCGCCTGCACCGTCGCCCGGGCCGCCCGCGCCCGCAGTCGTTCTGGGGGGTGTCGAACTGGCCGGGCCGCTGCGCGCCATCGGGACCGAGCCGTTCTGGAGCGTCGAGCTCACGGGAACGGAGATGGTCTATACGAGCACCGAACCTCCCGGGCAGCGCGCGCGTCAGCCCGAGCCGGTGGTCCGGGGCACAACGGCGACCTGGGCGGCGGAGACCGCTGACGGGACCGCGTTCAAGGTCACCCTGATCGCCACCGAATGCTCGGACGGGATGAGCGACCGCACCTATCCGCTGACGGCCATGGTCACGGTCGGCGATCGTGCCCTGACCGGCTGTGCGGCCTCGGCCGCCGCCATCACCTCCAGCGGCGAAAGCGGCCCGGTGGTCGAATAGGGTTCAGCCGGCCGACGGTTCGCGCAGGGTCCGCATCGCGCCCAGCCGGGCGAAGGCCACCAGCAGGGCCTTGCGTCGCGCCGGGGCCAGGGGCGTCGCCGGCGCCTCGCGCACCACCGCCCCGCCGAAGCCGTCAGCGACGATCAGGCCGGGCTCGTCGGGCAGGATGCCATCCGGAAACCCGGGTGCCACGGCGAAATAGAAGGCGTCGCAGAACGGGCCATATTCGCCCCATTTGCGGTCGACGCGATAGTCCTCGACCCCCGACTTCACCTCACAGATGACGATGTCGCCGCGTGGCCCCAGGGCCATGACGTCGGCGCGGCGGCCATTGGGCAGGCCGACCTCCAGCAGGGGGGCATAGCCGAGGTCGACCATCAGCCGTGCCGCGCCGCGCGTCACCGCCAGCGTGGTCTGCGGCCGGCTGAAAACGAGATCGATCTGGAGCGTCGTGGCGGCCATGTCGCTCTTATGTTCGGCATATGTTCCGAATTCAAGCGACTGACGAAAACGCGACAGCCCGCGGCCGCCCTACCGCCCGGTGTGGACCACCGTCCCGGTGTCGAGGCCCAGGGCGCGGGCGCGGGCGATCAGGCGGGCGCGGTCGGCCTCGGCGGGGCTCTGGTTGCGGTGCCAGACCCACCAGTCGGACTTGTTCGGGAGGGCCAGAATGGCCCAGCTGTAGTCGGGCGCATGGTCCCAGACCCAGTAGTTCTGCCCTGCCAGCCCGCCCGCACCCAGCAGGCCCGTCAGGGTGAAGCGGAAGCGGGCATTGTTGCCCGGATCGGTGACGCGGGCATTGGCACGCAGGGTCTCGACCACGCCGTCGGCGCGGCGGGTGCAGGTCACGAGGATGGAATAGCGGTTGGCCTGGCTCTGCGGATTGAAGTCGATCTGGGCGCGTCGGCAGTCCTTCTGGGCGTCGTTCGGACTGCGTGCGATCTCGAACCAGCGGCCGTCAAACTGGTCCAGCACGATATTGCGCGACTGGGCGGCCGCCGGAGCGGCCACCGTCATCAGGGCAGCGGCGATCAAGGCGGATCGGAATGGTCTCATGGCGGGTTCCCTGTGGCGTCTGGTGCCCAGTTACGAGTGAAACCTGTACCGGGTTGCCCGTCTAGAGGATGAAACGGCTCAGGTCGGCGTCGCGCGACAATTCGGCGACCAGATTCCGCACCCGGTCGCCGTCGAAGGCAACGGTCTGGCCCGACAGGTCGGAGGCCCTGAAACTGGTTTCCTCCAGCACCCGCTCCAGCACGGTGACCAGTCGCCGTGCGCCGATGTTCTCGACCGCGCCATTGGCCGCCACGGCGGCGTCTGCCAGCGCCTCGACCGCATCTGCGGAGAAGGTCAGGGTCACATCCTCGGTCGCCAGCAGGGCCTGGTTCTGGCGGATCAGATTGGCTTCCGGCTCGGTCAGGATGCGCACGAAATCGTCCCGCGTCAGGGCCTTCAGCTCGACCCGGATCGGCAGCCGGCCCTGAAGCTCCGGCAGCAGGTCCGAAGGCTTGGCCACGTGGAAGGCGCCGGAGGCGATGAACAGCACATGGTCGGACTTCACCGGCCCGTATTTCGTGGAGACGGTGGTGCCCTCGATCAGCGGCAGCAGGTCGCGCTGCACCCCTTCACGGCTGACATCGCCGCCGGAGCGGTCGGACCGGCCGGCGACCTTGTCGATCTCGTCGATGAAGACGATGCCCTCATTCGCGGCCAGCATCAGCGCCTCGGTGGTCAGGCTTTCCTGATCCAGCAGCCTGTCGCTCTCCTCGGCGACCAGGGGGGCCAGGGCGTCGTGAACCCGCAGCCTGACCGTCTTCGTCCGACCGCCACCGAGCTTGCCCAGCATCTCCGACAGATTGATCATGCCGACATTGCCGCCACCGGGGATGTCCAGGCCCTGCATGGGCGAAGCGGTGTCGGCCAGCTGGAGCTCGATCTCCTTGTCGTCCATCTCCCCGGCGCGCAGCTTTTTTCGGAAACTGTCGCGGGTCGCGGGCTGCGAGCCGGGACCGACAAGGGCGTCGAGAATCCGTTCCTCGGCCGCCGCCTCGGCCTTCGTCTTGACCTCGCCACGCCGCCGGTCGCGCACCATGACGAGGGCCGCCTCGACGAGGTCGCGCATGATGGAGTCGACGTCGCGGCCGACATAGCCGACCTCGGTGAATTTGGTCGCCTCGACCTTGAGGAAGGGCGAGCCGGCCAGCCGGGCCAGCCGCCGGGCGATCTCGGTCTTGCCCACGCCGGTCGGCCCGATCATCAGGATGTTCTTGGGCGTGACCTCGTCGCGCAGGTCATCCGGCACCCGCCTGCGCCGCCAGCGGTTCCTGAGCGCCACGGCCACGGCGCGCTTGGCATCGTCCTGGCCGACGATGAACCGGTCGAGTTCGGAGACGATTTCGCGGGGGGAGAGGTCGGTCATGGGATGCAGATGGGGCAGCGCCCTCCCGTTGGGGAGGGCTGGTTCATCACGAAGGACACGAAGAAGGTCACAAAGAACACGAAGGGGTCAGAGCACGAGGCGCCGCAGGCCGTTTTTGAGCATGACAGTATTGAAATTGATCAGGTAACCGAGGCGCACGTCGGAGAAGCGGAGATAGGTCAGGACCTGGGCTGTATGGATCGACGCAAGGGCGTCGATCGATTTGATCTCCACCACGACAGCCCGTTCGACCAGAAGATCGAGGCGATAACCGACATCCATGTGAACCTTGCCGTAGGTGATCGGCAAGGCCGCCTGACGCTCGACCGCCAATCCGGCCTGCTGCAGCTCTTCCGCAAGACAGGCTTCGTAGACGGATTCCAGCAGACCCGGGCCAAGCGCCTTGTGAACAGCAAAGGCGGCGTCCAACACCGCGCGGCCAACACGTTCGGTGGCTGCCGGCAAGGGCTCGGTCTCTTCGTGTCCTTCGTGCATCCTTGGTGTTCTTTGTGATGAACCGACCGGCGGCGGGGGGCTACCCCAACGTCTCAACCGTCAGATTGCCGTTCGTATAGACACAGATCTCTGCCGCGATCTCCATGGCGCGGCGGGCGATGGTTTCGGCGTCCATGTCGGTGTGGTCGATCAGCGCACGGGCGGCTGACAGGGCGAAATTGCCGCCCGAGCCGACCGCCGCCACGCCGTGTTCGGGTTCCAGCACATCGCCGACACCGGTGACGGTGAAGATGGCGCCCTTGTCGGCCACCAGCAGCATGGCCTCGAGCCGGCGCAGATAGCGGTCCGTGCGCCAGTCCTTGGCCAGGTCGACACAGGCCCGGGCCAGCTGGTCCGGATACTGCTCCAGCTTGGCTTCCAGCCGCTCGATCAGGGTGAAGGCATCGGCCGTGGCCCCGGCGAAGCCCGCCAGCACCTTGCCGCCCGCCAGCACCCGCACCTTGCGCGCGGCGCCCTTGACGATGGTCGGACCCATCGACACCTGGCCGTCGCCGGCGATGACGGTTCGGCCGTTCTTGCGCACCGCCAGGATAGTGGTGCCGTGCCAGTCAGGAAAATTGGGATTCGCATTCATCATCCTTTTCAGATGGAGACCGAAATGCGCCTCGGCAAGCCGGAAAGGGCAGGAGGCCAGGGATTGGGCCGGGCTTGCGGGCCTCCATCTACGGCGACCGGCGTGGACCTTCCGCTGCGCACGCCCTAACTGGAGGCGTGACCTTTTCTGACGACGAGATTGAACGCTACGCCCGTCATCTGGTGCTGGCCGAGGTCGGCGGGCCCGGGCAACAGCGGCTGAAGTCCGCGCGCGTGGGCCTGATCGGTCTTGGCGGCGTCGGCGCGCCCGCAGCCCTCTATCTCGCGGCGGCTGGAATCGGCACCCTGCGCCTGATCGACGACGACACCGTCGCCCTGTCCAATCTCCAGCGCCAGATTGCCTTCGATGTCGCCGACATCGGTCGCCCCAAGGTCGATGCCGGGGCGGAAACCCTCACGGCCCTCAACCCCCATGTCCGGGTCGAACCGTTCGCCGGGCGGCTGACCGTCGCGACGGCGGCACGGCTGGTCGAAGGCTGTGATGTCGTCGTTGATGGCACCGACGATTTCGAGACCCGGTTCGCGGTCAATGCGGCCTGCGTGGCGGCCCGCATCCCTCTGGTTTCGGGGGCCCTGGGTCGTTGGAACGGTCAGGTCGGCGTCTTTACCGGCCGACCCTGCTACCGCTGTCTCGTGCCCGGCGCACCGCCGGAAGCCGAAACCTGCGCCCGCGTCGGTGTGATCGGGGCGCTGGCAGGCGTGGTCGGGTCGATGGTCGCGCTTGAGGCGATCAAGCTGATCGCCGGCGCCGGACAGCCGCTCGCGGGCCGTTTGCTGATCTACGACGGCCTTGCCGGCACGGCCCGTACGGTGACGGTGGCGGCCGACCCTGACTGTCCGGTTTGCGCCGGACCCTAGGCGAAGACCCGCCGGAAAAGCTCGATATACTGGGTCATCAGGTCCAGTTCGACGCCGTCTTCCCAGTCAGCGTGGCCGGCATCGCGGATCTCGATGTAATCGACGGATTTCCCGGCCCGTTCCAGCGCCTCCTTCATGCGCCGCGACTGGAAGACCGGAACGATGGGGTCGTCCACGCCGTGCACCAGCATGACCGGGCAGGCGATTTCCGAGGCCCTCCGACGGGGCGAGGCGAGCGCCAGGGCCGCCGCATCTTCCTCGGGGTCACCGATCCGCGTGGACCAGAATTGATAGGCGACATTCTCCGGCGAGTTGTCGTCCCGCTTCTCATTGGCCAGCAGTTCGGGAAGGTCGCTGTCGCCGCAGATCGAGATGGCTGCCTTGTACAGGTCCGGCCGCCGCACGGCGCCCATGAGTGCGGCATAGCCGCCGTAGCTGGTGCCCATGATGCCGACCTTGCCAGGGTCCAGCCCGCGGGTCTTGATCGCATGGTCGACGGCGTCCTCGACGTCTTCCTGCATCCGGTCGCCCCAACGCCCCCAGCCCTCGCTGGCGAAGGCCAGGCCGTAGCCGCCGGACCCGCGGAAATTGGGCTGCAGCACCCACCAGCCCTCGGTCACCAGGGCCTGGACGGTCCGGTCCCAGTTCATGACGTCGCGAAGCTCGGGTCCGCCGTGCGGCAGGACGATCAGCGGGCCGGGCGCTCCTCCGGGCGGCGCTGTCAGATAGGCGCGGATGGAGGCACCGTCGCGGGTCGTGACATCCAGCGCCTCGGTCCGGCCCAGTCGCTCGGTCTGCAAGGCTGTACGGGGCGTCAGGTTGACGAAGCTGCGCGCAGCCCGGTCATACAGATACCAGGCACCGGGCTCATTGGGTCCGCTGACATAGGACAGGAAGCGGTTGAGGGTCCGGTCGATATCGATCAGACGCACATTGCAGCTATTGTCGAAGAAGCGGTTCATGGCCCGGTGGTGTGGGGCCAGCGCCGGGACGGCGAAATCATACTCCAGCCGGTCGTTCCAGTAGGCGGCGCCCAGATAGGCACCGCGATCGTCGGTCAGGCCGCCTGAAACATCGGAACGGGGCCGCGAGGCGATCGGCGCGCCATAGGTGCCGGTCCTCAGGTTGAATTCGCGGATCGACTGAACGTCCTCGCCCTCCTGCCGGGCGGATACCAGGATCACGTCGCCCTGTTCAGTCGGCGCGACATATTCAAAGTCGAGCACCTCGGCGATCCGCATCCGGCGGACGAAGCGCCACTGACGCTCACCGGGGGCCCGGGCCATGATCTCGAGGGTATTGCCGGCAGCGTTGATGTCATAGCGCAGCACCGGCACGCCATCGCGGGTCTCCCAGCCGATGGTATCGAAATCTCCGCGCTCGAACTCCTCGGCCCGGCCGGTGATGACATTGACCTTGTACAGGGCGTTGATGCGCCGCGCCTGGGTCGGAGCCATCATCAGCACATGCTCGGGGTCGTCGTGCAGCAGGTCGACGACGGAGCCGAGGTTGCGCATGGTCCGCATCCGCTGCGGTTCATTGTCGAACAGGACCACGCCGCCGCCGGTGTCGGGATCGATCGACACCATCCGCCGGGAAATGACGGCCGCGGCGGTGCTCGACCCCAGCGACCGGGCCGAGGTCCGCTCCGTGATGGTCCGCCCGCCGAGGGCGATGCGAACCAGCAGACGTTCGTCGCTGGCCCATACCATCGACTCGCAGTCGACATCCCCCAGCGGCGCGCGCTTGGGCGGTGCGGACGGATTGGCGGCGTCCAGCACGTCGAGAACCGAGCGCCTGGCCCCGCCTTGATGGATCTCGCGGATGATGCCGATCCGCTCGCCCGACGGCGACAGGGCCACACCCTTGACCCCATCCTTGGCGTAAAGGTCCTCCAGGGTGTGTGGCGTGATCTGATACGCCGCCACGGGTCCCGCCGCCGCCGCAATCCCGAGACCGCCGGCGCTCGCCAGCAGACCCCGGCGCGACAACGTCCCCCGCCCTGCCGCAAAACTCCTGATAGCCATCATGCCCTCCCGACGCTGCCAGCCGCCTACCAACCCAAGGTTCCGTCGAGCGTCAAGCACAGGGACTCAGAGCATGGCCGGTATCACCCGGTCGGGCGGGCGGTGTCCGTTCCGGAAGGTCTGGATATTGGTGATGACCCGGTCGCCCATATCCTGCCGCGCCTCCAGCGTGGCCGACCCCAGATGCGGCAGCAGGACCACATTGGCGTGGCCCAGCAGGCCCGGGTGGATGACCGGCTCATGCTCATAGACGTCCAGTCCGACCCCGGCGATCGCCCGGCGTGCCACGGCGTCTGACAGGGCCGCCTCGTCGATCAGTTCGCCGCGGGCGGTGTTGATCAGGATGGCGTGCGGCTGCAACCGCGCCAGCCGTTCGGCCGACAGCAGGTGGTGGGTCTCCCTGGTCGCCGGACAGTTCAGGGAAATCAGGTCCATCCGCGCCAGCATCTGGTCCAGATCGTCCCACCAGGTCGCGCCCAGCTCCTCGGCGATCAGGGCGGGGACGGGTTTGCGGTTGTGATAGTGGACCTGCATCCCGAAGGCTTTCGCGCGCCGGGCCAGGGCCTGGCCGATCCGGCCCATGCCGACGATGCCGAGCCGCTTGCCCCACAGTTTCCGGCCGGTCATCCAGGTCGGGGACCAGCCTGCGAACCGCCCCTCGGCCACGACCTGGGCTCCCTCGACGATGCGGCGGCTGACCGCGAGGATCAGGGCCATGGCCAGATCCGCCGTGTCCTCGGTCAGGACGCCCGGCGTATTGGTCACGATCAGGCCGCGGCCCACAGCCGCGTCGATATCAATGTGATCCACACCCGCGCCGAAATTGGCGATCATCTTCAGCTGGTCGCCGGCCGCTGCGATCAGGGCGGCGTCGATGGTGTCGGTGATGGTCGGAACCAGCACATCGGCCCGCTGCACCGCCGCCTCCAGCGCCGCGCGGTCCATGGGTCTGTCGGTCAGATTCAGTTCGGTGTCGAACAGTTCGCGCATGCGTGTTTCGACGGCGTCAGGCAGCCGTCTGGTTAACACGACCTTAAGTCTGGGCGCGGACATTGGCGGCCTTCGGTTTCAATCGTTTCGGCATATTGGCGCATCCGGTGTCTGGCAAGGCTCGCTCCCGCATCCATAGGCTCGCCGTTCTCGGCACCGTCCTGGCCGCCGCCGCCCTGGCCGGGGCCGGCCAGACCATGCCGGACGGTCGGCCCACCCCCAGCGGCCAGCCGGTCCCGCGCTGGCTGTCGCTGAAATCGGATGAGGTCCGGGCCCGCTTCGGCCCCGGCCTCGATTACCGGATCCTGTGGGAATACCAGGTCTCCGGCCTGCCCGTGCAGGTGATTGCCGAGACCGAGGAATGGCGAAAGATCTGCGACCCCGAGGGCGGCGTCGCCTGGGTCCATCGCAGCGTGGTGTCCAGTCGCCGCAGCGCCCTGAACACCTCGGGCGCCGAGATTCCGATCCGCTCCGGCCCTTCCGCGACGGCGGGCGTGCGGGCCCGGCTGGCTCCCCATGCGCTCGTGGCGATGGAGGACTGCGAGGACGGCTGGTGTGAGGTGCGGGTGCGCCGGATGCGCGGTTTCGTGCGCCAGAGCGATGTCTTCGGCACCCAGTCGCGCGCCCTGTGCAACGCCGCCCGCCCGGCGGGGCGCGGTCGTTAGCCGGGGCTGCCGGTTCGGCCCGCTAAAAAGTTGAGCCGCCGGTTCCGGTCGTGTAACCCGGCGGCAACACCCGCTGGAGAGCGCCCTTGAGCCAGTCGCAATATCCGTCGTCCTTCGACTATGAGGCCCTGCTGGCCTCGGGCCGGGGCGAGCTGTTCGGCGATGGCAACGCCCGCCTGCCGGCTCCGCCCATGCTGATGCTGGACCGGATCGTCTCCATCAATGCGGACGGCGGGGCCCACGGCAAGGGCTATATCGAGGCCGAGCTGGATATCCATCCGGACCTCTGGTTCTTCCAGTGCCATTTCATCGGCGATCCGGTCATGCCCGGCTGCCTCGGCCTCGACGCCATGTGGCAGCTGGTCGGCTTCTACCTCGGCTGGATCGGCGGCCCCGGCAAGGGCCGTGCCCTGGGCGTCGGCGAGGTCAAATTCACCGGCCAGGTCACGCCGGACATCAGGAAGGTCGTCTACAAGATCGACCTCAAGCGGGTCATCAACCGGCGACTGGTCATGGGGATCGCCGACGGGGTTCTCGAAGCCGACGGCGTCCCCATCTATACGGCAACCGACATGCGGGTCGGCCTGTTCGGCGCGACAACGCCGGTCGACGCCTGATCCCATCGTCAGCTTCAGACCGCGGCCAACGCGGCGAATTCGGAACCTGGAAGGAAACTCTCATGCGGCGTGTCGTCGTCACCGGTCTGGGCATCGTCTCCTCCATCGGCACCGGCCAGGATGAGGTCTCCGCCTCCCTGCGCGAGGCCCGCTCCGGCGTCGTCGCCGCGCCGGACCATATCCAGTACGGCTTCCGCTCCCAGGTCTGGGCCCCGCCGGCGTTGGGCGTTACGGCGGAGGACTGGGCGCCGCATGTCGACCGCCGCGCCGCCCGCTTCCTCGCCAACGGCACCGCCTGGGGCCATATCGCCTTCGAGGAGGCGCTGAAGGACTCCGGCCTGACCGCCGAGGAGATCCAGTCCGAGCGCATCGGCCTGATCGTCGGCGAGGGCGGCCCCTCGACCCAGGTCATCCTCCAGGCCGCCGCCACCACGGTCGAGAAAAACTCGCCCAAGCGGATCGGGCCGTTCGCCGTGCCCAAGGCAATGGCCTCGGGCCCCTCGGCCGTGCTGGCGACCTGGTTCCAGCTCAAGGGGATCAACTATTCGATCTCCTCGGCCTGCGCGACCAGCGCCCACTGCATCGGTGCGGCCGCCGAACAGATCGCCTGGGGCAAGCAGGATGTGGTCTTCGCCGGCGGCTGCGAGGACATCGACTGGTCCATGTCCAACATGTTCGACGCCATGGGCGCCATGTCCTCGAACTTCAACGAGACGCCGGGCCGCGCCAGCCGGGCCTATGACAAGGACCGCGACGGCTTCGTCATCGCCGGCGGGGCCGGCATCGTGGTGCTGGAAGAGTATGAGCGGGCCGTGGCGCGCGGCGCGACCATCTATGCCGAGGTCACCGGCTACGGGGCCAATTCCGACGGCTATGACATGGTCGCCCCCTCGGGGGAGGGCGCCGAGCGCTGCATGAAGATCGCGCTGGAAATGGCCGGCAATCCCCGGATCGACTACCTCAATCCGCACGGCACCTCGACGCCGGTCGGTGACTCCAAGGAGATGGGGGCGGTCCGCAATGTCTTCGGCGACCAGATGCCGATGATCTCCTCGACCAAGTCGCTGACGGGCCACTCCCTCGGGGCGGCCGGCGCCCAGGAAGCCATCTACTGCCTGCTGATGATGAAGCACGGCTTCGCCGCCGAGAGCGCCCACATCGAAACCCTCGACCCGGAGTTCGAGGGCATGCCGATCCTGCGCAAACGCCACGACGGCGAGCTGAAGCACGTCATGTCCAACTCGTTCGGGTTCGGCGGGACGAACGGGACGCTGATCCTTTCGAAGGTCTGAGATGCGTTATCTTGATCGAGTGCTAAACGCGGCTGGCCTCGTTCTGGCGGGTCTGGCAGTCTTTCTGAACTTTCCGACCTGGGTCGGCGTGGTTGGTTTCTCGCTGATCGCCTTCACCCTGTTTTTGCCCGACCGATTTCGGCGCTAGCGCGCCGCGGCGCACCAGCGCCGGAACCACACGGAGATTCCAGTTATGGCCGCCGAATCCGCTTGGAACATGCCCACCGGCGACCTCATGAAGGGCAAGAAGGGCCTGATAATGGGGGTCGCCAATTCGAACTCCATCGCCTGGGGCATCGCCTCCCAGCTGGCGGCCCAGGGCGCCGAACTGGCCTTCACCTATATGGGCGAGGGGCTGGAGCGCCGCGTGCGGCCGCTGGCCGAGAGCGTCGGCGCCAAGCTGCTGATCCAGGCCGACGTCACCGACGACGCTTCCATGGACCGGGCCTTCGCAGAGCTGGAAAAGGCCTTTGGCACGATCGATTTCGTCGTCCATTCGGTGGCCTTCGCCAACAAGAATGAGCTGCAGGGCTCCTTCGTCGACAACACCACCCGCGACAGCTTCCTGCTGGCCATGAACATCTCGGTGTTCAGCTTCGTCGACGTGGCCAAACGGGCCTCGAAACTGATGCCCAACGGCGGCTCGATGGTGACCATGACCTTCCTCGGCTCCGAGCGGGCCGTGCCCAACTACAACACCATGGGCGTGGCCAAGGCCGGTCTGGAAGCCGCGACCCGCTACATCGCCCGCGACCTCGGGCCCCGCGGCATCCGCGTCAACGCCATCTCGGCGGGGGCCATGCGCACCCTGTCGCTGGCCGGCATCTCGGGTGGTCGCGGCATGATCGCCCAGGGCCGCGCCATGTCGGCGATGAAGGAGGACACCTCGATGGAGGGCGTCGCCGGTGCCGCCCTGTGGCTGTGCTCCGACCTCGGCCTCTCGACCACGGGTGAGGTCATCCACGTCGACGCCGGCTTCCACATGATGGGCATGGCGGCGGACGAGGAGGCCTAGTCCGGCTCGCGCTCGCCGATCTCGTTCGGCTTCACCGCCAGCAGCCAGCCGTCGGCGATGTGCAGCTCGGGCACAGCGTCTTTCGTGAACGGTAGGTACCAGGTGGGGCCGCCGGTCGCGGGGGCGATCTCCAGCATGTCGTCGGCACCGAAATTCTGCACCGACTTCACGGTCCCGAGGACCAGGCCCTCGGGATCGCGCGCCTCAAGGCCCACGAGGTCGGTCAGGTAGAATTCGTCCTCATCCGGCTCGGGCAGCCTGTCGCGCGGGATGTACAGCTTGAGCCCGCGCAGGGCGTCGGCCTCCTCCTTGGTGGCGATCTCCTTCGCCCGGCCGACGACGGCGGACTTTTCCGCCCGCCCTCCGGTCAGGGTCAGGCCGGTCGAACCGTCGGCGCGCAACAGGACGCCGAAGGACAGCAGGGTCTTCGGCTCGGCGGTATAGGCCGTGACCCGCACCTCGCCCTTGACCCCGAACCCGCCGGCAACCTGGCCGACGAGGATGAGTTTGCTGTCGGTCGTCATCGCGCACCTCAGTGTTCCTTCTCCCGCCGGGAGAAGGTGGCCCGAAGGGCCGGATGAGGGTCGGCTGGATCCCGAAGGCCAGCCGACCGTCCCTCACCCTTTCGCGCAAGGACGACGCCCTTGCGGGCGCCGTGCGCTCAAGCCCTCTCCCATCGGGAGAGGGAGGCCGATCAGGCCTCGGTCTTTTCTTCTTCGGTCGCTTCGGCAGCCGGGGCTTCCTCGGCGGCGGCTTCGGCCGGGGCCTCTTCCGTCACGGCTTCCGCTTCAGCGGCCGGGGCTTCCTCGGCAACAGCTTCGGGCTCCGGAGCCGGCGGCGCGTTCTTCGCGGCTTCGGCGGCAGCGGCCGCTTCTTCCTTGGCGCGGACGGCGGCTTCAGCGGCCTCGATCTTGGCAGCGGCTTCGGCCTCGGCGCGGTCGGCTTCGCGCTGGGCGCGCTCGGCGGCGCGTTCCTGGGCCTTCTTGCCCGGCTCGGCCTTCTTCGGGTTGTTGCCCTGGGTCCACTTGACCTTGCCGGCGAGGGCTTCGTCCTGGCTCAGGAAGCGGGCGACGCGGTCGGTGGGCTGGGCGCCCTTGCCGAGCCATTCGGCGATCCGGTCGGTCTTCAGATTGACGCGCTTCTGCTCGCCGTCGCGCGGCAGCATCGGGTTGTAGGTGCCGACGCGCTCGATGAATTTGCCGTCGCGCGGTGCATGGCTGTCAGCAACGACGATGTAATAGTAGGGGCGCTTCTTGGCACCACCGCGGGCCAGACGAATCTTCAGCATTTTCAGTCTCTTTCGTTAGGTCGGATTATTTCTTGGGAGGGAAGCCCGGAAGACCCGGAAGGCCCCCCGGAAGTTGTCCGCCACCCAGGCCCGCGAGGCGGTCCTGAAGGGCTTTCATTTCGTCGGCGCTGGGCTCGGGCATGCGGCCGCCCCCCATCGCCTTGAGGCGGGCCAGGTCGGGGCCGCCCCCCATGCCTGGAATCTGGCCGCCGCCGAGGCCGCCCATCATGGCGGCCATCTGCTTCATGCCCTTGCCGCCGCCACGCGACATGGACTTGACCATGTCGGCCATCTGGCGGTGCTGTTTGAGCAGGCGGTTGATGTCCTGGACCTCGACCCCGGCACCGGCGGCAACGCGCTTCTTGCGGCTGGCGTTGAGCAGGTCGGGCTTCTTGCGCTCGGCCTTGGTCATCGAGGAGATGATGGCTTCCTGACGGGCGATCATCCGGTCGTCGACGCCGCTGTCGGCCATCTGGGCCTTCATCTTGGCCACGCCGGGCAGCATGCCCATGATGCCCTGCAGACCGCCCATCCGCTTCATCTGCTGCAGCTGGGCGGCGAGGTCGTTCAGGTCGAACTGGCCCTTGGCCAGTTTGCGGGCCATAGCCTCGGCCTTGGAGGCGTCCAGCTCCTGCGACGCCTTCTCGACCAGGGCGACGATGTCCCCCTGACCCAGGATCCGTCCGGCAACGCGGCGGGCGTCGAACACTTCCAGCGCATCGACCTTCTCGCCCGCGCCGATGTATTTGATCGGCAGGCCGGTGACGGCGCGCATCGACAGCATGGCCCCGCCGCGCCCGTCGCCATCCGCGCGGGTCAGGACGAGGCCGGTCAGCGGCAGGCGGTCGTGGAAGGCCTTGGCCGTGCGCACCGCGTCCTGACCGGTCAGGCTGTCGGCGACCAGCAGGGTCTCGACCGGCTTCGACACGGCGGCGACCTCGGCCACCTCGGCCATCAGGGCTTCGTCCAGCGTGATCCGGCCGGCGGTGTCGAGGATCAGGACGTCGAAGCCCTGGAGCTTCGCGGACTGCAGGGCGCGTTTGGTGATCTGGATCGGCGACTCGCCGGCCACGATCGGCAGGGTGGCGACCTCGATCTGTTTGCCGAGGGTCTGCAGCTGCTCCATGGCCGCCGGACGACGCGTGTCCAGCGAGGCCATCATGACCTTCTTGCGCTCGAATTTCGTCAGCCGCAGCGCCAGCTTGGCCGAGGTCGTGGTCTTGCCCGAGCCCTGCAGGCCGGCCATCAGGATGACGGCGGGCGGGGTGGCATTGAGGTTGATCGGGGTCGGCTCATCGCCGCCCAGCATCTCGACCAGGCCGTCATAGACGATCTTGATGACCTGATCGGCCGGCTTGACCGAACGGATGACTTCCTCGCCGGTGGCGCGTTCGGTGGCGAAGGCGATGAAGTCCTTGACCACGGGCAGGGCGACGTCGGCCTCGAGCAGGGCCACGCGCACTTCGCGCATCGCCTCCGTCACGTCCTTTTCGGACAGGGCGCCGCGCCCGGTGATCCGGTCGAAGACGCCTGTCAGTCGCTCGTTCAGAGCCTCGAACATACAAACCTCGTCAGCCCTGCGGGCCACCACATCCGACGGGTGAGACGGTCTCCATAGCGAAATCGCCTCCGGCGACGATCACGTCGGCGGAGGGTTCTCGCCTGCCTCGTCCGGGCATCCCTGAAGCGCTAACGCTACGCTGCTTGAGCGCGGGAACCGGGGTCGTGCAGGTGGAGACGCGAGGTTCACTTGCGTCGGAAGGGGCGGCTTATGGCGGAAAAGGGGGGCGAAGACAAGGCGGGGCGACCCTAGCCCGCCGCCGCGCGTTCCAGCGCATCGGACACGAACCCGTTCAGGCTCTTGCCCTCGCGCGCCGCCGCCGCTGCCGCCCGGCGGTGGATGTCGGGCGCGACCCGGACGGAGAAGGTGCCCGAGAAGGGCTTGTCGGGGGTCTTGCCCCGTTCGCGGCACCAGTCGACATAGTCCGCGACCGTGTCGGCAAAGGCCGCCTTCAGCTCGTCCAGCGTCCGCCCCTGAAAGGTCAGCACGTCCCGGGTGTTGATCACCTCGCCGTGGAACAGGCCGGCTTCCTCGTCCAGCTCGACGGTGGCCAGATAGCCGTCGTGGGTCATGGTGGTCATGGTTTGGGATCGGGCGCGTAGCCCGCCTCTGTCAGAAAGCGACGCACGGATTTCAGTGCGCCCTTGTCCGTTTCCTTCTGTGGATGCGGACGATGGAAGACGGCGTCGACACCGTCCAGACTGACCCGGACGCGGGAACCGCGACCTTCGCTGATTTCGGCACCGGCCGCTGCGAACAGTGACTCGACGTCGGCCCAAAGGACGTTCGCCCGCACCGGGTTGGCGAAGACGGCCTCAAGGGTTCTGGCGTGCTTGCCTTTCACGCGGACATGGTATCACAAAATGATACCGTTTCAATCCGTGCTCGTGTGATCACCGTTCAGGTTTCCGCGAATTCATGCGGCGTCGCTATTTCGCCGCGGAAGGCACACGGGCCTGAAACAGCCGGTCCGTATCTCCCGGGCCGTCGCCACCAGGCGCGACGCAGACCTCCCCAGGAGATCACCATGAAGACCCTCGCGTCTCTCGCCGCCGTCCTCGCCGTCAGCCTTGCCGCCGGCACCGCCTCCGCCCGGGAGGCCCGTGTCCAGTGGGGCGACCTGGATCTGTCCAGCGTTGCCGGTGCAGACGCCTTCGACGCCCGGGTCACGACCGCGGCCAAACGGGCCTGCCGGGGCGTCAAACGCCCGGGCAGCCGTATCAGCGACCGCGCCTTCTGCCGTGCCGCCTTCCGCGAGGAGGCTGTTCGGCAGCTGCCGGGCTCCGTTCAGGTAGACTATGCGCTCAGCCGCCTGCCGGTCGTCCTCTGAGCGTTACGCCGTAAAGACAAAAAGGCCGGCGGATTGCTCCGCCGGCCGCCTTGTTGTTGTCGCTAACGCTCGCGACGCGGTCGCTCACTGCCTGAGCGACCGCGCGGCGATCTACAGGGCCCCGGTCAGGAAACCGGGAAACCCCGCACCTTGAGCAGCGCCGTCACGTCCGGGTCGCGGCCGCGGAAGCGGCGATAGGCCTCGGCGCGGTCGGTGGTATTGCCCTCGGCCAGGATGATCGCCTTGTAACGGCGGGCGATGTCCGGATTGAAGACGTCGCCCGACTCCTCGAAATAGGCCCAGGTGTCGGCGTCCATGACCTCCGACCAGAGGTAGGAGTAATAGCCCGCCGAATAGGCGTCCGAGGTGAACAGGTGATTGAACTGCGGCAGGCGGTGCCGCATCACGATCTCCTTCGGCATGCCGTAGCGGGCCAGGCTCTCGCGCTCGAAGGCGTCGATATCGGTCGGCGGCGTGGTCCGGGTGTGCAGGTCCATGTCGACCAGGGCCGAGGACAGATAGCTGACCGTCGCATAGCCCTGGTTGAAGGTGGCCGCGGCCTCGACCTTGTCCACCAGCGCCTGCGGCATGGCCTCGCCGGTCTGGTAGTGGCGCATGAAGCCGTCGAGGATCGGCCGGCTCAGCACCCAGTGCTCATGCACCTGGGACGGATATTCCACATAGTCGCGCGGCGTGCCGCCCAGCGCCGGATAGGTATAGGCCGCCGACAGCGAGTGCAGGGCGTGGCCGAACTCGTGGAACAGGGTCTCGGCATCGTCCAGCGAGATCAGGATCGGCTGGCCGCCCTCGGCCTTGGTGAAATTGTTGTTGTTCGACGACAGCACATTCTTGACGCCGTCATAGCGCGAGAAGGAGCGGTAGGTGGTCGCCCAGGCCCCCGACCGCTTGCCCGGCCGCGAGAAGTCATCGGAATAGAACAGGCCGACATGGCTGCCGTCGGACTTGTTGGTGACCTCGAACACCTCGACGTCCGGGTGGAAGCCCGGAACGCTGCCGGCCGGCACCAGTTTGAAGTCGAAGCCGTAAAGCCGGCCGGCCATGTAGAAGGCCCCGCGCTTGACGTTGTTGAGCTCGAAATAGGGCTTCAGCTCATTCTGATCGAGGTCGTATTTCGCCTTCCGGACCTTCTCCGCATAGTAGAGGTAGTCCCACGGCTCGATGTCATGACCGGCGATGGCGCGCATGTCGGCCACCTCCTCGGCGACGCGGGCCACGGCGGCGGGCCAGACCCGCATCATCAGCGCATTGGCCGCGGCCGGGGTCCGGGCCATGGTGTCCTGCATCCGCCATTCGGCATGGTTGCCGAAGCCGAGCAGGCGCGCCCGTTCCTGACGCAGTTTCACGATCTCGGCGATGATCGCATTGGTGTCATTGGCGTCGCCATTGTCGCCGCGGTTGACGAATTTGCGCCAGACCTGTTCGCGCAGGGCCCGGTCGTCGGCGAAGCTCAGGAAGGGGTCGACGCTCGAGCGGGTGTTGACGATGGCCCAGCCCTGGACGTTGCGCGCCCGGGCGGCGGCGGCCGCAGCGGCCTTGTTCGAGGCCGGCAGTCCGGACACGCCGGCTTCGGTCGGGATCACTGTCCAGGCGTTCTCGTCGGCGACCACCTTCTGGCCGAAGCTGGTGAAGGCATTGGACAGGGCCGTGTTGATCCGGCCCAGCTCGGCCTTGCCGGCGGCGTCCAGGGCCGCGCCGTTGCGGATGAAGCTGTCGCGACTGCGCGTGGCGATCCGCGTCTGTTCGGCGGTCAGGCCCGCGGCGGCGGCTCCGTCAGCGACCGCCTTGATGCGGGTGAACAGTTTTTCGTTGAAGGTGATCTCGTCACCGGCGGCCGACAGCAGGGGCGACAGCTCGGTATCGACGGCATTGTAGTCGTCCGACCCGATGTTGGAGGTCATCACGCCGTAAAGGGCCCCGGCGCGGTCCAGCGGATCGCCGGCCATCTGCAGGGCGACCATGGTGTTGGCGAAGGTCGGGGGTTCGGGATTGTTGGCGATCGCCTCGATCTCGGCGCGCTGCAGTTCGATCCCCTCGATCAGGGCGGTCCGGAGCTTGGCCGCTGTGACCCGGTCCCAGGGCGGCACGCCCTCATAGGGACCGGTCCAGACCTGCAGCAGCTCGGCGCGTGGCGCCTGCACCGGCAGGACCGCGCGCGCGGCGGCGGCATCGGCAGCGAGCGTGGCGGCCGGCGTGCCCCGGCCCATCGAAAAGCCGGTGGAAGCGCAGGCCGACAGGGCAAACAAACTGCCCCCGGCGACAAGAAGCTGGCGTCTGTGCATCGGGAAACTCCGTCCGTAGTGAGGTTGCGCGAACCGTAGGCCCTTCCCGGCCCGACTGTCACATGACAGGCCTGTAATCTTCTCCGGTGGACGTCGGCCGGTGGTGCGTCTAAAGCGCGCGCCATGGCGATTGGCGTTTTCGACTCCGGCGTGGGCGGCCTCACGGTCCACCGCGAACTGACGCGACGGTTCCCAGACCGGGATTTCGTCTATCTGGCCGACCAGGCCAACGCCCCCTATGGCGGGCGCGGGGGCGAGGAGATCGTCGACCTGACCCGCGCCGGCTGTGAGCGGTTGTTCGAGTCCGGGGCCAATGTCATCGTCCTGGCCTGCAATACCGCCTCGGCCATTGCCCTGCGTCGCCTGCAGCAGACCTGGGTGCCCGAGGCCCGCGCCCGGCACGGTCGACCGATCAATGTCCTGGGCATTATCGTCCCGACCATCGAGGCCGCGACCGGCATGCCCTGGGACTATGAGGCCGAGCGTCATGGTGACAAGGTCGAGGCCATCGATGTGACCGGCGTCTTCTGCACGGCCGCCACGGCCATGAGCCGGGTCTATGAGATCGAGATCGACAAGCGGCGCGAGGATCTGGCCGTCTTCTCCGAGCCCTGCCCGGGCCTCGCCGGCCTGATCGAGCTCGGGGCCCCGGCCGAGGAGCTCAAGGTGGTGGTCGACGACCATGTCGATGCCCTGCGCCGCCGCATCGGTCGTCATCCGGACCAGGCCATTCTCGGCTGCACCCACTATGAGATCGTGGCCGACCTGTTCGCCGCCGCCCTGCCGCCCGGCACACCGGTGATCCACCAGCCGACCGCCGTCGCCGACGCCCTCGCCCGCTATTTCGAGCGTCACCCCGAGTATGATCTCGGCGGCTCGGGGCGGCGTGATTTCCTGACCAGCGGCAAGGCGGGGCCGCAATCCGATCTGGTCAGCCAATTCTGGGGCGCGCCCCTGACCTTCGCCCCGGCTTGACAGGGTCAGCCTGACGACCGCCCATTTGGTCAGGGAGGACCATCGATGCTCAAGATCCTGTCGACCGGCCTTGTGCTGGCCCTGTTCGCGACCGGTGTCTCGGCCGAGGTCCGGGCGCGGACGGACAACGGCTTCACCCTCGGCTTCGAGCGGCCCGTCCGGGCCGGGCCGGACACGGTGCTGGAGACTGTGGCCATGCCGTCGGGCTGGTGGAGCAGCGATCACACCTATTCCGGCGACGCCGCCAACATCCGGCTGGACATGATTCCCGGCGGCTGCTGGTGCGAATCCTTGCCGGGCGGCGGGGTGAAGCACGCCGAGGTCGTCATGGTCTGGCCCGGGCGCCGCATGGTGCGTTTCGACGCACCGTTCGGCCCCTTGCAGGGCATGGGCGCCGACGCTGTCCTGACCATGACCTGGGCCGATCCGGCCGAAGGCGGCGAGCGGGTGCTGCGCTGGACCTTTGTGGTCAACGGGCCCGGAACCGGGGCCATGGCGGATGCCATCGACGGCGTCATGACCGAACAGTTCCGCCGGCTCGGTGACCGTCTGGACGGTCACTAGCCCGCCAGGGCCGCTTCCGGGGCCCAGATCGAGGCTGCCCGGCTGGCGTTCCAGCCGCCGATGGGCGAACTGACCGACCGCGTCTGCGTGGCCTATGCGCTGAACTGAACCGTACCGCTTGACCCGTCGCCGCCGCCGGGCGACCGAAGGGGATGACCGCGCCGTTCAAAGCCGATCCCGCCTTCGAGGCCGGTTCCGTAATCGTCTGCGACTGGCCCCTGTGTCAGGTGCGGTTGCAGGACGACGCCCGTTTTCCATGGCTGATCCTGATCCCGCGTCGCGCCGGTCTGCACGAGATCGAGGATCTGACCGCCGCCGAACGCGCGGTCCTGATGGACGAGGTCGTCCTTGCCGGAGAGAGGGTGCGTGAACTGGGTCAGGCGGCCGGACGGCCGGTGCAGAAGCTGAACGTCGCCGCCCTCGGCAATGTCACGGCCCAGCTGCATGTCCATGTCGTCGGGCGCCGTCACGACGACGGCCAGTGGCCTGATCCGGTCTGGGGGCGAGGCACCGCCGTGCCCTACGGCGCCGGCGGTCTCCAGGCGGCCGTGTCGCGCATCCGGCTCAGTTCGGGCGGATAAGGCTCGCCGGACCGGTCTCGCCGCCGACCGTCCACGCCCCGCGCCAGCCATTTCCGGCTGGCTCCAGCCTCAACGTGCCGACACCCTCCAGTGTCAGGGTCACGCCGTCCGAGGTCGCCGCCCCCCGCCCTCCCGGGCCGCGCCAGCCGCCCTCGATGGACCCGGATCCGGGATCGATCAGGATCAGGTCGTAGAGCCGCTGTCCCGACCCATCCACAAGCTGCCAGGCTCCGTCCAGCCGCCCGGCACCCTGATCGGCGCGGCTCTCGGCGGAGGCGACGCCCTGTTCATAGGCGACCTCCGTATCGTCCGGCGTAAACTCATAGGACCGGGCATAGGCTTCGACCCGGACCGGCGCTTCCAGAGGCCGGCGGAACAGCTCGGCGGCCCTGTCGCCCTGCGCCTGTTCACCCCCGAAATCACGGCCGGGCTCGAACGGGCGGACCACCGGCGGCTGGTAGGTGGCCCGGGTGGACGGCTGCGGCGCGGACTCCTGGGTCAGCAGGCCGGCGAAGGCGAGGAGGAACAAGCCCGACATGGGTCCAGACTGCCGCGAAACGGTCCGAATGACAAAGGGCCTGCATCCCCAATGCGAATTGTTGGCTACATATGTCGCACAGGCCAGCGCTTCGTTGACCCCCGCCGCCTCGCTGACTAAACCCTGATCACACGTTTCGAGCGGCTGAATTCGCTCAGGTTTCTGAGAACCATTCGCAATATGTCGACCTCTCCTCTTCCGGGTGACGCCTCCAGCGACCCGACCGGCGATGCGACCGGCCGTTTCCTGGTCCAGCCCAACGGCCGTGTCCGCCCGCTGTCGCCGCATCTGCAGGTCTGGCGCTGGCATGTGACCATGGCGGCCTCGATCCTCAACCGCATGACGGGCGGGGCCCTGTCGGTCGGGGCGGTGGTGGTTTTCGCCTGGCTGCTGGCCCTGGCGTTCGGGCCTGAAGCCTATGCCACCTTCACCGGCTGGATGAGCGCGCCGCTCGGCCTGTTCGTCTGGTTCGGCCTGACCCTCGCCCTGTGCCTGCACCTGGCCGGTGGCGTTCGCCACCTGATCTGGGATGCCGGCCGTGGCCTGTCGCCGAAGACCGCCGACGCCCTGTCCTGGGCCTCGATGATCGGCGGCGTCGTCATCGCTGTCGGCTTCTGGGCCGTCCTGTTCGCCTCGGGGAGGGTCGGACTGTGAGCCGCGCCACCAAGACCTACATCAAGGGCGTCAAGGTCTCCGAGCGCCACGGGGCCGGGGAATGGACCGCCGAACGCCTGTCGTCCCTGATCCTGGTGCCCCTGACCCTCTGGGGTCTGTGGACCGGCTACACCCTGTCGGGTGCCGGCTATGACGCCGCCCTCGACTGGTTCCGCGCGCCGGTGAACGCCGTCCTTCTGGCCGTCACCCTTCTGGTCAGCGTCTGGCATATGCAGATGGGGCTGAAGGTCATCGTCGACGACTATATCCACAAGCCGGGCTCCCGCGGTGCGCTGCTGGGCCTGATCGGCCTGTTCTGCCTCGTCATCGCGGCGGCGGGTGTCTTCTTTATCGTACGGCTGGCCCTGGGCTCCGCGCCCCTGCCTGCCGGCTTCGGGATCTGACGGCTTATGGCTGCTTATGAATTTGTCGATCACGCCTATGACGTCGTCGTCGTCGGCGCGGGCGGCTCGGGCCTTCGTGCCGCCCTCGGCGCGGCCCAGCAGGGGCTGAAGGTCGCCTGTGTTTCCAAGGTCTTCCCGACCCGCTCCCATACGGTCGCGGCCCAGGGTGGTATCTCCGCCTCGCTCGGCAATATGGGCGAGGATTCCTGGCAGTGGCACATGTACGACACCGTCAAGGGGTCGGACTGGCTGGGTGACCAGGACGCCATCGAATATCTGGTCCGCAACGCGCCCAAGGCGGTTTACGAGCTGGAGCACTGGGGCGTGCCCTTCTCGCGCACCGAAGAGGGCAAGATCTACCAGCGTGCCTTCGGCGGCATGACCCGCAATTTCGGCGAGGGCCCGGTGCAGCGCACCTGCGCCGCCGCCGACCGCACCGGTCACGCCATCCTGCACACCCTCTACGGCCAGTCGGTGCGCCGCGAGGTCGAGTTCTTCATCGAGTATTTCGCCCTGGACCTGATCATGCAGGACGGTGCCTGCACCGGCGTGACCGCGCTCAAGCTCGATGACGGCACCCTGCACCGCTTCCGCGCCAAACTGGTGATCCTGGCCACCGGCGGCTACGGCCGTGCCTATTTCTCGGCCACCAGCGCCCACACCTGCACCGGCGACGGCAATGCCATGGTGCTGCGCGCCGGCCTGCCGCTGCAGGACATGGAATTCGTCCAGTTCCACCCGACCGGCATCTACGGCGCCGGCTGCCTGATCACCGAGGGGGCCCGCGGCGAGGGCGGCTATCTGACCAATTCCGAGGGCGAGCGCTTCATGGAGCGCTATGCGCCGACCGTGAAGGACCTGGCCCCGCGCGACATGGTTTCACGCTCCATGACCATCGAAATCCGTGAGGGCCGTGGCGTGGGCCCGAACAGGGACCACATCCACCTGCACCTCGACCATCTCGATCCGGCCGTGTTGCACGAGCGGCTGCCGGGCATTTCCGAGAGCGCGAAAATCTTCGCCGGCGTCGATGTGACCAAGGCCCCGATCCCGGTCCTGCCCACCGTCCACTACAATATGGGCGGCATCCCGACGAACTATCACGGCGAGGTCCTGACCAAGGTCGGCGACAATGCCGATACCGTCGTCCCCGGCCTGATGGCGGTGGGCGAGGCGGCCTGCGTTTCGGTGCACGGGGCCAACCGTCTCGGCTCCAACAGCCTGACCGATCTGGTCGTCTTCGGTCGCGCCGCCGGCCTGCGCTGCGGCGAGGTGGTGGACAAGGCCTCGAAGGTGCCGGACGCCCCGGCCTCGACCACGGACGGCCACCTGGCCCGCCTCGACCGCTTCCGCCACGCCAGTGGCTCGACCCCGACGTCGAAGCTGCGCATCGACATGCAGCGTGCCATGCAGTCCGACGCGGCGGTCTTCCGCACCGGCAAGACGCTGGAGGAGGGGACGGCCAAGCTGCGCGCCATCCACGCCGCCGGCGCCGACATCAAGACCACGGATCGCGGCCTGATCTGGAACACCGATCTGGTCGAGACCCTCGAATACGACAATCTGATCGACCAGGCCCTGGTGACCATCGAGAGCGCCCTGAACCGGACCGAGAGCCGCGGAGCCCACGCCCGCGAGGACTATCCGGACCGCAACGACGCCGAGTGGATGAAACACACCCTGTCCTGGAAGACGCCGGGTGAGGCGGTGAAGATCGACTACCGTCCGGTCCACAACTACACGATGTCGAAAGACATCGATTACATTGAGCCCAAGACACGGGTGTACTGATGGTCCAGCTGACTCTCCCCAAGGGCTCCAGGCCCACGCGCGGCAAGGTCCACAAGGCCGCCAAGGGCGCGAAGAACGTCAAGACCTACAAGGTCTATCGCTATGACCCCGAGGTCGACGCCGACCCGCGCTGGGACACGTTCGAGATCTCGGCTGACGATCACGGCCCGATGCTGCTGGACGCCCTGATCCACATCAAGAACGAGATCGACCCGACCCTGACCTTCCGGCGCTCGTGCCGCGAGGGCATCTGCGGCTCCTGCTCGATGAACATCGACGGCCGCAATACCCTGGCCTGCACCAAGGGCTGGGAGGAGTGTTCCTCCTCGACCATTTCCATCGCCCCCCTGCCGCACCAGCCGGTGGTCAAGGATCTGGTGACGGACCTGACCCTGTTCTATGCCCAGTACGACTCGATCCAGCCGTATCTCCAGTCCGACGAACCGGACCCGGAGAAGGAGCGAATCCAGCTGCCGGAAGACCGCGCCAAGCTGGACGGCCTGTACGAATGCATCCTGTGCGCCTGCTGCTCGACCTCCTGCCCGAGCTACTGGTGGAACCAGACGGAATACCTCGGCCCCGCGGCCCTGCTGCAGTCCTACCGCTGGATCGCGGACAGCCGCGATGACGCCACGGACAAGCGGCTCGACGACCTCGAGGATCCGTTCAAACTCTACCGCTGCCACACCATCATGAACTGCGCCCAGGTCTGCCCCAAGGGCCTGAACCCGGCCGAGGCGATCGCCAAGACCAAGAAGCTGATGGTCGCTCCGGGGCGGAAGAAGACGGAAGCGGCGTAGCCCGCGAAGCGGGTTCATCACAACGGGCACAGCGTTTCCACGACGAACACGACGGGTCCTGCGCCACTGCCGTCGTGCGCGTTGTGCCTCCGTTGTGTTCGCCGTGATGAACCCTGAATGCCAACCGGTTGCCGCTTTCGCGGCGAAGAATGGACCGCTATAGGCGCGACATGGCGAAGATCACCTACATCGAACACGACGGCCGCGAACATGTCGTCGAGGTCAAGACCGGCCTTTCCGTCATGGAGGGCGCGGTTCGCAACAATGTCCCCGGCATTGACGCCGACTGCGGCGGTGCCTGCGCCTGCGCCACCTGCCATGTCTATGTCGACCAGGCCTTCGCCGCCGAAACCGGGCGGCCCTCGGCCATGGAGGAGTCGATGCTGGACTTCGCTGACAACGTCCAGCCGAACAGCCGCCTGTCCTGCCAGATCCGGGTCACCGACGATCTGGACGGCCTGATCGTGCGCCTGCCCGAAAGCCAGCACTGAGCCGCGGCCATGGGCCAGGCCAATCCTGACCTCGTCGATCGGATCGGCCGGCTGATCGCCGACGGTCCGGACGATCGCCCACCTCTGATCGCCATCGTCGGGGCGCAGGGCTCCGGCAAGACCACTTTGGCCCGTGCCGCTGCCGACCGGTTCGGGGCGGCCCAGATCTCGATCGACGACGTCTATCTGACCCGCGCCGAACGCGAGGCCATGGCGCGCGAGGTCCATCCGCTGTTCGTCACCCGGGGTCCGCCGGGAACGCATGACCTCGGCCTGCTGCAACAGTTGATCGACACCCTGTCCGCGGCCGGGCCGGACGACGAGACCTTCATCCCCGATTTCGACAAGCGCGGCGACGACCGGCGGCCGGTCGCTGACTGGCGCGTCTTCCGGGGCCGGCCCTCGGCGATCCTGATCGACGCCTGGTGTCTCGGGGCCCTGCCGGAAGAGGCCGCGGCCCTGGCCGTCCCCGTCAACGCCCTCGAGACGGATCAAGATCCGGACGGCCGCTGGCGGCGCGCCGTCAACGGCTTCGTCGGCGGGCCTTATGCCGATTTCGTCGCCCGGTTCGATGCGGTCCTGTTCCTTCACGCACCGTCGTTCGATGTGGTGCTGGACTGGCGATGCCAGCAGGAGGCCGATCTGCTGGGCATCGCGCCCGCCGACCTGCCTCCCGCCGAACGCGTGCGTCTGGCCGGTTTCATCCAGTATTTCGAACGCATCACCCGGCGCATGCTGGACGGTGGCGTGAAGGCCGATGTCATGGTGAAACTGGATCGAAACCATCTGCCGGGCTCTATGGGCGAATGAACACTCCTCCGGACCGTCGTTTCGAGCTGCGCTCGCCCACCAATGAGCGGGGTCTGGTGCTCGCGCCCGGCTTCGAGACGCCTTGCGTGATGATCGATCGGTCGGCCCAGGGCGGCCGTATCCGGCTGGACCGGGACCTGCTCCTTCCGAAGGTGGTCGTGGTCATCGATATCGATCAAGGCCTTGCGATCGAGGCGCAGGTGGCCTGGCAGAAGGGTATCGAGGCCGGACTCAAACGCATCGGCCAGGCCTCCCTGCGGGGTCTGGTCCCCTCGCGCCTCTCAGATGCCCGGGCGGCGTGGTTGCGGGCGGGCGGGCGCTAGACTGCCGTCAGCGCCTTGATCGCCACATAGACGGCGACGATCAGGATCAGTCCCGCGAACAGCCGACGTCCGGGGACGGCATTGGCACCCACCCGTGGATCCTGCCGCCGCCCGGGCCCTCGGGCAAACGGTTCCTCAAACTGCCGCTGAACGCGATCTGACCGCCGGCTTCCTGATCAGAGAACGTCCGGAACCGTCCCGGCCGTGATGGCGATCCGGCCGATCAGGCCCTTGACGATCAGGTCCAGGGCCGAGCCTTCGCGATAGTCGGCGGCGGCGACGAAATTGACCCGGTCCTCCGAAATGAGACCATAGATCTTCTGCTGGTCGCGCTCGGAGTTGCGCGGGTCATAGACCGCGATCGAATAGCCACCCTTGGTGTGCATCATCTTCATGGTCGGCACATCGGTGTCGCCGTCGCCGAGGAAGATCATCCGTTCGAACGGCACCGGCCGGTCGTCGTCGGCCATGAACCGGTTGATCTTCTCGTGCTCCCAGTGGTTCAGCACACCCTTGTTGATGCGGAACAGATACTGGGTCTTGGTCGTATAGTTCACACCGACCGCCGGCCAGATCGCGACGCCGTGGTCGTCGTAGACGAATTTGGAGGCAAAGACGTGCCGGAACTCCGGCCGGATCGGACAGCCCTCGATCATCTCCTCGAGGCCTGCCGAGATGATGTAGTGCTCGATATCCAGCCCGTATCGCTCGCCCATGGCATTGATGCGTTCGAACCAGCCCGTACCGGTCAGGTCGGATTTCAGGCCGTCGAACAGTTTCACATCCTCGCCGTGCTCGGCCAGCAGCTTGCGCGTGATCGGCGCATTGTTCTCGCGCGCCTGTTTCAGCATCAGCTGCATATACATCAGGATGTTGTCGCCGTCGGCTTCGCGCGTCAGCCTGTCCGCCGCCCCCCAGAAGTCGCCGATCCCCATGCCGATCGACGGAATGAAGGTGACCTCCTGCATGTTCCCGCGCGCCAGGGTGCCGTCGAAATCGTAGATCAGGGCGGTCTTGAGGGGTTTGGCCATGGTGGGTCCAGGAAGCAGGTCTTGGGGCTTAGGGCTTAGGGCTTAGGGCTTGGGTCAGGGACAATGGCCAGCCAAACATTTCGAAAGGCACTACGGCTCTTGCGGGTTGAGACTTCCCTAAGCCCTAAGCCCTAAGCCCTAAGCCCTAAGCCCCAAGCCCCAAGCCCCAAGCCCCAAGCCCCAAGCCCTCACCCCAGCCGCAACTCCGGTGCCGCCGCCACGCCTGCGGCCTCCAGCGGCAGGTGCAGGATGAAGGCCGCGCCCTTGCCGGGTTCGCTCACGACCTCGGCCCAGCCGCCGTGCAGTTCGACGAGGGCCTTGACCAGGGCCAGGCCGACGCCCGGTCCGCCCCGCTCGCGCCGGACGAACCGGTCGAAGACGTGGGCCTGCAGGTGATAGGGGATGCCCCGACCCGTGTCCTCGACCCGGATGCGGATCTCCGTTGCCGAGGCCTCGGCGGCCAGGGTCACCGCCCCGCCCTCCGATACGGCACGGGCGGCGTTATCCAGAAGATGATCGAGGGCCTGACCGATCCTCTGGGCGTCGGCACGGATGGCCCGCAGACCGTCGGGGCTGTCGACCGTCAGGCGAGCCCCGCGCGACTCGATCCGGGCCTGGATACGCCCGGCGGCGGCCTCCAGCAGATCGTGCACCCGCACATCGCCGAGCTGCAACTCCATCTCGCCGGCGTCGATCTGGGCCATGTCCAGCACATCATCGATCGAACTGGCCAGCTGGCTGGCGGCGACGCGGATGGCACCGGCATGCTGGCGGCTGCGATCGGGCAGGTCGGCCTGCATCTCCAGCAGCTCCGAATAGCCGACGATGGTGGTCAGGGGGGTGCGCAGCTCATAGGAGACACTGCCCACAAACTCGCGCTTCAGCGCCGTCGATTCCTCCAGCGCCTGGGCCTTGGCGGCCAGGGCCTGTTCGAGACCGCGCCGGGCGGTGATGTCGGAAAAGGCCACCAGGGTCGCCCCGTCCGGCAGGGGGCGCGTCAGCCAGGAGGCGATGCGGCCGTCGGTGGTCTTGCCCTCACCGGCGATCGGCACCCGGCTTTCGGGATCCGGGTCGGCGACCCGCGCCTTCAGCCCCAGCCAAAGGGCAGGATCCGGCATGGTTGACTGGCACAGGGCCGCGACCGCGTCGAAATCTCCGGCTGCCGCCAGGGCCTCGCCCGTCACGCCCCAGAAGGCGTCAAAGGCCTCATTGTGCAGCCGCAGCCGCCCGTCCGAGCCGAACACGGCCACGGCGTCATTGAGCTTGTCGAGGGTCGCGGTCTGGACCTGGATCTGGGCATTGAACCGGCTGCGCAGCTTCAGCTCGTCGGTGATGTCCGAGAACAGCAGCAGCACCCCGCCCAGCGGATGGGGTTGGCGCACGACCCTGAGGGTCCGGCCGTCCGGCAGGGACCAGCTGTCGTCCGGCGCGGCCGCCGGGGCGCCGTAGAAGTCCAGCTCCTTCGCCTTCCATCCGGCGTAGTCGATGACCTCGGGCAGCAGCCGGCGCTGGCGTAGCCGGTCCAGCAGTTCGGCATGGGTCGGGCGCTCATCCAGCCAGGCGGGGTCTATGTTGAACAGCGTCTGGAAGGCGGTGTTGTGGAAGGCCAGCCGCTTGGACGGGCCGAAGATGGCCACGGCGTCGGCCAGATGGTTCAGCGTCTCGTCATGGGCCTCGACATGGCGACGCAGGGTGTCGCGCGTCTCTTCGGCCTCGGTCATGTCGAGGGCGAAGGCCAGAACGGTCCCGGCCCCGCCCTGGACCGGCTCGGCGACAATCCGCCAGGCGCGGCGCCGTCCGCCACCGGTCGTCCAGCGGAAGCCGTCCTGATGCCGGTGGGTCCGGCCGGCCTCGGCGACAATGGCGTCGGCGCCACGGTCGAAGCTCAGTCCCTTTTCGCGCGCCTGTTCGACGCTGTCGGCCTTCATCTCGGTCAGCCAGGCCTTGTTGGCCCAGGCCAGCCGACCGGCTGCGTCGGTGATCCAGGTCGGCGCCGGATAGGAATCCGCCAGCAGGCTCAGACCGCTCTCGGTGGCCGTGCCGACCAGCCCGAGCCGCGACAGCCTCAGCCAGGCCGCCCCCGCCGAGGACCGGCCCTCGACCGACCAGGCCCCGCCGGACCCTTCCAGCACGGCGTCAAAGGCCTCACCCTGGTCGATCAGGGCATCCAGCCGCGGTCCCGCCGCCCGCCGCGCGGCGTCCAGCACGACCAGGCCGGGGTCACGCGCGTGGTCTTCGTCGCCGCCGAGTTCACGGGTCAGGGCTGCCCAGGCCTGGGGCGACCCCAGCCGCCGGGTCTGTCCATCGGGCGTCAGGGCCAGACGCACATCCTCAAAGGCCGCCAGTGCCCCGTCGCGATCGGCCAGATCAACCAAAGCCGCCGCCAGGGCCGTCTCCGCCACCTGATTGCGCGCGGCCAACCGCCCACGCAGCCGCGCGGCCCAGGCGCTGAGGGCCAGGGCCAGCCCCGCGGCACCCGCGGTCGCGACATAGGCGATGTCGGCCTCGGCCATGGTGTCGTGTCAGCTCCCGCGACGTGATTCGGTAACCATACCGCATGAGGGGCGTGAGGCGAGGGGTTGGAGTGGCGAGTGGTTAGTGGCTAGTGATTGGTGATTGCAGCTTCACGGCCTGCGGAAGGGTGACGCCGCCTCATCAGCTCCGCAGGCGCCGGCCAACCACTAGCCACTAACCACCAACCACTCAGTCTGGCCCGATGCCCCCCACCTGGACCGACCAATCCGCCCCCTCCCTCGACGACTTCGCCCGGCTGGCGCGCGAGGCCTTCGACGCCCTGCCCGAACCGTTCCGGTCGCTGGCGGGCGAGGTTGTGATCCGGATCGATGACTTCGCCGACGAGGAGATTCTGGCCGGCTTCGGCATGGAGGACCCGTTCGAACTGACCGGCCTCTATCACGGCGTCGATCTGGGCGGCCGGGACTCGCTCGGTCCCGCGGCCGAACCCTCGCGTATCTTCCTCTATCGCCGCCCCATCCTCGACGAATGGTGCGAACGGGGCGACGTCGGCCTGTCCGAGATCATCGCCCACGTCCTGATCCACGAAATCGGCCACCATTTCGGTCTGGATGACGACCGGATCGATGTGGTGGAGGGCGCCGAACACTGACCCTCTCCCATTGGGAGAGGGCTTGAGCGCACGACGGCGGAGCCGTCGTCCTTGCGCGAAAGGGTGTGGGTCGACCGCCGGAGGGCGGCTTCGCCGCTTCTCACAGCCGACCCACATCCGGCGCTGCGCGCCACCTTCTCCCAATGGGAGAAGGATCAGGATGTCAGCCTTAAATCCTGCCCGATCTGTGGTATAAGCCGCCCCTCCCGCGCCGACAGGATGCTGCCTTGAGCCTGACGCTCGACCTTTCCCGCACGTCCGCCGCCAAGCCGGCGGCCCTCGTCAACCTCTCCGGTCTGACGCGCGCGGGCCTGCGTCAAGCATTGATCGACGCCGACATCTGCCCGCCGGAAAAGGCCAAGATGCGCGCCTCGCAGGTCTGGGGCTGGATCCACCATTTCGGCGTTACCGACTTCGCCGCCATGAGCAATGTGGCCAAGGATACCCAGGCGAAACTGGCCGCCGCCTTCACCCTGGCCCGGCCCGAGATCGTCGAACGCCAGGTCTCGCAGGACGGCACCCGCAAATGGCTGATCCGCACCGCGCCGGGTATCGAGATCGAAACCGTCTACATCCCGGACGTCGGCCGCGCCGGGGCCCTGTGCGTGTCCTCGCAGGTCGGCTGCACCCTGAACTGCACCTTCTGCCACACCGGCACCCAGAAGCTGGTCCGCAACCTGACCGCCGCCGAGATCGTGGCCCAGGTCCAGGTGGCCCGCGACGACCTCGAGGAGTGGCCGTCGCCCAAGGAAGACCGTCGCCTGTCGAACATCGTCTTCATGGGCATGGGCGAGCCACTCTACAATCTGGACCATGTCGCCGACGCCATCGACATCATCTCGGACAATGAGGGCATCGCCCTGTCGCGGCGGCGGATCACTGTCTCGACCTCGGGCGTGGTGCCGATGCTGGAGCCGCTGGGTACCCGCACCCAGGCCATGCTGGCGATCAGCCTGCACGCCACCAACGACCCCCTGCGCGACGTGCTGGTGCCGCTGAACAGGAAATACGACCTGGCCGAGCTGATGGCGGGCATCCGCGCCTATCCGGGCATCTCCAATGCCCGGCGGGTGACCTTCGAATACGTCATGCTGAAGGGCGTCAACGACAGCCCCGAAGAGGCCAGCGCCCTGGTCAAGCTGATCGAGGGCATTCCGGCCAAGGTCAATCTGATCCCGTTCAACCCCTGGCCCGGCACGGACTATGAGTGTTCGGACTGGAAGACGATCGAGCGGTTTGCGGCCATCCTCAACAAGGCCGGCTATGCCAGCCCGATCCGCACCCCCCGCGGCCGCGACATCCTCGCCGCCTGCGGCCAGCTCAAGTCCGAAAGCGAAAAGGTCCGGGCCTCGGTGGCACGCAAGGCGGCGGCGGAAGCCGCCTGAAGGGAGTGGCTAGTGGTTAGTGGTTAGTGATTGCCGCTGCTCTGACGGCGGAAGGGCGGCGCGGTCCGCGCGGCTGCGCAACCGCCGGCCAGCCACTAACCACTAACCACTAGCCACTCCTTCCGACACACTTCTTCACCAACTGTGTCCTGGCTCCTCTTGCGGATTGGGGCGAAAACCGGGCAATCGTTCCGGGGCTCTTGCAACCGGACAATCATGGACTCCTCGTCCCTCACCACCCTGCTCGAAAGCGCCGAGGTCCAGGCCTTTGCGACCGGGTTTCCAACGACCCTGGCGCACCTGGGCGTGACGCTGGCCCTGCTGGCTGCGGGCGCGACGCTCTACGCCCTGTTTACGCCGTGGAGGGAGATATCCCTGATCCGCGACGGCAATGCCGCGGCGGCCGTAGCCTTTTCCGGCGTGCTCCTGGGCCTGGCGATCCCGCTGGCGGTCAGCCTCAGCGTCTCGACCTCGATCAAGGATATCGTCCTGTGGGGCGTCGCGACCGTGGTGCTGCAACTGCTGGCGTTTCGGCTGGTCGACATGCTCCTGACCGGCCTGCCCCAGCGAATCCGCGAGGGTGAGATCGCGGCGGCCGTTCTCCTGGTCGGTGCCAAGCTCGCGACCGCCCTGATCCTCGCCGCCGCCCTGACGGGATAGGGTTGCCGGATGAGGGAGATGGGTCGCGTGCGCAGAGCGGAGAGGTCCGGAGCGACGATCATGCCTGCTTCGCCCCAACCCGATGACCGGGCCACCCGCACCCTGGCTTTCGACCCTCGAAGCTGATGCGTATTCCCGACTGGATCCTCTATTCCGCAGTCGTCGCGGCCCTCGTCATCTGGTCCTTGCGGCTGAGGGAGAATGCTGACGCGCCTCCGGCACCGCCTCCGCCGGACGAGGTCGAGGGTGCGCTGCTGGGTCCGATCACCCCGTTCGATCCGGCCGTCACGGTCAATGCGCCGGATATTCCCTTCCAGCCCAGCTCGGGAACGGCCTTTTCGATCTCGCGTGACGGCTATTGGGTGACCGCCCGCCATGTGGTCGAGGGCTGCCGTCGCCCGGCCATTCTGGTCGGCGGCGGCCGGGCCGTCGCCGCCGATGTCCGGCTGGCCTCCCGCGCCGACATTGCGGTCCTGCTGACCCGTGGCGGACCCGACGCTGTCCCGGTGCTGGCCACGCATGAGCTGCGCTCCGGCCAGCGGGGGTTCCATCCGGGCTTCCCCCAGGCGCAGGCCGGCGAGGTCGCCTCCCGCCTGCTCGGCCGCGAGACGCTGCAGGTCCGGGGTCGGGGACAGCGTGACGAGCCGGTGCTGGCCTGGGCCGAGGTCGGCCGTACCGACGGCCTGGGCGGCACCCTGGCCGGCCTGTCCGGTGCGCCGGTTCTGGACCGTCAGGGCCGGGCCATCGGGGTGACCATCGCCGAAAGCCCGCGACGGGGCCGGATCTACACCACCGCGCCCGACACCTTCGGCCCCGCGATCCGGGGCGTGCAGAAGGCCGACGAGCCCCTGACCCGGCGTTTCATCACGGTCGATAACTACGGCCTCGTCGCCGACGACCTGCGCCGCGAGCTCCGGGTGGCCCAGGTCGTTTGCCTGGCGGTCTGAGCCCTACTGCAGGGTTGCCGAGTCGAGGTTCAGCCCGGTCAGGGGAATAACCTCGACGTTCGGATAACTGGCCCGCAGCGCCTCGATGAAGGTGGCGGCATCGCCCACGATCACCAGGCTGGCTTCGGACGCCGGCAGGTGTTCGGCGAAGGCGGCCTGGACCTGTTCGGGGGTGATCGCCCGCACCCGGCCCGCATAGGCCGCCAGATCGCTCATGGGCAGGTCGTAGAGCGCCAGACCGGCGACCAGGGACCCCAGGCCGTCGACCGTCTCCAGCGAACTGCCGAAGGCGCCGGTCAGGATGGCCTGACGGGTGGTCATTTCGCTCCCGGTCGGCAGGGTCGTGGCCAGCCGGGTCAGTTCGGCCAGGATCAGGCCGGCGACCTCGACGGCCGCATCATTACGGGTCTGGGCCGAGGCGGTGAAGGCCCCGGTATCCAGCCGCACGCCCAGGCCAGAACGGGTGCCGTAGCTGAGGCCGCGCTTGATGCGGATCTCCTGGTTGAGGCGCGAGGTGAAGCTGCCGCCCAGCAGGGTGTTGCCCAGGGTCAGGGGGAAATAGTCCGCATTATCGCGCGCGATGCTGCGCCGGGCGACGAATACGGCGGCCTGACCGGCACCGGGCTGGTCGATGACCACCACGCGGGGCGGTGGCGCCGCGCCGGCGCGGGCCGCGATTGCGGGGGCGGCCGCCGAGGCATTCCAGTCCCCGAAAGTCTGTTCGGCCAGGGCGCGGGCCTGATCGGCGGTGATGTCGCCCGAGAAGACCAGCTTGGCTCCGACGGGCGAATAGCGGCCGGTGTGGAAGGCGACCACATCCTCGCGGGTCAGGGCCGGCAGGGAGCTCAGCGTCCCTCCGCCGGGTGCGCCATAGGGCGCATCGCCATAGACCACACGCGCCACGGCGGCCGACCCGACCGGGCCGGGCGAGCTGAGCTGGATGCGCAGACCGTCCAGCGCCTGATCGCGCTGGCGCTCGAGTTCCTCTCCGGCAAAGTCGGGGCGGCGGGCCAGGTCGGCGAGGATCTCCATCGCCTGCGGGAAGACGTCGGCCGGGGCATTGGCGTAGATGGTGGTGAAGTCCGCGCCCGAGGAGGCGCCGATGTCGGCCCCCAGCTGCTCGATCTGCGCCGCGATCTCGGGAGCCGACCGGCCGTCCGCGCCCTGGGTCAGCAGGGCGGCGGTCATATTGGCCACCCCCGCCTTGCCCGAGGGGTCATGGGCTGAACCGGCGGGCAGGCTGAGGCGGGCCGAGACCAGCGGCAGGCCCGGCTTGCGGGCGACGAAGACCTCCAGACCGTTGGCCAGGGTGAAGGACTGGATGGCCGGGGTGGCCGGCTCGACGGCGGCACCGGGCTGCGGCAGGGGCTCGCGCTGGTCCTCGGGCAGCAGTTCGAAGATCCGGCCGACCGGTGCCAGGTCGGCGACCGTGACCGGGGCCGTGACATTGACGGCCTGCACGGTCGCGGGGTTGGCGTAATCGGCGTTCAGATAGCGGATGGCGATGCTGCGCTGGTCCGTCAGATAGCGTCGCGCCACCCGCTGGATGTCGGCGGCGGTCACGCCCTGGAGGTCGGCGATCTCGCGGTCGGCCGCCGCGGCGTTTCCGGTGTTGATCAGTGACCAGCCCAGCGCATTGGCGCGGTCCTCGACCGTCTCGCGCTGGCGCAGGGCCGAGGCGACGAGTTCGTTTTTGGCCTCGGCCAGTTCGGCTTCGGTGACCGGCGCGTCACGCAGGCGGGCCGCTTCGGCGCGCAGGGCCGCCAGGCCTTCCTCGGGCGTCCGGCCTTCAGCCATGATGGCATAGGCGGTCAGGGCCCCGGCCTGCTGGCTGGCGTCCAGACTCGAACTGGTCTGGGCCGTCAGCTGCTGATCATAAACCAGCGACCGGTACAGGCGGCTGGACTCCCCGGTCGACAATATGCCGTCCAGCACGGTCAGGGCCGCCCGGTCGGGATGGTCATAGCGTACGGTCGGCCAGGCCAGCACCACGGCGGGCAGGGGCACGTTCGGGGCGTGGAAGGTGGCCTCGCGCGGGCCGGTCGGCTCGGGCTCGCGCACATCATTGGCGGGCAGGGCGCGGTCCGGATTGGTCAGGGGTCCGAAATAGCGGTCGATCCAGCCGTCCAGCTGACCCTGGTCGAAATTGCCCGACACGATCAGATAGGCATTGTCCGGGCGATAGTAGGTGGCGTGGAAGCGGCGCACGTCCTCGATGGTCGCGGCGTCGAGGTCCTCGATCGAGCCGATGGTCGAGCGGCGGTAGGGATGGTCCTGATAGACGGTCGCCGGCACGAACAGGCTGAACAGCCGGCCATAGGGGCTGGCCAGAACGCCCTGGCGGTACTCCTCCTTGACCACGTCGCGCTCGCTCTCGAACACGGCTTCATTGACCACCAGCGACCCCAGCCGGTCGGCCTCGGCGAAGATCAGCCGTTCAAGGTGATTGGCCGGCACGGTCTCGTGATAGGCGGTGACATCGTCCGAGGTGAAGGCATTGTTGTTGCCGCCCACGTCCTCGGTCAGCCGGTCAAAGGTCTCGTCCGGGAAATTCTCGGTCGCCTTGAACATCAGATGTTCGAACAGGTGGGCGAAGCCCGAGCGGTCCTGCGGATCGTCCTTGGAGCCGACCTTGTACCAGACCTGGACGGTGACGTTCGAGGTCGAGGTGTCCCGCGCCGTGAAGACCCGGAGGCCGTTCGCCAGGGTCCGCTCCTGGAAGCCCAGCGGCGGGACGACGACCGCGTCGGCCGTTTCACTGGCCTGCCCCATCTCACTGACCGCCGCCGCAGGCCCGGCCGCATTCGAGCCATCTCCGACGGAGGCGCAGGCGGGCAGTGCCATCATCAGGGCGGCGATCGAGGCGGCGGCGAACAGGCGGGACTTCATGGGGCAGGGCTCCGGATCGCCCGGCATGTGCGGGCGCGCGAACCCTATCAGGGCCGAAATCCGGTGCACCTTACGGAGTCGTAATGAAGCGGACGCTCAGTCCTGCCTGAGGGCATCCGCCAGCAGCCTCGCCTCGGCCGACCGGCTCGAGCCGGCACGCCAGGCCACCACGATCTCGCGGCGAGGGGCACGGGCCGTGATCGGCCGGACCACGACCCCGGGCAGGTCCGCCAGCCCGGCGCGCACCGCCATCTCGGGCAGGAAGCTGACGCCCAGCCCGGCCGAGACCATCTGCACCAGGGTGTGCAGGCTGGTTGCGGCGAAGACGTCCTCACCCCGCGGCGGCTCGATTCCGAACGCGGCCAGGGCATGGTCGCGCAGGCAGTGGCCGTCCTCCAGCAGGATCAGGTCCTCGGCCTTCAGCGACCCGGCCGGAATCGGCCCGGTTCCCGCCAGGGGGTGACCGGCGGGGGCTGCGGCCATGATTTCGTCATCGCCGATCCGGGCGTGGTCGATGCCCGGGGCTGAATAGGGCAGGGCGATCACCGCCGCGTCCAGCTGGCCCGACTTCAGCCCGGCGATCAGCCGCGGTGTCAGGTCCTCGCGTATGAACAGCCGCAGGGCCGGCCAGGCCGCCTTCACGCCCGGCAGTCTCGCGGGCAGGAGAAAGGGGGCGACCGTCGGGATCACGCCCAGCCGGAACCGGCCCGACAGCGGCTTGCCCGCATTGCGCGCCGCCTCGACCAGGTCCTCGGTTCGGGCCAGGACGTCCTCGCCGCGTCGGACGGCCTCGGCCCCGACCGCGGTCAGCTGGATGTTGCCGCGGGTCCGCTCGACCACCGGCGCGCCGAGAATCTTCTCCAGCTCCTGAACCCCGGCCGACAGGGCCGGCTGGCTGACATGGGCCGCCTCTGCCGCGCGGCTGAACGAGGCATGCTCGGCCAGAAGCTTGAGATACTGGAGCTGTCGCAGGGTGGGGAGCACGGCCGACATATAGGCACCTGCTATCGTTTGGCCAAAGTCAATCAGACGGCCTTATGCCGTAAAGGGAAGCAGGTTCATCACAACGATCACAACGAAAGTCACAACGGGGTCCGGGGTAACGATCCCGGCGCTTGTCCAGGGCATGGATCAATCAAGGCGGCGAAGCCGCGATCTCATGACCCCGGAAGAAGCGGCGCTGGGTGATCCACCACCGCTCCCGTCGTGCTCGTTGTGCCTTCGTTGTGTCCGTCGTGATGAACCTTCCATTCAGCTCAGGCCGCCATACGCCCCGGATGCTCTCTCTCAGGCCAGGTCGAAGCGGTCGGCGTTCATGACCTTGGTCCATGCGGCCACGAAATCCTTGACGAATTTCGCGCCAGCATCGGCCGAGGCATAGACTTCCGACAGGGCCCGCAGCTGCGAGTTGGAGCCGAACACCAGATCGGCGCGGGTCGCCGTCCAGCGCGCCGCACCGGACTGGCGGTCCGAACCGACGAAGGTCTCGTCGCTGCTGTCGTCGGCCGGGTTCCAGGCCGTCCGCATGTCCAGCAGATGGACGAAGAAGTCGTTGGTCAGCTGTCCCGGACGGTCCGTGAGCACGCCATGCTTCGATCCGCCGTGGTTGGCACCCAGAACGCGCAGGCCACCGACCAGCACCGTCATCTCGGGCGCGTTCAGGCCCAGCAGCTGGGCCCGGTCAACCAGCAGCTCCTCGGTCGGCACATTGAAGCGGACCTGCAGATAGTTGCGGAAGCCGTCGGCACGGGGCTCCAGCACGGCGAAGCCCGCAACGTCCGTCTGTTCGGCCGAGGCGTCGGTGCGGCCCGGGGTGAAGGGAACCTCGATCGCATGACCGCCGGCCTTCGCCGCCTGTTCCACCCCGACCGAGCCGCCCAGCACGATCAGGTCGGCGATCGAGACGTTGAGGCCGGAGTCTGCCTTGATCCGCTCATAGGTCTGCAGGACCTTCGACAGCGCGCCCGGTTCGTTGACGTCCCAGCTGCGCTGCGGCTCCATACGCAGGCGGCCGCCGTTGGCCCCGCCGCGATGGTCCGAGCCGCGATAGGTCGACGCCGAGGCCCAGGCCGTCTTCACCAGTTCGGAGACCGACAGGCCGGAGGCTGCGATATGGTCCTTCAGCGCCTTGATATCGGCCGTGCCGATCAAGGGTCCCTGATGGGCCGGGATCGGGTCCTGCCAGATCAGGTCCTCCGCCGGCACGTCCGGCCCGAGGTAGCGGGCCTTGGGCCCCATGTCGCGGTGGCAAAGCTTGAACCAGGCGCGGGCGAAGGCGTCGCCGAAATAGGCGGGATCCGCCCGGAAACGATCCATCACCTTGCGGTATTCGGGGTCGAATTTGAACGCCATGTCGGCGGTGGTCATCATCGTCGGAACCCGCTTGCCCGGCGTATGGGCGGCCGGGGCGAGAGTCTCCGGCGGATTGCCGACCGGCTGCCACTGTTTGGCACCCGCCGGGCTCCGGACCAGTTCGTATTCATGGTCCAGCAGCATGTCGAAATAGGACATGTCCCACTGGATCGGCGTCGGCGTCCAGGCGCCCTCGATGCCCGAGGTGATGGTGTCGTCACCCATCCCGCTCTCATGGGTCGAGATCCAGCCCATGCCCTGTTTTGCGATGTCCGCACCCTCGGGCTCGACCCCGACCTTGGAGGCGTCGCCCGCGCCGTGGGCCTTGCCGAAGGTGTGGCCGCCGACCGTCAGGGCGACGGTCTCTTCGTCATTCATGCCCATGCGGGCAAAGGTCTCGCGGATGTCGCGGGCCGACAGCAGGGCCTCCGGCACGCCGCCGGGGCCTTCGGGGTTCACATAGATCAGACCCATCTGGATGGCGGCCAGCGGGCTTTCCAGCTCCAGTCCCTTGTCGGGCTGGATGCGGGTTTCCTCGGCGGCGACCCAGTTCGCCTCCGTGCCCCAGTAGACGTCCTTCTCGGGTTCCCAGACGTCGGCCCGGCCGCCGCCGAAGCCGAACACCGGCCCGCCCATCGATTCGATGGCGACATTGCTGGCCAGGATCATCAGATCGGCCCAGGACAGGCTGGCCCCGTATTTCTGCTTGATCGGCCACAGCAGGCGCCGCGCCTTGTCGAGGTTGCCGTTGTCCGGCCAGGAGTTCAGCGGGGCGAACCGCTGCTGGCCCGCGCCCGCACCACCGCGGCCGTCGCCCGTGCGATAGGTGCCGGCCGAGTGCCAGGCCATGCGGATGAAGAAGGGGCCGTAGTGGCCATAGTCCGCCGGCCACCAGGGCTGGCTGTCGGTCATCAGGGCGGTCAGGTCGCGTTTCACCGCGGCATGGTCCAGCGCCTTGAACGCCTCGGCATAGCTGAAGCCCTCGCCCATCGGATCGCCGGTCCGGCCCTGCTGGTGCAGGATGTCCACGGCGATCTGGTTCGGCCACCAGTCACGGTTGGTCCGTCCGATCAGCGAGCGCTGTGCCGCCGAGGTCTTTTTCGGATCATTGAGGGGGGCGGGTCCGCCGGCGTTTCCGTCCATGATGGTCTCCTGAAGCTGGGCGCGCTGCGTCTGCGCGTGTTCGCTAGGACCCTAGACCTTTCGCCTCCGGAGGGAAAATCGATAAACCCTGTTTGCAGGAACAGAAAAATCTATCGACGCGCCGGATCAGGCCGCTGCGCCCTGCGTCATCAGGAAGGCATTCAGCTTATTGCCGTCCGGATCACGGAAATAGGCGGCATAGAAACTGTCCCCGCGCGGTCCGGGCGGGCCCTCACAGGTCCCGCCGTGGGCCAGGGCGATGTCATACAGCCGATGGACCTGTTCGCGTGAAGACGCCTCCAGCGCCACCATCACCCCATTGCCGACGCTGGCCGCCTGGCCGTCGAACGGCTTCGTCAGCCCGATCCCGGCCCCGCCGCCCGGCGTGCCCCAGGCGATCGCCCCCGGCCACTCCATCATCCGCGACGTTCCCAGTTCCGCCGCGACGGCGTCATAGAATTGGGCAGCCCGCTCGAGGTCATTCGTGCCCAGCGTCACATAGCCGATCATGTGGAAATCCTTCCTCTGGCTGATCCGTCAGCCCAACAAATACGAACAAAACCGGAACGTCAACTCTCCCCCAGCCACCGCATCCGGCAGGCCATCATCGCCGTCTCGCCCAGCCGGTCCACCAGTCGCCAGTTGACCACCGCCCCGATCGGGGCACCGACGACCGGGATCAGCTGGGCCAGTTTGGCCAGGTCGATGTAATCCCGGTACTCGATCTGGAAGCGCCGCCAGTCGTATTCGGTGATGGCGTCGGGCTGGTCGACGTCCGCGATCCAGCGCTCCAGCTCGGCCAGGGCCCCGGGCCGCCGCTGCGCGCTGGCGAAGGCCAGGTGGAAGATGTGCAGCAGGAACAGCCGCTCGCGTACCGTATCGCCGCCCCAGCCATAGGCGCCGACGACCTCGCCCAGCATCCGCACCTTGATCGCCATCAGGGCCGGGAAGTCCGCCGCCGCCAGCACGAAACCGCCCGCCCCTGCGACCCCGCCCTCGACGCTGGCGGTGGTGCGGTACGCCTTGATCCTGGCCCGCGCGCGCAACTCCCGCGCCGCCAGCGAGCCGTCCGCCATGGCCCGGGCCGGGATCAGGTCCGAGCCGAACAGGATTCCCTTCGTCATCGCCTCGACGCCCGAGGTGATGATGGCGTGGACCCGTTCGGGGATGATCCGGTTGATCCGGTCCTGGGTCCCGCGCGTGGCCCGGTCCCACAGACCGGGCGGCTTCAGCACCTTCGCCCGCCAGGCCGCGACCTCGGCGCGCACCGTCGCCTCATCCACGACCGTGATCAGGTCGTCTGGCACGGCCTCGGGGGCGATGATTTCGGGCAGACTGGCCATGACGGCTCCGGCGGACGCAGGGTGACGGTTGCAGGGGAAAGCGAGCGGGTCTAGACCGCCGCCATCGCTTTCCCTCCCCCACCCATACACGGCCTCAAACAGCGCCCGGCGCGACAGGCCAACGGAGACACCTGATGGCTCGCGCGAAGATCGCCCTTATCGGCGCCGGCATGATCGGCGGCACCCTGGCCCACGTGGCAGCGCGCGAAGCGCTGGGCGACATCATCCTGTTCGACATTGCCGAGGGCACGCCCCAGGGCAAGGCGCTGGACATCGCCGAGGCCACGGCCGTGTTCGGCACCGACGTCGCTCTCAAGGGCGCCAATGACTATGCCGACATCGCGGGCGCCGACATCTGCATCGTCACCGCCGGCGTGCCGCGCAAGCCGGGCATGAGCCGCGACGACCTGATCGGCATCAATCTGAAGGTCATGAAGGCCGTCGGTGAGGGCATCAAGGCCCACGCCCCGGACGCCTTCGTCATCTGCATCACCAACCCGCTCGACGCCATGGTCTGGGCCCTGCAGAAATTCTCGGGCCTGCCGAAGGAGAAGGTCGTCGGCATGGCCGGCGTGCTCGACTCGGCCCGGTTCGCGTATTTCCTCGCCGAGAAGACCGGCGTCTCCATCCAGGACATCCACGCCTGGACCCTGGGCGGCCACGGCGACGACATGGTCCCCATGGTGCGTCACTCGACCGTCGGCGGCCTGCCCCTGCCCGACGCCGTCAAGGCCGGCATGCTGACCCAGGCCGAGCTGGACGCCATCGTCGACCGCACCCGCAAGGGGGGCGGCGAGATCGTCGCCCTGCTCAAGACCGGCTCGGCCTTCTACGCCCCGGCCGAGAGCGCCATCGCCATGGCCCGTTCCTATCTGCTGGACCAGAAGCGCGTCCTGCCCTGCGCCGTCTGGCTGTCGGGTGAGTACGGCCTGAAGGATCTCTATGTCGGCGTCCCCGCCCTGATCGGCGCCGGCGGCGTCGAAAAGGTCATCGAATTCACCACCAATGACGACGAGAAGGCGATGTTCGCCAAGTCGGTGGAGTCGGTCCAGGGCCTGATCCAGGCCTGCAAGGACATCGACGGCAGCCTCGTCTAGGCCGCCATCGCGCGCGACGCGGTCGCTCGCTGCTTGAGCGCCTTGGAAGAAACGAAGGGGCCGCGGAGCGATCCGCGGCCTTTTTTCCGGCTATTGGGCGGGCGCTGCCGCCAGCCCTTGGGCGAATGTCCGCAGCATCTGTAGCCAGATCACCGTCGGCTCCCGCAGCTGTTCGGTCCCGGTGTTGGTCAGGACGACATCGTACTGCACTACCGCGCCTGCCGCGCTCCCCGGCCCGGCCGGCATGAAGTAGGCCTTGAGGAAGCGGTTGTCGCGGTTCCAGGCGTTGATCTGGTCGGGGGTGATCGGGCCCGAGAAGATGGCGCTGTACTGGATGTCGTCGCACAGGCTCGGGCCGCAGGCGTAGAAGGTCAGGTTCCAGGGCAGGGGCTCGTCCGCAATGTGCAGACTGGTCACCCCGTCGCGCAGAACCGGTTCCCTGACATTGCCGCCCAGACCCGCCAGCCAGGCCTTGGCATCGGCGACCGAAACGCCTGTGGTCTGGACCACCGCCGGCGGCGGGGTCTGTGCCAGGGCCGCGCCGGGCAGGGCGACGGCAAGGGCCAGGGCGGAAAACAGGACGGGCAGGCGCATGGGCGATCTCCAGGGACGGCCGAAGTTAGAGCGATCCGCCCGAGCGGAATTGTGGCACCAGTCTAGGTGTTCTGTCCCGGAGTGTGGGGGAATCAGTCAAGCTGATCCTTCATTCCGGGAGGCACTATGGGCCAGATACTCCACGGCAGCGCCACGACCACGTACGCAGTCCGAGCTGCGA
>NZ_JAIYCP010000005.1 GCF_027487935.1 Brevundimonas sp.
GACATGCTGCTGGAAGAGCATGGCGTCTACGTCCAGCCGATCAACTATCCGACCGTGCCCAAGGGCACCGAACGGCTGCGCTTCACCCCGTCTCCCAACCACACCGACGCCATGATGGATGATCTGGTGGCGGCGATGGATCGGCTCTGGACCCGTTGCAATGTGGCGCGGATGCCGGTGGCAGCCTGAGGCGAACCCTTCGCTCTAACCCGCGAAAACCGGGCGCCCTCAGCGCGCACCGGGGCCGAACCGTTCGATCCGGAACGGCGACAGATCTACCGCCGGGTCGCGCCCCTCCGCCAGCGACGTCGTCAGCTCGGCGGTGATCGCTGACAGGGTCAGGCCGAGGTGCTGGTGACCGAAGGCGTAGAGGATGCGCGGATCACGCTCCAGCCGGCCGATGGCGGGCAGATAGTCAGGCAGGGTCGGCCGCGGCCCGACCCAGCGATCCGGTTGGTCTGAGAAAGCAATCCCAAGAGCGGACAGGTTCCGCTCCAGCGCGCGCCATTTTCGCGGGTCGCCGGGCGCATCGGGCGATCCGAACTCGACGAAGCTGGAAGCGCGCAGTCCGCTGGTGAAGCGCGACACCACCATCGAATGCTCCTCGAACACCGTCGGCGGCAGGGTCTGGTTCCAACCGTGGTCGGTGCTCTGCACCGAATAGCCGCGCTCTCCGATCACCGGTGCCGTAACACCCAGCCCGCGCATCAACCGGCCCGCCCAGGCACCCGCCGCGACCAGTGCACCCTCGGCCTCACGCGTGCCACCGCCGTCGAGATGGGCGATCACGCGGTCACCGCCGGACAGACGGGCGACCCGGGCATGGACCACCTCCCCTCCATGCGCTGCGAAGGCCGCCATCAGGGCATCGCGGGCGGCCTGGGGCTCACTGACCTGGGCCGTGCCTGAAAAGCGGATGCCCGCGACCGGCGCGTTCTTCATCACGCTCGCATAGGGGGCCAGATCTTCCAGGCTCATCGGGCGGAAGGCGGCGCTGCCGGTCGGTGACCGCTGCCATGTCCGAAGACCCTGCTCGGCCGCCAGCTCCGACATCCAGACCACAGCGTGGCCGTCAGGTCCGACAACGCCGGGCGCGCCGGAAAACTCTGCCAGCCGACGCCAGGCCGGCAGGGCATGGGCGAGAATGGCGGTCAGGGCCGCCTGCCCGCGCGCATGTCGCGCCGGGTCCGAGGCTGAGATGAAACGCAGCGCCCAGGGTCCCCAAAGGCCGGCGTCACGCCAGCGGAAATCCAGCGCACCCCCGAGGACAAACAGCCGGCCGGGAAAGGTTCGCAGGCTCTCGCGCGAGGCCAGGGGCGAGACCTGCTCGGCGGCAATATGGCCGATGTTGCCGAAGGAGGCCGCGCGGCGCGGATCGCCCGGATCGATCAGGGTCACTGCAAAGCCTGCCGCCTGCAGCCGCAGCGCCGAGGCGGCCCCGACGAGGCCCCCGCCGATAACGAGATAGGATTTCGGCTGCATCGGACTGCCGTTGCCTCGACCTCAGGATCGTATACGATAATGGGACAAGTCACTGAAAGCGAGGACCCGATGTCGATTTCCTGGGAGGGCGTGATCCCCGCCGCCACAACTCAGTTCGCGGCGGATTTCTCGATTGATTTCGACTCCACCGCCGCCGTGCAGGATGGGCTGATCCGCGACGGTGTGCACGGCCTGATCGTCATGGGCACAGTGGGTGAAAACAACTCGCTCGACGCTGACGAGAAACGCGCCATGCTTGCCGCGACCGTGAAGACCGTGGCCGGGCGGGTACCCGTGATCGCGGGGGTCGCCGAACTGGACACCCGACGTGCCGCCGCCTTCGCCCGCGACGCCGAGGCCATAGGTGCCGACGGCCTGATGGTGCTCCCGGCCATGGTCTATGTTCCGACCCAGGCCGAGCTGGCCGCCCATTTCCGCACGGTGGCCGAGTCCACCGGCCTGCCGATCATGCTGTACAACAACCCGCCTGCCTATCGCGTCAGCATCGGCTTTGAGGCCCTGCACGCCCTGTCGGACCTGCCCAATGTGGTCGCCCTCAAGGAGAGCGCGCCCGATACGCGCCGGTTCACGGACCTGCTGAACGAGTTCGGTGACCGCTATGTCCTGTTCGCCGGTCTGGATGATGTGGCGCTGGAGGGCCTGATGCTGGGGGCCCGGGGCTGGGTGTCCGGCCTGACCAATGCCTTTCCGAAGGAGTCTCTGGCCCTGTGGGACGCCTTCAGGCGCGGCGACATGCAGACCGCCCTGACCATCTACCGCTGGTTCATGCCCCTGCTGCATCTCGACGCCGACCATGACCTGGTCCAGTCGATCAAGATCGCCGAACAGGTCATGGGACGCGGCCACGAACGCGTCCGCCCCCCGCGGCATCCGCTGGTCGGTGCCCGCCGCGCCGAGGTGATCGCCATGGTCGAGAAGGCTGCCGCCACCCGCCCGGTCCTCTAGAATGGCCCGGCACGTCTTCCGCTGCATCGACGGCCACACCGCCGGCAATCCCGTGCGGCTGGTGATCGAAGGCGCGCCGGTCCTGACCGGCGACAGCATGAGCGCGCGGCGGCAGGACTTCATGGCGCGCTACGACTGGATCCGGACGGGCCTGTGTTTCGAGCCGCGCGGCCACGACATGATGAGCGGCGGCTTCCTCTATCCGCCCACGACCCCGGAAGCCGATGTCGGCATCCTGTTCATCGAGACCAGCGGCTGCCTGCCCATGTGCGGCCACGGGACCATCGGCATCATCACCTTTGCGCTGGAGCACGGCCTGATCAACCCGCGCACACCGGGCAAGGTCATCGCCGAAGTCCCCGCCGGCGTGATCGAACTCGACTATGTGCAGGACGGAGCCCGCGTCCGGTCCGTGCGCATCCGCAATGTGGCCTCATGGCTCGACAAACGGGGCATCGAGATCGAGGTCCCCGATTTCGGCCCGCTGACGATCGATGTGGCCTATGGCGGCAATTTCTACGCCATCATCGAGCCGCAGGGCCCCTATTCCGGGCTCGACGCCCTCGGTGCCGCACGCATCCTCCAGCTTTCCCCGGTGATCCGTACGCTCCTGCGCGAAGCCTTCACCCCGGTGCATCCAATCGATCCAACCATTCGCGGCGTCTCCCACCTGCTCTGGGCCGACGTACCGAAGGGCAAAGGGGCCGACGGACGCAATGCCGTCTTCTATGGCGACAAGGCCATCGACCGCAGTCCCTGCGGCACAGGCACCTCGGCGCGACTGGCTCAACTGCATGCCACAGGCCGCCTCGCGGTCGGCCAAGCCTTTGTCCACGAGAGCTATATCGGCAGCCGGTTCACCGGCCGCGTCGAAACCGAGACAGAGGTCGGCGGCCGACCCGCCATCATTCCCTCGGTGGAGGGCTCGGCCATCGCCACCGGCCTGAACGAGATCTGGATCGACGATGAGGACGTCTTCGCGCACGGTTTCCAGGTCGTCTGAGGATGGCGCTTAGGCCCCCGCGTCTGCTGCCGGATCAAATCCTTGCCGAGGCGCGGGAGCGGATCCTGTCCGGTCGCCTGGCCGCCGATGCGCCGATCCGTCAGGACGCCCTCGCGCTGGAACTGGGCGTCAGCAAGATCCCGCTGCGCGAGGCCCTGGCGCGGCTGGAGAGCGAGGGGCTGGTCGTCTCCCATCCCAATCGCGGCTATATCGTCCGGCCACTGTCGCGCACCGACGCGGAAGACGTCTTCGACCTACGGCTGCGCATCGAGCCGAACGCCTGCGTTCTCGGTGCTGTCGGGGCGGATCAGGCCGCGCAGGACGCCGCCCGCGCCGCCTTCGCTGCGCTCGAAGCCGCCCTGCGCGACGGGCTTGCCGATGTCGGTCGGCGGAACCGCGAATTCCATCTGGCGCTGGTTCGCCCCTCGGGACGTGAGGTCACCATCGAGACCGTCGACCGGCTGCTGGCCTTGTCGGAACGCTATGTGCGGGTGCATCTCGGCGAGCACCGCCGCCTCGACCGCGCCAGCCAGGAGCACGGCGTCCTGCTCCAGGCCTGGCTGGAGCGCCGGACCGAAACGGTACGTCGCGAGGCCCGCGCCCATATCCGCACGACCCTGTCCGACCTGCGCGCCCAGCTGCCGGAAACCTAGCGCTCCGGCCAGGCCGGGACGTCGGCGAACGGCTCGTCGAGACTGTGCTGGGGTCGGGTGAACCATTCCGGCCCGGCATCGGTCATGTGGAAATGATCCTCCAGCCGCACACCGAACCGGCCCGGCACGACGATCATCGGCTCGTTGGAGAAGCACATGCCGGTCGCCAGCGGCGTGGTGTCGCCCTTCACCAGATAGGGCCCCTCGTGGATGTCCAGACCGATGCCGTGGCCCGTCCGGTGCGGCAGGCCGGGCAGGCTGTAGCCGGGGCCGAAGCCATCCACCTCCAGCGACCGCCGGGCCGCCGCATCGACGGCCTCGCAGGCAGCACCGGGCCGGGCTGCCTCGAAGGCCGCGGCCTGGGCCCGCTTTTCGGCTTCCCAGACCCGGCGGACCTCGGGCGTCGCCTCCCCGAACACATAGGTGCGGGTGATATCGGAGCTGTAGCCGTCGATCCGCGTGCCGGTGTCGATCAGCACCACGTCGCCCTGGGCCAGGGCCCGGTCGCCCTCTCCGCCATGCGGCAGGGACGTGTCCTCGCCGAAAGAGACAATGCAGAAGGAATTGCCCGACCCGCCCAGCGCCCGGTGCTGGTCATCGATGAAGCGCACGACCTCGGATGCCCGTTGACCGGCATGAAGCTGCAGATGGGCGCGGCGATGGACCTCGAGGGTGATAGCCTTCGCGTGGCGCATCTGTGCGATCTCGGCCGGGGATTTGCGGCTTCGCAGTGGGTGGATCAGCGGGCCGGCGTCGGCGAGGCGCGCATCGTCGATCTCGGCCCGCAGGCTGCGGTACATCCCCAGTGCCATCCGCTCATCGACCGCCATGCGCCCGGTGGGGCCGATCCGTTCGGCGACCAGACGCCAGGGGCTCTCGTCTTCCTCCCAGGTCAGGATCTCTCCGGGAAGACTGATCAGCCCCTCGACCTTTTCCAGCTCGAACTGCGGTGTGATGTAGTCGAGGTCACCCGAGGCATGGACCAGGGCCCCCACGAGGCGTTCAGAAGCGTACCAGTCCAGCCCGGTGAAATAGCGCAGGCTGGAGGTTGAACCGAGCAGCACAGTCTCGACACCGGCCGCCTCCATCCCCTGCCTCAGCCCGGTCAGACGCCCCTGTCGCTCGGCCACGCCGATCGGAGCCGGCGCCTTTGCTGACATGCTGACCATGGCCTGCTCCCGTCGCCGTCGGATTGAGTATCGTATACGATCGTGCTCAGTTGAAAGCCGAACGACAAGGGGGAAAGATCTTGGTCCTGACAATTCTTCTGACGGCTCTGGCCTTGCTCGCGATGACCTTCGTCGTGGTTCTCGTCCGGGCGGCGATCAAACGCAGGACCGACGCACCCGGACCGGAAGCGGTCATCCTCGGGGCCGTCGTCAATTTCTTCGACACCCTCGGCATCGGTTCCTTCGCCCCGACCACCGCCTGGCTGCGGTTCCGCAAGATGACGCCCGACAGCTTCATTCCGGCGACCCTGAACGTTGGCCACGCCCTGCCCACCATGGTTCAGTCGGCGGTCTTTCTCGTGCTGCTGGGCGTGCACGTCGACCCCATGCTGCTGGTCTTGTGCATCGTCGCTGCGGTGTCCGGTGCGGTCGTGGGTGCGCCTCTGATGGTGCGGGCTCCGGTGCGGGTGGTTCAGGGTGTCGTCGGCATCGCCCTGCTGATCGCAGCGGCCCTCTATGCCATGAGCAATCTGGACCTGATGCCGATCGGCGGAACCGCCACGGCGCTGGAACCACGCCTGATGTGGATCGCCGTGGCCGGCCATTTCATCATGGGCATGCTGATGTCATTCGGGATTGGCCTCTATGCACCGGCCCTGATCCTGCTCAGCCTTCTGGGCCTCGACCCGCGCCTGGCCTTTCCCATCATGGCCAGCGCCTGCGCCTTTCTGATGCCGACCACCGGGTTGCGCTACATCCATGCCGAACGCATCGACCTGCGGATTGTCATCGGCATGGCCCTCGGCGGCATTCCGGCGGTTCTGGTCGCCGCCTTCCTGGTCAAGGAAATGCCGATCGAGCCGTTGCGCTGGGCTGTCGTGGTCGTGGTCCTCTACGCCGCCGCCCTGTTGCTGCGAGCCGCAAGCAAACGGGATGCACTGACGACCTAGGGTCGCGCGCGGACGGATTCGCCGGGAGCAGCGGCGGACTTTGGCTCCAAGGGAACCGCAGGTGTCCAACCTCGGAATGATCCAGCCCCTCGGGACGGCACCATCAACGCCTGTGGACTATCGCCGGATTTTATTTCAAGCTTAAAACATGTCGTCAGATCGCACTGTCAGAAGCATCGCCATCGCCGGCGCCGGGCCGGGTGGCCTGTATCTCGCCATTTCCCTGAAGCTGCGTGATCCGTCACTGGAGGTCGTGGTCCATGAGCGCAACCGGCCGGACGACACCTTCGGCTGGGGCGTGGTCTTCTCCGACCAGACCCTCGCAAATCTCAAGGCCAATGATCCGGAAACCGCCGCCATCATCGAGGCGGCCTTCGTCCATTGGGACGACATCGACGTCCACATCCATGGCCGGACGATCCGATCGGGCGGGCATGGTTTCGCAGGTATCGGCCGGCAGCGGCTGCTGACCATCCTTCAGGATCGCGCCCGGTCGCTCGGGGTCGAGCTGAGGTTCGAGGACGAGGTCGCCGACATCCGCGCCCTGCCCGCTGATGTCATCGTCGCCGCCGACGGCCTCAACAGTCGCGTCCGCAACCAGAACCCCGAGGTTTTCGGCGTCGATATCGATGTCCGGACCAACAAATACATCTGGCTGGGCACGAAACAGTCCTTCGACGCCTTCACCTTCGCCTTTGTCGAGACCCCGCACGGCTGGATCTGGGCCCACGCCTATCAGTTCGAACCGGGTGCCTCGACCTTCATCGTCGAGTGCTCGGAAGCGACCTGGCGGAGCCTCGGCTTTGACGCCATGGACCAGGACCAGACCTGCCGCACGGCCGAAGACCTGTTCGCCGACTGGCTGGGCGGTCATGCCCTGATGAGCAATGCCAGACACCTGCGCGGCTCGGCCTGGCTGAATTTCCCGCGCGTGGCCTGTTCGAACTGGCGCGACGGCAAGGTAGTCCTGCTGGGAGACGCCGCCCACACCGCCCATTTCTCCATCGGCTCCGGCACCAAACTGGCCTTCGAGGACGCCATCCGCCTGGCCGAGACCCTGACCGAAGCCGACGATCTCGACGCGGGCCTGGCGGCCTATGAGTCCGAGCGCCGGGTCGAGGTGCTCAAGCTGCAGAGCGCAGCCCGTAACTCCACCGAATGGTTCGAGACCATCGACCGCTATGTCGGCCTCGATCCGCTGCAGTTTACCTACAGCCTGCTCACGCGCAGCCAGCGTGTCAGCCATGAGAACCTCCGTCTGCGGGACCGTGACTTCCTGACCGGCGTCGAGCGCTGGTTCGCTGAGCAGGCCGGCGCTCCGTCCGCAGACAATCCGCCTCCCCCCATGTTCGCACCGCTGAAGCTGCGCGGCCTGACCCTCCCCAATCGCGTCGTCGTCTCGCCCATGTGCATGTACTCAGCCGAGGACGGCCTGGTCAGCGACTTCCACCTGGTACACCTCGGCAGCCGGGCACTCGGCGGTGCCGGACTGGTCTTCACCGAGATGACCGACGTATCGGCCGACGCCCGCATCACCCCGGGCTGCGCGGGCCTGTACCGACCCGAACACCGCGTTGCCTGGAAGCGGATCGTCGACTTCGTGCACGGTCAGGGGTCCCGCATCGCGATCCAGCTGGCCCATGCCGGCCGCAGGGGATCGGTCGAACGGCCCTGGGGGTCGCGCGCTGATCAACCGCTGGAGGACGGATGGCCACTGATCGCGCCCTCCCCCGTTCCGTGGACGGACAAGGACCAGACACCGCGCGAAATGAACCGGGCCGACATGGACCGGGTGCGCGACGCCTTCGTCCAGGCGACGCGCTGGGCCGCCGAGGCCGGCTTCGACATGGCCGAGCTGCACTGCGCCCACGGCTATCTGCTGTCGTCCTTCCTGACGCCGGTCTCCAACCATCGCACCGATGAGTACGGCGGCACGGTCGGGAACCGCCTCCGTTTCCCGCTGGAAGTCTTCGCCGCCATGCGTGCCGTCTGGCCGCAGGACCGGCCGATGTCCGTGCGACTGTCCGCGACCGACTGGGTCGATGACGGTCTGACGCCCGAGGACTCCGTCGTCATCGCCCGGGCCTTTGCCGACGCCGGCTGCGACCTGATCGACGTCTCGGCCGGATCGACCACGCCCGACGCGCGGCCCGTCTATGGCAGGATGTTCCAGACCCCGTTCAGCGACCGCATCCGCAACGAGGCGGGCGTGGCGACCATGGCCGTCGGCAACATCTATGAGACCGACCACGTCAACAGCATCCTCGCCGCCGGCCGCGCTGACCTGTGCGCCCTCGCCCGGCCGCATCTGGCCGACCCCAACTGGAGCCTGCGTGCCGCCGCCGAGCTCGGCTGGCGCGGTCAGATGCCGCCGGTCCAGTATCTCGCCGGCTTCGGCCAGCTGGCCCGTAACCTCGAAAAGCAGCAGGCGGGACCGGTATGAGCCTGACCGGACATCATGCCGTGGTGACGGGTGCCGGTTCCGGCATCGGCCGGGCCACGGCAGAGCGCCTCGCCGAGGCGGGCTGTCAGGTCACCCTGATCGGTCGCCAAGTCTCCCGCCTGGGCGTGACCGCTGACCGCATCGGTGAGCTCGCTTTCGCCGCCCCCGCCGACGTCACCGACCCCGATATGCTGGCCGCCGCGATCGAGGTCGGACGCGACCGGTTCGGGCCGGTCGACATCCTCGTCAACAATGCCGGTGCCGCCAGCTCGGCCCCCTTCCTCAAGACCGACGCCGACGCCCTGCGCGCCATGCTGGCGCTCAATCTGGAAGCCCCGGCCGAGGCCTCGCGGCTGGTGCTGCCCGGCATGCTGACCCGCCGCTGGGGCCGCATTGTCAATGTCGCCTCGACGGCGGGGCTCAAGGGCTATCCCTATGTCTCGGCCTATGTCGCGGCCAAGCATGGCCTCGTCGGCCTGACCCGCGCCCTCGCGCTGGAGGTCGCCAGCAAGGGCGTCACCGTCAACGCCGTCTGCCCCGGCTTTACCGACACCGATCTGGTCGCACGGTCGATCGAGGCCATCACCGGCAAGACCGGCCGAAGCGAGGACGAAGCCCGCGCGGCCCTGTCCGCCTCCAATCCACAAGGCCGGCTGATCACGCCAGACGAGGTCGCCACGACCATTGTCTGGCTTTGCGGCGACGGTGCCTCGGGGGTCAACGGCACCGCCGTGCCGGTGGCAGGCGGCGAGCTGTGAGCCCCGCCCTTGCCGTGCTGCCTGATCGACCGCTGCCTGACCGACTGGGCGGCGCACCCGATGGCAAGCGGTCGCTGCGCCTCTGGCTGCGCCTGCTGACCTGTTCGACCCGGATCGAACAGACCGTGTCCCAGCGACTGCGTGATGAGTTCGGCTCAACCCTGCCCCGGTTCGACATGCTGTCGGCTCTGGACCGCGCAGGTGATGCGGGCCTGACCATGGGCGAAGCCGCCGGTATGCTGATGGTCTCAAACGGCAACGTCACCGGCCTGGCCGCGCGGCTCAAGACCGATGGCCTGATCGAGGCCATGGCCGGGACCGACAGGCGCGTGCAGCGCGTGCGCCTGACGCCCCAGGGCCGAACCCGCTTCACCGCCATGGCCCGGGCCCATGAGCAATGGATCGAGGCCCTGTTTGCGGACCTGACCAGGGCCGAGGCCGACGACCTGACCCGCCTGCTGGAACGCACCAAACGGTCGCTACACGCTACCACCCATGAGGAGCTGAACGGATGAAGTCGCGCGACTACAAGGCGGCCCATTTCCTGTGGTCGGTCAATGACGACGGTGTCGCGACCCTGACCCTGAACCGGCCCGAGCGGAAGAACCCGCTGACCTTCGAGTCCTATGCCGAGATGCGCGACCTGTTCCGCGCCCTGGTCCACGCCGACGACTGCAAGGTGGTGATCGTCACGGGTGCCGGCGGCAACTTTTCATCCGGCGGCGACGTGCACGAGATCATTGGCCCCCTGACCGAAATGGACATGCCGGCCCTGCTCGCCTTCACCCGAATGACCGGCGATCTGGTCAAGGCCATGCGCGGCTGTCCCCAGCCGATCATCGCCGCGCTGGACGGCGTCTGTGTCGGGGCCGGTGCCATCATGGCCATGGCCTCGGACCTGCGGGTCGCCACGCCACGGACGAAGACCGCCTTCCTGTTCACCCGTGTCGGCCTGGCCGGATGCGACATGGGGGCCTGCGCCATCCTGCCCCGCCAGATCGGTCAGGGCCGGGCCTCCGAACTGCTGTTCACCGGCCGGGTCATGACCGCCGACGAAGGCGAGCGCTGGGGTTTCCACAATCGCGTCGTGGAGAGCGAGGTCCTGATCCAGACAGCACTCGAGCTGGCACAATCGCTGGCCCGGGGCCCGACCTTCGCCCACGGCATCACCAAGAACCAGCTCAACGTCGAATGGGACATGAGCCTGGACGCCGCCATCGAGTCCGAGGCCCAGGCCCAGGCCATCTGTATGCAGACGAATGATTTCCGCCGCGCCTACGAGGCCTTTGCTGCCAAGCGCGAGCCGGTATTTGAGGGGAACTGACCATGACGGACCGCACCTTCCTCGACTGGCCCTTCTTCGACGACCGCCACCGCACCTTCGCCGCCGATCTGGAGGCCTGGGCGGACAGGACGCAGGCGGTGCACCTGCACGGCGACCACGACCTCGACGGCGACTGCCGCACCATTCTCAAGGCGCTCGCTGAGGGCGGTTGGCTCCACAACGCCGTACCGGACGCAGACGGCAAGCTCGACGTCCGCACCCTGTGCCTGACCCGGGAGACACTCGCCCGTCGCTCCGGCCTGGCCGACTTCGTCTTCGCCATGCAGGGTCTGGGCTCCGGCCCGATCAGCCTGTTCGGCACAGACGAGCAGAAAGCGCGCTGGCTGCCGGGCGTGGCCGCGGGCAAGACCATCGCCGCCTTCGCCCTGTCCGAGCCCGATGCCGGCTCTGACGTCGCCGCCATGGCGACCAGCGCGCGCCGGGATGGCGACCACTGGGTGCTGGACGGAACCAAGACCTTCATCTCCAACGGCGGCCTTGCCGACCGCTACACCGTCTTCGCCCGCACCGGCGAAGGGGCGGGTGCCAAGGGCCTGAGCGCCTTCGTCGTGGATGCGGACACGCCCGGCTTCGGGATCGTCGAACGGATCCCCCTGATGGCTCCGCACCCGCTGGCGACCATACGGTTCACCGACTGCCGCATCGACGCCGATCGCATGCTCGGCGCGCCCGGCGAGGGCTTCCGAATCGCCATGGCGACCCTGGACGTGTTCCGTTCGACCGTGGCCGCCGCCGCGCTCGGCTTCTCGCGCCGCGCGCTTGACGAGGCCGCCACCCGCACCACCACCCGCCACCTGTTCGGCGCGCCGATGAGCGACCTGCAAATGGTCCAGGCCTCGATTGCCGACATGGCGCTCAGGATCGATGCCTCGGCCCTGCTGATCTATCGCGCCGCCTGGCTGAAGGATCAGGGCGCGCCGCGTGTCACCCGCGAGGCCGCCATGGCCAAACTCTTCGCCACGGATGAGGCGCAAGCCGTCATCGACGCGGCGGTCCAGTTGTTCGGCGGTCTCGGTGTGGTTGCCGGACATCCGGTCGAGCGGCTCTACCGGGAGATCCGGGCCCTGCGCATCTATGAAGGGGCCTCCGAGGTGCAGAAGATCGTCATCGCCAGGCAGGTTCTTGCCGGGATGGGCGGAGGCCGCTGATGGGGACCAGCGCGCACCTCGACCGGTTCGTTCTCGACCATCTGCCTGCCGCGGACCAGCAGCCCGACCTTGTCTTCGACCTGCCCGAACTGGCCTATCCCGACCGTCTGAATGCCGCCGTTGAGCTGCTGCGCCGCGCGATTGCCGCTGCGGGCCCCGACGGCCGTGCCCTGATCGATTTCGATCACGAATTCTCCTGGTCTCGCGTCGACGCCATCTCGGGCCGCATGGCGCGGGTGCTGGTCGAGGAGATGGGACTGGTGCCGGGCAACCGGGTGCTGCTGCACGGACCGAACTCCGCCTGGACCGTTCTGGCCTGGTTCGCCATCCTGAAGGCCGGCGGCGTCGTCGTGGCCACCATGCCCATGCTGCGGGCCGCCGAACTGGCGACCGTGATCGACAAGGGCCGGATCAGCCACGCGCTCGTCTATCAGGCCTTTGCGGACGTTTTGGCCGAAGCACGTGCGGCCGCGCCTTCACTGCTTCGGGTGATGGACTCCGCTGGCCTGCAGACGGCCGCCCAGGCCCTTCCGGCAGGCTTCCGCTTCAACCCTGTCGAAACCGCCGCCGATGACCCCGCCCTGATCGCCTTTACCTCGGGCACCACCGGCAAGCCCAAGGGCTGCGTTCATTTTCATCGCGACATCCTCGCCATGGCCGACACCTTCGGCCACCACATCGTCGGCCTGACGAAGGACGATGTGGTGATCGGCACCCCTCCCATCGCCTTCACCTTCGGGCTCGGTGGGCTGGTGGTCTTCCCGGCCGCCGCCGGAGCCGCCACCGCCTTCGCGCCGCGGCCCGGTTTCGACGCCCTGGCGGAGACCGTCGAGCGCTGCCGCGCGACCGCCCTGCTCACGGCCCCGACCGGCTATCGCGCCCTGATGAAGCTGACCAAAACGCATGACCTCTCCAGTCTGCGCACCTGTGTTTCGGCCGGGGAGGCCCTGCCCGCTGCCACCTCCGACGCCTGGCATGAGGCCACCGGCGTGCGCATCATCGACGGTATCGGCTCGACCGAGATGATCCACATCTTCATCTCCGCCTCGGGCGATGACATCCGTCCGGGTGCCACCGGCAAGGCCGTACCGGGCTATGAGGCCCGGATTATCGACGCAGACGGCCAGACCCTTCCGGCCGGTGAAACCGGGCGGCTGGCCGTTCGGGGTCCCACCGGCTGCCGCTATCTCGATGACGACCGACAGGCCGTCTATGTCCAGAACGGCTGGAACCTCACCGGAGACGTCTATCGCCTCGATGAGGACGGCTATTTCTGGTTCGTGGCCCGGTCCGACGATATGATCGTCTCGTCCGGCTATAACATCGGGGCCCCGGAGGTCGAAAATGCCCTGCTTTGCCATCCCGCGGTCGCCGAAGCAGCTGTGATCGGCGTCCCGGATGCCGAGCGCGGCCAGATCGTGAAGGCATTCGTCGTCCTCGGCGACGGCCATACTGGCTCGGCAGAATTGAGATCGGTGCTCCAGGACCATGTGAAGCGCGTCATCGCCCCCTACAAATACCCCCGCGCCCTCGACTTCGTGAATGCACTGCCCAAGACCCAGACCGGCAAGCTGCAGCGCTTCCGGCTGAAGGCAGACGCATGAGCGGTCAGGTCTTCACCACCGAACGCCGCGTGCGCTTCGCCGACTGCGACGCGGCCGGGATCGTCTTTTTCCCGCGCTATTTCGAGATGCTGAACGGCGTGGTCGAGGACTGGTTCGCAGGCCCGCTTCAGGTCTCGTTCCGCGAGTTGCACGTCAACCGTCGGGTCAGTGTCCCGACTGCCGCCGTCGAGGCTCGCTTCATCGCGCCGTCCCGGCTGGAAGACGAGCTCACCTTCGCCCTCACGGTCACCAGGCTGGGCCGCTCATCCTGCAGCCTCCGTCACCGGATCAGCGCTGGCGGTATCCTGCGTTTCGAGGCGAGCCAGACCTTCGTCTACGTCGGCCTGTCCTTGAAGCCCGAGCCCTGGCCCGAGGACCTGCGCGCCCGCATGGCAAACTACCTGGAGACAGCCGAATGAACCGCGTCCTCCTGCCCGAGGGCTGGCCGCGCCCGAAGGGCTATTCCAACGGCGTCGAAGCCACTGGCCAAATGGTCTTCGTCGCCGGCCAGATCGGCTGGACGCCCGAGGGGGCCTTTGTCGAGACGGGGTTCGCCGGCCAGTTCCGCCAGACCCTCGAGAATACCCTCGCTGTCCTCGCCGAGGCCGGGGCCGGACCCGAGCACATCGTCCGCATGACCTGGTATGTCGTCGACAAGCGCGAATACCTGGCCAGCCTGCGCGACATCGGCACCGTCTGGCGCACCTTGATCGGCCCACACTACCCGGCCATGGCCGTGGTCGAGGTCAAGGGGCTGATCGAGGACGCCGCCCGGATCGAAATCGAGACCACTGCGGTCATTCCCGCATGAGGGTTGGCACCGCGCGATTCCGGGGCCACAGCTAGACCATGCGGCTTCATGACGACGTCCTTGGCTCGCTTGAGGCTGAGGCCATACAGATTTTCCGGGAGGTAGTGGCCGAGTGCGAACGGCCGGTGCTGCTTTTCTCGGCGGGCAAGGACTCGGCTGTCCTGCTGCACCTTGCACGCAAGGCCTTCTTCCCGGCGGTGCCGCCGTTTCCCCTGCTGCACGTCGATACGATGTGGAAATTCCGCGAGATGTACGCGTTCCGCGATCAGGCCGCAGCCGCCGCGGGCATGACGCTGCGGGTCCACCGCAACCCGGAAGCCGAGGCCGAGGGCATCAATCCGTTCGACCAAGGTGCCAGTGTCCATACGGATATCTGGAAGACCCAGGGCCTGAAGCAGGCACTGGACGCCGGCCGGTTCGATGCGGCCTTTGGCGGCGCAAGGCGCGACGAGGAGAAGAGCCGGGCCAAGGAGCGGATCGTCTCGGTGCGGACGGCAGCCCACGGCTGGGATCCCAAACGCCAGCGCCCCGAGCTTTGGAGCCTCTACAACACCCGTCTCCGGGACGGGGAGTCCGTGCGGGTCTTTCCCCTCTCGAACTGGATCGAGCTGGATATCTGGCGCTACATCCAACGCGAGAACATCGCCCTGCCCTCCCTCTATTTCGCCGCCGAACGACCGGTTCTCGAACGGGACGGGGCCCTGTTGGTGCTCGATGACGACCGCATGCCGCTTCGGCCCGGCGAGGCGGCCCGGATGCGCCGCGTGCGCTTCCGCACCCTCGGCTGCTGGCCCCTTACCGCGGCAGTCGAGAGCGATGCCGACACGCTCGAGGCCATTGTGCGCGAAATCAGCGATGCCCCTCTGTCGGAACGTCAGGGGCGGGCCATCGACCACGATCCTTCGGCCTCGATGGAGCGGAAGAAGCGTGAGGGCTATTTCTGATGGCGGCACTGGATGACACCGGGCCCAGGGACATCGTCCGCCTGATCACCTGCGGCTCGGTCGACGACGGCAAGTCGACCCTGATCGGCCGTCTGCTGTACGACGCCGGTGCCATCCCCTCTGACCAGATGGCCAGCCTGCCGGAGATCGACGGTGCGCCGGATGTGTCCTTCCTCGTCGACGGCCTGGCCGCCGAGCGCGAGCAGGGCATCACCATCGACGTCGCCTACCGCTTTTTCGACATCGGCGAGCGCCGCTTCATCCTCGCCGACACGCCGGGGCACGAGCAGTACACGCGCAACATGGTCACCGCTGCCTCGACCGCGGACCTCGCCATCGTCCTGGTCGATGCCCGCAAGGGCGTGCTGACCCAGACGCGGCGGCACAGTCGGCTGCTGGCTTTGCTGGGCGTCCGTCGTATTGTGCTGGCCGTCAACAAGATGGATCTGGTCGCAGGGTCGAGGGACCGTTTCGAAGCCATCGTCGATGACTATCGCGCCTTCGCCGGGCAGATCGGCCTCACCGATGTGACCGCAATCCCGACCTGTGCGCGGACCGGGGGCAACGTCTCTTCCCCGGACGGCCTGACACCCTGGTACACGGGATCCGGCCTGATGGCCCATCTGCAGTCGGTCACCCCGGCTGAGGTCGCGCCGGGCCCGCTCCGCATGGCCGTGCAGGGCGTCAGCCGCCCGGACGCGGATTTCCGCGGATTCGCAGGCCGGATCGTCGCGGGCCGGGCGCGGCCCGGCGGCGCCGTCCACATCCTGCCATCCGGTGTCAGCGCCACAATCAGCCGCATCGTCACCCTCGACGGAGACCTCGACGAGGCCTCGCACGGCCAGTCGGTGACCCTGACCCTCACGCCGGATGTGGATGTCTCGCGGGGCGACCTGATCGTGGCCGAGGACGCACCGACCGAGGTCGCGGACCAGTTCGAGGCTCATCTGGTCTGGATGTCTGACCGCCCCCTGCTGCCCGGCCGGTCCTACTGGCTCAAACTGGGCGCGACGACGGTGCCGGCCCGGATCAGCGACCTGCGGCACAAGGTCAATGTCGATACCGGAGAGCTGCTGGCCGCGTCGACGCTGGCGCTCAATGATCTGGGCCTGTGCACCCTGGCGCTTGATGCGCCGATTGCCTTCGAACCCTATGCCGTCAACCGCGATCTGGGCGGGTTCATTCTCATCGACCGGATGTCCAACGAGACCGCCGGCGCGGGGATGATCCGTTTTGCCCTGCGACGCTCGGCCAATGTGCGGCCGCAGACACTGACCATCCGCCGCGCGGATCGCGCCGCGCTCAAGCGGCAGGCACCGCTCGTGTTGTGGTTTACGGGCCTGTCCGGCGCAGGCAAGTCCACGATCGCCGACCGGGTCGAGCAGCGCCTGTTCGTCGAGGGTCTGCATTCTGTCCTGCTCGACGGAGACAACGTCCGCCACGGCCTGAACCGCGACCTGGGCTTCACCGATGCCGACCGGGTCGAGAACGTGCGCCGGGTGGCCGAAGTGGCCCGGCTGATGACCGACGCGGGCCTGATTGTGCTGGTGTCCTTCATCTCCCCCTTCCGCGAGGAACGCCGGATGGCGCGGGAGCGGATGGAGCCGGGCGAGTTCTTCGAGATCTTCGTCGATGTCCCGCTGGCCGTCGCGGAGGCGCGGGACGTCAAGGGGCTCTATGCCAAGGCGCGGGCGGGCCAGCTGGCGAATTTCACCGGCATCGACAGCGCCTATGAACCGCCGGAGAACCCTGAGCTTCGGGTGGACGCGACCGCGTGCTCGCCTGACGAAGCGGCGGACCGGATCCTGGCGCTGGTCCGGAACCGCCTCAGGGGCTGAGCCGCCCATTCAGTCCCCGGTTGACGCGAGCGTCGGCGCTCGCCGCTCGTGCGTGCGTTGCTCATAGGCGTAACCCAGCGACAGGATGCGGGCATCGTCCCATTTGCCGCCGATAAAGCTGATGCCGACCGGCATGCCGCGGTCGAAACCCATCGGGACGGTCAGGTGCGGATAGCCCGCCACGGCTGCCAGCGAGCTGGACGAGCCCTGCGACCGGTCGTCGTCGGCCGGGTCATTGGTCCAGGCCCGCGAAGTCGTCGGGGCGATCAGGGCGGCGACGTTGTGCGTCGTCATCATCCGGTCGATGCCTTCCGGCCCGGCCGCCCGGAACGAGCGCTCGCGCGCTGCGATATAGTCCGGATCCTCCAGCCCGGTCGTGGCCTCTGCCCGGATGAACAGCTCCTGACCGAACAGCACGGTCTCGCGCGGCTCGGCGGCGTTGAAGGCGATGAGATCGGCCAGGGTCCGCGTCGGGACCTGCGTCGGGTCGGTCGAGGCGAGATAGGCGTTCAGATCGACCTTCAACTCGGTCATCAGCACCTGAAAACTGGCACCGACCGCCTGCATGTCCGGCCCTTCAGTGATCTCGACCAGTTCGGCTCCCGCGTCGCGCAGGGCCTGGAGCGCCCGCTCGAACTCGGCTTGCGTCTCGGCGGAATAGTTGGCGAGCAGGAACCGCATCACCCCGATGCGGGTGCCGCTCAGAGACCCCGCGTCCAGCGCCGCCCGATAGTCGACCTTGCGCGCGTCGGCCTCGACCGTGGCGGGGTCCAGCGGGTCGGACCCGGCGATGACGGTCAGCACAATGGCCGCGTCCTCGACGGTCGTGGTGATCGGCCCGGCGGTGTCCTGCGAATGGCTGATGGGCACGATGTGGGTGCGCGAAACCAGACCCACGGTCGGCTTGAACCCGACCACGCCATTGACCGAGGCGGGGCAGACGATCGAGCCGTTGGTCTCGGTGCCGATGGCGGCCGGGGCCAGACCCATGGCCACCGACGTTGCGCTGCCTGAAGAAGAGCCGCACGGCGTTCGCGTCGGATCATAGGGGTTCAGGGTCTGCCCACCGACGGCACTCCAGCCGCTGATGGAATTGGTCGAGCGGATATTGGCCCATTCCGACAGATTGGCCTTGCCGAGGATGACGGCACCGGCCTCCCGCAGCCGGGTGACCAGAGGGGCGTCGCGGCCCGGCGCATTGTCGACCAGCGCCAGCGAGCCGGCGGTCGTCGGCATGTCGGCGGTTTCGATATTGTCCTTGAGGAGGATCGGCAGGCCACCCAGCAAGCCGCCCGGGCGGGGCAAGGGCTGGTCTCCGAGCAAGACAGGGTTGACCGCGATGACCGCGTTGAAGGGCTCCGGCCCGATATTGTCGACGCTCTGGATCAGCGCCAGGGAGCCCTCCAGCGCGCCCGTGGCCGGGAAATGCCCGTCCACAATCGCCGCGACAGTCGGCGGCTGGAAGATCCGGCCGCCGTCATCACCGGGCAGGGTCCAGCTGCCGTCGCCGTTGGGCGTGGCACAGGCACCGAGTGACAGCGCCGCAAGCGCAGCCGCAATCAGTCCTGCGCGGCGGGTGCCCTTGAACCGATCGTGCGATCCAGGAAGTCGAGATAGGTTCGCCATTGCTGCAGCTGCCTTTCGTTGCCACGCACACCGTGGCGCTGGCCGGGATAGAGCATCATGTCGAACGGAATGCTGCGGCTCTGCAGGCCGTCGATGACGCGGGTGGCGTTTTCGAAGATGACATTGTCGTCGGCCATGCCGTGAAGGAGCAGAAGCCGCCCCGTCAGCTGGTCCAGCTGGTCGAGGACGTCGGACGCGGCATAGCCCTCGGGATTGCCTTCGGGCGTCGACATGAAGCGTTCGGTATAGTGGGTGTCGTAGAGGCTCCAGTCGGTGACCGGGGCACCCGAAATGGCCGAGGTCAGGCCCATCGCCGGCTCGGTCAGCATGTGCAGGGTCATGAAACCGCCGTAGCTCCAGCCCATGGCGGAGATGCGATCGTCTGCAACAAAAGGAAGTGATCTCAGGTAGTTGATGGCCAACACCTGATCTTCGATCTCAGGCTGACCCATGCGGAGATACAGGGCCTGTTTGAAGGCCGCCGAGCGATCGCCCTCGCCGCGGTTATCGAGCCGGAAGACGATGTATCCGGCCTCTGTCAACAGTTGATTGGTCGCGCCCTGCCAGCTGCGACGGACGCCGCCGCCCGAGGGGCCGCCATAGACCTGCATGACCACGGGATACTGTTTCGAAGGGTCGAAGCCCGGCGGTGTGGTCATCTGCCAGACCAGGGTCTCGCCATGGCTTTCCAGGGTCCCGAAGGTCACTGCGCCCCGGCGCGAGACATAGGGATAGATCGGATGATCGGCGTCCAGCCGGTTATCCTCGATCCAGCGCACAAAGGTCCCGTCGGCGCGATAGAGGGCCGACTGCGCCGGGGTGTTCAGGTCGGTGTAGTTGCCGACATAGGCCGTGCCCGTCCGGTTCATCGACGCGCCCCACCAGCCGCCGCCCGGCGTCACCGCCACGGGCGTAACGGTCCGGCGCAGGCTGGCGCGGAACATCTGTTGCTCGATCGGCAACTCCGCCCCGTCACGCATCGAGGCGGTGAAGAAGACCTCGCCCGTGCGCTGGTTGACCCCGTTCAGGGTCTTGACCGGCCAGTCGCCCGCGGTGATCGCCCGGATACGGCCGCCGTCGCGGTTGTAGAGATAGAGGTGCCGCCAGCCGGTCTCTTCCGACGACCAGATGAAGTTGCCGTTTTCGAGGGTCTTGAAGTCGTCGGTCAGCGGCACCCAGGCGTCCGAGGTCCGCGTCAGGATCACCCGCGAGGCCCCCGTCGCGGGATCGACGCTCAGCAGGTCCAGCGTCTTCTGGTCGCGCGACTGGCGCTGGACATAGAGGGTGCGGCCGTCGGCGGACCAGTCCACGCGGGCCAGATAGATGTCGGGGTTGGAGCCCAGATCGACCTTCGTCCGCTGGCCGGATTCCCGGTCATGCACATACAGTTCGACCACGGCATTGGGCCGGCCGGCGCGCGGATAGCGCTGCTCGATCACACTGGCCCCGCCACCGGTGATGTCGAGCCGCGGGATGATGTCGACGGTGCTCTCGTCGGTGCGTTGCAGGGCGATCCGGCGCTCGTCCGGGCTCCACCAGTAGCCGGTGTCGCGGTTCATCTCTTCCTGGGCGATGAACTCGGCCGTAGCCCAGGTGATGAGGCCCTCGCCGTCGGTCGTCACGGCCGTCTCGCGATTGCCGTTCAGGTCCAGTACGACCAGGTCCTGGTCACGGACGAAGGAGACGAAATTGCCCCGGGGCGAGACCTTGGCGTCGATCTCGTCGGCCGCGGTCTCGGTCAGGCGGCGCACGGCCCCGCCCGCACGCTCGGCGAGGAAGATGTCGCCTTCCAGCGGGGCGAGGATGTAGCGGCCCTGCTGGTCCCACGAATACTCGACCACGCCGCGCTGGCTGATCCGCATCCGCTCGCGCCGGGCCTTCTCGGCCTCCGACAGTTCGCCGGCGTCGGGCACCAGCGCGCGGGCGTCGATCAGCTTGAACGGCTCGCCCTCACCGGTCGGCGCGGCCCACAGGTCCAGCACATCGACGTCGTCTTCCCGCGAGCGCAGGAAGGCCACCAGCTCACCATCCGGCGACAGGCTGACACCCCGCGCCACCGGCCCGGCCAGGGACGGATTGGCGAACACCCTCTCGGGCGTCAGGACCGCAGGATCTGCGGTTTGCGCCATCACGGCGGAGAACGGCGAAAGCGCCGCGAGGAACAGGGTGGAGGCGAGGAGTTTGTTGCGCATGGGGCGGACGCTAGCGGTCGTTTCGGCCGGCGTCATCCCCGATTCCGCACCCGCGGCAAAGGGGTCGAAAGTACACTGTGGCCGCCGGAAATTTTCGCACCGACGGGCAGCCCTGCGCGGGGTCGTCGCCGGGGGAGCGTGTCGATCCCGAAGCGGGCGCCGTGATGTGTTTCGAACCGTCAAAATCTCCTGTCTCCATGGCCGTTTCACATAGAGACACAGGGGTACGTCAGCTTCGGTCGCAGGCCGGTGGACGGAGGTCGGGCGAGGTCGGATCGAGGGGCCGGAAGACACGGTCAGGGGCGAAAAGGGAGGCGATGATCAGGGGCGAGAAGACAGCATCAGGCCGGGTCGCTGCGGAACATGTCCGACGCGACATCCGCATCCCTTCCCCCCTCGCCTCTCACCCCCTAAGAAGCGCGCAATGACCGACGCCGCCGCCGCCCCGCCGCCTGCAAAGGCCTCTGCCTTCCATGAGCTGGAAGTGCTGTGGGTGCGTCACTGGACCGACCAGCTGTTCAGCTTCGCCATCGCCCGGCCCGAGGATTTCCGCTTCCGCTCCGGCGAGTTCGTGATGATCGGCCTGCCGGGCGCAGACGGCGGCAAGCCGATCCTGCGGGCCTATTCGATCGCCAGCCCGGGCTGGGCCGAGGAGCTGGAGTTCCTGTCGATCAAGGTGCCCGACGGCCCCCTGACCTCGCGCCTGCAGAAGATCCAGCCGGGCGACACGGTGCTGATGGGCAAAAAGCCGACCGGCACCCTGGTGCTGGACGCCCTGACCGGGGGTGAGCGGCTCTGGCTGATCGGGACCGGCACGGGCCTGGCCCCCTGGCTCAGCGTAGCGCGCGATCCCGACACCTACAGCCGGTTCGGCCATGTCGTGGTCTGCCATACGGTGCGCCATGTCGCTGACCTGACCTATCGCGACTTCCTGACCACGGGCATCCACGACGATCCCCTGATCGGCGAGGAGGCCCGGGCCCAGCTGACCTATTATCCCACCGTCACCCGCGAGCCGTTCGAACACCCCGGGCGGATCACGGAGCGGATCACGTCCGGTGCCCTGTTCGACGACCTCGGCCTGCCGCACGGCTTCTCGCCCGAACGCGACCGGGTCATGCTGTGCGGCTCCATGGCCATGATCAAGGAAACCGCCGAACTGCTGGAAGGCTTCGGTCTGACGGAAGGCTCGAACGCCGGGCCGGGCGACTATGTGCTGGAGCGCGCCTTTGTCGGGTGAACCCCAATCCCATTCCGCTCATCCCCGCGAAAGCGGGGACCCAGTTCTGTCCATCCTGGCATCCGTGTGTCAGGACCTGGGTCGGTGGCCCCCGACAACGATCACATCACCCAAAGCACTGGGTCCCCGCTTTCGCGGGGATGAGCGGAGAGTTTGAGTTGAGCTCGCCCGAAACACTCACGATCGATCCGCGCACCGCGCCGGAAGACTGCGCCTCCATGGTGGAGGTGCGCCAGGGCGTGGACGCCCTCGACCGCGCCCTCGTCGCCCTGCTGGCCGAGCGCCAGCGCTATATGGACGCCGCCGCCCGTATCAAGCCGGACCGGTCGGTGGTGCATGACAACGCCCGCATCGAGGATGTCGTCGCCAAGGTGCTGGCAGCCGCCGGTCCTGCCGGCCTGTCGCCCGCCATCGCCGAGCCGGTGTGGCGGACCCTGATCGACCGCTGCATCGCGCATGAGTTCGAGACGTTCGACCGGACGCGCGGCTAGCGTCTGTCCCCGCCTCAGCCTTTCAGCGACCGCAGCATGAGCTCATGCCGATAGGCCGCCACATCGCCGAGGGCGATCTCCAGAGCGTCTGTGACGCGGCCCAGCAACGGCGGAGCCGTGGCCTTGTCGGCGGCCTCGGCCGACTGGCAGGCCGACGCCAGCGTGTCGGCGCCGATGCCGGCCGCCGCCCCCCGGATGGTGTGGACGGCGTCGCGCCAGCCGTCGTCGCGGACGTCCAGCAGCGGTGACCACATCGCCGCCTGCTGGGTGAACAGGTCCAGCACCTCCTCGGTGATGGCGTCGTCGCCGCCGGTCATCCGCTCCAGAACCGAGAAGTCGACCGCGCCGGACAGGTCACGTCGCGCCATCAGCCGGCGGTCTCCTCGCCCTTGGCCAGCCGGGAGTTCCAGGCGGACCAGGCGAAATAGATCACCAGGCCGGCGAGGTTCCAGTAGAGGAAATACAGCTGGGTCGAGGGCCGCAGGCTGAAGAAGAAGATCACGCAGCCGACAATGGTGATGCCCCCCACCAGCCACCACAGCGGTGCCTTGAAGACACGCGGGCGGTGCGGATCGCGGATGCGCAGCACGATCAGGCAGACACCGACCGCCGCGAAGGCCGCCAGCGTTCCGGCATTGGCCAGTGAGGCCAGCTCGTCCAGCCGCATGACGCCGGCGAGGCCCGCCACCACGATGGCGGTGAAGATGGTCACCACCGCCGGCACGCCGCGCGAGGACACCTTGGCCAGACGGCGCGGCAGCAGGCCGTCGCGGGCCATGCCGAGGAAGATACGGCTCTGGCCGAACAGGAAGGCCAGCAGCACGGTCGGCAGGGCGACCACGGCCGAGACCGCGATCCACTGCGCCGCCGTCCCCTGCCCCATCTCGCGCAGGATCAGGGCCAGGGGTTCGGGGCTTTCGGCAAAGCTGGCCACCGGGCGGGCCCCGATCGCGGCGGCGGCCACAACCAGATACAGGGCCGTGCAGACCACCATCGAGCCGACGATGCCGATGGCCAGGTCGCGCTCTGGCCGTTTGGTCTCCTCGGCGGCCGTCGAGATGGCGTCGAAGCCGTAGAAGGCGAAGAAGATGATCGCGGCCGCCGCCATGACCCCGGTCTGGACCACGGGCTGGCCGGTGATCTGCTCGGCGAACGGCAGGGCCGGGGCACCGAAGCCATTGGGCATGAAGGGGGTGAAGTTGGCGGCGTCGAAGGCCGGCAGGGCGATGGCCACAAAGGCGATCAGGGCGGCGATCTTGATGACCACGAGAATGGCGTTCAGCGTCGCGCTCTCGCGGGTGCCGAGCAGCAGAAGGCCCGTCACCACGGCGATGATGAAGACGGCCGGGAGATTGACCAGCCCGCCCTCGACATGCGGTCCCGCCGCCAGCATGGCCGGCAGCTCAACGCCCAGCCCGGCGAGGAATCCGGTCGCATAGCCCGACCAGCCCACCGCCACGGCCGAGACGACCAGCGAATACTCGAGGATCAGGCTCCAGCCGACGATCCAGGCGATCAGCTCGCCCAGCACGGCGTAGGAATAGGTATAGGCACTGCCCGCCGCCGGCATCATGGTCGAGAGCTCGGCATAGGCCAGGGCGGCGCAGGCGCAGACCAGCCCGGCCAGGGCGAAGCTGATCATCACCGCCGGACCGGCCAGGCCGGCGCCGACCCCGATCAGGGTCAGGATGCCGGTGCCGACGATCGCCCCGACGCCGAGCGCCATCAGATGCGGCCAGCCCAGCGTCTTCTTCAGCGCCGGCCCGTCGTGCGGGGCCAGCATGGCGTCAATCGAGCGCCGGCGGTTCCAGAAGGCCATGGTCGTTTCCCCCGTCGCCGCTCCCCGGCGGCTGATTCATCGGACCCTAGCCCGTCCTGCGACAAACCGAAACGGAACCCTGAATCTCCTTGCACGCGAGAGGCATTCCCCTTAGGAACGCCGCTCTCCGAAACCGGTCTTCTGACTGGCAAAGGGTGAGACGGCACGGGCCTTGCGTGGCATGCGCCGGACGAATGGTCCGGGTGATTAGCTCAGTTGGTAGAGCAGCTGACTCTTAATCAGCGGGTCGCAGGTTCGAACCCTGCATCACCCACCATCGTTCTCCGCCAGGGTCGCTGAGGCAGCGGTCCGGGGCGGGATGGTCCGGCCACTGGACTTCCGGCCCCCGACAATGTTCATCTCCCCCCGCCAAGGACGCGGCCGCTGACGGCGGCGAGAGACGTCCGCACCTGTCCCCGGGGATGACACACCATGAAGCGCGCTTTTCTGACCACGGTCGCCCTGCTGGCGCTCGCCTGTCCCGCCGGGGCCCAGACGCCCGCGCCGGTCGCCGGCGCCGATGCCGCACCGGCCGCCGCGCCTGCGGAGGCCTCGGCCGAAACGCCCAAATGGGATGTGCAGAATCCGCCCGGACCGTCGCGTGACATCTCGATCGACGTGACCCGCGGGACCTGGATGTCGCTGGACGTCAGCCCCGACGGCCAGACCATCGTCTTCGACCTGCTGGGCGACATCTATGTCATGCCGGTCTCTGGGGGTGAGGCGCGGGCCATCGCCTCGGGCGTGGCCTGGGACATGCAGCCGAAATGGTCGCCGGACGGCCGCCATATCGCCTTCACCTCGGACCGGGCCGGTGGCGACAACATCTGGATCATGGAGGCCGACGGCTCGAACCCGACGCAGGTGTCGCGGGAGAGCTTTCGCCTGCTGAACCAGCCGGAATGGTCGCCCGACGGCCAGTTCATCGTGGCGCGGAAGCATTTCACCTCGTCCCGCTCGCTGGGGGCCGGCGAGCTGTGGATGTACCACCGCTCGGGCGGCAACGGCGTGCAGATGACCGAGCGCCGGACGCAGCAGAAGGACACGGGCGAGCCCGCCTTCTCGCCGGACGGTCGCTATGTCTATTTCAGCGACGACGCCACGCCGGGCGCGACCTTCGAATACTCCAAGGACGTCAACGACCAGATCTACATCATCCGCCGTCTGGATCGCGAGACGGGCGAGATCGATCCCTATATCACCGGCCCCGGCGGCTCGATCCGTCCGACGCCGTCGCCTGACGGCAAGTCGATCGCCTTCATCCGCCGGGTTCGCTACCAGTCGACCCTCTATGTCATGGACATCGAGTCCGGGCGTGAGACGCCGGTCTTCTCGGGTCTCGACCGCGACCTGCAGGAGACCTGGGCGATCCACGGCGTCTATCCGGCGATCAGCTGGACCCCCGACAACCGCTCCATCGTCTTCTGGGCCGACGGCCGGATCCAGCGCGTCGAGGTGGGCACCCAGGCCGTCACGGACATCCCCTTCCACGTCGCCGACACCCGGCGGGTGCAGGACACGGTGCGCTTCCCCGTCGAGGTGGCACCCGACACCTTCGACGTCCGAATGATCCGCTGGGCCCGCCCCTCGCCGGACGGGACAAAGGTGGTGTTCGAGGCCCTCGGCACTCTGTGGATCCGGGACCTGCCGACCGGAACGGCACGCCGGCTGACGCGCCAGAACGACCATTTCGAGCTGTATCCCAACTGGTCCCGTGACGGCCGCTCCATCGTCTATACGACCTGGGACGACCAGGAATTCGGCTCGGTCCGCGTCGTGCCCGTCAGCGGCGGTGCGGGTCGCGTGGTGACCCCCAACCCCGGCCACTATATCGAGCCGACCTTCTCGCCGGACGGCCGGACCATCGTCTATCGCGCCGTCAGCGACGGCTTCCTGACCAGTGCCCTGTGGAGCCGCGACCCCGGCGTCTATCGCATCCCCACGGCCGGCGGTGCGCCGGTCTTCATGACCGACGACGGTTCCACGCCCCAATTTGGTGCCGACAATGACCGGGTCTTCCTGCAGGGCCGCGACGGCGACAAACAGACCCTGATCTCGGTCAATCTCGACGGCGAGGACGAACGAACCCACCTGACCTCGGAATGGGCCAGCGAGTTCGCTGTCTCGCCCGACGGGAACTGGATCGGCTGGACCGAGCGGTTCAACGCCTATGTCGCCCCCTTCGTCATGGCGGGCCGGCCTGTCGCCATCAGTGCGGAGGGCAAGTCCTTGCCGCAGGCCCGGGTCACCCGCGACGCCGGCGAATGGCTGAGCTGGTCAGGCGACTCGCAGCGGCTGCAATGGTCGCTGGGGCCGCAACTGTTCACCCGCGACCTGAACCAGGCCTTCACCTTCGTCGACGGTGCCCCCGACGAACTGCCCGCGCCCGACGAGGCCGGGATCAATCTCGGCTTCAGCGCCCAGGCGGACAGGCCCGAAGGCCGCATGGCCCTGACCGGGGCCCGGCTGATCACCATGAACGGCACCGAGGTCATCGAAAACGGGGTGGTCATCGTCAACGGCAACCGGATCGAGGCCATCGGTCCGGCTTCCAGCACCCCGGTGCCGGCCGGCGTCCCGGTCATGGACATGGCCGGCAAGACCATCATGCCCGGCCTGGTCGACGCCCACTGGCACGGCTCCATGGGGTCGGACGAGATCATCCCCGAACAGAGCTGGGTCGACTATGCCTCGCTGGCCTTCGGCGTGACCACGATCCACAACCCCTCGGCCGATACCAGCGAGATCTTCGCCCACAGCGAACTGGCCCGCACCGGCCGGATTATCGCGCCGCGCATCTTCTCGACCGGCACCATTCTCTACGGGGCCAGCACGGCCTTCACCGCCCAGGTCGATGACCTCGACGATGCCCTGTCGACCCTGCGGCGGATGCAGGCGGCCGGGGCCTGGAGCGTCAAGAGCTACAACCAGCCGCGGCGTGACCAGCGTCAGCAGATCATCGAGGCCGCGCGCCGGCTGCACATGATGGTCGTCCCCGAGGGTGGCTCGCTGTTCCAGCACAATATGTCGATGATCGTCGACGGCCACACCACGATCGAACACTCGATCCCGCTGGCCCGTCTTTATGACGACGTCCACCAGCTGTGGCGCCAGACGGGGGTGGCCTACAACCCGACCCTGGTCGTGGCCTATGGCGGCAGCTACGGCGAAAACTACTGGTACCAGGAGAGCGAGGTCTGGAACCATCCGATCCTTACGCAATACGTGCCGCGCCGCATCCTCGACTCCCGCGCCCGGCGGCCGGAGACCCTGCCCGACAATGAGTGGAACCACATCTCGATCGCCCGCGAGGCGACGCGGCTGTCCGAACAGGGCGTCAGCGTCCTGATCGGCGCCCATGGCCAGCGCGAGGGACTGGCGGCCCATTGGGAGCTGTGGAGCCTGGCCCAGGGCGGCATGGCCCCGATGGACGTGATCCGCGCCGGCACCCTGAACGGCGCACGCGCCCTGGGACTGGACCGGGACATCGGCTCCCTGGAGGTCGGCAAGCTGGCCGATATGGTGGTGATGGACCAGAACCCGCTGGAGAACATCCGCAACACCACCTCGATCGCCTTCACGATCGCCAACGGCCGCGTCTATGACTCCGGCATGAACGAGGTCGCGCCGCGCCAGCGGGCCCGCGCTCCCTTCTGGTTCGCCGAGGCCGGCGGCGAGGGCTGGGCGGCAGGGGCAACCGAGGTCGAGACCGACGGCCACGGCCACTGACGGACCGGAGACTGTGGCGTCCGGCGGGACCGTTCGCGGTTCCGCCGGTGCCCCTCAGCCCTCGACCACCGAGGGTCGGGGACGTTTCATCCAGGGCGGTTCGGGCATCGCCCGGCGCGCCGCGGCCTGGGCCTGGGTCCAGCGCAGGTGCAGGTCGGCGAAATAGGAGTCGTCCTCTTCGATGCGCCGCTGGTCGCCGCTGAAATAGTCCCGGCGAAGGGTCAGGACATCGAACGGTGCGCCCACACCGACGTTCGACCGCATCGTGGTCGAGAACGAGATCAGACCCAGTTTCACCGCCTCGGCCAGCGGCGTATCGAAGGCCAGACCGCTCTCGAGGATGGGCTTGCCGTATTTCAGTTCACCGATCTGGAGATAGGGCGTGTCACGGCCGCATTCGATGAAATTGCCCTGGCTGTAGATCAGGTACAGCGCCATCTGGCCGCCGTTGATCTGGCCGCCCAGCAGCATCGAGGCCGAGGTGTTCAGACTGTCCGCCTCAAGCGCCGGGGCGATCGACAGCCGCACGCTGCGCAGGGCGTGGCCCAGGATCTGGGCACACCGGAACAGGGTCGGTGCCGTCTCCAGTGTCTCGGCCGGCTCGCCGACGTTGAGATGGACGCCTTCCCGCGCCATGGCGAGGGCTGTCTGGGTGACGGAGAGATTGCCGGCCGTGCAGATGCCCAGCACCCGCTCGCCCGGACGATCGACGACATGCAGCTTGCGATAGGTCGAGATGCTGTCGACGCCCGCATTGGTGCGCGTGTCAGCGATCATCGCCAACCCGTCCTCCACCAGCATGCCCACGCAATAGGTCATGCGGCGCGCAATCCCCACTGCCCGTCCGTCATGACGTGCAGGCTAACAGATTCCCGCGACGGATAACCCATGGCCTATGCCTGCTGCTGTTCCTGTTGCATGTCGGCATCACGCACGTTCAGCCGCACCGCCAGCCGCTCGCCCCCGCCGCCGTAGCTGGCCCCGCGCACGGGGGCCGCACCGCGATAGTCGAGGCCGGCCGCGACCCTGACATGGCGGTCGGTGGCGCAGATGCCGTTGGCCGGATCGAAGCCGACCCAGCCCAGATCGGGAATCCAGGCCTCGGCCCAGGCGTGGGCGGCTTCCTGATCGTCCCTGCCGTCACGGCGCAGCAGATGGCCCGAAACATAGCGGGCCGGGGTGCCCATCTGCCGCGCGCAGGCGATGAAGACATGGGCATGGTCCTGGCAGACGCCGCGCCCCAGGGCCAGGACCTCGGCCGCCGTATGGGTGGGGGTGGTGACCCCGACCTCGAATGCCACCGAGCCGTGGATGCCGGCCATCAGGCGGTGCAGCCGCTCCAGCGGCGGATGGGCCGAGAACTCCGAGGCGAAGACCCCGATCAGCTTGTCGCGCCGCGTCAGGGCGGTGTCGCGCAGGAAGACCAGAGGTGACAGCGTCTCCTGCCCCGCCGGAACGACCCCGGCGGTGTCCGTGGTCACCACCTCGCCCGAGACCCGCACCGTCAGGCTCTGGGTCGGTTGTTCGGTGTAGAGGGTGTGGACGATGTTGCCGAACGCGTCCTCGGACCGGTGCAGCCGCGCGTCGACGTCCGTCTCGACCCGCCAGTTGCGGACCTGCTGGGCCTCGGAAGAGCGGGGCGTCAGTCTCAGAGTCTGGATGATGAAACGCGCCGCCCGGTCGTAGGCATAGGTGGTCGCGTGGTCGATACTGATGCGCACGGATCAGCTCAGATACTGGTCATGGATGGCCTGGCCCAGCCGGCCATTCTCGGCGAGGAAGGCCTGGATGTATTCGTGCAGCCCGGACTGGAAGATGTCCTCCATGCGCGAACTGTCGAACGCCCGCATCCGCTCGGCGGCCAGCCGCTGCGCCGGGCCGCGTCGGCCATAGTCATTGGCCAGCCGTTCCAGATAGCGCACGATCGAGGCCTGGCAGCTGGCCAGCGAGCGCGGCATCTGCCGGTTCAGCACCAGCAGGTCGGCCACCAGCCAGGGCTTGACGCTGTCGCGATAGACCCAGCGATAGGCGGTCAGGGCCGAGACCTCACGCAGCAGGGTGGTCCACTGGAAATAGTCCAGCTGCCCGCCGACCCGTTCCCCCTCGGGCAGCAGCAGATGATATTTCACATCCAGCAGCCGGGCGGTGTTGTCGGCCCGCTCGATGGCTGCGCCCAGCCGCAGGAAATAGTAGCCGTCGTTGCGCAGCATGGTCCGGCTGGTCGCACCCTCGACGGACAGGGTGACGGTCTTCACCCACTCCAGAAAGCGCGCGAACTCGTCACGCCGGGTCGGCTGGCCCTGTTCCTCCAGCCCGTTCCAGGCCCCGTTGATCGCCTCCCAAAGCTCGACCGTCAGGGCGGTGCGGACCGAGCGCGCATTGGTCCGGGCGCGGGTGATACAGGCGGTGATGGACGAGGCGTTGTCGGGCGCGAAAGCCAGATACTCCCGCACCGACTTTTCGGTCGGCGACCGGCCGAGGGCCTTGGGTGCGCCGGCCGAGGCCAGGGCGCTGGCCCAGACCGTCTCGGCATCGCCGTCGCCGCGCGTCGGAATGGCGGCAAGGCGCAAGGTCGCCTCAAGGATGCGGGCGAGAAAGTCTGCCCGCTCGATATAGCGGCCGGTCCAGTACAGGCTGTCTGCGGTTCTGGAGAGCATCAGACGTCCAGCACCCAGGTGTCCTTGGTGCCGCCGCCCTGGCTGGAGTTGACCACCAGCGAGCCAGGCTTCAGCGCCACGCGGGTCAGGCCGCCGGGCGCGACCCTGACCCCTTCGGGGCTCGACAGGACGAACGGCCGCAGATCGACGTGACGGCCGTGCAGCTCGCCCTTGTCCAGCGTCGGCGCGGTCGACAGATCGAGCGTCGGCTGGGCGATGAAGTCGTCGGGATCGTTGATCAGCTTCTTGCGGAAGGCCTCGATCTCGGCCCTGGTCGCGGCCGGTCCCACCAGCATGCCGTAGCCGCCCGATCCGCCGACCTCCTTGACCACCAGCTGGTCCAGTTTCGACAGCACCTCCTTCAGCGCCTCCGGCTCGCGGCAGCGCCAGGTCGGGACGTTCTTCAGGATCGGCTCCTCGCCGGTGAAGAAGCGGATGATCTCGGGCATGTAGGTATAGACGGCCTTGTCGTCGGCGACGCCGGTGCCGACCGCATTGGCCAGGGTCACCGTGCCGGCCTGATAGGCGGTCATCAGACCCGGAACGCCGAGGCTGGAGTCCGGCCGGAAGGTCAGGGGGTCGAGGAAGTCGTCGTCGATCCGCCGATAGATCACATCGACCTGCTGACGGCCCTGGGTCGTGCGCATGAAGACCTTGCCGTCGTCGACGAACAGGTCGCGCCCCTCGACCAGATCGACGCCCAGTTTGTCGGCCAGGAAGGAGTGTTCGTAATAGGCCGAGTTGAACGGCCCGGGCGTCAGGACGACGATGGTCGGATCCGCCCCCGCCGCCTCGGGTGCCGACCCGCGCAGGCTGGCCAGCAGCATGTCGGTATAGGTCTCGACCGGCCGCACCGGATAGTCGGCGAACAGGTCGGGGAACAACCGCATCATCATCTCGCGGTTCTCCAGCATGTAGGAGACCCCGGAGGGGGTGCGGCAGTTGTCCTCCAGCACGTAGAAGCCGTCCTCGCCGGTCCGCACCAGATCGACGCCGGCGATATGCACCCAGACCCCGCGCGGGGGCCGTCGGCCCTGCATCTCGGGCACATAGTGGGGATTGGTCAGGATCAGCTCGGCCGGGACGATGCCGGCCTTCAGGCATTCCTGGGCGCCATAGACGTCGGCCAGGAACAGGTTGATCGCCCGGACCCGCTGCGTCAGCCCGGCCTCAAGCCCGGCCCATTCAGAGGCACCGATGATGCGGGGAACCACATCGAACGGGATCAGCCGCTCGCTTGACTCGGCATCGCCATAGACGGCGAAGGTGATCCCCATGCGGCGGAAGAACAGCTCCGCCTGACGCGACCGCGCCTGCAGCAGGCCGTCGGGGGCGTCGGCCAGCCAGCGCGCAAGTCCGCGATAGCTGTCGCGGACTCCCCCGCCGTCACCGGACATTTCGTCGAAGGCCATGCTGCTCCCGTTGCAACGTTCTTGCAGCGTGGCCCGACAAACGGGGCTGGCGCAACAGGAATGTTGCGCCGCCCCGAGGGTTCAGTGGCTGCGCAACAGCCTGACCGGACCGTCGTGGTTCGACCGGGGGAAGCGCGCGCCTTGTCATCCCCGACGGAGCGAAGCGGCGATCGGGGACGGACCGCCGCCCCTCTTTGGCCACGCCCGGACAGCCCCCTTGGGCTGAGCCGGGCGACAGCCTGCGGACACCCGGACAGGCGGGACGGAGGCTGAACGCCCCTGCCAGACGTCATACATTTGCGTGACCGCCACCCGGCTCCCGGCTCAGCCCTGCGGGCTGTCCGGGAGGGGTCAGGGGGGGATGCGCGCCGTCCCCGATCTCCGCTTCGCTCCGTCGGGGATGACAAGTTGGGTCCATCAAGTCAGTTGGTGGGTAGGTCCTGAGCGACGGCAGTCCCGACCGCACTCAAACGCCCCGGAATCGGTCCGGCCATATGCCGCAAGCGTGTTTACGGCTGAGGCCCTGCATTGTTCGAAGGTCTCGAAACATCCGATCTCCACGGAGTGCGTGAGATTTCCAGCATTGGGATATACCCAGCCGGTCCACTGGTCCGGTTGACCACAACCGGCCATGCTCAGTAGCAAAATGGCCGTAGTGGCGCGCACCCTCAGTCAGCCGTCCGCGGCCCGGCGTTCTTGAGATACCGGTCCAGCCAGCGGGTCATCTCCCACTGGGTGTGGCCGACCGACTCCCGCGCGCGGTAGCCGTGGGCCTCGAGCGGCAGGACGACGTAGCGGACATTGGCACCATTGCCCTTGAGCGCGGCATAGAACCGCTCTGACTGGACCGGGAAGGTACCGGAGTTGTCGTCGGCCTCGCCGTGGATCAGCAGGATCGGCTCATTGACCCGGTTGGCGAAGGTGAAGGGCGACATTTCCGTATAGGTGTCGCCTGCCTCCCAGTAGGTGCGCTGCTCGGCCTGGAAGCCGAACGGGGTCAGGGTGCGGTTGTAGGCACCCGACCGGGCGATGCCGGTGCGGAAAAGGTCGGTGTGGGCCAGAAGATTGGCGGTCATGAAGGCCCCGTAGCTGTGCCCGCCGACGGCGATGCGGTCGCGGTCGGCGACGCCCATGCCGACAACCGCCTCAACCGCCGCCTCGGCGCTGGCGGTCAGCTGCTGGATATAGGTGTCGTTGGGCTCGGCCCCGTTGACGCCGACGATGGGCATCGACGGGTCGTCCAGCACGGCATAGCCCTGGGTCAGCAGGAACAGGTGGCTGATGCCGCCCGGCCGGGTGAAGCGATTGGCGGTGTCGACCACCTGACCCGCCACGGCGGCGTCGGTGAACTCGGCCGGATAGGCCCACATGACCAGCGGCAGCGGCCCGTCGCGGTCCTTGTCGTAGCCGGCCGGCAGATACAGCGTCCCGGACAGCTGCACCCCGTCGGCGCGGGTGTAGCTGATCAGCTGCTTCGTCACCCCGGCCATCTGTGGGGCCGGATCCGGGAAGCTGGTCAGCGGCGTCGCATCGGCGTCCAGATCACGGACAAAGAGGTTGGGCGGATCGTTGCGGGTCTCCCGCCGCGTCACCAAGCGGCGACCGTCCTCATCGAGGATGCCGACGACACTCTCATAGACCCCGTCCGCCGAGGTCCATATCCGCTCCATCAGGCCGGTGACCAGGTCCATGCTCGACAGGAAGGGATACTCCCCCGCCCGCGTCGCCCCGGCACCGGTCATGAGCACACGGGTGCGGTCGGCGGTGAACCGCATGACCGGGAAGCCGCTGGCATTGGGTTCGGTCACCGGGGAGCCCGGATCGTTGTAGCGGTCCTGATAGTTCCGCTCCAGCAGGACGCGTTCCTGTCCGGGGTTCGACGGATCGACCAGATAGCGGGTCTCGCGCCGGCTGTTGAACTGTCGGCTGACGACCAGGGCCGTATCGGCATCGCCCCAGACCATGCCGGCGAAGCGGTCCTTCAGATCGATCAGCGGGGTCGGTGCAGAGTCGAACGGGGCTTCGAGGGTGAACACCCGGTCGCGCACCTCGGCCGGGGTGCGGGGATCGCCGCCGTCCTGGGCCTCGACCCAGACCAGGGTCGAAGGCGCGTCGGCCCGCCACTGGGCCGAGCGCGGGCCCGGTGCCACGGAGTCGAACGGCGTCGGGATGTTGTCGCGCAGCGGCAGGTCGGCGACCCGGTGCACGACCACGCCCTCCATATCCGTCACCAGAACATCGGCCGGGAACAGGGCTGCGGGGACGACATAGCTGTAGGGCCTGCGCACCCGGGTTTGCAGGACATAGCGACCGTCCGGCGAGACGCCCGACGCCAGATAGACGGCCGGCACCCCCAGCGTGCGCGCCTGCCCGGCCAGCGGGACCAGGGTCAGCTGTGAGGTGAAATAGTATTCGAACAGGGCTTCGTCCCCGGCGTTCGACAGCAGGTCCTGATAGGTGCGGGCGGGGGCCGTGCGGCCGAAGCTTTCCTCGACGATCGGGCCTTCAGGCGGACGGCTGACGTCCGGGGCCGGGCCACGCCCCTGCGGCGTCATCCGGACGACCAGACCCGAACTGTCCGGCAGCCAGTCGAAGGCCCCGCCGCTGGCCGCATTGACCCGGGCGTCCGTCAGCTTGCGCGCGCTGCCGCTGGCCACGTCCACGACCCACAGCTCCAGCCCGGTCGGCGCATCCATCAGCAGGGCGACCGAGCGGCCGTCCGGCGACCAGCCGGGTGAGAGGAAGCGGGAATTGGCCGGCAGGCTGACCGCCTGCGCGGGTCCGCCTGCGACGGGTTGGAAGCTGAGGCCTGTCAGCCAGGTCACCCGGCTGTTGGCCTGGCCGTTGTTGCGCGGATTGATCCGGTAGCCGGCCAGCCGCAGCATCGGCTCGGCCATTTCGGCGATGGGCGGCAGGTTGGCGCGCTCGAACAGGGCCAGCATCGTCCGGTCGGGCGACAGGCTGGGCGTCGGGGTCGGGCGGGTGTCGAGAATCTCGGCGATCGGGGCCGGCGGCTGCTGATAGGTCCGGCCCTCCTGCGCCAGCACGGGGCCGGCCAGGGCGGCCAGCAGCACAAAGGCGGGCAGGGCCCGGCCGAGCAGACGATGACGCATGATGAACTCCCCAAACGACCGGCCCCGACGGGCTGCGGCACGCTAGGGTCCGGGCAAGGCTCCGGTCAAGGCGCGGGCGGCGCCGGTTCCTGACCTGTGAAGCGCATTTCGCGCGCCGCCATCCAGGCCTCGCGCACGCCCTGCCGCGGCATGTCGACCCCGAAGACCGCCAATTGTCCGACCCAGACGCCGGATATCTGCTGGACCGTGCCCTGCAGCCAGGACGGGGCCTGCTGCCGCGACCAGTTCAGGGGCGAGACGGCGTTGAACACGAGCAGGAAGGCCGCACTGACCAGGATCGTGCGGCCGGCCCAACGGCGATCGCGGGCGGCGAGGCCGTCGTCGTCCAGCGGTGGGGCGGGTGGAAAGGCGAACCGTCCCAGCGCCACCAGACGGTTCTCACGGGTCGGCAGGTCATGGGCTTCGGCAGGCTGGTTCCCGTCGCTGCAAGGATCGCGCGCGCCGGACGGCAGACCGTCGTCCAGCGGCGGAAAGGGCGATTCCGGCCGGTAGACCTGAAACGGCTCCAGGGGGATTTCAGGGGGATCGCGTTCGTCGGTCATCGCCGCCTCAGAACTGGAAATAGATGAAGGGGGCCACGCCTTCGGGACGGACGGCCTCGACCAGCAGGATGGCCGCCCCGATCAGCAGACCCAGGGTCACCGACGGTGCCGCCTTCAGCCGCTCGGCCACGCCCTCGATGGCGCGCGGCGGCAGCCAGTGCATGGCCAGGCCGCCCACGATCAGGGTCAGCAGCAAGGGCGTCAGCGCCGTCACCGGCCCGACCCGGCCCAGCCCCTGCAGCATGGCCATGGCCAGTTCGAAATTCTCGGCGCGGAACAGGATCCAGCCGAGGCAGACGATATGGAAGGTGACCAGCACCCCGATCACCGTCGGCACCACCTTGCGGTCGCCGAAGGCCGCCCGGCCCAGCCGCTCGATGACCTGCACCCCGCCGTGCAAGGCCCCCCAGGCGAGGAAGGTCCAGGCCGCCCCGTGCCAGAGCCCGCCCAGGACCATGGTGATGAAGACGTTGACGCAGGACGAGACCAGCCCCTTCCGTCCGCCACCCAGCGGCACATAGAGATAGTCCCGCAGCCAGCTGGACAGGCTGATATGCCAGCGCCGCCAGAAGCTCTGCAGCGAAGACGCGCGGTACGGCTGGTCGAAATTGCGCGGGAAGGAATAGCCCAGCAGGGCGGCCAGGCCGATGGCCATGTCCGAATAGGCCGAGAAGTCGCAATAAATCTGGACCGCATAGCCATAGGTCGCCGCGGCGATGTCGAACCCGGAATAGGCAGACGGGTCGAAGAACACCGGATCGACCAGGTTCACCGACAGTTCCGACGCGATCACCGTCTTCTTGAACAGGCCCCAGACGATCAGCAGCAGACCATAGGTCGCCATCTCCCGCGTGAGCCGCGGGACCCGGTCGAACTGCGGCAGCAAATCCGAGGCCCGCACGATCGGCCCGGCCACCAGATGCGGGAAGAAGCTCATCAACAGCATGACGTCGAGCAGGCTCTTCGCCGGGGGCGTCTTGCCGCGATGGACGTCCACGACATAGCTGATGCCCTGGAAGGTGAAGAAGGAGATCCCGACCGGCAGGACGATCTGCAGCAGCGGCAGGTCCCGCTCCCAGCCGAACCGCATGAGCAGGTCACCGGCCTGTTCGATGAAGAAGCCGTAGTATTTGAAGAAGCCGAGGATCAGCAGATTGGCCGCGACCCCGAGGCCGACCAGCGAGGCCTTCTTCGCCCCCGGCTGCCGTGCGATCAGCGCGCCGACGCCCCAGTTCAGCACCGCCGAGGCGATCAGCAGGGCGACGAAGCGCCAGTCCCACTGGGCATAGAAGAACCAGCTGGCCAGCAGCAGGAACAGTTTGCGACGCCCGTTCTCGCGATCCAGCGACCAGGCGGTGAAATAGACGAACAGGAAGAAGACGCCGAAGGCGAGCGTGGGGAAGAGCATCTATTCGCCCCCCCTGCGCCGCGCCGCCCAGGCCTCATAGGCGGTCATCAGATCGGCATGGAGCATGCCGCCGATCCAGTCAGCGCCGGCAGAACTGAAATGCACCCGGTCGCGCAACATCAAGGGCTCGCCTCGTGTCGCAAGCCGATCCGCCGAACAGTCTCCGCCCATCCGTCCGTGCCAGTCCCAGAACGCCACACCCATGTCGGCCGAGACCCTGTGTTGCACGTCGCGCACCAGCGCCAGCGACGGCGGAGGGCTGCGTCCCCCATCAGCGCTGCAGCCGTTGATGACGCCGTTCCGCAGGGCGTCCGGCGCGCCCAGGATCATCAGGGAAGCCTCCGGCGCCAGCCGCCGCAGCCGCGTGATCTGCCCGCGCAGCAGCGCCTCATAGTCCTTCGGGTCCAGCCTGTCGTCGAACCCCTCATTGGTTCCGAAGGCCAGCACGATCAGCGCCGGCTGCCAGGCCGCAAGCTCCCGCGCCACCACGGCCTGATCGCGCGAGGCCAGATCCCGGAGCGTCGCGCCGACCACGCCGAGGTTGGAGAGCTCGACCCCCGGGCGACTGAGGGTCAGGCGCAGGTCGTCCAGTGACACGACCCCGTCCATGGCCTCGAGCACCATTTGCCGGTGGTCCGATTTGGCGATCAGGGTCGTGCAGGCCCCGTCAACAAGGTCGACGGTCCAGATCTCGCCATCCGCCGTGACCTGCAACCGGCCGGGTCCCTCCCCGCACAGGCCGATGCGCAAGGGCGCGGGCGAAGGGCGGTCACTTCGAACGGTCAGGCTCCCGCCCGGCTGGACGGTGATCGCCTGCACCCCGGTCAGCCCCACCCCCGCCCGGACATAGCCGGTGTTGCCGACCAGCGGCGCAAGGGTGGCGATCCAGCCTTCCGTCGTGACCTCAACTCCCGTCGGCGAATAGCCGGCATAGGGAATGCCGGGCGGAAGGACACCGCGGCCGCCATCGCCAAAACGCCCCTGCAGCGCTGCCCGCAGCTTGCCGGTGATCCGGTCGCCTGCGGTGTGGCTGTCGCCGATCTGGAGGATGTGAACGGGGGCGTGACCCGGACCGGCTTGCGCCTCCGACAGGGCTTCGAACACGCCGTTGAGCGCCTCGGGATGACACAGGCCGTCAGGACAGACCGAAAGGCCCGGTGCCGGGATGTCCGCCGGTCCATAGGGCACCTGCGCGGCCGCACCGGACGCCAGGGCAGCCGCGACGAGGACCCCGGCGAGCCGTTTCATGCTCAGGCAGCGGGCTCTGCGGGCGGCGGGGTAGCGGGACCCGGTGCCGGCGCGCGGTCCAGTCCGGCGTCGCGCCTGATCATCGCCGCGACCGGGGCACTCATCCGCAGATAGCCGGCCATCGACATATGGATGCCGTCGCCGGCGCGCATCAGAACACGGCGTCCGCCCGCCGTCGGGAGATAGGCCTCATAGTCACCGTCGTCGTTCGAGGTCAGGCCCACGGTCTGGATGTAGGGCACGCCCAGCGCCCGCATCCGCGCCTCGACCACGCCGTTGATCAGCATCATCTGCTCATCAAGGCTGTCCCGCTTCATTCGGGGCAGACCGACCCAGTAGACCGCGATACCACGGCCTCGCAGCAGGGCGACCAGATCGTCAATCCGACGGCCATAGGCGGCCTTCCAGCCGTCGGTGCCGAACCGGTGAATGTCGTCGCCGGTGTCGATACCCTGGGCGTCGTTGGTGCCGAACAGCAGGACCGCCACATCGACCGGATGCTCATCCAGCTGCGCCTGGGTTCTGGCTTGAATGTTCACATAGTCATAGCGGGTGAGCCCGGTCGACACCTGCGAGAATTTGCTCACCTTCAGGTTCGGCTCATCCTGCAGCTCGCGGTACAGGCCCGCGTACAGGCCATCGGCCATGGAGTCCCCGAACACGCCGATGCGCAGTGGCCCGTCGGCCAGCCGGGCGCTCAGAGGGACCACGGGGGCGGTGGCTGGAACAGGCACGGTGGCGGTCGCAGCGGCGGCCGGCACTGCGACGGATGTCGGCAAGGGCGCGGAGGCCGCTGCCCTGTCGCCCAGCAGGATCGTCGGATGGCGCAGCCACGCACGGCCGTCCGGCGTCAACGCCAGTCCGGCCAGGACACCGATCAGGAAGATCGCCGTCAAAGCGTTGATGCCAGCGCGCAAAACGATCCCCGACTGAACCTTGAACCGTCTGATCCTTTAACCGATCACCGCAGCGCCGCCACCTCGTGCCCGCCTCGCGGGAAGAAAAAGGTTAACCCCGCGCGGTTCGGCCGGACCGGCGCTCGGCCCACCGTGCGCTGAAATAGCCGCCCAGCGCCGAGACGCTCGTCAGGGTCGTGCCCCATGCCAGATCAATCAGGGTCAGGTGGAGGGACCAGACCTTGAGCGTCGCCTGGTTGGTCAGGTCGTAGGTGGCATAGGCCACGAAGCCGAGCACCGCACCGTTGATCGCCGCCCGCTGCCAGGCCCCCTGACGCAGCGCCGGTGCGATGGCGAGGAAAACGGTCCCGAAGATGGAGATCAGGTAGAAGGCAACCGCCGCCTGCATATCCGGCTTGTCGGCCAGGATCGGGCCCAGCACCGGCCGGTAGAGCCGGTCGGTCATATTGGTCAGCCAGACCGCGTCGATGGCGGCAAAGGTCAGGCCCGCGCCGAGGTAGGCCGCGATATATTTGAACATGAAGTCAGGTCCTTACGCTGGTTTCAGGAGATAATGGCTGACCGCCCAGGTGTTGCCGCCGTCATTGCCGAACAGACCCGCCGTGGCCAGGTAGAACCGCCGCCAGCGCCGCCGCCACAGCGCCGCATCCGGGCCGTAGGTCTCGCGCATCAGCTCCATCACCCGATCGCCGTTGGCGTCCATATTGGCCAGCCAGTGGTCCGCCGTGCGCTGGTAGTTGACGCCGCTCCAGGTCCATTCCCGCTCGACCCCGAACAGGTCCGGGAACTGACGTATCAGGCCACGGCTGGGCATGACGCCCCCGGTGAAGAAATGCTGGGCGATGAAGTCACCGCTGTCGGTGTGGTCGAACCGGTAGGGGGCGTCGCGGTGGGTGAAGATGTGGATGAACATCCGCCCGTCGGGCTTCAGCCAGCCCCGGGCACGCGTCAGCAGGGCCCGCCAATTGGCCATGTGTTCGAACATCTCGACCGAGACAATGCGGTCGAAACCGTCTCCTTCAGCCGGGCTGAAGTCGTTCATGTCGCAGGTGATCACGGTCAGATTGGTCAGGCCGCGGGCCTTCGCCTGGGCCTCGATATGACCGCGCTGGCCGTGGCTGTTCGATACGGCCGTGATCGTCGCGTTCGGATAACGCTCGGCCATCCACAGGCTCAGGGAGCCCCAGCCACAGCCCAGCTCCAGCACCCGCTGTCCGTCGGCAAGCCCCGCATGTTCGCAGGTCTCGGCCAGCGCCGCCTCCTCGGCCTGATCCAGCGAGGTATCGGCGGCCGGATAGAGGCAGCAGGAGTACTTCAGGCGCTTGCCCAGACAGATCTCGAAGAACTCCGGGGGCAGTTCATAGTGCTGGGCATTGGCCGCCGCCGTATGCTCGGCGATCGCGCGTTGCGCCATGTCACGGGCGAAGACGGCCTCGTCATGCGGCGCCTCGCGGTCCAGCCGCCGGCGTGCCTCGCTGACCAGGCTGTCGATCGCCGGACGGGTGATGAAGTCCGGAAACGGCGCATCCTGCAGGCGACGTATGGCGACGTTGGCGAGAGACATGGACGCTCCTGGCAGGTCTTGGAATAATACATCTACGTCAGGGCCCGGCATCCGGATGAACGGCATCCACCGGGCTGATTCGACCGTATGTTATCGGACAGTAGTTGGAGTCGGCATGTCCCCTCATCTCGTCGCGGAGACGCCCCCCTCGCCCCCGGGCCGCCGGATCGCCGTGGTCGGCTCGGGCATCTCCGGGCTGTCGTGCGCCTGGCTGCTGTCACAGGCGCATGATGTCACCCTGTTCGAGGCCGACGACCGCCTCGGTGGTCACTCCAGCACGGTCGATGCCCCGTCGCCGGACCAGCCGGTGGCCGTCGACACCGGCTTCATCGTCTACAATGAGGCCAACTATCCCAATCTGACCGCCCTGTTCGCGCATCTGGACGTGCCCACCAAGCCGGCCATGATGTCCTTTGCCGTATCGATCGATGACGGAGCCTTTGAGTATTGCAGCCAGGGGATCGGTGCCCTGTTTGCCCAGAAGCGCAACTATGCCAGCCCGCGGTTCTGGCGGATGATCGCCGATCTCCTGCGGTTCCAGAAACAGGCGCCCCGCGATCTGGCGGAGCTGGAACGGACGGGTGAGACCCTGCACGCCTATCTGGCGCGTCGCGGATACGGGACCCTGTTCCGGGACGCCCATCTGCTGCCCCAGGCCGCCGCCATCTGGTCCTGCACAATGGGACAGATGGCCGACTATCCGGCGGCCTCCTTTGTCCGCTTCTACATGAACCACAACCTTCTCACCCTCGATCTGAGGCCGACCTGGCGGACGGTGCATGGTGGCAGCCGATCCTATGTGACCCGGCTGGTCGAGGCCTTCCGCGGACAGGTCGTCACCAATGCCGGGATCACCGGCGTCCTGCGCGGGCTCGACGGTGCGGCCCTGCGGTTCGCGGACGGGCGGCTGGAGCGGTTCGACGCCGTGGTCCTGGCCACCCATTCCGATCAGGCCCTCGCCCTGCTGGAAGCACCGTCGGCGGACGACCGCCGCCTTCTGGGCGCCATCGGCTACCGGGCCAATCACGTCATCCTGCATCGCGACGTCACCCTGATGCCCAAGCGGCGCAAGGCCTGGGCCGCCTGGACCCACAAGGGCTACTCGGCCCGCGCGGGCGAAGGCGGCGTGACCTACTGGATGAATGAACTCCAGTCCCTGCCCGGCCCGCCGCTGTTCGTCAGCCTGAACCCGGCCCGGGACCCGGATCCGGCCCTGGTGATCGGCGAATGGGACTATGAGCACCCGGTGTTCGACAGCGCCGCCGTCGCCGCCCAAACAGAGCTATGGTCGCTTCAGGGCCGGCGCAATGTCTGGTTCGCAGGGGCCTGGTTCGGCTCGGGCTTCCACGAGGACGGAATCCAGGCCGGGCTGGCTGTTGCCGAACAGCTGGGCGGCGTGCGCAGGCCATGGACCGTCGAAAACGAGAGTGGCCGGATTCACCTGCGCCCGTCCGCTGACCCGGACCGGCTGACCGAGGCGGCGTGAAAGCGTCTCCGGCCAACACCGCCGCCTCGGCCCTCTATGTCGGCGAGGTCGTGCATCAGCGGTCGCGCACCTTTGACCACCGCCTGCGCTATCGTGTCTGGATGGTGCTGGTCGACCTTGACGCGCTGGACGGCCTCCAGTCCCGCCTGCGTCTGCTCGGTCGCGGGCGGTTCGGGTTGATCACCCTGCGCGCCACCGACCATGGCGACCGCTCGGACCGGCCCCTGCGCGCCCAGGTCGAGGGTCATCTGGCAGAGGCCGGGATCGACATCGCCGGCGGGCCGATACGCCTGCTGACCATGCCGCGTATCCTCGGCTACGGCTTCAACCCGATCAGCGTCTTCTTCTGCCACACGCCGGACGGGGCCCTGGCCGCCCTGCTCTATGAGGTCACCAACACCTTCCATGAGCGCCACAGCTATCTCGTCGCCGTGCCTTCTCCGCCCCCTCCCGGAGGAGGGAGACCGCCGGAGGCGGTGGAGGGGGCTGGTCCCGCACTGATCCGCCAGACGGTGGACAAGCAGCTGTTCGTCTCGCCCTTCATGGACCGCGACCTGACCTATGACTTCACCGTCCGCCCGCCGGGCGAAGCGGTCTCCGTCGTGGTCGCCGTCCGGCGGGGTGAGACCCCGATCCTGACGGCCAGCTTCACCGGTCAACGCCGCCCCCTGACGGACGGCCAGTTGCTTCGCGCCTTCCTGACCCACCCCCTGCTGACCTGGAAGGTCACCTGGGGCATCCACTGGGAGGCGGCGAAGATGATGTTCAAGGGCGCGCGTTACCGTCACCGCGGCGCGCCGCCGGAGCAGCCTGTGACGGAGGGCTCCGTCCGATCCTGACGCAACAGGACGCCATCCCGGGACCCTGCAAAGCCGCGCGCAGCGGCAGCTCCGGTCCGGCTTTTTCGCGGTCCGCCTTGCCGGTGTCGCATCCCCACGGTAGGGACGGACGAGCGCTGCCGATATTCATCGGGCGGTGAAAATTTGAGGAAGCGATGCGAAAGATCTTCCCCGACGCGAAGGCCGCGCTGGAGGGCCTGACCTTCGACGGCATGACCGTGATGTCCGGCGGATTCGGCCTTTGCGGCATCCCCGAACACCTGATCGCCGCCCTGCGCGACAGTGGAGCCAGGGACCTGACGGTCATCTCCAACAATGCCGGCGTCGACGGCTTCGGCCTCGGCCAGCTGCTTGAGACCCGCCAGATCGCCAAGATGATCTCGTCCTACGTCGGCGAGAACAAGGAGTTCGAGCGTCAGTATCTGGCCGGCGAGCTGCAGCTGGAGTTCAATCCCCAGGGCACCCTGGCCGAGCGCATCCGCGCCGGCGGCGCGGGCATTCCCGCCTTCTTCACCGCCACCGGCGTCGGCACCCTGGTGGCCGAAGGCAAGGAAGTCCGCAATTTCAACGGCCGCGACTATGTCATGGAGACCGGCCTCGTCGCCGACCTGGCGATCGTCAAGGCCTGGAAGGCCGACGGCCGCGGCAATCTCCAGTTCCGCAAGACCGCCCGCAATTTCAACCCGATGATGGCCACGGCCGGCAAGGTCACCGTCGTCGAGGTCGAGCACATCGTCCCGACCGGCGCGATGGACCCCGACCAGATCCACACCCCCGGCATCTATGTCGACCGCATCGTCCTGACCGTGCCCGAGAAACGCATCGAACAACGCACCGTTCGTCAGAGGGAGAGCGCCTGATCAGGGTGTGGGGTGTGGGGTGTGGGGTGTAGGGTTTGAACAGGCCGCTTTCGTCCTACCGCGAGCTGACTGTCTGGCGCGACGGGATCGCGCTTGTGAAGACCTGCTACCTCATCACGCGGACATTCCCGAAGGATGAATTGTTCGGCCTGACCGCCCAGATCCGACGTTCTGCCGTGTCTGTCCCGGCCAATGTCGCCGAGGGATACGGGCGAGGCACCCGCAAGGACTATGTAAGGCATCTTTTGATCGCGCAGGGATCGTTGAAGGAGTTGGAGACACACTTGATCATCGCTGCCGAAGTCGACTTGGCAGCGAAAACTGACATCGAACCGGTGCTCGGCCGCTGCGATCAACTGGGCCGCGGCCTCGGTGCCCTCATCCGCTCACTGCGCGCCAAGACCGATTGATCACCCCCACACCCACACCCCATCCCCCACACCCGGATCACCCCCATGCCCCGTACCCGCGAACAACTCGCCGCCCGCGCTGCCCGCGAGCTGCAGGACGGCTTCTACGTCAACCTCGGCATCGGCATTCCGACGCTGGTCGCCAACTACATTCCGCACGGGATGGAGGTCACCCTCCAGTCCGAAAACGGCATGCTGGGGATGGGCCCCTTCCCCTATGAGGACGAGGTCGACGCCGACCTGATCAACGCCGGCAAACAGACCATCACCGAGATCGCCGAGAGCAGCTATTTCAGCTCCTCCGACAGTTTCGCCATGATCCGCGGCGGCCACATCAACCTGTCCATTCTCGGCGCCATGGAAGTGGCCGAGAACGGCGACATCGCCAACTGGATGATCCCCGGCAAGCTGGTGAAGGGCATGGGCGGGGCCATGGACCTGGTCGCCGGCGTCAAGCGCGTCGTGGTCGTCATGGATCACGCCAACAAACACGGCCAGTCCAAGGTGCTGAAATCCTGCACCCTGCCCCTGACCGGGACCGGCGTGGTCAGCCGTATCATCACCGACCTGTGCGTCTTCGACGTCAAGCCGGACGGCTCGGGTCTGGAGCTGATCGAACTGGCCGAGGGCGTCACCCTCGAAGAGGTCGCGAGCAAGACAGAGGCGACCTATACGATCGCGCCTGACCTCGGCTGACCGTCGCCATACAACCGGGACAACCTGTACCGTTGCCGCCGGGCCAAAGTCGTAGTCATAGTCTTTCCACCGGTCGCAGAACCGGAGGGGTGGAGTATGGGTGATGGCAGACGGGGCCTATCGCTGGCAGGGCAACTGGCCCGGGCCTGACGCAGCGCGTGTCGCAGAGATCGACGCGGCCTGGGACGAGTCCCGGGTCGAGGTCTTCGCTGAATCCACCCGGGCCGCCACCGTGGAGCGCATCGGACGCGCCCTCGCCGCCGCCCGCACCGGCGACCCGGCCGGCGCGGCGGCTCCGCTCAGCCAGGCCCGTTCCGTGCTGGAGGGTCTCGACCCGGCGGCGCTGGAGCCGCGCCGCGGGCTGGCGGGCCTGTTCAAGGGTCGTGGTGCCCGGCTGAAGGGTTTCCGCGAAGCCTGGACCCGGGCCGCCGCCGGCCTTGCAGAGACCACCGGAGACCTTTCGGGACGGGTCGAGGGTGCGGATCAACGGTCCGGCGTCCTCGACAAGGCCTGGGTCGAGATCCGGGAGGCGCTCGCCGACCTCGACGCCCATCTTGCCGCCGCCTCGGCCCGGCTCGCGGGTCACGCGCCCGGTGAAGGCGACGCCCCGCATCCGCTGGTCGTCCGAAAGGCCGCCCTGGAGGCGTGTCGCGCCGCGGCCCTGCAGTCCCTGCCGCTGATCCGCAGTGCCCAGAATGCCGATGCCCGCAGCGCAGAGACGCTGAAGGCCTGCGCCGAAGGCCTGACGGTCTGGCGTGACGACTGGAAGGAGGCCCTGGGCCTTTCGGGCAAACGGCCGAAATCCGTCCGGCCCGATGGCGAACGCATGAGCCGCGTCCGCAATGACCTCAGGACCCGCATCGACCGGGCACTCACCGAACTGACCGTTTCGAAAAGCCGCCGCGCCGAAGTCGAGGCCCGGATGGAAGCGCTGCTGCGGTCCCTCTAGTCAGCCGGCGCTGGCATCGGTCCAGGCCACGATCCGGGTGTTCAGGTCCCGCGTTGCGATGTCGAAGGCCTCAACGATGGCGGACACACGGTTGGCCGTCGCAGGCTGTTCGATGGTGAACACCTGTTCGGCTGCCACGGTCCGGTCCGGCAGGGCCAGAAGCCGGGCGCGGGCGGTGACCACGATGGTCGGTGCGCGGCCCGGTGCCTCGTAGCGGGCTTCAAAGGAACGGACGTCGATATCAAGCGACCGCCGGGCCCGGATGAGCTCACGCGGACCGATCAGGCGCACCCGCGTCGCCTGGGCCGTAAAGGCGTTTTCGAGACTCGCCATATAGAGGTCCGCCGCCGGCGACACCCAGCGCGCGCCGGCGATATAGGCGGTCTCTGTGCCCGTGACGCCCAACAGCCTGTCGCCCTCAACGGCCTGCGGAAACTCAACGCGACGCAGGGTGACCTCTGTCGGACTGGCGACCGACAGGGCCGCTGAAGCCGCCGGTGCCGCTTCGCCGAAGCGATAGCTTTGCACCGGTTCGGGCGTCGCCAGCAGGGCACAGGCCGAAAGGGCCATCGCGGCCAGGGTCACCGCAATCGGGCGGATCAATGAGATGCGGTTCACGGCTGGACCTCCATTTCCTTGGTCGGCGCGCGGCCGATAAAGTCGCGCGGACGGGTCCGGACCTCCTCGACCAGCCCCTCCAGCGACCGGGTCGCCTCCTCCAGCGCCTGGATCGATTGCTGAAGCTGGGGAAGACCGGTGGTGGCGAACTCGTCCATCGGGCCCTCGACATTGGAGGCGGTGCGATTGATCGAGGCCATCGCCGCTCTCGCCTCCTCGGCCGCAGCGTTGATATTCGCCACAGCCTCGCGTCCGTCACTCTCGATGATCCGGCGCGCGCTGACCGCCAGCGCCTCATATTCGGCCACCGCGGAGTTGGCCTTGATCAGCGCCTGCTCCAGCTGCTCCAGCACGCCCTTGTGGGCCTCCAGCTCATTGGTCAGGGATTCAAAATTCTTCAGGCTGGTGGAGAAGGACCGGATGTTCTCGTCCGAGAGCACCCGGTTGATCCGGTCCAGCGCATCAACGGTCTGGGCCAGGACGGTGCCGGAACCGGTGAGCAGTTCCGCAATCGGCGAAGGCTGGCTCTGGATGACCGGCACGGCATTGTCCGGATACCGGGTCTTGAGCACGGCGCTCTCGGGATTGCCGGCTGTGATCTGGATGTAGTTCAGTCCGGTGATGCCCTGCGGCTCCAGCTGGGCGCGCGAGGTGACGCGCACCGGCGTGGTCGCATCAACGCGGATCCGGGCGATGACCTGGTCGCCCTTTTCGGGGTCCAGGTTCAGGTCCGTGACCTCGCCCACGCGGATGCCGTTGAAATGCACCTCTCCGCCTTCCGAAAGGCCGCGGACGGGGCCGTAGAAGACGATGTCATAGACGTCATAGTCATTGTTGAATGACAGGCGGGCCAGCCACATGGCGAACACCACCGCCGCCGCCAGAAGGGCGATGGTGGCAATGCCGACAGCGGCGTAGTGGGCGTCTCGTTCCATCTCGTCCGCTCTCCTCAGGCGACCCTGCCGGCTGCGCGACCACGCGGCCCCAGGAAATACTCCCTGATCCAGGGATGGTCTGACCGCTCCAGCTCCTGAACCGTCGCCTTGGCCACGATGTGTCTGTCAGCCACCACGGCAACCTTGTCGGTGATCGCGTACAGGCTGTCGAGGTCATGGGTGATCATGAACACCGTGAGACCCAGGTCTTCCGACAGCTGACGGATCAGGGCGTCAAAGGCCGCGGCACCGATCGGGTCCAGCCCGGCGGTCGGTTCATCAAGGAACAGCAGTTCAGGGTCCAGCGCCAGCGCCCGGGCCAGGCCGACCCGCTTCCGCATCCCGCCCGACAGTTCGGCGGGTTTCAGGTGGTGGGCCTCGGGCTTCAGCCCGACCATGGCGATCTTCATCTCGGCGAGCTCACGGATCACGGCCGCGGGCAGGTCTGTGTGCTCGACCAGGGGCGAGGCGACGTTGTCGATGACGCTCAGCGACGAGAACAGGGCCCCCTGCTGGAACAGGATTCCGGTCCGCCGCTGGACATCCGCCTCATCCGCCTCGGTCATGGTCGCGCGGTCATGACCAAGGATGCTGACCGAGCCGCCCTCGGGCTCCTTCAGTCCGATGATCGAGTTCAGCAGCACGGTCTTGCCGGTGCCCGAGCCGCCGACGACGCCCAGCACCTCACCCCGCTCCAGCGTCAGGTCGAGCCCCTCATGAATGACACGATCGCCGAACTGGCTCAGCAGGCCGCGCACCTCGATCAGGTTTTCGGTGACCTTGGCCGGAGCCGCCGGAGCCACTGCGGGGGTCACAGGTCGAGCTCCAGGAAGATCATGGCGAACAGGGCATCCAGAAGGATGATGGCGAAGATGGCCTGCACCACGGCGGCGGTGACCCGCCGACCCAGGCTCTCGACATCGCCCGAGACCGCCATGCCCTGGCGGCAGCCGATGGTGGCGATAACCACCGCAAACACAGGGGCCTTGATCATCCCGACCAGCAGATGGGTGCCCATGTCCGGGTCCTCGCTGATGCGCTGGACAAAGAAGGACGGGCCGTAGCTGAGCTCGCTCCAGGTCACCAGCATCCCGCCCAGCAGACCGCCCAGCATACCGATGAAGGTCAGCAGCGGGAGCATCAGCAGCATGGCCGCAAGGCGCGGGATAACCAGCGCCTGGAAGGGGTTGACCCCCATCACCTGCATGGCGTCGACCTCCTGGTTCATACGCATCGCGCCGATCTCGGCGGCGAAGGACGAGGAGGAACGGCCTGCAAGCAGGATCGCGGTGATCAGGACCGCCAGCTCACGCAAGGTCGCCACCGCGACCAGCTGCACCGTATAAACCCCGGCACCGAACTGGGTCAGCAGATTGGCACCCAGATAGGCGATCACCGCGCCGATGAAGAAATTGGTCAAGGCCACGATCGGTATCGAGTCGAGCCCGGCGCGTTCAACCTGGCTGAACCAGGCCGCCCAGCGGATACGGCCCGGCCGGAGCGCTGCGCCTGAGGCGACGACCAGCCGGCCGAGGAAGGCCATCGACAGGGCCGCCTCGTCGAGAATGTCATGAACACCCCGTCCGACCTTGCTGAAAAAGCGAACCCAGCCCGCTGACCGGCGGGCCGGTCCGGCGCTTTCGCGCTCCAGCCTCTCGACCATGGCATAGGTGCGCCCGGCTCCGGGCCGCTGGGCCCAGGCCGAAGCAGGCAGGACGCAGTTGCCGGCCTGGACGATCGCCAGGGCTCCGGCTGTGTCAAACCGGCCGAGATCCGTCAGATCCACCGCGTGCACGGGACGATCCCGGAGCTCTTCGTCAAGACGGCGCGAAATCCGGCCCAGCTCGGTCGCTGTCCAGTCGCCGGACAGCCGGAGCGTCGGTCCCGGCCAACCGTCCTCGATCTGGAAATCCGCTGCGGCCATGGCCCGACGGTAGATCGACCCGTCCGCTTTGACTACGCCGACGGCACGGCAAAGCCCGGCCAGAGGTCAAAATGCAGACCGGCCGTAGTCGTTCAGCCACGGTTTTGGTCGATTGAGGGTCCCGGAAAGGCCCGCGCCGTCTTCATTTCTTCAGGAATGCGCCGGGTTCCGGGCACCGCTGCCCCGAACCGAACCGGCCCCGCCATGACATGCCGACCAACCCGGGCCGGGACCTTTACGGCGACGCTACCGGGAGACCGGCGTGATCCTGCCGCAGAATGTTTCTTTAGTTCAGATAGTTGAGAAGGGAAACTTGCCGCAACTGGCTGATCACCTGGGCCGAGGCCTGGATGGCGACCTGGGACAGCTGCAGATCCGTGATGGCTTTCGCCATGTCAGCGTCTGTCCGGCCGGCCACCAGCCCATCGAGGGCGGTCTTTTGCGCCTCCTGGCTCCGGGTCAGGCTCTCGACCTGGTTTGCGAAGGTTCCTGTCCCTGCCATCTTGTTGACCACCTCGGCCCCGGCCGCCGCGAGCCGGCCAAGCTGGGTCGTGAGGAAGGCCTTCTGCGGCGCGGTGAGCCGACCGTCGAGTGGGCCGGATCCCGGCGTGGTATGAAAGGTCTGGATGTCCCGCAGGATACTCAGCACATCGGAGCCGACCTCATTGGCGAGGAAGCCGGTCTCCAGCGTCGTTCCCTCGGCAACGCGGCTGGCGGTCTTCAGCGTATCGTTGCTGAACAGCGAAGGGACGTCGGGCGCAGCGGCCAGGGCAGCCATACTGTCTGCCGCAACGGGCTGGGTGAAGGTCGAGGCACCGGCGAACAGGTAGCTACCGAGGTGCCGCATGTTCAGCCCACCTCGCATGGCCTGGAACCGACCTTCCAGATCCTGCATCAGTGCGGCCCCGGAGTCCGTGGCGATCGCATTGCCCAGCGACTCGCGGGCACCGGAGATCGAGTCATTGATCTGGCCGAGGGCCAGATCCTGGGTCGTGAGCCGCGCGCTCACGGCCTCGCTGGTGTCGAGGAAGCCCTGGATCCGGCTCTGCGCGCCCTTGAGGGCCGTCAGGGTTTCCGACTGCCGGCCGAAGCCGGTCAGATCAGTGGCGTTCTTCTGCGTCGAGACCCGTTCCTGGGCCTCCGCCGCCCGGGACTGGGCGCTCATCAGCTCGAGCAGGGCCGACTGATAGTTTCCGAAGGTGGCGACGCGGGTCATCAGACTATCCCCATCAGCGTATCGTACATGTCCTTGGCCGCCTGTATCAGCCGGGCGGAGGCGTTGAAGGCCTGCTGATAGGTCGTCATCAGCACCAGTTCCTCGTCCAGATTGACGCCTTCCTCGGCTCTCTGCCGGGCGTTTGCCTCGGTCGCGAGGGCGCTTGCCGTCTCCATGCGACTTCTGGCCGAAGCCGCATTGCCGCCGATCTCGCCCGACAGCTCAGCGGCATAGCGGGAGACGGAAATCGAGCCGCCCGAGGATCCGCCGGCCGCCTGGAAATTCGCCGCCCTCTGGCCCGCATCGGCGAGGGCGAGGGCACCGCGACCGTCACCGATGCTGAGGGCTGGCGTTCCCGTGGCCGCCGAGAGGTTCAGCCGCGCCAGCGCCAGCTTGGAAGGGCTCTGTCGAATATCCGATCGCAGGGCGAAGCCATCAGCCCGCGAGGCGCGCACGCCGCCGCCGATACCGAAAAGCTCGGTCACCGACACGCCTGACGGAACCTGTGTCGTCCGGTCCTGCACCACCGTCATCGTCGGTGCCGGATTGGCGGTGCCGACAAAGGACAGGGACCCGTCAGCGGCCAGGGAGAAGGCTCCGAAACGGCCAACCCCGGTTGCCGGATCATTCAGCGCAGTGACCAGGTCTCCGACCGTGCCGCCGGCGGGGACCGCGATCTCCAGCTCCCGCAGGCGCGAGCCGTTTTCGCCGGAGAAGCGGAGGGTCAGCGTCTCTCCGGCGGTGAAGCCGTGCGGCGAGGCCGCGGTCAGGCCGTTGTCGTAGAAGGCAGGCCGGTCCGAGGACACCAGGTCGTTGAGACCGAAATAGTGGGAGAAACTCCGGCCGGCCTTGGCGGACGGGGCGGCGGCGTCATCGGCGATGGCGACGCCGTTGGTTCCGGTCGCTGCCAGGGTCAGCTTGCCGTTGTTGAAACTGGCCGTTGCCGCGCCGCCCAACTGGGCATTGAGGACGCCGAGAAAGGTCGTCGGCGTCGCGGCGACGCCGTTGACCGTCATGGTCGCACCCGAGAAGACAATATTGGCCCGGGTCTGGATCACGCCGGCAGCGTTTGTCACGGCGACGGTCGTCTGCCCCGAGAACCCGGCAATCGCGCTCTGGAAGGACTGACCGACATTGCGGCCGGTCAGGAGGGTCGGCGCCGGCACGGCGGAGTTGGCGTTGTGGGCCCGGTTCAGCTCATCAGCCGCATGAGACACCAGCTCGGCCAGTCGTTCGGCAGCGGCGGGAGCCTCGACATCCCTCAGCTCGATCAAGCCCTTGATCTCGCCGGAGACAAGGCTGTCGAGCAGGGGCCGCTTCTGCCCACCCGGCTCGGTGATATAGACTTCTCCGAAGGCGGTTTCCCCGGTGACCGTTCCCGCGCGGCTGTACTCGAGGGTCGCCGCGCCCTGGCCGACCAGAAGCGCGCCCACGCCGGTCCGGATCGACACCCCGCCCCCGGTCCGGCCCGCAACCCGGATGTCCATCAACTCGGCCAGTTGGCTGATCAGGTTCATCTGGGCCGTTTCAGCCCCCGACGGATCGCCGTCGACGGCCATGGCGCGGGAAATCTCGATGTTGAGGCCGTCAATCTGCTCAAGCAGGCTGTTGGCCCGTTCAACGGCGCTCTGGATCCGGCCGTCCGCGTCCTGCCGAACCGCCTGTATCTGGCCGGAGATCCGGCCGGCCTCATCAAAGAGCGCCTGGGTGCGGAACAGGGCGTCCTGTCGCCGGGGCGAAGACGTCGGGTCCTCGGCCGTGGCCGCAAAGGTGGAGAAGACTGCGTCGACCTTGGCGAAAAAGCCGGCGTCGCCGCCGGGGTCACCGAACAGCGACTGGATACGGTCATAGAGCTCGTGCCGCACGCCCATGCGCGCCGACTCGGCCCCCGCGTTCAGACTGGCCGCCTGAAGAAACCGGTCGGTGGCCAGGCGGATGCGCCCCACCTCAACGCCAGCGCCCATGCCCTGGCTGGTCATGCTCCGCTGCTCGCCGACCTTGCGCACATAGCCGGGCGTATTCACGTTGGAGACGTTGTCGGAGACGATGCGAAGCTGGGTCTGGGCTGCCTGCAGGCCTGAGCTTGCAGTGTTCATGATGGCGTTCAGGGACATCCGAAGACCTCCAAAGTCACGATACCCGGCAAGCCCTGCCACTCGACGCGCGTTTTTTGCCCGGCATTCCGCGATTGCGGCCCGTACAAGCTACTGAATTTACGCGTTCTTGCGTTTTTCGCCTGGGTCATGCCGGGCAGGGCGCGCAAGGACCGGGCCAGACCCATGCCGGATCCGTGAGGCCGTGCCGACCGACCGCCGGCGCCGGGCAATAAACGTCTCCACGCGGCAAGTTTCGACTGAGCCACATCGGTGATCGAAAGCCGGGCCCGGACTCTTTTCTGTTTGTTTTCTGAATATTACGAGACGCGGTCCGTTTGGCCCGCGACTTGCGCAGTGGGCCTCGAATGTCCGGCGCAGCAGGCGCCCTCGTCCCCCCTCCCCTCCATGAACGGCTTTCCCGGCAACCATGTCCGAACTCAGCCTGCTGTCCGTCATCGCCCCAGCCGTCCCGGCTGCCCCGCAGGGGGCGTCAGGCTCGGGCGAGGCCATGTCCGGCTTCGGGGAGCTGCTGGCGACCTATTCGGGTGAGCCGGAGTCGGCGCCCGCGACGAAGAGCCCGGGCGAGCCGGGGACGTCGACCCAGGCGGAGACATCGACCGAAGCGGGGAAGTCGACCGAGGTGCAGGTCGATGTCGGGCTTGATGGAGCCGTTGCGGCGGGCTTCCTTCAAACACCCATGGCACCGCCGGTGCCCCTGGTTCTTCCGGCCGCAGAGGACGGATCGTCCAAAGTCGCGGTGGACGGGTCGTCCACAGCCGCCGAAGAAGGCTCGCCCAAGGCGCAGGTCATGCCGGACGGATGGGCGCAAGGATCCGGCGACGCCGCGGCCGGCGATCCGCCGGGCACGCAAGCCACAACCCCGCTTCCGGTCGAAAAGACACTGACCGGAAAGACAGCCGCCCCCGAGGTTCAGCCCCGCGAGCAAACCACGACGCCCCTGCCCTCGGACAAACCTGTCGCCACCAAACCCCCCCGGCCTGAAGTTCAGCCCCCGTTGCGCGAGGCCCCCGTCCTGACGGCGGAGACGTCCGACACCGGGGTGACCGTGGCCGAAGCCCCGCCCGCGGCCGCGACCGCGGCCGTCGACGCCCGGGCCCGCACCGGCAATACGCCTGTGCCCCTGACCCTGCCTCCGACGGCCCCGCCCCCGCCGCTTCGTCCCTCGGCGGAACGGAACCCACGGCTGCTGGGACCCGTCGAAACCCTGGCCGCGACCGGGGACGGATCCGCACCGAAGGATCCGGCCCGACCGGTGCCCACGACCCTGCCGCCCGCCCCGGCCGCAAACATCAAGCCGGCGACTGGTCCGGCAGAATTCACCGCCGCGCCGATTCCCGGCGACATCGCCGCCGGCGGCGAGGCCGAAGGCGCCGGGTCGGAGCCCCTGCCTCCACTCGAAAGCACGGCGGCCTCCGTCCAGAACACCCCCGGCATGCGCGAGACCGGACTGTCCCAGCTGTCGCGCGCCACAGTCGAGGCGACGGCCCAGATCGCCGCCCAGATCCTGCGTCGGCTTGAAGGCCGGTCCACCCGGTTCGAAATGGCCCTGACGCCCGACGAACTCGGCCGCGTCGACGTCAAGCTCGACATCGATTCCGAGGGTCGCCTGAATGCTCGCCTGGCGTTCGACAACCCGGCCGCCGCGACCGATCTGAAGGGCCGCGCCGACGAACTGCGGCGTCAGCTTGAGGACGCCGGTTTCCAGCTGGCCGATGACGCCTTCGAGTTTACCGGCCGGGACAGCGGCTCCAGCGCCTTTGACCGCGGTCAGGACGACAGGCGGAACGGCTCGTCGCGCGCCTTCGCGGCCGCCTCGCGTCTCAACTCTGAAATCGATGTCGCCCAGCCGCCGCGCTGGCTGGCGCTCTCCCTCTCGCCCTCGGGCGTGGACATGAAGGTCTGATCTGATGGTCGACGCCGTCAACACAACGCCCAACACCGCAGCCAGCAGGATTGGTGCGGGCTCGACCATGCTCGCCTCGAATTTCGAGACCTTCCTGACCCTGCTGACATCCCAGCTGAAAAACCAGGACCCGCTGTCGCCGGTCGATTCCAACCAGTTCACCGCCCAGCTGACCCAGATGGCCGGCGTGGAGCAGCAGTTGCTGACCAACGATCTGCTGAAGGGAATGCTCGAGGCCCAGGGCGGCGGCAGCCTGGCCAGCGCTGCCACCAACATCGGCAAGGACGCTACCGCCGCCTGGTCGGTCACCAAATTCACCGATGGAGAGGCAACCTGGAGCTATGAGCTGGCCTCCAATGCCGCCTCGGCGACGCTGCAGGTGCTGGACGGCTCGGGCAAGGTGGTCTGGTCCGGCGATGCCCCCGAACGCACTACAGGCGTCCACGACTTTACCTGGGACGGCAAGGCCACCACCGGAAACGACGGCCAGGACGGTCAGGCCTATTCCCTGCGGATCGTGGCCAAGGACGCCGCCGGCGGGGCCATCGGCAGTCAGGTGCTGACCCGCGGCCGGATTACCGGCGTCGAGATGTACGACGGTGTGCCCTATCTGACAGTCGGCAACTCCATCCTGCCGCTCTCAGCCGTGATCGCCCTCCGGGAGGGCCGGACCACGGCAGGACCGCCGGCCGCCAATGACGACCCGGATAGCGCCATGGCCGCCATCGCATCCGCACTCAATCCCATGAAACTGTTCTCGTAAGGAGTTCCACGCCATGAGCATCAACAGCGCCCTTCTGGCCGGCGTATCCGGCCTGACCGCCAACTCCGCCGCCCTCGCGGCGATCTCGCAGAACATCGCGAACGTGAACACCGTCGGCTACAAGCGCACGACGGGTGAGTTTTCGACGGTGATGAACTCCCGGACGCAAGGCTCGGGCTATTCCGCCGGCGGCGTGATGGCCACAGCGCGCCACTTCACCAGCCAGGACGGCCGGCTGCAGCGCACGACCTCAAACACTGACCTGGGTATCGCCGGACAGGGCTTTTTTGTGGTCACCGAGCGGGCCGAGAACCTGCAGGTCACCGACACCCGCATGTTCACCCGCGCCGGTGCCTTCAGCCTTGATAACCTGGGCTACCTCAGGAACACGGCCGGGCTTTACCTCCAGGGCTGGCCCGTCGACTCGGACGGCAATACCGCCCCGGACCCGTCCGACCTGAACCGCCTGCGCACCGTCAACGTGGGGTCCGTCGGCGGCACGGCGGAAGCGACGACCCGCATCCAGCTGAACGCCAACCTCCGGTCCAGTCAGCCGCTCGCGGCCGAGGCCATCGACGCGGCCCTGGCTCCTCCCGGTCCCAATGCCTACAACCCCACGACCAACTCGATGGCCATGTGGGACCCCCAGACCAACGCGGGCGTCAAGCCTGACTTCGAACTGACGATCCCCTTGTCGGATTCCAAGGGCGGGCAGCGGACCGTGGCGCTTTCCTTCCTGAAGAGCACCGTACCCAACCAGTGGTTCGCAGAGATCCGGGCCATCCCCGCTTCGGATGTCGTCACCGGAGCTGGGCTTACCAATGGCCAGCTGAGGAGCGGCCTGGTCGCCTTTACCCAGGACGGCCGCCTTGATGTGGCCGCCATGGCCGGTCTCGGAGCCAGCGCCCTGTTCCCGGACGTGGCCGCTGCGACGCTGAGCTTCGCGGCCTCGAACTCGGGCGCGCCGGGCGCCGGCGTCGTGGCCTGGGCTCCCAACCTCGGTATCGACGCCCAGGATGTGACCTTCGATCTGACCGCGGCAACGGGTGGCCTGACGCAGTACGACAGCGGGTCTGTGGTGCAGGCCGTCCTGACCAACGGCACCGCCTTCGGTAATCTGTCCGAGATCAAGATCGACGAGACCGGCTTCGTGACCGCCGTCTTCGATAACGGCGTCACCCGGAAGATCGCCCAGATCGCCCTGGCCACCTTCCCCAGCCCTGACAACCTGAGCCAGACCTCGGGTAACGCCTACAACGTCAGCCAGGGGTCCGGCACCTTCAACCTGAAGGTGGCGGGGACCGGGGGGGCCGGCAAGATCGGCGCTTCGCAACTTGAGTCTTCCACGGTCGACCTGTCCGCAGAGTTCACCGGACTGATTACCACCCAGCGCGCCTATTCAGCGTCGTCCAAGATTATCACCACTGCAGACGAAATGCTGTCTGAGCTTATCAGCATCAAACGCTGATAACCAAGTAACAGAGCGTAAACCTCAATGAATCTTTCGTTGAATATTGAGCGGGTGGACGGAGGGCTTTTTAGCCTTTCCTTCACCACGACGCTTAAACGGCCCTTAGCCGCCGACCCCTATGGTTCGATCATAGTAGTGGTGGTCAATGAGGCATAAGCCCATGTTGCAAGAGCGACGCCTGAATAATCAGGGCGAACAATACGTGGTCGGGCCGACGGGGATTCCCCTGACGCTTCACGACCTGCCTCCGGCCAATACCGACCGTTGGGTTATCCGCCGCAAGGCGGAAGTCGTGGCCGCCGTGCGTGGCGGGCTGATCAGTCTGGAAGACGCGCTCGCGCGCTACCGTCTGACTGCCGAGGAGTTTCTGGCCTGGCAGAAGGCGATCGACAAATGGGGCATGCAGGGCCTGCGCACGACGCGGATCCAGCACTACGGCCGCCCCTAGGGCGACCGCTCCGACGAGATCACGGCCGCTCCCGGTGACGGGGGCGGCCGTTTTCGTTTGCGGACCGGCCTCGAATTCGCGCCGCTTTCGCACTACATGGCGCGCCATGACCCTCTCTGAGGACATCTGCCCGGTTCCGACCATCGCTCCCATGTCGTCTCAGGCCGACATGGATGCGGCGATCGCGTCCGCGCGCGCGGCTGTCGGCCTGCCGGTCGGATCGCGTGTGGTCGCGGCCATGTCGGGCGGGGTGGACTCCACCGTGGTCGCCGCCCTGCTGCACAAGGCGGGCTATGAAGTGGTCGGTGTGACCCTGCAGCTCTATGACCACGGCGCGGCACTGAAGAAAAAGGGTGCCTGCTGCGCCGGTCAGGACATCCATGACGCCCGGCTGGCGGCCGAGATGCTGGGTATCCCCCATTACGTCCTCGACTACGAGAGCCGGTTCCGCGACGCCGTCATCGACCAGTTCGCCGACGCCTATCTGGCCGGCCAGACGCCGGTGCCCTGCATCCGCTGCAACCAGACGGTCAAATTCCGCGATCTGCTGGACGTCGCCCGTGATCTGGGGGCCGAGGCCATGGCTACGGGCCACTACGTGCGCCGTTCGGTCGTCGACGGCCGCGCCCAGATGCGCAAGGCGGTCGATCATTCGCGGGACCAGTCCTATTTCCTGTTCGCCACCACGGCGCAGCAACTCGACTATCTGCGCTTCCCGCTGGCCGATCTGGAGAAGCCGCAGGTGCGGGGCGTGGCCGCGAGCCTGGGCCTGCGCATCGCCGCCAAGCCGGACAGCCAGGACATCTGTTTCGTGCCCAACGGCGACTATCGCACCCTGATCGACAAGCTGCGGCCCCAGGGGCGCGAGGCCGGCGAGATCGTGCACATGGACGGCCGGGTGCTGGGTGGCCATGCAGGCATCACCGACTACACCATCGGCCAGCGCCGGGGTCTGAACGTCGCCGTGGGCGAACCCCTGTTCGTGACCCGGCTGGACCCGGTGAAGCGCCATGTGATCGTCGGCCCGCGCGAAGCCCTGCGGACCGCCGCCCTGACGCTGGACGAGACCAACTGGCTCGGCGACGAGGCCTCGATCGAGGCGGCGGCGGAGGCCGGGGCGCCGGTGCTGGCCCGCGTGCGCTCGACCCGTCCGCCCTCTCCGGCCCGGCTGTCATGGGTCGACGGCACCGTCGGCGTGACCTTCGCCACCGGCGAGGAAGGCGTGGCCCCCGGCCAGGCCTGTGCCCTCTATGACCCGGCCGATCCGGACCGGCTACTGGGTGGCGGATTCATCAGGACAACCACCGCCGTCGCCTGACGGCGTCCTGGCCTGCAAGGTCAGCCGCGGGTCGGCATCAGCTTCCGGCGCTGGCGCACCAGGGCCAGGGGCCGACCGTCGGGTGCATGGGCGACGCCATCCTCCACAGCCCAGCCACCGCCGACGTCGCGGCTGGTGAAGTGGAAATAGGCCCACCCCTCCGGCGAGGTCTCCGGTGTCATTGCGGTGAGCAGATCGGCTCGAAGGTCGACGCTGGCCGCGACATTCGGCGGGGCCGGAAAGGCCGTGAAATACGTCGGATACAGGCCGTCCAGCAGGAACAGCAGACGGGCCTCGTCCAGCGGGGCGGCGTCGATGGTCCGCATCCAGCAGCCGAGTTCGGGCGACCGGCCGGCGTTCTCGCCGAACAGCCTTGGACCGTCGACGAAGCGATGGTCGATATGCCGGGTAAACCAGGGGCCGAACAGCGGATCCAGCGGGGTCGGGTCGAGATCCCCGACCGGTATCGGCGAAGCCGTCAGTGGTGTCAGCACCGGTCCCGGCACGTCGCGCCCCCAGGTTCCGAGCGCCTGGATGGCGGGTCGGTCGATCTGTCCGCCCGTGACCGAGGCATAGGCGACATTGCGCCCTCCCCGGTCCATGGTGGGTGTGAAGACCGCGTCTTCAAACCGGGCCGCGGCCAGATACTGGACGGTCAGGGACTGCAGGGGTGTCTCGATGCCCAGCCCCTGCCGCATGGCGCCGGCTGCGAGTGCCGCCATCAGGCCGCCGAACGGCGCGCCGCGCTCCTGCGGGACCGATTGCGGGGCGTTGGAAAAGCCGCTCGTCAGTCGGGCGGTCAGGCCGCCTTCGCCATCGTCGGTCAGGGCCAGGGCTTCGGCGAGGGTCTGCTCGGTCATGCGGTCTTGCTAGCGTGCGGGAAAGGCGGGCGGAAGCGGGGAAACCCCCGCCCGAAGTCGAGGGATCCGGAAACGCCGCAGCGTGTCCGTAGCCAAACAAGACTGACCCAGTCCGTTCAGATTGGCAACCCTCTTGCAAAACGGCTGACGCAAGGTCACTTTCGCAGGATGGGACGCACCGCAGATTACTCACGACAGAGCTGTTCGATCGCCGCCACGCTCGAGGTCATCGGCGACCCCTGGACCCTGCTGGTCATCCGCGACGCCTTCAACGGCGTCAGTCGCTTCGAACAGTGGCAGGAGCGGCTGGGCGTCGCCCGCAATGTGCTGGCGGCCAGGCTGAAGAGCCTGGTTCAGCATGGTGTGCTGGAGCCCCGGCTCTATTCCGAACGCCCTCCCCGCAACGAGTATGTCCTGACCGCCAAGGGCAAGGACCTTTACGGCGTCCTGGTCACCCTGCACGGCTGGGGGGCCAAACATGTCTATGGCAATGCCGATTCCGGCGTCTCCATGATCCACAGGGATTGCGGTCACGACCTGGCTCCGCGCATCGCCTGCGGCCACTGCAACGAGATCGTCAAACCGCGCGACATCCTGCTGACCACGGCCGAGAACCGCCCGACCGTCGGCGAGATGATGCCCCGGGAACGGGCCGGCGAAGAGGCCGCCTGAGCCCCCTTGCCTTTCCCCACGCCCCGGCCCATCCAGCCGCGCAATTCCTCCTGCCAAGGGTAGCCCTTCCATGTCCGATCCCGTCGTCATCGTCTCCTTCGCCCGCACGCCCATGGGCGGCTTCCAGGGAGCCCTGTCCGGCGTCAAGGCGACCGAGCTGGGCGCGACCGCTGTCCGGGCTGCGGTCGAGCGGGCCGGCGTTGATCCGGCCAGGGTCGAGCAGATCTACATGGGCTGCGTCCTGCCTGCCGGTCTCGGTCAGGCCCCCGCCCGTCAGGCCGCCATCGGCGCGGGTCTCGGCCAGCATGTCGAGGCGACCACCGTCAACAAGATGTGCGGCTCAGGCCTGCAGGCGGTGATGATGGCCTCCGACAGCATCCTGGCCGGCAGCGCCGACGTCATCGTGGCGGGCGGCATGGAGTCCATGACCGGCGCCCCCTATCTGATGACCAAACACCGTGGCGGGGCCCGGATCGGCCACGACGCCATCCTCGACAGCATGTATCTGGACGGGCTGGAGGACGCCTATACGCCCGGCAAGCTGATGGGAGCCTTCGCCGAAGACTCGGCCCGCACCTATCAGTTCACCCGCGAGGCCCAGGACGAATACGCGCTTGAGAGCCTGAGCCGGGCGCTGGAGGCCATCGCCTCGGGGGCCTTCAAGGCCGAGATTACACCGGTCGAGGTCACGGGCCGCAAGGGCGTCGTGACGATCACCGAGGACGAACAGCCCGGCAAGGCCATGCCGGAGAAGATCCCGACGCTGAAGCCCGCCTTCTCGAAGGACGGCACCATCACCGCCGCCAACGCCAGCTCGATCTCCGACGGCGCGGCCGCCCTGGTGATGACCCGCGAGAGCGTGGCCAAGGCCATGGGCCTGCCGATCGTCGCCCGCATCGTCAGCCATGCCGCCCACGCCCATGAGCCGGGCCTATTCACCACCGCCCCCGTCCCAGCGATGCAGAAGGCCCTGAAAAAGGCCGGCTGGACGGTCGATGACGTCGACCTGTGGGAAATCAACGAAGCCTTCGCCGTGGTCGCCATGATCGCCATGCGCGACCTCGGCATCGACCGGGCGAAGCTGAACGTCAACGGCGGTGCCACAGCCCTCGGCCATCCCATCGGTGCCTCGGGTGCCCGCGTCCTGACCACCCTGCTGGCGGCGCTCCAGGCGCGCGGCGGCAGCAAGGGCGTGGCCAGCCTGTGCATCGGCGGCGGCGAGGCCGTGGCCTTGGCCGTCGAGCTGGTCTGACGCCTGTTCGCCTTGGCGACCGGCGATTGAGGGCCTAGCTTCGGCGTCAGGAGCGCCGCCCGATGACCCTGAACCGTCGAACCGCCCTGGGGCTCGCCGCCCTGGCCGCGACAGCCCGACCCGCCGCCGCGCGGACACAGGTGTCGCCGCAGATCGCGCCGCCTGATCCGACCGAGGTCATCCGGCTGTGGCCCGGGGCCGCCCCCGGTGGCGAGCGGGTCACGGTGACGCCTGAGGTCACCGAACGGTCGACCGATCCGGCCTTTCACGACCGTTTCGCCCGCTACACCACCGACCCCATCCTGACCGTGTTGCGACCCGATCGGCCGAACGGGGCGTCGCTGCTGCTGATCCCCGGCGGCGGCTACAGATGGGCCGTGGTCGACAAGGAGGGGCTGGACTGCGCCCGGGTGTTCGCCGCAGCCGGGGTGACCTGTTTCGTGCTGCGCTATCGCCTGCCCGGCGACGGCTGGTCCGCGGGGCCGGATGCGCCGCTGCAGGACGCCCAGCGCGCCCTGCGGCTGATCCGGGCACAGGCGGTCACCCAGGGTCTGGACCCCACGCGGGTGGCCGTCCTCGGGGCTTCAGCCGGCGGCCATCTGGCCGGGATGCTGACGGCGCGCGCAGACGTCACCTATGCCGCCGTGGACGAGGCCGATGCCGGGTCGCACCGACCCGATCTGTCCATACTGCTCTATCCCGTGGCGACCATGGCCGACCCCCATGTCCATGCGGGTTCGCGGCGTGAGCTGCTGGGCGAGACCCCGACGCCGGAGGCGATCACGCGCTATTCGCTGGAGCGGATGGACTGGACCGACTGTTCGCCGACCTTCCTGCTGCACGCCATGGACGACGCATCCGTGCCCGTCGCGAACAGCCTGCAACTGATCGCGGCCCTGCGCGCCGCCGCCGTTCCTTGCGAGGCGCACCTGTTCGAGGCGGGCGGCCACGGGTTCGGCATCCGTCTCATCGCAGGCAAACCCGCAGCCGTCTGGCCGCAACTGGCCCTCGCATGGGCCGGGCGTCACGGCTGGGCTGCGCCGACCTGATCTTACCCCTTGCCCCGCCGCCCGCGCCGACTAAGGTCCGGGCGGGTTTTCAGGTAACGGACGGTGTTTCGAATGCGGATCGGTATGTTGCTGGCGTCGGCCGCCGGTATCTCCCTGCTGGCCACGGCCGCCCTGGCACAGCAGAGCGTCGGCCCGGTCGACCAGACGAAGGGCACGTTCGAGGACAAATTCCGCCAGTTCGAGGGCGAGGACTGGCCGACACCGACGGACTACCGCAATGCCTCCGGCGCCCCCGGGCACCGCTACTGGCAGCAGGAGGTCGACTACGACATCGACGTGTCCCTGGACGAGGCACGCCGCACCCTGACCGGTCGCGAGGCGGTGACCTACACCAACCATTCGCCCGACGCCCTCGGCTATCTGTGGCTGCTGCTGGACCAGCAGAACTATCGCCGCGACTCCATGGCCGAGCGCAGCCGGACCTACACCGCCTCGGACACGGTCAGCGTCAATGAGGTGCTGCGCGTGCAGCGCATGCAGGACTGGGAGGGCGGTTTCAACGACCTGAAGGTGACCGGCCCGGACGGCCAGGCCCTGCCCTTCACCATCGTCGATTCCATGATGCGGATCGAACTGCCGCGACCGCTCGCCACCGGCGAGCGCTTCGCCTTCACCATCGATTTCAGCCTGCCCCTGCCCGAGACCAATGTGGTCGGTGGACGCAGCGGCTATGAGTGTTTCACCAGGCCGGGCCAGGACGGCAACTGCCTGTTCCTGGCCGCCCAGTGGTTCCCGCGTCTGGCCGTCTATTCGGACTATGAGGGCTGGCACAATGCCCAGTTCCTGGGCTCCGGCGAGTTCACCCTGGAGTTCGGCGACTATGACGTCTCCATCACCGCGCCGGCCGATCATACGGTGGCCGCGACCGGCGAACTCCAGAACACCGACATCCTCAGCGCCGAACAAAGGGCCCGGCTGGCCGAGGCCCGGACCGCCGACGCCCCCGTCTATATCGTGACGCCCGCCGAGGCCGCCGCCGCCGAGGCCCGCCCGGCCCGCTCGGGTACCCGCACCTGGAATTTCAGCGCCGACAACGTCCGCGACTTCGGCTGGGCCTCGAGCCGCAAATTCATCTGGGACGCCATGGGCGTCGACCAGGAAAGTGCAGAACACCCCGTCGTCATGGCCATGTCCTTCTATCCGAAGGAGGCCCGGCCGCTGTGGGACACCTATTCGACGCGGTCGATCGCCCACACCATCGACGTCTACAACCAGTTCGCCTTCACCTATCCCTATCCGACGGCCCAGTCGGTCAACGGCCCGGTCGGCGGGATGGAATATCCGATGATCACCTTCAACGGGCCGCGCCCGGTCCGGGGTGACGACGGCAGCCTGACCTATACCGAACGCGCCAAGAACGGCCTGATCGGCGTGGTCATCCATGAGGTCGGCCACATCTATTTCCCGATGGTGGTCAACTCCGATGAGCGCCAGTGGACCTGGATGGACGAGGGGCTGAACAGCTTCCTGCAGTTCCAGGCCGAAAAGCTCTGGGACGCCGACTTCCCCGCCCGCGGCGAGCCGTCCAGCATCATCGAATACATGATCAGCCAGGACCAGGTGCCGATCATGACCCAGTCGGACTCCCTGCTTCAGTTCGGCAACAACGCCTATGCCAAGCCGGCGACCGCCCTGGTGATCCTGCGCGAGACCGTTCTGGGCCGCGAACTGTTCGACCGGGCCTTCCGCGAATACGCCCAGCGCTGGGCCTTCAAACGCCCGACCCCGTATGACTTCTTCCGCACCATGGAAGAAAGCTCCGGCGTCGATCTCGACTGGTTCTGGCGCGGCTGGTTCTATTCCACCGACCACGTCGACATCTCGCTGGAAAGCGTCACCGCGGCGACGCTGGAATCGGCCGATCCCGAGGTGCGCAACCGCGCGGCCCGCGAGCGGTTCGAGCAGGAGCCGATCTCGCGCACCGTCGAGAACAACCGCGGCATCGAGACCGTGGTCGAGCGCGACCCGGCGACGCGGGATTTCTACAATGAGACCGACCGCTTCACGACCACGGCCCAGCAGCGCCGCGACGCCGAAAGCGCCGCCCGTCGGGCCGATGCCGACCGCCGCGCGGCACAAGGGTTCGACGACAACATCTACCGCTTCACCTTCCGCAACGTCGGTGGCCTGGTCATGCCGGTGATCCTGAAGCTGACCTGGTCGGACGGCTCGGACGAGACGATCCGGATCCCGGCCGAGATCTGGCGCCGCAACAGCCAGCAGGTGATCTGGCAGCATGTGTCGTCGAAGACCCTGGTCTCGGCCGAGGTCGATCCCCTGCGCGAGACGGCGGACGCCAACCGCTCCAACAACCTGTTCCCGCGCCAGATCGACGAGCGGACCCTGCGCCTGGCCCCCCCGCCGCCGCCCGGCGAGAACCGGATGCGGGACTCGGACGTCGAGGTCAGCCCGGACTCGACCGCGACCCGGGTTCGCCGCCCGGCGGCGGCCCGGTGATGCGGCGGGCGATGCTCGCTGCGGCCCTGGTCGCGGGCCTCGCCACACCCGTGGCGGCCCACCGCGGCCATGCCGGACTGACGGTGGTCGAGATCGATCCGGCCTCCGGCAGTGTCAGCGTGGTGCATCGCTTCGCGGCGCATGACGTCGAGCCGGCCCTGGTCTCCATCGCCCCCGGGGCCCAGCCGAGTCTGGACGACCCCCGCGCCGTGGCGGAGCTTGAGACCCATCTGCGCCAGCGGTTTCGGCTCGACATCGACGGGGCCGCCATCCCGGTGACCCATGCCCGCACCGATCTGGCGGGCGACAATGTCCGGGTCGATTTCGTCGGCGAGACGAGCGACCGCAGCATCGCATCCGTGACCATCGACCTCGACTTCTTCCCCGGCGTGCATGACGACCAGGAGCAGCAGGTCAATGTGCGGATCAACGGCGTGACCCGGACGGTGGTGTTCCGGCCGGGATCGGCGGCCCAGACCGTGACCTTCGCGGCAGCCGGCGCCTGACGACGGCGGAAAAAAGCTGCGGCGACTGCGGCCTTTGCTGCAAGCTGATGGGCGTGACGGCTCTGGGCAAGCCGGCCGGAAAATGGTGCCGGCAGTTCAGCAAGACGTCGGGCTGCGCCATCTATGAAGACCGGCCCGACGACTGCCGCGTCTTCAACTGCCTCTGGCTGCTGACCGGCGCGCTGGACGAAAGCTGGAAGCCGACCACGGCCGGCTTCGTCCTGCACAGCGAACTGGGCGGGGCGCGGCTGGTGGTCGAATGCGATCCGGCCCGGCCGCACGACTGGCGGCGCGCGCCCTATGAAGCCACATTGCGCCTCTGGGCTGCGGCCGAGGGCCAGGAGGTGCTGGTCTTCGCCGGCTCGCGTGGTGTGCGGCTGGGCGCGCCGGACACACCCGTACGTCGGGCCTGACCCCTCGCTAGCGGACGTCGACCGACTGGGCGATCTGTTCGGCCAGGTCGCGGTCCGCCCCGTCCAGGCTCATGGTCCAGACGTGGATTTCGCGCGGTGCCACCGTCCGCTGGAACAGGTGCTCCACCGCATGGCGCACGCCGTCCTCGGTCGCGAGGATGGAGGCTCGGCCCGCCGCCTCGACCATCTGGCCGCTGTAGATCGGGAACTGCGAGGACGGTCCGGCATAGACCATGACGAATGACCGGGCACCGCGCCGGATCGTGTAGATGCGGAAGTCCGGACCCGGGCGGCCGGTGACGATCTCGAAGCCCGGTGGCAGGTCAGCTGTGAACGGCAGGGCGGCACGGGCGGCGCTGTCCAGCACGGTGACGGCCGGGGCGGCAGGCGGTGGCGGGGTCGCCACGACCGCCTCCAGCGGTACCGTCGGCGCGGGCGCGGGGGATGCGGCTGGCGGCAGCAGGGGAGCCGGTACGACGGAGGGCGCGGGAGTCGTCGGTCGCGGGGCCGGGGTGATCGTTGCAGCCGGAGGCGGCGGTGCCACAGGCTGCGCGACCACGGGCTCGGGTGCCGGAGCCAGATAGACCGCCGGTGCGGGCGGGCCGCTGTTCAGATCACGGGTCAGGGTGCTGACCGGAGGGACCGGAACCGCCGACGGAGCAGGCGTCTGGGCCGGTGGCGTCTGATCCGGCGACGTCTGGGCGTGCGCGGCTCCGGCGAGCAGCAGGGCGGCGGCGGCGGGGACGAGCATGTTCATGCAGACCACCATCCCCCTTCAACCCGCCAACGGCAAGGCCCGGATCAGGCGGCCGGAAGTTCGACCCAGAAGGTGGCCCCCTGGCCGAGGGTGGAGGTCACGCCGATCGAGCCGCCCTGCAGTTCGACCAGCCGCTTGGCCAAGGCCAGGCCGATACCGTGGCCTTCGACGGTCGAGCGTTCCAGGCCCAGGCGGTTGAAGGGTTCGAACAACTGGGTCTGTTTCTCGACCGAAAGCCCGCGACCACGGTCGACGACCTCGATCCGGACCTGATCGCGGATCCTGCCGGCGCGGAGGACGACCACGCCGCCGGATCCCCCGTATTTGACGGCATTGGAGGCCAGATTGGCGATCACCTGGGTCAGGCGTTGGGAGTCCGCTAGAGCCACAAGGCCATCGCTTTCGCTGACGACATCCAGCTGGATATCCTTCGCATCGGGCCGGAGGGCGGTCGCACGACGCACATCCTCCAGCACGCCGGTCACGTCGGTCGGCCGCAATTCGACCTTGACGGCCCCGGACTCGGCCTGGGCCAGGTCCAGCAGATCCAGAGCGAGCGCCTCGACCTGACGCGCCGTCCTGACCAGCATATCCGCCATCTCGGCCTGGCTGCTCGAAACCGGTCCCAGCTGCCCGCCCTTCCACAACTCCCCGATGCCGATCACGCCCCCGACAGGACTCTTGATCTCATGGGCGACATTGGCGAGCAGGCGGGACTTGGCTGCGGATGCCTTCTCCGCCCGGACCTGACCCAGGTGGGCGCGTTCGGCGAAACGGTCGCGCTCCTCCAGAAGCGCCGCGACCAGCATGATCGGCAGATAGCCGAAGAGGACCAGCAACTCGGCCATCAGGGCGCGATCGCCGCCCTCAAGGACCAGCGCATAGGGCCCCAGCCCGTGCATGCTGCCGCCGACTGCAAGGAGGGAAATGATCATCAGCCCGACCGTGACTCCGGGCATGCGCAGCCGAACCGCGATGAGCAGCAGCAGCGGCATCGGGGCGAAGGTGATCGGCAACTGCTGCAGGAAAAACACGGCATAGGAGAGGGCGGCGAGCGTGCCCAGCAGCAGGACGGCCTCAGCGGCGCGGGCCGGGGTCCGGTAACGGGCCAGATCCCGCCCTGTCAGCGCCAGGCCAAGGCTCGACAGCACGGCGATGCTGAGCGCATGGGCGAACCACCACGTCCGGGCGGTTTCCAGAAAATCCGCGCCCGTCATCCACCAGAGCATGCCACCGGCCAGGACGGCCGACGGAAGGGGCGCCACAACGGCGGCGGCCAGGAGGAAGCGGCAGGCTCCCTGCACGGAATCAAGGCTCAAGGTCGGTGCGAACCGCCTCACCAGAAGGACGGCGAGACAGATTTCGAGCATATTGGCCGCGGTGAACATCAAGGTCAGCGCGGTCGAATTTCCGGCCAGCAGATTGCCCGCCGCGATACCGGCCGCGATCAGCCCGCCGAAGGACAGATCATAGAGGGGGCCGCGCGATGTTCGCAGCCAGACCGCCAGGGCGACTCCGGCCGCGCCCCAAAGTGCGGCCACCACGCCGGCCGACCGCGCGAATGTCAGGGACAGCACGACCAGAACCAGCACGACAATCGCGGTGAAGACCGGAGCCATGGGCTGACCGGGACCCGGTACGCGCGCAGCCGTGCCGGTCGAGGTGCTGGCAGGGGTGCCGGCTCCGAACAGGGGCTGCGAGGTGTCGAGCGCATGGCTCATGGTCAGTTCGGATCCGGACGTCGGCAAGGGAATGGCCAGCTATAGCCGACACCGTCCTAATATCCCCTGAAGCTCAGGCGTTCTGAGCCAGGGCCCGCTCCAGCGCCCGAACCGCTGCGGCCGGCCCGTCCGGATGGCCCCAGACTGCGGCACTGACGGCCACGAAATCAGCACCGGCCCGGGCCAGCCCCCCTGCATTGGCGGCCGTGATCCCGCCGATGGCGACACAGGGCACCTCGACCGTCTCCTGCCAGATGGTCAGGATCTCCGGATCGGGCCGGTGAACCGTTGCCTTGGTCGCGGTCGGATAGAAGGCCCCGAAGGCCACATAGTCCGCCCCCGCCTCGGCCGCATCCATGGCCAGTTCGCGGCTGTCGTGACAGGTGACACCGATCATGGCGTCCCGGCCCATCATGGTACGCGCCGCGCTGACCGTGCCGTCGGTCTGCCCCAGATGCACACCGTCACAGCCCGATCGCGCCGCCAGATCAGCCCGGTCGTTGAGGATGACCGCGACGCCCCGGCTCTGGGCGACCGGCTTCAGCACCGCAACGGCGGCCAGGACGGCGGCATCGTCCAGGTCCTTGAGCCGGATCTGCAGCGCCGCCACATCCCCTGCGTCCAGCGCCGCCTCCAGATCGCGCGCAAAGGCAGCCAGATCCGGGATCGCCGGCGGCGTGATCAGATACAGCCGGCAGGGCGGGCGCTCGGGAACGACGGGGGGCCTGGACATGGGCGGGAAGTGCGACGGATGGACCGCGCGGTCAACCGCCTGCTGCGAACGACTTGCATTCTCTGCCCGCACACTGCTATGGAGAACCATTCGCAATCACCGGGTCCGCCCTTCGTGTACGTCTGCAACTGCAACGGTCTTCGCAAACGGGATGTCGCCGCCGCCATCGAGGCCGGTGCGACGCGGCCGCGCGACGTCTTTGCCCGCAACCAGTGCTCGGCCCAGTGCGCCAAATGCGTCTGCGAAATGCGCGAGATGATCCAGGAAACGCGCCAGGCCTTCGCCATGGCGGCCGAATAGGCCCTGCCCTCCCCCACGGGAGATTCATTCGCATTTTCAATGTCGTGAGAAGTGTTCGCAGGTGAACACAAGGCGGTTTTGCGTGCTAGAAGCATCGCTCACAGCCGGTGATTCAGGGCGGTCGGGCCGACCGCCGCGCCGCTGACGGAAAGAATGACGATGAAGGGCGACCCCGCGATCATCCGCACCCTCAACGCGGTGCTGACCAACGAACTGACGGCCGTGAACCAGTATTTCCTGCACGCCCGGATGTTCGAGTCCTGGGGCCTGAAACACCTCGGCCAGATCATCTACGACGAATCGATCGGCGAGATGAAACACGCCGACATGCTGATCAAGCGCGTGCTGTTCCTCGACGGCCTGCCCAATCTGCAGGACCTGCACAAGTTGAAGATCGGCGAGACCGCCGTCGAATGCCTCGGCGCCGACCTGCAGCTGGAGCTGGGCGGGCGCGAGACGGTCAAGGCCGGCGTCGCCCAGTGCGAGGCGGCCCAGGACTTCGTCAGCCGCGACATCCTGATGCGCATCCTCAACGACACCGAGGAGCACATCGACTTCCTCGAGGCCCAGTTCAAACTGATCGAACAGCTGGGCGAGCAGAACTATCTGCAGTCCGCCATGACCGAGATCGCCCCGGACAAGAGCGCGACGGGGAACTAGGGGCTCCCGGCCGGCCACCGACGCCCCCGCCTTGCCCAGCGGGGCGGCTTCCTCTAGGGATCGCGACCGAATTCGCGCGCCCTCCTGGCTGCGCCCCAGCCCCGGCGATCCCCCATGGCAAAAATCAACGGCAACAACATCAAGCCCGGCATGGTCCTTGAGCACAACAAGGGCCTTTGGGTCGTGACCAAGGCCAGCCACGTCAAGCCGGGCAAGGGCGGTGCCTTCGCCAACATCGAGGCCAAGAACCTCGAAACCGGCAACAAGCTGAACGAACGCTTCCGCTCGGAAGACAAGGTCGAGCGCGTCACGCTGGAACAGAAGGAGTTCTCCTATCTGTACGAGCAGGGCGACGCCCTGGTGTTCATGGATGACGCCACCTACGAACAGACCGAGCTGCAGAAGGACTGGGTCGGCGAGGACCGCGTCGCCTACCTCCAGGACGGCATGAAGGTCGTCATCGAGATGCACGAGGACCGTCCGATCGGCCTGACCCTGCCCGACCAGGTCACGCTGGAAGTCGTCGAGACCGAGCCCACCGTGAAGGGCCAGACCGCCTCTTCGTCCTACAAGCCGGCCATCGCCAACAACGGCGTCCGCATCATGATCCCGCCCTATATGGGCGTGGGTGAGCGGATCGTCGTCGACACCACGACGGGCGAATACGTCCGGCGCGCTGAGTAGGGCTTAGAAATTAGGGCTTAGGGCTTAGGGCTCGGAACCGCCTGCTTCCTAAGCCCTAAGCCCCAAGCCCTACCCCCTTGAACTTCTCCGTCTGTCCGGGTCGCTCCGACCTTTTCAGGACCTTCGGACCAGGAGCTTCCCCCATGGCCCTCGCCTCTGCCCTCGTTTCCGTCATGATCGACGCGGTCCGCAAGACCGCCCGGCCGATGCTGCGCGACTTCGGCGAGGTCGCCCAGCTGCAGGTGTCGCGCAAGGGTCCGGGCGACTTCGTCACCGCTGCCGACATCAAGGCCGAGGACACCCTGTTCGAACTGCTGATGAAGGCCCGCCCCGGCTACGGCTTCCTGGGCGAGGAGCGCGGCCTGATCGAGGGGACCGACAAGTCCCATATGTGGATCGTCGACCCGATCGACGGCACCACCAATTTCATGCACGCCATGCCGCATTTCGCGATCACGGTAGGCCTGCAGCGCACCGCCCCGGACGGCAGCTCCGAGATCGTGGCGGGCGTCACCTACAACCCCGTCATGAACGAGCTGTTCTGGGCCGAAAAGGGCAAGGGCTGCTATCTGAACGACACCCGGATCAGGGTCGCCGCGCGCCGTGACCTGTCGGAAAGCCTGATCGCCACCGGCCTGCCCTTCATCGGCAAGACCGGCCACGCCCAGGCCATCAAGGACCTCCACGCCATCGGCCAGCGCGTCGCCGGCATTCGCCGTCTGGGCTCCGCCGCCCTCGACTTCGCCTGGGTCGCGGCGGGGCGCTACGACGCCTTCTATGAACGCAACCTCCAGCCCTGGGACGTGGCGGCCGGCATCCTGTTCGTCACCGAGGCGGGCGGCATCGTCACCACCATCGACGGCGAGGGCCGCCCCGAGACGGGCGCCCAGATCCTGGCCACGAACTCGGACCTGCATCCGCAGCTGCTGAAGGTGTTGCGGGGGTAGGCCCCTCGCCTCCCGCAATGGTTGCCGCGCCCGGGGTTTGCGGACATAGTCCGGTGAAGATCGGGGACCCCTCATGACCATGTATTTCGTTGCCGGCGCTGTCGCGTTCGGACTCTTCGCCATTGGATTCCTGATCGCCCTGGTTCTGCGCCGGGTGGTCCCGACCAACGAGGTTCACATCGTCCAGCGTGGACGGTCCCGCGTCAGCTACGGGGCCAGTCAGGACGCCGGCAACGTCTATTACGAATGGCCCGCCTTCCTGCCCAAAATCGGCGTGCTGGTGACCAAATTCCCGGTCTCCATCTTTGACGTCAACCTGAAGGACTATGAGGCCTATGACACCGGACGCCTGCCGTTCCGCGTCGACGTCCAGGCCTTCATGCGGATCGCCAAATCGGACACGGCAGCGGAAAAGGTCGCCAATTTCGACGAGCTGCAGCACCAGCTGTCCGGCATCCTCCAGGGCGCGGTCCGCAATGTGCTGGCCACCCACAAGCTTGAGGACATCCTCGAGGCCCGCTCCACCCTGGCCGAGGCCTTCACCGGCCAGGTGGACAAGCAGCTCCAGGCCTGGGGCGTCGAGACGGTCAAGAACATCGAGTTCATGGACATCCGCGACAGCGCCAATTCCGAGGTCATCGCCAACATCATGGCGAAGGAAAAGTCCCGCATCGATCGCGAGAGCCGCGAGGCCGTGGCGATGAACAGCCAGATGGCCCGGACCAAGGAAATCGAGGCCGAGCGCATCGTCGAGGTCAACAAACAGGACGCCCTGCAGCAGGTCGGCATGCGAACGGCCGAGCAGGAAAAACAGGTCGGCATCGCCAAACAGGTCGCCGAACAGGAGGTGCTGGTCGCCCAGAAGGACACCACCGAACGCGAGATGGATGTGAAGCGTGTCGCCGATACGCGCGCCGCCGACATCGCCAAGGGGGTGGCGGAGGTCCAGGCCGCGCAGGAGCGCGAGGTGACCATCATCCGGGCCGAGGGACAGCGCCAGCAAGAGGTCATCGGCGCTGAGGCCGAACGGCAAAGGCTGGAACTGGTCGCGCAAGGCACCCTGGCGCAGCAGAAGCTCGACGCCGAAGGCCTGCTGGCACAGGGCCAGAGCCGCGCCGAAGCCGAGCGGCTGCTGCTTCTGGCACCGGTCTCGACCCAGATCGAACTGGCCCGCGAGATCGGCGGCAACGACGGCTACCAGACCTATCTGGTGCGCGTCGAGCAGATCAAGGCCGGCCAGACCGTGGGCGTCGCCCAGGCCGAGGCCCTGAAGGCCGCCGACATCAAGGTGATCGTGACCGGCGGCGATGTGCCCGCGGGCATGAACAACATCACCGAGGTGTTCAGCGCCAAGGGCGGCCAGGCCCTGGGCGCCATGCTGGAAGGTCTGGCCCAGACCGACGCCGGCAAGGCCGTGGTCGAACGGGCCACCAAGGGGTCGGCCAAGCCCAAGGAATAGCCGCCTTCAGGTCCGTCCAGCCGCCGGCGGGATCGACGGTCCGGTCTCGGGCCGTTGCGGACCTTGGCGGCGTCGCCGTTCCGCACCGGGGCTCGACCTTGCCCACCGTCATCCTCGGGCTTGATCCGGGGATCAGAGGCGAGAGGCGCTCCGGGTGCCGGTGTCGGCCACAGGCTCGCCCCCGTGCGATCTTCGACCGGGCCCCCTAAGGCCTGGTCCCCGGATCAGCGCCGGCAACTCCGGAAGCAGCCGGGCGCGAACTGGGCACCCGTGAACGAGAAGTCACGTTTCGAACCTCCGGGCAGGATCAACGACCGGATGTCCGCGCCATCGAATCTGGCGTGCCACAGCAATGCACCTTTGAAGGAGGCACCGCGCAGGTCGGCGGATGTGAAATTGGCGTCGCGCAGGTCGGCACCATCAAAACAGGCTCCCTGAAGCTGGGCCCCGCTGAAATCAATGCCGACGGCGCAGGCTCCAGTTGCCGACAAGGCGGCGAGCTCCTTGCCTGCAAACAGGTTTCCTGTCGGGCGAAGATCCTGATTGTTGAGCATCGCCGGCCGTCCGACCCTGCCGTTTGTCTCGACCCATTGAATGTTTTCATGGATCAGGGCCGCGAGGGACGGAGCGAGGAGGAGCGCGGCCCGGGAAGGGTCGACGACGCAGTTGTCCAGGGCACCCGGATCGATGGTCGCTCGATCAAGGCGAACGCCCGTCATGACGGCCCCGGCAAGCTGGACACCGCTCAGATCCGATCCGGTCAGGTCGGCACCCTGTAGCAGGGCTCCACTGAGATTTGCCCATTTCAGCTTCGCATTCCTCAGCTTCACGCCCTTCATCGAGGCGTTCGACAGATCAACCGAGAACCGCTGCTCCAGGCCTTCGATGCTGTCGCCTTGCCGCAGCATCCGGAACCCGTCCTCCGTGTCGGCCCGGGCCAGCAGGGCCTGCCGCAGATCGGCGTCGTCGAGGTTCGCACCGGAGAGGTCAGCCCCACGAAGGTTTGCGCCTCGCAAATCGGCCTGCCGAAAATCGGCCTGCCGGGCATCTGTGCCGGGCAGGTTTGCGCAGTAGAAGGATGCGCGCTCGAAATTCACCTTCGAAAGCTTGGTGCGTTCGAGGTTGGCTCCGGTCAGATCGGCCTCGGCCAGCTGCCGCGCCCTGAAATCAAGATGGGGTGCCCGGATGTATTTGATCACCGCGCGACGGCCATTCGACTGACGCCGAACGTAACGTTCATGCGCCTCGAGGTAGCGATCCAGCATGGCCTGGGTGAAGCTCGGAAGCTCCGCCAGGCCGTTATCGTAAGCGGATTTTGCTTCAGCCAAAACACGACATCCGGAGATGGCACGAATGTGCCTCAGTCCGCCGATCTTGATCCCCAAGCGTGAACTTCGGGATAACGGCAGTGTGCCAGGCGTTGGATGATCACGGGAGGGCCGGGTGCCAGAAGGTCCAGGCGTCCCCCGGACGTTCCGGCGCCGGGACGGTTGCGTCTTGCCTGCCTGCGGCTCAGAAACCTCAGGCCCGGTTCCGGGGACTGCCGGACCGTCCGCTTCCGGCGTCGCGTCCGCCCCTTGCCTGTTACCCGATCAGGCTTCTCGCCGCCGCCCGGGCCTCGTCGGTGACCACGGCCCCTGACAGCATCCGCGCGATCTCCTCGCGGCGGGCGTCATCGTCCAGCGCGTCGACCGTGGTCGTCGTCACCCCGCCCGCGTCGGCCTTGCGGACCTTCCAGTGGGCGTGGCCGCGGGCGGCGACCTGGGGGCTGTGGGTTACGACCAGGACCTGGGCACCCTTCGAAAGCCGCTCCAGCCGCGCGCCGACGGCCGAGGCCACGGCGCCGCCGACGCCCTGGTCGACCTCGTCGAAGATCATCACCGGCTGGCGCTGGTCCTCGCGCCCGGCCAGGGCCGCCTTCATGGCCAGGGCGAAGCGGGCCAGTTCGCCGCCGGATGCAATGGCGTCCAGCGGGCCGAAGGGGGTGCCGGCATTGGTGGCGATCTCGAACCGGACCGTCTCGACGCCCAGCGGGCCGCGGCGGCCCTCGGTCACCGGCTCGAACGCCACGCGGAAGCGGGCGCGCTCCAGCTTCAGCGGGGCCAGCTCCTCCATCACGGCGGCGGTCAGCCGGTCGGCGGCGGCCTCGCGGGCGGCGGTCAGGCGGCCGGCGGCCACATCATAGGCCTCGCGCGCGGCCGAGGCGGCGCGTTCGGCGGCGCTGATGGCATCGGCCCCGTCCTCGATCAGCCGCAGCTGTTCGCGGAACCGCAGGCGCAGGGCCGGCAGGCTGTCGACGGAGGCGTTCAGCTTGCGCGCGACGGCGCGCAGGGCGAACAGCCGCTCCTCGGCCTTGTCCAGCCGGCCGGGCTCGAAGTCGAAGGCATTGGCGGCGGCGTCGACGCAGGCGATGGCCTCTTCGGCCTCCACCATGGTGCGGTCGATGGCCTCGGCCGCGGCGGCCAGTTTCTGCAGCAGGGGGTGTTCGGGGTCGGTGCCCGCCTGCCCCGCCCGCGTTCGCGCATGTTCGACGGCGCGCAGGGCCGCCGACAGCTTCTGGGACAGCTTGTCCCCGCCCAGCGACGCGCGGGCGTCGGCGAGGTCGGCGACGGCCTTTTCCGCCGCGCCGAGGATGGCGCGTTCGCCGGCCAGTTCGGTCTCCTCGTCGGCGCGCGGGTCCAGATCGTCGAGGTCGGCGAGGTTCCGGGTCAGCTCCTCGGCCCGCGAGGCGGCGTCGGCCGCCGCGGCCTTGAGGTCGGTGACGGTGCGTTCGGCGGCCCTGAGCCGGTCGGCCGCCCGGGCGACCTCGTCCAGCGGGGGTTGCAGGCCGCCGTAGTTGTCCAGCAGGGCGCGGTGGGTCTTCCAGTCCAGCAGGCCCACGGTCTCGTGCTGGCCGTGGACCTCGACCAGGGCCTGGCCGATCTCGCGCAGGGCGGTGACGCCAGCCGGCTGGTCATTGACGAAGGCGCGGCTGCGGCCGTCGGCGGCCAGGGTGCGGCGCAGGATCAGCTCCTCGCCCGGGACCACGTCAAAGCCCCGCTCGCTGATCAGGGCGATCAGGGCGGGATCGTCAGGGGCGGTGAAGACGGCGGTGGCCGAGGCCTGTTTGGCCCCGGCCCGGACCAGACCGGCGTCCGCCCGCGCGCCCAGCGCCAGGCCGAGGGCGTCGAGGATGATCGACTTGCCCGCCCCGGTCTCGCCGGTCAGCACGGTCAGGCCGCCATGAACCTCAAGGTCGAGGGCGTCGACCAGCACAATGTCTCGGATGGACAGGGCGGTCAGCATGAACGGCGGCGATTCGGCATCGGCGTCAGTCTAGCAAACTGCGGACGATCAATCCGTGAAACCGGCGGCCTGTCGCAGGGCGCGGTTGATGCGGGATTGCCAGCCGTCTCCCCCGGCCCGGAAGTAGTCCAGTATCTCCGCGTCCAGCCGAAGCGTGACCTGTTTCTTTGCAGAGGGCGAGCGAGGCCGACCGGGCGACCGCTTGAACTGCGCCAGCACATATTCCGGGAAAACGTCCCTGGCCGGACGCAGCCTGGCGGCGCGCTCGGCGGTCAGCTCGGGCGTGTCATCGTCGTCATCGACCAGATACTCAACCGGCGCCTCCGAGACGCCCTTGCCGTTTGGCATGCCGCTTCTCCCGTTCGTTCGCCTTCCGCAGGCTTATCGCGCGAGTCATGTCGTCCCGAACCACGAAGACCAGCACATAAAGCCTGCCGTCCAGATCACCGTAGGCTACCCACCGTCGTTCATCGTAGTCGAACCGGTCATCCGCTTCGACCAAGGAGTTCTCGAAAACGAAGTCTCGGGCGCGGCTCAACGACACGCCGTGTTTGGCGATATTCGCAGCGTCCTTCTTCGGATCGAAGATGATCATTTATGTAGCTACATAAATGATCGCGGTCAAGGTCCGATCAGCCCGGAATGATCCGGCGCAGCCAGCTTTCGCGCTGGGCGGTCGGAGCCACCTCGGGCGTGCGGCCGTCCTCGGACAGCAGGGCATAGGCCTCGGCGTACCAGGGGCTGCCCGGATAGTTGAAGCCCAGCACGGCACCGTTGCGGGTCGCCTCTTCCTTGAGGCCGAGCACCAGATTGACCTCGACCAGGCGGAACAGGGCCTCGGGCGTGTGCGAGGTGCGCTGGTAGGCTTCGTTGTCGATCACCGCCTTGTAGCGGTTGATCGCCGCCAGCGGCTGGCCGGCGCGCTGGTAGTAGCGGCCGATGGCCATTTCCTTGCCCGCCAGCTGGTCATTGACCATGTCGATCTTGACCGTGGCGTCGATGGCATAGGAGGTGCCGGGGTAACGGCGCTGCACATCCTTGAGCCCGTCCAGCGCCGCTTGGGCATAGCCCTGGTCGCGGCCCACGTCGGTGATCTGTTCGAAATTGCACAGGGCCTTCATGTAGAAGGCATAGGGCGCGCTGGGATTGCCGGGGAACAGCTGGATGAACCGGTCCGAGGCGGCGATGGCCTCGGCGTAGTTGTTGTTCTGATAATAGGCGTAGATCTGCATCAGGATCGAACGACGCGACCACTCCGAATACGGATGCTGGCGCTCGACCTCCTGGAAATAGTCGATCGCATCGGCCCAGCGTTTGCTCTGCAGGCGCTGGTAGCCCGTGTTGTAGAGCGCCTCGACCGGCCGCTCTTCATAGGCCAGACGGGGACGATCGGTGCGGGCACCGCAGGCCGAGAGCGTCAGGGCCGACACAGCCACCGTGGCCAGGACCAGGCCGGAACGGAATTTGGAAGCAGGCAAGGACGACCTCAACTTGAAATGCCGGCGGGCGTGGACCCGTCGGCGCCCCCGGAAAACGAGAGGCGATCTCTACACCAGCGAACCTGCCCACGCCAATCCGCGAAGAAGAACGCCAAAAAGGCGCGCCGCGCCTTGTGGCCGGGCCATCCACTGGTATGAAGCGCGCCAGCGCCGAGGATCCATTCTCAGCCCGGCGATGACGGCGAAAGGATGACCGGACATGAAGCTGCTCTCTGGCAACTCCAACCGGACCCTGTCCCAGGCCATTGCGGCCCACCTCGACATGCCCCTGACCAAGGCCCAGGTGAAACGGTTCGCCGACAATGAGGTCTTCGCCGTGATCGAGGAAAACGTCCGCGGCGAGGATGTCTTCATCATCCAGTCGACCAGCTATCCGGCCAACGACAATCTGATGGAGCTGCTGATCATGACCGACGCCCTGGTGCGGGCGTCGGCGCGGCGGATCACGGCGGTCATGCCCTATTTCGGCTATGCCCGGCAGGACCGGAAGACCGGCGGCCGGACGCCGATCTCGGCCAAGCTGGTGGCGAACATGATCACCCGGGCCGGGGCGCACCGGGTCCTGACCATGGATCTGCACGCCGGCCAGATCCAGGGCTTCTTCGACATCCCGACCGACAATCTCGTCGCCACGCCTGTGCTGGCCCAGGACATCAAGGATCACTATCCGCGCGGCGGCGACCTGATGATCGTCTCGCCCGACGTCGGCGGCGTGGTTCGCGCCCGCTCGCTGGCCTCCCGCCTCGATGCCGATCTGGCGATCGTCGACAAGCGCCGCGCCCGGGCCGGCGAAAGCGAGGTCATGAACATCATCGGCGACGTCCAGGGCCGCCGCTGCATCCTGTTCGACGACATCGTCGATTCCGGCGGCACCCTGGTCAATGCCGCCAAGGCCCTGATGGAAAAGGGCGCGACCGAGGTCTCGGCCTATATCACCCACGGCGTCCTCTCGGGCCCGGCGGTTCAGCGGATCACCGACGGTCCGTTGAAGGAGCTGGTGATCACGGACTCCATCGAGCAGCCCCATGAAGTCCTGAGCTGCGGAAAAATCCGGACGGTTTCCGTCGCCCCGCTGATCGGAGAGGCGATCCGGCGAATCGCCAATGAAGAGTCTGTTTCCAAGCTGTTCGATTAACGGTCGGAAAACGCTTCTCCACGCGTTATAAGGGCTTGGAACCCCGGTGCCTCGCGGCGCCGTGCTTCGTTGTGAGGATTTCGCATGCTTCAGGCCCTTCCGCGTCGCGGCTTTTCCTTGGCGGCCGTTGCCGTCGCCGCCCTTCTGGCCAGTTGCGCCACTCCGGAGCCGGAACCCGCCCCCGCACCGCCCCCTCCGCCGGTCGTGGTCCATGCCCCGCCGCCGCCCGTCAGCCTGAACGAGGGCGTGGCCCAGGCGGCCTCCATCTATGTCGCCTTCATGCGCGAGGCCAGCTCCATCCAGGCCGGGTTTACCAGCGCCGAGGCGATCCAGGCGGCCATCCGCAGGGGTGCCGCCTATGAACCGGCCCAGCTGTCGCGCGGCATGATCGCCTATGGCTCGATCCTCGCCCTGCAGTCGCCGGAGTTCGTCCAGGGCGTCCGCGCCCTTGCCGCCGATCCGGCCGTCCGCAGCGATATCATCGCCAGGATCATCGCCGACCCCGCCTATGCCGCCAATCTGCCGGGCGCCGATGCCGCCGCCGGTCTGATCGTCGACACCATCGGTCGCGATTCCGCGGCCATGCTGCTGATCGCGGACGCCGTCGAGCAGGACGCCTACACCATCCAGGCCCGCAACGACCCCCGCCGCCGCTGGGCCACGGCCCACATCACCGATCGCGTCCGGCGTCTGGAGGGTGCCAAGGCCCTGTCAGCCGTCCAGATGCTGCCTTCGGCCGAGGAATCGGCCCGTCTGTTCGCCGCGGCCAACTCGGGCACCGGCCTGGCGCTGAACCCGGCCCGCTCGGGGCCGCCCTATACCCCGGCGGTCACCCGGTCGCTGGCTGTGGCCGCCCTGGCGGCACTGGGGGCCGGTGGCGAGGACGCCCGGGCCAATACCGAGGCCCTGACCGTCGAGCAGAACAGCGAATTCTGCCTCAACATGTCCAAGCTTATGCTGTTCCAGTGCCTCGCCGCCTCAAGGCCCAGCTATGAGGACATGTTCTGCGTCGGCCGCCATGTGGCGCGTGACCTCGCCACCTGCACCGCCCAGAACATCACCCCGGTCCCAGCCGAGGTCTCGCCGACGTCGGTCGCGAGTGGTGCCGCTGATTCCGCCCCGGTGCAGACGCCCGTCGCCGAGGCGGCGGCTGCGGCCCTGAACAACGGCCGCTGACGCAGGTTTCCACTCCGGCGTCGCAATGACGTCGGGAGCGGTTGCGTCCGCGCCGGTTGGCGTGTAATGACCCGCGCTCTTGAATTCAGGGTCCCGAGACCCCGCCGCGAAGGCTGACTGGTCAGCGCGGCGTTTGTGTTGTTGAGGCGAGGCGATGGCCGAGATCATTCTGAACGTGGACGTCCGTAGTGGCGTCGGCACCGGTGGCGCTCGCGCCGCGCGCCGCGCTGGCATGGTCCCGGGCGTGCTGTACGGCGGCGACAAGGCCCCCGTGGCCATCTCGGTGAACGAGCGCGACTTCCGCAAGTCGCTCTACACCGGCAAGCTGCTGGGTCACCTGGTGACGCTGAAATACGGCACGGAATCGCAGCCGGTCATCGCGCGCGATGTCCAGTTCGACCCGGTCACCGACCGCCCGCTGCATTTCGACCTCATGCGGGTCGATGAGACCCAGACCATCAAGATCGAGGTCCCGGTCCACTTCATCAACCAGGACAAGTGCGAGGCCTTCCGTCAGGGTGCCGTGCTGGAAGTCGTCCGTCACGCCGTCGAGGTGAAGGTCCGCGCGGATCACATCCCGGAAGACCTGATCGTCGACCTGGCCGGCCACAAGATGGGCGACACCATCCGCTGGGCGGACCTCAAGGCTCCCGCGGACGTCGCGCCCGTCATCACCGACCGTGACTTCGTGATCGCCCTGATCAAGTCGTCCTCGGCTGCCGTCTCGGCCGCGGCCGACGGCTCCGATGCCGAAGGCTCCGCCGAGGGCTGATCGCCTTCCCACCAGATGCTACTGGAACGGCCCCTTCCGGAAACGGACGGGGCCGTTTCCTTATCCGGACCTCGCCCCATGATCATCATCGCCGGCCTGGGCAATCCGGGTCCCAAATATCAGGGCAACCGCCACAACATCGGCTTCATGGCCGCCGACGAGATCGCGCGGCGCTGGTCGTTCGGGCCCGAGCGGGCCAAATTCCAGTCGGTGATCCGCGAGGGCGAGGTCGCCACCGCCGCCGGGCCGGTCAAGGTCCTGCTGATGAAGCCCCAGACCTTCATGAACGAGAGCGGCCGGGCCGTGGCTGAGGCGGCGCGCTTCTACAAGGTCCAGCCCGGCGCGGTCATCGTCTTCCATGACGAGATCGACCTGGCCCCCGGCCGCTTCCGCATGAAGACCGGTGGCGGGGCAGCCGGCCAGAACGGCGTGCGCAGCCTGATCAGCCAGCTGGGCGCCGACTTCCGCCGCGCCCGCATGGGCGTCGGCCACCCCGGCGCGCCCGAACTGGTGCACGGCCATGTGTTGAGCGACTTCCACAAGGCCGACCTGACCTGGCTGGAGCCCATGCTCGACGCCGTCGCCGGTGCCCTGCCCTTCGCCCTCGCCGACGACGACGACCGCTACCAGGCCGAAGTCATGCGCCTGGCCCCCGCCCCCAAATTCAGCCCCCGTCAGGCCGCGGAGAAGGCGGCGCGGGGCGATTAGCCGCCCTTCCCTCCCCGCCGTCCCGCCTGTACGGCCGGGACGAAACCGACCGCCGCCACAAAGGCCTGATCCGATGACCCGCACCCCGCGCCTCGCGCTCGCCCTCGCCTTGCTAACCCTGTCCGCCTGCAGTCCCGGTGGGACGGAGTCCGGGGCAACTTCAACCGTCGAGGTCGCCGGAGCCATCTGCCGGCCGACGCCGGTGGGGCGCCAGATGACGGGCTGTTACCTGACCCTGACCACGACGACCGCCGACCGGCTGGTCAGCGTCGCCAGCCCCGCCGCCAATCTGGTCCAGATCCACGAGAGCCGGATCGAGAGCGGCATGATGATGATGAACGAGCTGAAGGAGGGCCTGCCCCTGCCCGCCGGCGAGACCGTCGCCCTCGCGCCGGGCGGCAATCATCTGATGCTGCTGGGCGTCAAGGAGCCGCTGGTGGCGGGGGATACCGTTGCCCTGACCCTGACCTTCGAGGCCTCGCCGCCGGTCGAGGTGACGGCGACGGTCGGCCAGCCGGCTGCGCCCGAAGGCGATCACGCGGCCGCGCCCGCCGCTCATTGACACCCGAGCCTGACAAACCGGTCGCGACGGGCTAAAGGCTCGCGCTCACTCGAAAGCTCCCCAAGACCATGGCCCTGAAAGTCGCGATCGTCGGCCTGCCCAATGTCGGCAAGTCCACCCTGTTCAACGCCCTGACCCGGACGGCGGCGGCGCAGGCTGCCAACTATCCGTTCTGCACCATCGAGCCGAACACCGGGGATGTGGCGGTCCCGGAGCCGCGCCTGGACGTCCTGGCGGAGATCGCCGGCTCGAAGGAGATCATTCCGTCGCGGATCACCTTCGTCGACATCGCCGGCCTGGTGCGCGGCGCGTCCAAGGGCGAGGGCCTGGGCAACCAGTTTCTGGCCAACATCCGCGACTGCGACGCCGTGGCCTTCGTCGCCCGCTGCTTCATCGATGACGACATCACCCACGTCGAAAACCGCATCGACCCGATCAGCGATCTCGAGATCATCGAGACCGAACTGATGCTGGCCGACCTCGAAAGCCTCGAGAAGCGCGTGGTCAACGTCGAGAAGAAGGCCAAGGGCGGCGACAAGGAGGCCCAGACCACCCTGCGCCTGATCAACATGGCCCTGACGCCCTTGCGCGCCGGCAAGCCCGCCCGGGTCGTCCAGGTCGACAAGGAAGACCAGAAGGCCTGGCACATGTTGCAGCTGCTGACCTCCCTGCCCGCCCTCTATGTCTCCAACGTCGACGAGAACTCGGCAGACAAGGGCAATGAACTGTCCGCACAGGTCGCCGCCCGCGCCGCCGCCGACAATGCCAAGGCCGTGGTCATCTCGGCCAAGATCGATTCCGAACTGGCCGTTCTGGACCCCGCCGAACAGGCCGAATTCCTGGAAAGCCTCGGCCTCGCCGAGCCCGGCCTGAACCGTCTGATCCGCGAGGCCTATGCCCTGCTGGGCCTGCAGTCCTATTTCACCGTGGGCCCCAAGGAGGCGCGCGCCTGGACCATTCCGATCGGCGCCACGGCCCCCCAGGCGGCGGGCGTGATCCACACCGATTTCGAAAAGGGTTTCATCCGCGCCGAGACCATCGCCTTCGACGACTTCGTGGCGCTGCGGGGCGAGGCGAAGGCCCGCGAGGCCGGCAAGCTCCGCGCCGAGGGCAAGTCCTATGTCGTCAAGGACGGCGACGTGATGAATTTCCTCTTCAACTGACCCGGCCCGGTCTCAAGGGCCTCTGCAATGATCACGAATTCGAGCTCCGCCTTGCATCCGCCACGAGATTTTGCGAGCGGAGCCGCAGTGTCGAGAACAAGGGGGCATTCCGCATGACCCAGAGCACCAATCCCTGGGCGAAACCGATCGATCCGCTGGCGCAGGACATCGCCGCGGTGCTCAAACGCATGGGCGGTTCGGCCCATCAGCGCGACGTGGTCCAGTGCGTGGCGGCGATGAAGCGCCAGCGCGGCGAGAGCGTCGGACAGGATCTGGCCAACGCGATCGTCGAGGTCTTCGAACGCTACCGCGACCTGTTCTTCAAACCCTTCGGCGAAGGCTCGATGCGCTGGGCCCTGCAACCCGGCGTCGCCTGACACAGGGGTTGGACGACCTAACGGTCCTTCTCGCGCGCCTCTCCCCCGCGCGACACCAGTGCCGCCTGGGCCGCCGCCAGCCGGGCGATCGGCACGCGGTAGGGTGAGCAGCTGACGTAGTCGAGGCCGACCTCTTCGCAGAAGGCGATCGACGACGGGTCGCCGCCGTGTTCCCCGCAGATGCCCATCTTGATGCCCGGACGCGCCGCCCCGCCGCGTTCGGCGGCGATGCGGATCAGGTCGCCGACCCCATCCTGGTCCAGACGGACGAACGGATCGGTCTCGAAGATGCCCTTGTCCATATAGGCCTGCAGGAAGCGGCCGGAATCGTCGCGGCTGATGCCGAAGGTGGTCTGGGTCAGGTCATTGGTGCCGAAGGAAAAGAACTCGGCGTATTCGGCCAGGTCGGCGGCACGCAGGGCCGCGCGCGGCAGTTCGATCATGGTGCCGACAAGGTATTCGACCCGGTCGCCGGCCCCGGCGAAGACGGCCTCGGCGGTGCGGTCCGTCAGTTCGCGCAGATATTTCATCTCCAGCCCGAGGGCGACCAGCGGGTGCATGATCTCCGGGATGGGGGCCTCGGCCGCGGTCTGTTTCACCTGCAGGGCCGCCTCGAGAATGGCGCGGACCTGCATCTCATAGATCTCGGGATAGGCGACGCCCAGCCGGCAACCCCGGTGGCCGAGCATGGGGTTGGTCTCGTGCAGTTCCTTCGCCCGCCGCTTCAGCTTGGCGGCGTCGAGCCCCTGCGTCACCGCGAGCGCATCGATCTCGGCTTCGGTGTGGGGGATGAACTCGTGCAGCGGCGGGTCGAGCAGGCGCACGGTGACCGGCAGGCCGGCCATGATGGTGAACAGTTCAACGAAATCGGCCTTCTGGAACGGCGCGATCTTGGCCAGCGCCGCACGGCGACCGGCCTCGTCATCGGCCAGGATCATCTCGCGCACCGCGGCGATGCGGGCGTCGTCGAAGAACATGTGCTCGGTCCGGCACAGGCCGATACCCTCGGCGCCGAAGCCGCGCGCCGTCTTCGCATCCAGCGGCGTCTCGGCATTGGCGCGCACCTTCAGGCGGCGGACCTTGTCGGCCCAGGCCATCAGGGTCTGGAAGTCGCCGGTCAGCTCCGGCTCGATCATGGCCACGGCCCCGTCCAGCACCTCGCCCTTCGAGCCGTCGATGGTGATGATCTCGCCGGCCCTGAAGGTGCGGCCACGGGCGGTGAAGGTCCCGGCCCTGTCGTCGATCGACAGCTCATTGATGCCGCAGACGCAGGGACGCCCCATGCCGCGCGCCACGACGGCGGCGTGGCTGGTCATGCCGCCGCGCGCCGTGACGATGCCGCGGGCCGCATGCATGCCGTGGATGTCTTCCGGCGAGGTCTCCTCGCGCACCAGGATGACGGCGTCGCCCAGCTGCGACAGCCGCTCGGCCTCATCGGCGTCGAAAACGATCTTGCCGGTCGCCGCGCCGGGCGAGGCCGGCAGGCCGGACGCCACCACGGTACGGCTGGCTTTCGGATCCAGCGTCGGGTGCAGCAGCTGGTCGAGCGCCGACGGCTCGACCCGGGCGACGGCCTCCTCCTCGGAGATCACCCCCTCGGCGGCCAGATCGACCGCGATCTTCAGCGCCGACCTGGCTGTCCGCTTGCCGTTGCGGGTCTGCAGCATCCAGAGGCGGCCCTGTTCGACCGTGAACTCGATGTCCTGCATGTCGCGGTAGTGGCTTTCCAGCCGGCCGATGACTTCGACGAATTCGCCGAAGACGACCGGCATGGCCTCCTCCATCGAGGGGGCGGTCTCGCCCATCTCTTCCCGGCCCGCCTTCGTCAGCGACTGGGGCGTGCGGATGCCGGCGACGACGTCCTCGCCCTGGGCATTGATCAGGAACTCGCCGTACAGCCGGGCTTCGCCGGTCGAGGGATTGCGGGTAAAGGCGACGCCCGTGGCCGAGGTCTCGCCCATATTGCCGAAGACCATGGACTGGACATTGACCGCCGTGCCCCAGCTCTCGGGGATGTCGTGCATGCGGCGATAGAATTTGGCCCGGTCGTTCATCCAGCTGGCAAAGACGGCCGAGACGGCCCCCCAGAGCTGGTCATGCGGGTCCTGCGGGAAGGCGTGACCCAGCCGGTCCTCGACCACGGCCTTGTAGTCGGCGACGACTTTTTCCCAGTCCGAGGCGCTCAGGTCAGTGTCGATGGTAACGCCCAGCCGGTCCTTGTGGTCGTCCAGCACCTCCTCGAAATCGTCATGGCTCAGGCCGAGCACGACGCTGGAATACATGGTGATGAAGCGGCGGTAGCTGTCGAAGGCGAAGCGGCGGTCGCCGGACAGGGCGGCAAGGCCTTCAACGGTCTCATCGTTCAGGCCGAGGTTCAGGACCGTGTCCATCATCCCCGGCATGGAGGCGCGGGCCCCCGACCGGACCGAGACCAGCAGCGGATTCCTCGCATCGCCGAAGGTCTTGCCGACGACCGCCTCGACGGTCTTCAGCCCGACGGCGACCTGGGCGGCCAGGGCCTCGGGATAGGTCTGGCCGTTCGAATAATAGTGGACGCAGGCTTCCGTCGTGATGGTGAAGCCCGGCGGCACCGGCAGGCCGAGCGACGACATCTCGGCGAGGTTGGCCCCCTTGCCGCCGAGCAGGTTCTTCATCGACGCATCGCCGTCGGCAGAGCCCCCACCGAAGCCGTACACCCACTGAGTCATCGCCTGGTCCCTGAAGTCTCGTCTTGTCCGGCCTGACTAACGTGCTGCGCCCGCGAAGGCGAGGCCGGGACTGTAACAAAGCGTGAGCGGATGTAGCGGCTCCGCAACGGGGTGCGGCACAGTCGGCACCCGCAGGCGGCGAACTGGACGAGCGGGCCCGTCTGCCGCTATGCGCAGGGGACCGGATCCAGCCCGCGCGGCGACGCGATGGACACCGGCAAGGTCCGCCAAGGAACAGCCCGATGACGCTCTCTGAAACCGCAACGGCGGTCGCGACGCCCCCGGCCACCGGCACCGGACTGGTCATCCGCCGGCCTGACGACTGGCATGTGCACCTGCGCGACGGGGCCATGCTGGGCTCGGTCGTCAACTATACGGCCCGCCAATTTGCCCGCGCCATCGTCATGCCAAACCTGGCCCCGCCGGTGACCACCGTGGCGGCTGCCGAGGCCTATCGCGCACGCATCCTGGCGGCGGTCGAGCCGGGAACGGTCTTCACCCCCCTGATGACCTGCTACCTGACCGACGATATCGACGCAGCCGAGGTCGGGCGCGGCTTTGCGGCGGGTGTCTTCACCGCCTGCAAACTCTATCCGGCCAATGCCACGACCAACTCCAGCCACGGCGTGACCGACTTCCGCCGGATCTATCCGGTTCTCGAGGTCATGCAGCAGATCGGCATGCCGCTTCTGGTCCATGGTGAGGTGACGGACTCCCATGTCGACATCTTCGACCGCGAGGCGGTGTTCATCGACCGCATCCTGACCCGGATCATCGCCGATTTCCCGGCCCTGAAGGTGGTGTTCGAACACATCACCACCGCCGATGCCGTGGCCTTTGTCGAGACCGCCGGGGCGAATGTCGCCGCGACGATCACGCCGCACCACCTCGACTTCAACCGCAACGCCATGTTCCAGGGCGGGATCCGCCCGCATTTCTACTGCCTGCCGGTGGCCAAGCGGGAAGTGCATCGCCTCGCCCTGCGCCGGGCGGCGACCTCGGGTTCGGACCGGTTCTTCCTCGGCACCGACTCCGCCCCCCATGCCGTCGGGGCCAAGGAATCGGCCTGTGGCTGCGCCGGCATCTTCAACGCCCCGTTCGCGATCGAAAGCTATGCCCGGACCTTCGAGGAAGAGGGGGCCCTGCATTACCTCGAGGCCTTCGCCTCCGAGAATGGCCCGCGCTTCTACGGCCTGCCCCTGAACGAGGACCGGATCCGGCTCGACCGGGTCGCGCACCAGGTGCCGGAGATGATGATCGCCGCCGATACCGAGGTCGTGCCGTTCCACGCCGGTCAGACCCTCGGCTGGAAGTTTGCGGGCCTGGCCGGTCACTGACGGCCCGCGGTCTGCCGTCCGCTTAAACCGCCCTTAACCGCAATGATTCACCGTTCGGTCCTCAATCTGTCCGGGGCCTGCGTATCCATGTCTGATCTGAAGACCGATGTCGTCATGAGGGGCGACTGCATCGAGGTGCTGCGGTCCCTGCCCGATGCCTGTGTCGACATGGTCTTCGCCGACCCGCCCTATAATCTGCAACTGGGCGGCGACCTCCTGCGGCCGGACAATTCGAAGGTCGACGCCGTCGACGACGACTGGGACAAGTTCGACAGTTTCGCCGCCTATGACGCCTTCACCCGCGAATGGATGAAGGAATGCCGCCGCATCCTGAAGCCCGAGGGCTCGATCTGGGTGATCGGCAGCTATCACAATGTCTTCCGCCTCGGTTCGGCGATCCAGGACCTCGGCTTCTGGGTCCTGAACGACATCATCTGGCGCAAGTCCAACCCCATGCCGAACTTCAAGGGCACGCGGTTCACCAATGCCCATGAGACCCTGATCTGGGCGGCGCGGAGCCGGGACCAGAAGCGCTATACCTTCAACTACGACGCCCTGAAGGCCTTCAATGAGGACGTCCAGATGCGGTCCGACTGGACCCTGGCCCTGTGCACGGGCGAGGAGCGGATCAAGGACGCCGACGGCAAGAAGGCCCATCCGACCCAGAAGCCCGAGGGCCTGCTGCACCGCGTGCTGATGGCCGCCACCCGGCCCGGCGATGTGGTGCTGGACCCCTTCTTCGGCACCGGCACCACGGGTGCGGCGGCCAAGCGGCTGGGCCGCCACTGGATCGGCATCGAGCGCGACGAGACCTATGCCAAGGTGGCCGAGAAGCGGATCAAGGCGGTCATTCCCGCCGCGCCCGAGGATCTGGTGGTCATGGGCTCGCGCAAGGCCGAGGTGAAGGTACCCTTCGGGGCCCTGGTCGAGGCCGGCCTGCTGTCGCCGGGCGACAAGCTCTACTGCCCGCGCGGCGAGCGCGAGGCCCGGGTCCGGGCCGACGGCTCGCTGGTGGCCGGCGAACTCACCGGCTCGATCCACAAGCTGGGGGCCCTGTTCGAGAATGCGCCCGCCTGCAACGGCTGGACCTACTGGCGGTTCAGGACCGATCAGGGCCTGCGCTCGATCGATGCCCTGCGCGCCGAGGTACGGGCAGGAATGCAGTAGGCGTCAGCCCAGCCCCCGCTCCAGCGCCTTCCTGAATACCGTCGGCAGTGACGCCAGCGCCTCATCGGGATCGGTCCAGACGAAATCCCCCTGGCCCTCCGCCACACGCACGGTCAGCGTCAGCGAGAAATGGGTGAAGACGTGCTCGATCGCGCCCGCTTCGCGCCAGTCGGCGGCGACGGGCGGTGAGGCCTCTGCGGTTCCGACACGCCATTCCGACGTCGGCAGCCCCGTCATCCCGCCCAGCAGCCCCTTGTCCGGCCGCCGCTCCAGCGCCACCCGGCCCCGCCCGTCGCGCAGGACCCAGGCGATCCCGGTGCGGTGCGGACGGTCCGCCTTCTTCGTCTTCAGCGGCCAGCGCTCCGGATGGCCGGACGCATGGGCGGCGCACCATTCGGTCAGCGGGCAGGCCTCGCACTGCGGCTTGCCGGGGCGGCAGACCGTCGCGCCCAGATCCATCAGGGCCTGCGGCCAGTCGCCCGGACGGTCGTCAGCCACCAGCGAACCGGCCAGCTGCCTGAGTTCCGGCTTCGCTCCCGGCAGCGGTGCCTCTACCGCGAACAGCCGCGCCATGACGCGCTCGACATTGCCGTCGACGACATTGGCCGGGCGGCCGAAGGCGATGGCGGCCACGGCGGCTGCGGTATAGGCACCGACCCCGGGCAGGGCCAGCAGACCGGCCTCCGTATCGGGAAACACCCCGCCGTGATCCCGGGCCACGGCACGGGCGCAGGCCAGCAGATTGCGCGCGCGGGCGTAGTAGCCGAGCCCCGCCCAGGCCGCCATCACATCGCTGTCGTCCGCCGCGGCGAGGTCTGAAACCGTGGGCCAGCGGGCGGTAAAGGTCTCGAAATAGGGCGTCGCATGCGGGGTGGTGGTCTGCTGCAGCATCACCTCGGACAGCCAGACCCGATAGGGATCGGGTGGCGGAGCTCCCGGCGGCGCGCGCCAGGCCAGCGCCCGTCCGTGGCGATCATACCATTCCAGCAAGGCTGCGCGGACGGCGGACACAGGATTGGGGACGGAACGCATCGACCGCGTTATAGACCGCAAATGCGCCGCACGCTGCCCACAGACGCCGAGGCCCGCGAAATCCTGTCGCGCCGACGCACGCGCCCTGCACCCCGCCCGGCGCCCAAGGCCGGCCGGGCCCTGCAGGCGTTGATCAAGGAGCTGGACGGCCGGTTCGGCCGCGGCGCGACCGCGTTGGAACCGCGCTGGCGCGAGATCGTCGGCGACCGGCTGGCGCGGGTGACCCGGCCGCAGAAATTGACCAAGGGCCGGGGCGGTGCCGGCGGAACCCTGGAGCTGCGCGTGGCCGGACCCGCCGCCCTGCTGGTGCAGCATCAGTCCGAAGACATACTGGCCCGGGTCAATCTGTTCCTGGGCGCGGGCAGCGTGGACCGGCTCAGGATCGCCCAGGGACCGGTCAAGCCGCCCCCGGACCTTGCGGCCGCACCGAAACGCCGTCCCGCCGCCCAGCCGCTGGCTGCGCATGAGGAAGCCGATCTGAAAGCCGCCCTCGACGGGGCACCCGACAGCCTGAAGGGGCCGCTGGAACGGCTCGGCCGCGCGGTTCTGGGCGATCCCGAAAAAGGCCGCGACCGTTCGGGCCGTTGACAAAACTTCGCCGTTTCTGTTCTCGAAAGTGATCAGGCGCGCGTATCGGTGGGGAATCGCGCGATGCTATTCAGAATCCCGCCCGCAGTTGAGGACGACGCCATGAGCGCCCAGACCAAATACGCCGCCATGAGCCGCCGCGCGGCAATGACCGCAGCGGCCCTTGCCGCCATGGCCACGCTCTCGGGCTGCGGCGGTGGAACCGGATCGTCGGTCGAGGGTGACATGGCCCTCGGGGCACCTGAAGGTGCCAAGGTCACGGTTGTGGAATACGCCTCGGTCACCTGCCCGCACTGCGCGTCGTGGCAGGAAGCCGTCTGGCCGGCGTTCAAGGCCAAATACGTCGACACCAACAAGGTTCGCTACGTCTTCCGTGAACTGCCGACGCCGCCGACCAATGTCGCGGTCGCCGGCTTCATGATCGCCCGCTGTGCCGGCGAGGACAAATATTTCGACGTCATCCACGGGATCATGGCCAGCCAGAATGAATGGCGGGCCGGGGTCAATCCGCGCGACACCCTGTTCCGGGTGGGCAACGGCGCCGGTCTGAACAATCAACAGATCGAGGCCTGCATCAAGGACCCTGACAATCTGAAGGCTGCAGAGGCGCGCAGCGAGGCCGCCGTCAAGGCCGGCGTCACCGGCACGCCCGCCTTCTTCGTCAACGGCGTCGCCATCGTCTCGCCCGGCTCGGAAGGCGCGACCCTGGCCGATCTGTCGCGCGCCATCGACGCCGAACTGGCCAAGGGCTGATCAGCCTGGTGACCAACCGGCGGCGCTTCTTTCTGACCCTGACGCTGGCGCTGCTGGCGCACGCTGTCGCGGCTTCCGCGTCAGGGTCGGATTCCGCCCAGGCCCGTCAGACGCTCGCCCCGGTAACAGCGGCGGACCGCAGCATCGGTCGCGCCGACGCGCCGGTGACGGTGATCGAATACGCCTCGTTCGCCTGCCACCATTGCGCGGACTGGCACCAGTTCGTCTATCCGGGCTTCAAGACCCGCTTCATCGACACCGGCAAGGTCCGGTTCGTGTTCCGCAACCTGCCGACCGACCCCCAGGAGATCGCCCTTCCCGGGGCCGCCCTGGCCCGGTGCGCCGCGCCCGAACGCTTCTTCGAGGTCGCCGCCGTCCTGATGCGGGGTCAGTCCGCCGTCCTCCGCGGCGGAAACCGTGAGGACTGGTATGGCCCGGCCATCGCTGTCAGCGGTCGCACCCAGGCCCAGATCGAAGCCTGCGCCACGAGCCCGGCGGTCGAGGCTGCCCTCGCCCGCGACATGGACAGCGCCGAGGCGGCGGGCGTCCACTCCACCCCGACCTTCTTCGTCAATGGACGTCAGGTGACGGACCGCTCGCTGGGCGGGCTGGAGGTCGCGATCCGGGCGGCCACCGCAGGCCAGTGACGGCGTAGGAGCCGATGCAGTTCCAGCGCCTCCGACTTGTGGGCTTCAAGTCCTTTGTCGACCCCGCCGAGGTGCATATCGAGCCGGGGCTGACCGGTGTCGTGGGCCCCAACGGCTGCGGCAAGTCCAATGTGCTCGAAGGCCTGCGCTGGGTCATGGGGGCCAACTCCGCCAAGGCCATGCGCGGTCAGGGCATGGACGATGTGATCTTCGCCGGTGCCGCCGACCGTCCGCCGCGCAACCATGCCGAAGTCCAGCTGACCATCGAAAATGCCCAGCGCCGGGCCCCGCAACCCTTCACCGACAGTCCGATGCTGGAGGTGTCGCGCCGCATCGACCGCGGTCAGGGCTCGACCTACCGCATCAACGGCAAGGAGGTCCGGGCCCGCGACGTGCAGCTGCTGTTCGCCGACGCCTCGACCGGTGCCAACTCCCCCGCCCTCGTCCGTCAGGGCCAGATCAGTGAACTGATCGCCGCCAAGCCACAGAACCGCCGTCGCATTCTCGAGGAGGCCGGCGGCGTCGCCGGCCTGCACACGCGCCGGCACGAGGCCGAGCTGCGGCTGAAGGCGGCAGAGGCCAACCTCGACCGTCTGGACGACATCGGTCGCGAGCTCGAGACCGCGCTGACGCGGCTGAAGCGGGAAGCCCGGCAGGCCGAACGCTACAAGAAGATTTCCGCCGAGATCCGTGCCCTGCAGGCGGCCCTGCTGTTCGTCCGCTGGAACGACGCCCGCATCGCCGCCGAGGCCGCGGCGCAGGAACTGGCCGACGCCGAGCGGGCCGTCGGCGATGCGACCGCCGCCTCAAGCCGGGCCCAGACGGCGGCACTGGCGGCGCAGGAGGCGCTGAAGCCGGCCCGCGAGGAGGACGCCGTCGCCGGAGCCCTGCTGCACCGCGCCAGCCTTGAGCGCGACCGGCTCGACATGGCCGAGCAGGCCGCCCGGGCCGAGGTCGACCGCCTGACGGCCGAGGCCGCCCGGATCGCCGCCGACATCGGACGCGAGACGGCCATGGCCGGCGACGCCGGGGACGAACTGGCCCGGCTGGGCACGGCGCTGGAGACCCTGACCGCCGAGATCGCCGGGGCCCCGACCCGCGGCCCGGAGCTGGAAGCCGCCCTCGCCGTCGCCGAGGACGCCCGCAAGGCCGCAGACGCCGAGGTCGAGCGCGTCGCCGGTGCCGCAGCCTCGGTCGAGGCGCGGGTCAATGCCGAAAGCGCCCGCAAGCGCGACGCCGAGGCCCGGGTGGCCCGGGCGGAGGCGCAGCTGGCTTCCACACAGGCCGAGCGCGCGGCGCTGGGGCCGCTGGAAACGCCCGAGATCGAGGCGGCGAAAACGGAGCTGGAAACGGCCCGGGCCGAGCTGGCGACCGCCCGCGCCGCGGTCGAGGCCGCCGAGACCGATCGCGGCGACCGCGCCCGTTGGGAGGCCGAGGCGCGCACCGCCGCCCGGACCGCAGAGGACCGTCTCGGCCGGCTGCAAACGGAGGCGCGCGGCCTTGCCCAGCTGCTGATGCAGGGCCGACGGGAGTATCCACCGGCACTGGACCGGGTGAAGGCCGACAAGGGCTATGAGGCAGCCCTGGCCGCGGCCCTCGGCGATGATCTGGATGCGGCGCTGGATTCGCGGGCCGCGACCTGGTGGGCCGGGGCAGAGGTGCCCGCCCCTGTCTGGCCGACCGGCGTCGAACCCCTGGCCGCCCATGTCTCCGCTCCCGATCAGCTGAAAGCCCGCCTCGCCCATTGCGGCGTGGCCCCGGCGAGCGAGATAGAGCGACTTTCCGGATCCCTGCCGGTCGGGGCCCGTCTGGTCACGGTCGCGGGCGACCTGTGGCGCTGGGACGGCTTCGTCCAGCGCGCCGAGGCCCCGCGTCCGGCCGCCGTCCGCCTCGCCCAGCGCACCCGCCTGTCCGAGCTGGAGGCCGAGATCGACGCCGGCAAGCCGGCGCTGGACAAGACCCAGACCGCGCTCAAGGCCGCGACCGAAGCCTTCCGCGCCGCCGAGGAGGCGGTGAAGACCGCCCGCGCCGCCCCCTTCCCGCTCGACAAGGCCGTGACCGCCGCCCGCGACCGGCTCGAAAGCCTCGGCCGCGACCAGGCGCGCAAGGAGGCGCGGGCCCTGGCGCTCGATGAGACCCTGACCCGGCTGACCACCGAGGTCGAGGCCGCCCGGGCGGCCCTTGCCGAGGCGCAAGGGTCCGACGCCCCGTCCGAAACCCTCGACGGCCTGCGCGCCGAACTGGCCACGGCGCGGACCGCGGCGGACACGGCGCGTGGCGCGGCGGCCACGGCCCGGGTCGAACGCGATGCCGAGGCGCGCGAGGTCGCGGGCCGTCAGGCGCGGCTGGACGGCCTGACCCGCGAACGCGACGGCTGGGCCGCGCGGGCACAGGACGCCACGGCCCGGATCGCGGCGCTGGAGAAGGATGCTGAGAAGACAGCGGCGCGGCTGACGGCGGCCGCAACGGCCCCCGAGCAGCTGGCCGCCCAGCGCTCATCCCTGCTCGACGCCCTGACCGTCGCCGAGACCCGGCGCAAGGCCGCCGGTGACGCCCTTGCGGTGGCGGAAGGCCTGGCCACCGAGGCCGACCGGACCGCGCGGGCCGCGGAAGCCACGGCGTCCTCAGCGCGCGAAGCCCGCGCCGGCCTGGCCGCAAGGGCCGAGGCCGTCGCCGAACGGCTGGTCGAGACCGAGGCCAATGTCCGGGAAACCGCCCAGATGTCCCCGGAAGAGCTGGGCCAGAAGCTGACCGACGATGCCATCGCCCGCCCGCCCGACGCCGCCGGTGCCGAAAGCCTGTTGTATGGCCTTGAGCGCGAGCGCGAGGCCCTCGGCGCGGTCAATCTGCTGGCCGAGGAAGAGGCCATCGAATACGGCGACCGGCTGCAGACCATGAGGGTCGAGCGCTCGGATCTCACGACCGCCATCGCCAAATTGCGCGACGGCATCGACGAGCTCAACGCCGAGGGCCGCGAGCGGCTGATCGCCGCCTTCGATGTCATCAACGACAATTTCAAGAGCCTGTTCGAGGCCCTGTTCGGCGGCGGCCAGGCCGAGCTGAAACTGGTCGAGAGCGACGATCCGCTGGAGGCCGGCCTCGAGATCTACGCCTGCCCGCCCGGCAAACGGCTGTCGGTCATGAGCCTGATGTCGGGCGGCGAACAGGCCCTGACGGCGGCGGCCCTGATCTTCGCCGTCTTCCTCGCCAATCCGGCCCCGGTCTGCGTCCTCGACGAGGTCGACGCCCCGCTGGACGACGCCAACGTCGACCGCTTCTGCCGCATGCTCGACGAGATGCGGAAGCGGACCGACACCCGCTTCATCGTCATCACCCACAATCCGGTGACCATGAGCCGCATGGACCGCCTCTACGGCGTGACCATGCCGGAGCGAGGGGTGAGCCAGTTGGTGAGTGTGGACCTGCAGCAGGCGGAAGAGATCGTGGCGGCATGAGGATCCGGCTCCCGATCGGTCTGTTCATCGCGGGTACGGTGACCATTGCGACGCTGGTATTCGCCGGGGAACGTATCGCGTTCGAGGCCCAGGCCCTGCTGCTCCGACCAACGGATCACGTGAACGACGCAAGCAGCTGGGGACCGGAAGTCACGATCTATTGCGACAAGCCGGGCTGCGAACCAGGGATGATTTACTACGAAGTCATTGTCGATGCGGCGGGGCGGCCACGCGCGCTTGTTAACGGGCTCGAGTTCCGATTCGACCCGTCGGCCCGCGGCAGGGCAGCAAGGGCAGCGCTCGCCGCCCGGTGGCCGGCGCCTGAGTCCGGTCGGCCATTCCGCGGATATCAGGTGGTGCTGAACGCGCCGCCGGAACGGCTGCCGACCCGTCACGTGCCCTTCCCCGATACAGAAGGTCAGGCGGTGAGCATTACCCTGGAGCGCGCCGGAAATTATGATCCCTACGGAATTTACTCGGTGACGCTCGACAATGACGGAGAGGTCGACTTCTGCGGGATGGGCCACGTCAAAGCGCTGGGTCCTCATCAGGCACGTATCAGCCGTGCGGCTTTTGAAGCCCTGGTTCAGAAATTCAGGGAGGCGGACTTCTTCTCGCTGGACGAGCACTACGTCTCCAACATAGCCGAAAGTGAAGACATCCATCTCCGCGTCCGGATCGGCGATCGGGAGAAGATGGTGATGGATTCCGCTGGCCGCCAAGTGGGCATGCCCGGCGTGATCAGAAGCCTTCAGAAGGCAGTGGACGAAGCGGCGGGAACCTCGCGATGGCTCGGCTCTCCGGACGAGTGGGCCTCTGACGGCGGCGACGTTCCGCAATGTCCGACAGACCTGTCTGAAGCGGGTCGGCGAGCCGTGGTGGCGAGCCGTAGGGCAGCGGGCGATTAGTCCCCTCCACCATGCTTCGCATGGTCCCCCTCCCCCAAGGGGGAGGAACTAGCGCCCGATGACCTCGGTCCTGAGGAACCAGCCCAAGATCGCCGGGCCTTCGATGACATAGCGGCGGAACATCCGGCGCGGCTGGCTCAGCAGGCGGTGCAGCCATTCCAGCGACAGCGTCTGGAAGATGCGCGGTGCCCGCTGCTGGCGGCCGGTCAGGAAGTCCACCGAGGCTCCGACGCACAGGGTCACGCCCGTAGTCCGCCCCGCAGCCCTCAGGGCGTGGGCGAACAGCTCCTGTTTCGGGAAGGAGACGCAGGCCAGCAGCACGTCCCACTCGGCCCCGGCGGCATGGCCGACAGCGGCGCGCCAGCCAAGGGTGCCGGGCGTCAGCATGGGGGCCTCGAGATATTTCAGGGTCTGGCGCGGATAACGGGCGGCCAGATCGTCGAACGCCGCGCGGTCGGGACCGAAGACGGCAATGGTCAGCCCCTCCGCCGCCGATGACGCCAGCAGGTCGGCCGTCATGTCCGAACCCGGATAGACCGGCAGGCTCACCCCCCGCAGCCGCGCCAGATGGCTGAGAATGCGGCTGTCGCAGATCTTCAGCGCCGCCCCCTCATAGACCTCGCGCCCCACCCGGCCGTCCATCAGCTTGACCACATGGTCGACATTGGGCGTCACCACATAGCCATAGGCCCCGCGCGCCATGTCCAGCACCCGGGCCAGCATCTGCGGCCGGTCGCCGTCGGCGAAATCGAGAGTCATGAACCGGGCCATGCGGACAAACTACTCCCGTCCCGGTCAACGCCCGGTTACGATGGCCGCATGTTCCTGACCCTTCTGTCGCTGCTGTCCGCCCAGCCCGCCCAGCCGCCGCACCGGTTCGTCTTCCTCGGTGCCGACCGGTTCGCCCACTATGCCGACCTGGCCAGCCTTCAGCCGGAGGGATCCGGCGGCCGCATCCGTGTGTTCCAGGTGGTCGAGCCCGATTTCCGCGCCGCCGGCAATGCGTACTGGGGCGGCTGGTCATGGTGGTCATTCGACTGCAGCGCAGACGGCAAGGTCGACCGGCTGGATTTCGCGGCCGTGCGCGAAGGCGGCGCGGAAGGCCCGGCCACGCGCGACGATGCGCCGCCCTTCGACGCCGTTCAGGGCGACGAGGCCTTTGAAATGGTGGTCGCGGCCTGCAACCCCGACGACTACGACACCGACGCCGTGACGCTGGAAGAGGCCGTCGCCCATGGCCGGATGAATCTGGCGGCTGTGGACTAGCCCGCCACCGCCTCAACCATGTCCGCCAGTTCCACGGTCGCGTCCGGCAGGGCCGCCGACAGCGCGCCCGCACTCATCGCCGCCAGCCGTGCCGGATCGCTCAACAGCGCCAGCAGCGCCGCCGTCAGCCGCTCGACCGTCGCCTCATCCTCCAGCACCACTTCCGCCCCGCCGGCCTCGACCAGGCTCAGGGCGTTGAAGCGCTGGTGGTCGTCCATGGCGATCTTCAGCGGGATCAGCAGCGACGGCAGGGCCGCCACTGCCAGCTCCGAACAGGTCGAGGCCCCGGCCCGGCCGATGACCAGATGCGTCGTCGCCAGCCGCCGCGCCATGTCGCCGAAGAAGGGCGCAACCTCAGCCTCGATCCCGGCCGCGGCATAGATGGCCCGTGCCGTCTCCAGCATCTCGGGCCGCGACTGCTGCTGCACCCGCAACCGCTTGCGCAAGGGGGCCGGCAGGGCGGCCAAGGCCTGCGGCACCGCCTCGGACAGAATGCGCGCGCCCTGGCTGCCGCCGGTGACCAGCACATGGATGGGCCCGCGCGCCTTCGGGGCGGCATAAGGCCGGTCGGACAGGGTGCGGATGTCCGGCCGCACCGGATTGCCGATCAGGCTGACGCGCGCCTCGACGCCCGACGGCACCAGCCGCAGGTTCGGAAAGGACGCCGCCACCGCGCCGACATAGGGGCTGAGCCAGCGGTTGGTCCGCCCCAGCACCGAATTCTGCTCATGCAACAACGTCGGCCGCCCCTGGCTCAGCGCCGCCAGCAGGGCCGGGGCCGAGGGGTAGCCGCCGAAGCCCACCACCACCGCCGCGTCCAGCCGCTGCAGCGCCGACCGCGCCTTGAACAGGCCCCGCGCGATGGCCACGCCCGCCTTCGCCAAGCCGATCGGTCCGCGCCCGGTCGCGGCGTCCAGCGCGATCCGCGCCTCGGCCGGAAAGGCCTGGGCATAGGCCTCGCCCCGGTGATCGGTGGCCAGCACGATCCGCCAGCCACGCCGCGCCAGCTCGCGTGCCAGCGCCTCGGCCGGGAACATATGCCCGCCGGTACCCCCGGCGGCGACGACGCAGACCCTGGATTTCATAGGCTGTGTTTGCCCGATGGCGCGCCCGCCCGCCACTCCCTTCCGCTATCGTCATCCTCCGGCGACCCTCGCGAAAGCGGGGGGAGACCGGGGGACCCAGCGGCGCCAAAGGCGAAATGTCGGAGGCGAACCCGCTCCCGGCAGGTTCGCGCTATCGCGCGCCGCTGGGTTCCGGCCTTCGCCGGAATGACGATAGCCGGGTGGTTAGGGCAAGATCCGCCCGCGATCCGGCAGGCTGGTTCCCGGCTCATAGGCGCCGGGACGACGTCGGGTCAGGGCCAGGGCCAGCCCCATGGTCAGCCCCATGGCCAGCATCGACGAGCCGCCATAGCTGATGAAGGGCAGGGTCATCCCCTTGGTCGGGATCAGGTTCAGGTTCACCGCGATATTGATACAGGCCTGCAGGCCGATCAGCATGAACAGCCCCGCCGCCCCGGTCTGTTCGAACGGATCGGTCAGCTTCATCGCCCGCCGCATCCCGCGCACCACGATGAAGGCATAGAGGCCGATCATGAGCAGCGACAGAACGAGCCCGAACTCCTCGGCCCCGACCGAATAGATGAAGTCGGTGTGCAGATCGGGGACGTGGCGTTTCATCACCCCCTCGCCGACCCCGCGCCCGACCAGACCCCCGGCGCGGATGGCCTCGGAGGCACGGTCAATCTGGTGGGTGTCGGCGGTCTCGGGCGAGAAGAAGCGGCTCAGCCGGTCACGCATATGGCTGAAGGCGAAATACAGGCCCACGACCCCGCCCGCCCCCGCCGCCGCCAGGGCCGCCACCCATTTCAGCGGCACCCCGGCCATGAAGAAGACGGCCATGAAGGTGGTGGTGATCAGCAGGGTCTGGCCGATGTCGGGCTGGATCAGCATCAGGCCGACGCACAGGGCCCAGGCCGCGAAGGCGATGGAGACCCCGGGCACTCCCTGCCCCTTCTGCGCCTCCGAGAACATCCAGGCGGCGAAGACGATCAGTCCCGGCTTGGCGAATTCAGAGGGCTGCAGGCTGAACGGGCCCAGGTTCACCCAGCGCGCGGCCCCCTTCACCTCATTGCCGATGAACGGCAGGGCAGCCATGACCACGATGGCGCCGAGCAGGGCCAGAAGGGCGATCCGGCGAACACCGCGCGGCGACAGAAGGGAGGCCAGCAGCATGGCCGCCGTCCCGCCCGAGGCCCAGACGATCATCCGCCAGGAATAGTGGAACGGGTCCGAGATCGACTCATCGGCGAGGATGGCGGCCGGGCTGGAGGCAAAACTGAGCGCCACACCGAGCCCGACCAGGGTCAGGGCCGCCGCCAGCAGGCCGCGATCGATCGTCCAGAACCATTTGGCGATGGGGCTCTGGTCGTTGCGCGAAAAGGCCGGGGTGTAGTTGTGCGCGGTCATGGTTCGCTAACCATGCCCTGAAGGGGTAGCGCCGAGGTTAAGGACGGCGGCCCGGAACGCCTCACCGCGCGCCTCGAAGTCGGGATACTGGTCGAAACTGGCGGCGGCGGGGCTGAGCAGCACCACCGCCTCGCGCCCGCTCGCGGCGGCAGCTTCCGCGGCGGCCTGCACGGCCGAGGCCATGTCGCCGCTGATCCGGTGCGGGGTGTCGCCCAGCCGGGCGGCGAAGGGCCCGGCCGACTCGCCGATCAGAAAGGCTTCGACGACCCGCGGGAACAGGTCCTCCAGCTCGTCGATCCCGCCCGCCTTGGCGCGCCCGCCCGCAATCCAGAAGCTGCGCTCATAGGACGACAGCGCCTGCCGCGCGGCGTCGGCGTTCGTGGCCTTGGAGTCGTTGATGAAGCGGACGCGGCCGAGACGGCCGACCTCCTCCATGCGATGGGCGAGGCCGGGGAAGGTCATCAGGCCTTCGACGGCGGCGTCATGCGGGACACCCACAGCGCGGGCGGCGGCGTATGCGAAGGCGGCGTTCTGGGCGTTGTGGCGACCGGGGAGCGAGCGGGCCGCAGCAAGATCGATGGTCTCACCCTCGGCCCTCAGCCGCCCGTCCGAGGCCTGAATGTCCGCAGGCGTTCCGCCGGTCGATACGGTAAGGGCACCAACCAAGGCCGCGGCAATGCCCCTGCCCCATTCCTCATCCACCCCGACCAGGGACAGGCCCGCATGGGCGAAGATCCGCGCCTTGGCGGCCACATACCCCTCCATCCCGCCATGCCGGTCGAGATGGTCCGGTGAGATGTTCGTCAGGATGGCCACGTCGGGCGCAAAGCCGGTCGTCAGGTCCAGCTGGTAGCTCGACACCTCGATCACATAGACTCCCACCTCGGCCGGCGCCGGCAGGGCCAGCACGCCGATGCCGATGTTGCCGCCGACGGCGACCTTCAGCCCGGCCTGTTTCAATACCCAGCCGATCAGGGCGGTGGTGGTGGACTTCCCGTTGGTGCCGGTGATGGCGATGACCTTCGGCCGCACCGTCCCGGGCGTGCGCGCCATGGCGCGGGCGAAAAGCTCGATGTCGCCGATGATCTCGACGCCCGCCGCCTTCGCCTTGTCGACGCTCCAGTGCGGTTTCGGGTGGGTCAGGGGCGCGCCGGGGGACAGGACCAGGGCCGCGAACTGCGACCAGTCGGCCCGGCTCAGGTCCTCGACCGCAAAGCCCTCGGCCTCGGCCTGCATCCGCCCCGAGACGCCGTCGTCCCACAGGATGGGGATGGCACCCCCGGCGTGCAGCGCGCGCGCCGCCGTGATCCCCGACCGCCCCAGGCCGAAGACCGCGACGCGCTGCCCCTCGAAACCGGGGACCGGGATCATCTAGCGCAGCTTCAGCGTGGCGAGGCCGATCAGGGCCAGCATGGCGGAGACGATCCAGAATCGGATCACCACCGTCGACTCCGGCCAGCCCATCTTCTCGAAATGGTGGTGGATCGGGGCCATCAGGAAGATGCGCTTCTTGGTGGCCTTGAAATAGGCGACCTGGATCATGACCGAGGCGGCCTCGATGACGAACAGGCCGCCGACGATGCCCAGCACCAGTTCGTGCTTGGTGGCCACGGCGATGGCGCCCAGGGCGCCGCCGAGGGCCAGCGAACCGGTGTCGCCCATGAAGATCTTGGCCGGTGGGGCATTGTACCAGAGAAAGCCCGTGCCCCCGCCGATGATGGCCGCCGTGAAAATCGCCAGCTCGCCGGCACCCGGGACGTGGTGGACGCCCAGATAGTCCGAGAAGATGAAATTGCCGACCAGATAGCTGATGATGCCGAAGGCCCCGGCCGCCATCATGACCGGCACGATCGCCAGGCCGTCGAGGCCGTCGGTCAGGTTCACGGCATTGGAAAAGCCGACCATGGTGAAGGCGGCGAACAGGACATAGAACCAGCCGATATTCAGCAGCACGGCCTTGAAGAAGGGGAAGGCGATCGAGGTCTCGAGGTTCGGCGAGGTCGGCGAGGCCTTCATCCAGATCACGGTCAGGATGCCGGCGATGACCGAAACCACCACCTGGGCCAGCAGCTTCTGTTTCGAGGTCAGCCCGGCCGAGGTCTGTTTCGACACCTTGGCATAGTCGTCGACGAAGCCCAGCAGGCCGAAGGCTGCGGTCACCCCGGAGACGATCCAGATATAGGGATTGGTCAGGTCGCCCCACAGGAAGACCGCCACGGCGATGCCCGCCAGGATCATCAGCCCGCCCATGGTCGGGGTGCCGACCTTGGACAGGTGCGAGACCGGTCCGTCGGCGCGGATCGGCTGGCCCTTGCCCTGTTTGAGCCGCATCCAGTCGATGAAGCGGCTGCCCATGGTGACGGCCACGATCATGGCCGTGGCCATGGCCAGCGCCACCCGCACCGTCTGGTACTGGACCAGGTTGAGCAGCGGATAATCCTGCGCGATGTCGGCGTAGTGGAGATAGAGCAAGTAGAACATCAGGCAGCCCCTCCCAGAGCAGCAAGAGCCTTGGCGATCAGCGCCGCCTTCGATCCGTTGGAACCCTTGACCATGACGATGTCGCCCGGGCCCACCAGCATGGCGGCCTCGGCGGCCAGTTCGGCGGCGGTCTCGCGCCACAGGCCCTGACGCGAGCCCGGCAGGTCGTCATACAGCCGCTTCATCTCGGGCCCGGCGGCGTGGACCAGATCCAGTCCCGCGGCCTCGATCGGCCCGGCCAGGCCCTTGTGCAGGGCCTCGGACTGGTCGCCCAGCTCCAGCATGTCGGTCAGGACCACAATCCGCCGCCCGCCCGTGGCCGGCAGCGGCCTGGCGCCGAGGCTGCGGAAACCGGCCGCCATCGACAGCGGATTGGCGTTGTAGCTCTCGTCGATCAGGGTGAAGGCCCCGCCCGGCGCATGGACCACAACCGTCTGCCCCCGCCCCGCCAGCGGCTGGAACTCCGAAAGGGCCGCCAGAGCCGTGTCCAGCGGCACGTCCAGAGAATCCAGCATCAGCAGGACACAAAGGCTGTTCAGACCCCAGTGGAAGCCGGACTGGGCCAGCTGGAACCCGATCGTCCGCCCGAACAGCTCGGCCCGCACGCGCGCGCCGTTGTCGTGCGGCTGGAAATCGATCAGACGCGCATCACAGCCGGGGACCGTTCCAAAGGTCGCGATCCGCGCCCCGGCACGCCGGGCCGCACCGTCCAGCACGGGGGCGAAGACCACGTCGGCATTGAAGATCGCCACGCCGTCGTCGGCCAGTCCCTCAAAGATGGCCGCCTTCTCCGCCGCCACCCCGGCCTCGCCGTCGGCAAAGGCCTCGATATGCACGGGACCGACCGTGGTGACACAGGCGGCATGCGGCCGGACCATCCGCGAAAGGGGCGCGATCTCGCCCGGCGCATTCATGCCGATCTCGAACACCGCCCGTTCGGTCGTGCGCGGCATCCGCGACAGGGTCAGGGGCACGCCGATATGGTTGTTGTAGCTCTTGATCGAGGCGTGGGACGGCCCTGCCAGATCCAGGCCCGCCTTGATCGCCTGGGTCACACTGGTCTTGCCGACCGAGCCCGTGACCGCGCCGCGCCGGGCCGGGGTCCGGTCCCGCGCCGCCATGCCCAGGGCCTCGAGACCGCGCAGGGTATCGGCCACGACCACGCACGGGCCGCCCCCGACGGGATGTTCGGTGATCGCCCCCGCCGCCCCGGCGGCAAAGGCGGCGGCCGCGAAATCGTGGCCGTCCCGCGCGCCCTTAAGCGCCAGGAACAGGTCGCCCGGCACGATCTCGCGGCTGTTGTAGGTAATGCCCCCTGCCTCGAAGGCCGCGCCGGACAGGGTCCCACCCGTGGCGGCAACGATTTCGGCAGAGGTCCAGAGGGGTCTGTCAGGCATGGATACGCAGGGCTTCGGCGGCTTCGGTGGCGTCGTCGAACGGGTGGGTCACGCCGCCGACGATCTGTCCCTGCTCATGCCCTTTTCCGGCGATGATCACCACATCTCCGTCGCCCATCATTTCGATCGCCTCGCGGATGGCGGCGCGGCGGTCGCCGATCTCGCGCGCACCCGGACAGCCCGCCCGCACCGCCTTGCGGATGGCCGCCGGGTCCTCCGAGCGTGGATTGTCGTCCGTCACAATGGCCACATCGGCCAGGCGGCCGGCGATCTCGCCCATCATCGGCCGCTTGGCCCGGTCCCGGTCGCCGCCGGCCCCGAAGACCACGATCAGCCGGCCCGTCGCATGCGGCCGCAGCGCCTTCAGCACCGTCTCCAGCCCGTCCGGCGTGTGGGCATAGTCGACATAGACCTCGCCCCGGCCGCTGCCCGGAATACGCTGCAACCGGCCCCGCGCGCCGGTGATCTTCTCCAGCCCGGCCAGCACCCGCTCGGGCGTCTCGCCGGCGGCGATGCACAGGCCTGCGGCGACCAGCGCATTCGAGGCCTGGAAGGCCCCGGCCAGAGGCAGCAGGACCTCATGCAGGGTCCCCCGCGCATCGATCGTCAGCCGCTGGCCCTCAGGCGTCGCCCGGCGCGCGATCAGCGACAGGTCCCGCCCCCGCTCGCCCACGCCCATGATGCCCAGCCCGGACATGATCGAAGCCGCCGCGAAGCTGGAATAGGCGTCGCTGTCGGCGTTCAGAACCGCGGTTCGGCCGCGCGGCAGCAGGGTCTCGAACAGCCGCAGCTTGGCGCTGCGATAGCTGTCCATGTCGCCGTGATAGTCGAGATGATCCTGGCTCAGATTTGTGAAGGCCGCCGCCTGCAGGGTGACCCCGTCCAGCCGGCGCTGGTCGATGCCGTGCGACGAGGCTTCGAGCGCCAGATGGGTGACGCCGCTCGCGGCCAGATCCGCCAGGATCCGCGCCGCGTCGGCCGCGTCCGGACTGGTCAGGCCGGGCCCCGTCAACGCCCGGTTAACGTTACCCATTTGTGCCAAAACCCCGAGGGTCCCCATGCTCGCGGCATGCAGGCCCAGGGCGGCCCAGATTTCGCGGCAGAAGGCGGCCACCGAGGTCTTGCCGTTGGTGCCGGTGACGGCCACGCAGGTCGCGGGCTGGGCGCCATAAAAGTCGCGCGCCGCGAGGGCATAGGCCCGACGCACATCGCCCGAGGTGATCAGGACCGGGGCCAGGCCCGCATCCGTGTCACTGGGGGCCAGCACCGCCGCCGCGCCCTGCGACAGGGCTTGCGGGATGAAGGCCCGGCCGTCAGCCACGCTGCCCGGCAGGGCTACGAACAGCGAACCCGGCGCGACCTTGCGGCTGTCGGCCGTGACTCCGGTGATCATCGGATCGGCGGCCACGTCGCGGCGCAGCAGTTCCGACAGCTTGATCGGGGCAGGCCGGGTCGCGTTCATCGCCCGTCGCCTTCCAGATCCTCGAACGCCGGGATGCGCTCGCCGAGGGCCGTCCGATAGGGATCGGCCTTGCGCGCCACGCCGAGGAAGCCGGCGATGCGGTCGGCGATACGACCGACAGCCGGGGCAGCGACGAAGCCGCCGGTCCGCGGATAGGTTTGCGGCTCGTCGATCAGCACCAGGATCTGGTAACGGCGGGCGTTCACCGGGCCGTCAGCGGGGAAGACCCCGGCGAAGGTGCCGACCGCATGGGCGGTGTTGTAGCGGCCGTTGACCGACTTGTTGGCCGAGCCGGTCTTTCCGCCGACCCGCAGGCCCGGCGCCTCGGCCCGGCCGCCCGAGCCGCGCACGACATTGCGGCGCATCAGGTCCAGCATGGTCAGGGAGGTCTCGGGCGAAACGATCTGGCGGCCCCGCACATCCGGCCGGCCGCCCTTGCGCAGCGTCAGGGGAATGAATCGACCACCGTTGGTCAAGGCTCCCATGGCCGCGGCCATCTGCATCGGTGTGATCGAGATGCCGTAGCCGAACGACAGCGAGGCCAGGGTCGAGTCCGACCATTCGCCCGGCAGAATGGGCGCTTCCGAGGGAATCTCGAACGGAGCCCGCGACATCAGGCCGAACCGTTCGAAATAGTCGCGCATCACCCGCGGTCCCATCTCGGTCGACAGTCGCGAGGTGCCGATGTTGGACGAGTGGAGATACACCTCCTCCAGCGTCATCACCTTGTTCTGGGCATGGAAGTCCGTGATGCGGCGATTGCCGATCTGAAGCGCCTCGGACGCATCCAGCAGGGTGTTCATGTCGGCCCGGCCGGTGTCGATGGCAGCGGCGACCGTGAAGGTCTTGAACACCGATCCCATTTCATAGGTGGCGGCGGTGGCCAGGTTGCGTGAGTTGGACGCCGGCCAGCTGGCCATGCCGAGCACTTCGCCCGTCTGAACATCGGTGATGATGCCGACGGCACCGAGCGCCCCGGTCGCCTCGGCGGCCGCGGCCAGTTCGTTTTCCAGAACACCCTGGACCCGCAGATCGATGGATATCTGGAAACTCTCGCCACGGGCACCCGCGGCCCGGATCTCGTCGTTGAAGGCGCGCTCGGCCGCGGACAGGCCCACCCCGCCGGTATCGACACTGCCGATCACATGGCGGGCGGACTCACCGAGCGGATGGACGCGGACGTCCTCGGGCTCGAAGCTGACGCCGCCGAGGGCCAGGTTGTGGACCGCCACCTTTTCCCGCGGGGTCAGGCGGTTGACGACCAGCAGACGACGATCGCCGTACAGGGCTGCCTGGAGCCGGGTCCGCGACACACGCGGCAGGGCTCGCCGGATCTGCGCCGCCGCCGCCCGCCGGTCCCAGACCTGGGCCGGGTCGATATAGAGGCCGTAGTGGACGATGTTGGTGGCCAGCAGGGCCCCGTTGCGGTCAACCAGATCAGCGCGAACGACCGCATTGGGGTGGGAGTCCGCTCCGGCACCGGCTCCGGCCGTCAACAGGGCTGCGTGCACGGCCCCCAAGGTCAGGCAGACAAAGACCGCCGAGAAGGCCGACAGGATGACGAAGATCCGGACCCTTGTGTCCTCCTCGGGCCGGGCGACGGCACGGGCCCGACCGAAGGCGTGTTCGACCCACCACATGGCTTCGGTCAGCCAGCGCCATGAGGGCGTGAAGCGACGCACATCCCAGGACGGTGCCGGGCGGGAACCCAGATGCGGATCCTGGACGCTCATCGCTCGGCCTCCGGCGCAGGCGCGGGCGCGGGCGGGACCGGCGCGGGCGTTGCGATGACGGCCGGTCCGGGCTCCGGGATCGGGGCCAGGGTCGGAAGATTCTCGACCCTCGCCTGACGATGCACATCGACAGGCACCAGGCCCGCCCCGCGCGACAGGGCCTCAAGCCGGTTGGGCTGTTCCAGCCGGGCCACCTCCGCGCGCAGCAGGCGCACTCGCTGACCATTGTCACTGATCTGCTGTTCGAGGTCCGAGATACGGGCGCTCTCGCGCGCCGCCCCTGCCTTGGCCAGATAGACCGAGAAGACCATGACCGCGACCAGCAGCACGCCGATGATCTCGATCCAGCGGATGCCGCGGATCTTCCAGGCGAAGAGACGGTTCAGGGTGGCGACGGCCGTATTCATGCAGCGACCCTCCCCTCGAAGGCACCCCAGGGGGCAGCCTCGGTCCGGACCGCGGCCCGGAGCTTGGCCGAGCGCGCCCGGGGATTGTCGGCCCGCTCCGTGTCGCCGGCCTCGCGCGCGCCCTTGAATGACAGGTTGAAGCTGGGCTTGCGGGTCTCGATCGCGACCGGAGCATGGCGCGAGCCGCCGGGGGCGTTGCCCGTCCGCTCGGTCAGGAAGGCCTTGACGATCCGGTCCTCCAGCGAATGGAAGGTGACCACCGCCAGCCGACCGCCCGGCGACAGGGCCGCCTCGGCCGCCTCCAGTCCCTGACGCAGTTGTCCCAGTTCGTCGTTCACGGCGATGCGCAGCGCCTGGAACACGCGCGTGGCCGGATGGATCGGCGCACCCCGGCGGCCGCCCAGCGCCTTTTCGACCACGGCAGCCAGATCCAGCGTCCGCTCGAACGGCCTTTCCACGCGCCGGCGCAGGATGGCCGTGGCGACCCGCCCCGACTGACGCTCGTCGCCGTACAGTTTGAAGATATGGGCCATCGGCCCGTGGTCCCAACCGTTGACGATGTCGGCGGCGGTCTCGCCCTCATCGCCCATCCGCATATCCAGCGGACCGTCGCGCATGAAGGAAAAGCCGCGCTCGGCCTGATCGAGCTGCATCGACGAAACGCCGATGTCGAACACCACCCCGTCCAGCCGCGCCTCGCCGCTGTCGGCAAAGGCCTCGGCCAGGCCGGAGAAGGGCGTGCGCACCAGCCGGAATTGGCCCGGATAGTCATTGGCCACGGCCTCGGCGTGCGGCTGCACCGTCGGATCGCGATCGAGAGCGATCACCGTGGCTCCGGTGGCCAGGATGGCGCGGGTATAGCCGCCGGCCCCGAAGGTGGCGTCGATGATCACATCGCCGGCAACCGGAGCCAGGGCCTCGATCACTTCGGCCAGCAGGACGGGGGCGTGGGGCGAGGTCATCCCGCCTCCCCGTTCATGACCTGCCGGGCCAGGGCGCGGCGGGCGTCGCGGCGGGCGTTCCAGCGCGCGCGGTCCCAGATCTGAAAGCGCGGCCCGAGGCCGACGATGACCACATCCTCACCCAGCCCGGCATCCTGGCACAGGCTTTCCGGCAGGGTGATCCGGCCGCCGCCGTCGTAGGAGAGCGGGCGCTGGCCGGCGTAGAAGGTCTCTTCAAGGGCAGTGCGTTTGTCGCTGCCGAACGGCAGGGCCTCGATCCGGGCGACATATTCGGCCATCAGCCGGTCACCACCGGCCTCAAGACAGTCATCGGCCAGGGCGAAGAAGCAGAAGACGCCATGCTCGGCGCCATTGTCGGCGGTGCGGAACTCCTGCGGAATCAGCAGGCGCCGCTTGCCGTCCAATTGTTTCTCGTAGGTCGAGAGAAACACGCCCTGCCCCAACTCGGACCCTTCGGTCCGCCCCTCTGATCCCCGTGAACCTCACGCGGCGCACACCAACCCCGCGCCAGGTGAATGGGATAGCATGGGATGAAATGGGTCTCAATGGGATTAGTTGACGAAAGTTAACCTCAATTGGGGCAAGCAGAACTGCAACGGCGTGAACAGAGACAGAACATCCCCAGTATTAACAGCCTGTGGGCCAATCCTGCGCCGCATTCGGGGCCAAGGGGTTAACAGAAGCGGAAGGGCCGACACCGGTCGCGGGGCCCGATACGACGCAGCCCGGGTCAAGTCGGAGGCTGACGATGCGCTCAAGCAGCGAGCCGCCGCGCGGCGAGCGTTAGCGCCCAAAAATTATGTCAGACGGCCTGTAAGCCGGGTTCTGTACCGTCCGGAGACGGTGACGATCATTCCTCTGGACCGCCCGTTGCCGGACGGTTCTCGCGACCTACCCGGACGCCTCGGGCGGTGAACCCTGCGAGCAAGCTCGCGCGACGTCCCTATTCGGTCTTGCTCCAGGCGGGGCTTGCCATGCCGTCCCTGTTACCAGGCACGCGGTGGGCTCTTACCCCACCCTTTCACCCTTCCCTGCCCCGAGGGGCAGGCGGTTTGCTTTCTGTGGCGCTATCCCTCGGGTCACCCCGGGCGGGCGTTACCCGCCGCCTCTTCACCGTGGAGCCCGGACTTTCCTCGACGAGGGCAAAACCCCCGCCGCGACCGCCCGGCCGTCTGACGCGGCGACAGATGGGCCGGAAGAGGGTTGGCGTCAAATTCTCCCTCCCCTTCATGGGGAGGGTGGCTGTCGCGCAGCGACAGACGGGTGGGGCACAGCCGCACGGTTCTCCCTCCCCACTTCGGGGGAGGGAGAAGGCGATGGTCAGTTCAACACCCCGGTCACACTCTCCGCCGTCGCCAGCTGGAGCACCCCCATCAGGGTCGCCCGCGTCTCGCCGTCCGCTACCCCGTCCACCTGCCCCGGCCGCCAGTGGCGCTGGAAGGCCTCGACGGTGAGCCGGGTCGCCTCGTCATAGGTCCCGCCCGGCGTCAGGGCATAGCCCAGCCGGTGCAGGCCGGCGCGCAGGACGATCACCCCCAGCCCCTCGTCGCCGACACCCAGGGGCACGCCCAGCGCCGCGATCCGCTCCGGTGCCGGCTCGAACCACAGGCCGTGGCCGATCGCGGCCAGCCGCTTCCACGGAAACCGCTCGCCGGGATCCTGCTTCCGCTCCGGTGCCAGGTCCGAATGACCGATGATACGGGCGTCGGGAATGGTCCAGCGGGTGCGGATGTCGTTGATCAGGCTGATCACCGCATCGATCTGGACCTCGGGGAAGTCGCGATAGCCGAACTCATGACCCGGATTGACGATCTCGATACCGATGGAGGCGGCGTTGCAGTCGGTCTCGCCTTGCCATGCCCCCTTGCCGGCATGCCAGGCGCGGCGCTCCTCGGCCACCAGCCGCAGTATCGCGCCGTCTTCATCGACCACATAGTGGGCCGAGACCTGGGCTTCAGGATCGCACAGCCGCGCAACCGCCTCATCGGCCGTGCGCATGCCGGTATAGTGCAGCACCAGCATGTCCGGTGGGCCGCGCCGGGCGTTGAAGTTTGGGGACGGGACGTCCTTGACGCTGAGCACGGCGCGCTTACCGGCCGGGCCGCTCCCAGCCATAGGCGACCCACCCGCCGTCGACCTTGTGCGCCTCGATCACGTCATCGGCCCGACGGGCCCGGACGGCGGCCTTGCGGCGCGCGCCCATGGCCAGGCCGGCGAAGAAGACCAGAACAGCGACGAACAGGGCGATCACCGCCACGGCCACGGCGGTGAAAACCGCCAGCACAGCGCCCACCGTCATGGCGACGAGGGTTGCGATCACGCCTGCCAGCCACATGACCGGGGCCAGCAGTCCGTTCGACGGACGGCGCGACGACGGGCCGAAGATCAGACGGTCGGACTGGGTCATCAAATCACCTCAACAGACGCTGGAAGAACAACGTCGAACCCTCAATGTCGGTCCACACGGATGAACGGTCAATGACCGGATCCTTCACAGGCGAGTGTTCCGCCTCAATAGGGCTGTTCCGCCAGCACCGATGCGCCGGAAGCCCGGGCCCGCTCGGTCTGGATGCGGCGAACGGTCGCCTCGGCCGCCGGGTCATTCATGACCCCGCCGATCCCCACCAGAACGCGCGCCGCCTCGCCCGAGACGCCGAACGCCTGCGACAGGGCCTCGAACGGCGAGCTGACTTCCGGATAGCGTTTGAAGCGCACCGAATCCCCGGCCGGAATACGGGCCAGCTCGCGGGCCTTGGCGATGGCCTCCTCAAGGCCGCCCAGCTGGTCGACGAGGCCGATCTCCCGGGCCTGGGCACCGGTCCAGACGCGGCCGCGGGCGATCTCGCGCACCCGGGCGGGCGGCAGACGACGACCCGCCGCGACGCGAGCGATGAACTCCTCATAGGTACGATCGATCTGGGCCGCATAAGCCGCGCGCTGCGCCGGGGTGAACGCCTGCGCCGGCGAGAAGGCATCGGCATAGTCACCGCCGACCGACAGGCTGCGCATGTCGACGCCGAACCGGCCCAGCGCATCGGCCAGCACGAATTTGCCGCCATAGACGCCGATCGAGCCGGTCAGGGTCGAGGGCTGGGCCACGATCCAGTTGGCTTCCGAGCTGATCCAGTAGCCGCCCGAGGCCGCGTAATCGCCCATCGACACCACCACCGGCTTGCCGGCCGCCTTGGCCGCGCGCACCGCCGCCAGGATCTGCTCGGACGCCTCGGGCGAACCGCCCGGCGAAGACACCCGGAAAACGATCGCCTTGACGCTGTCATCCTCGATCGCCGCATAGAGGCCCTCGGCGAGGTCATCCGACAGGATCGAGGAACCGCCACCGAACGGGTCGGCGCTGCCGCCGGTACCGGTCATGATGGCACCCTCCCCGCCGACGATGGCGATCGCGTTCCGGCCCGAACCCTCCCGCGGGCCCTTGGACGAGGCGTAGTCGGCGAACTCCATGATCGCGGCATTGCGGCCCGCCCGACGCCGGGCCTCGGCCTCGGCTTCCTCGACCTGGCCGATCTTGTCGATCAGACGGCGCTGCAGCGCCTGGGCCGACGAATGGGGACCGGCCTCGATCGCGGCACGCAAGGCCGCCGGCGTCGTCCTCCGGTCCTGCGCCGCATGGGCGATGGCCGAGGTATAGATCGACGTCATCCAGGCCGTCATCGCCTCGCGATGGGCCGGGGTGTAGTCGCTCTGGGTGTATTCATTGACCGCGTTCTTGTACTCGTAGCGCTGCTCGAACTCGGCGTTGACGCCGTATCGGTCGAGGGCGCGGCCGAGGAAGATGCTGTCGGCCGAGAAGCCCGCCAGCTGGAAACCGGCCGTGTTCTGCATCCACAGTTCAGACGCCGAGGCCCCGATCATATAGCTGGAGACCGTGGCTCCGACCGGCTGGAAGCCCTGGCTGTGGGCAATGACGGTCTTGCCCGTGCCCCGGAAGCGACGGATGGCCTGACGGATCTCATCGGCGGCGGCGGGGCTGATTCCGGCTTCCGGCAGGCGGATCAGCAGGACCTTGACCCTGTCGTCCACCCCGGCCTGGGCCAGGGTGTCGACGATCTGAAGGGTCGACAGGCCCGAACCGCCGAAGATGGCGAAGGGGTTGTTGGGGGCCTGGTCGGTCACGCCCTCACGCAGGTCCAGTTCCAGCACCGTATTGCGCGGAGTCGGCTCCTCGGACGACGCCGAACCGATCGCGACCGCGATAAAGAGGAACGGCACCACCACGAGGAAGAGGAACATCCCGGCAAACACACCGAGCATCGTCAGGAAAAACTGCTTCATGGCGAGGGAAGTCGTCCGGAGCACGGGCCGGGTCGTGGCCGCAATGGACCATAGGGCGGCAGACCTCTCCGTCAAATGAACGTCGCGTAACGCGCGACTGCGCGTCGCAGCATCGCATGCTGCATTGCAACGACCGCGATTGATGGGCCGCCCTGAAACCCCTATATGGGCCGTCTGCGAGCGGGGGCCGAACGCCCCGCGTCACATCCGGACCGCACCTCCCATGCTGGTCACCCTGATGAAGGCCAAGCTGCACCGCGCAACGGTGACCCAGGCCGACCTCGACTATGAAGGCTCGATCGCCATCGATGCCGACCTGCTGGATGCCGCAGGCATCTTTCCGCACGAGCAGGTCGATGTGCTGAACATCACCAATGGCGCGCGCTTCACCACCTATGCCATCGAGGCCCCGCGCGGATCGAAGGTCATCGGCGTCAACGGTGCCGCCGCCCGGCTGGTGCAGAAGAACGACAAGGTCATCGTCGTGACCTACGGCCAGATGCCCGAGGAAGAGGCCCGACAGTGGTCCCCGACCGTGGTCCTGCTCGACGACGCCAACGCGATCAAACGCGCCGCTTGACGCCGGCAGCGTTCGGGACTCCCCTGCCCGCAGGGAGACCGATCATGGCACGAATGCTTCAAGGCCTGCAGTGGCTGCTCTTCGCCCTCTATGCGGTGGCGGGTGCCGTCGCCCTGCTGATTGCCACCCCCGCCGGACTGAAGCTGCTGGGCCAGCCCGAAGGTATGCTGACCTTCCTGCCGGCGAAGATCCTCGGCCTGCCCTGGAGCCTGCCGCTGTGGTTCATGGATGACGGGCCGATCACAGCCCTGGCCGTGCTGGGCATCTGCTACGGCATGAACCTCGGCGTCGGCATGATGCTGGTGCGGCGTTCCCGGGGCTGAGCGAGTGGCTGGTGGCGAGTGGCTAGTGGCTGGTGGCTGGTGGCTAGTGAAGAGCTGCAGGCGACGATGACTAATGGACAAGGGCTGGCGTGATGGGCGGATGGGCCCGCCCCTCACCAATCACCCGCCACCAATCACCAGCCACCCAGACCGCATCAGCGCCCCAGATCATACACCCCCGTGATGTCGATCCGCACCGTCAGCTGGCCGGCCGCGACCGGGGTCGAGCCGCCCGAATCCATGGCCATCTCCGCGCGGGCGAACATCAGCTGCGGCGGGGGCGCATAACCGCCGCCCTCCGACAGCGACCGGATGCCGGCCAGTTCCACGCCCAGGGCCTGTGCATAGAGGGCGGCCTTGGCCTGCAGATTGCGCACGGCGATCTGACGGGCCTGATTCTCGGCCGCCGACGGATCCTTCAGGCCGAAACCGATGCCGTTGATCTGGTTGACACCCGCCGCGACCACGGCATCGGCCGTCGTCCCCACCTTCGTCAGGTCATTGATGATCACCGTCACCTGGTTCGAGGCCTGATAGCCGCGCAGCCGGGGCGGCTCGTTCTGGATATAGTCATACTGGGCCGACAGGTTCAGGCCCGAGGTCTGGACGTCGCGGGCCTCTATCCCGGCGCGGCGCAGGGCGGCCATGACCTGGTTCATCCGCGTCGCATTCAGCTGCATGGCCTCGGCGGCAGTGGTCGCCTCGGTGACCACGCCGAAGCTGATCGTGGCCATGTCCGGCGCGGTCCGGACCTCGCCATATGCCGACAGGTTCAGGGCCGGCGGGGCCGCCACGGCGTGCATCATCATCGGTGCGCCACCGGACGGCTGCGACTGGGCGTGCGCGGCCGGAGCGGCGGCGAACAGGGCGGCGGTGGCCATCATGGCACCGCCCAGCATCAGCACGCGGTTGGACAGGGCCGGAGCGGCGCAAACCCGGGCAGTGGCCTTGGAACGGATCATCTCGTGAAAACTCCTCGAAGCGGACGGCGGGCGTTGCACCCGAAGCTGGGCGACAACCATGGCACCACCTTGACCGTCTGCACCTGAATGAACGCGCGAACTGCCCCGACAGGTTCCATTCATCGCGGTGAAATCGCCGTCACACTGGCGGCGGTTCGATGACGCTTGGCAATGCTCGGGCTCGCCTGCTAGGCGGGACCGTCGTCCCGGAGGGCGCGTAGCTCAATGGTTAGAGCCGACCGCTCATAACGGTCTGGTTGGGGGTTCGAGTCCCTCCGCGCCTACCACCCCATGAAAACGGCCCCGGACGTGCTCACGCCGGGGCCGTTGTCGTTTCAGCTCCGGGAAGTCAAAGACTGGACAACAGCCTCCACGGGTTCTCACCCCCCTTGACAATTCCCTCCAGACTCAGGCGCAACCTCCGCGTTACTGCCGGTAGGAAAACCCAGCGTCGAAATCGATGTCAAAGGAGGCTTGCCCCACTCCAACGCCGATAAACACCCAGTTGAAATCGAACAGCGGTTCGCCGGGCAGTCTCGGGCAGTCCCGGGTCCAGCCACGTGATCCGCGCCGCCAGCGATCGTCAAACAAGTGCCGACGGTCGTCGACATACCGACCCTTGCAATCGTACCAGCCGAACCCGCTCTTGTAGCGATCCCAACCTTCCGGTGGTTCGACATGAGGGTCGTATTCGACGCCCAACGCCTGCTCATCGCGAGCCCACCACTCGCGTGGATAGGGTTCGGTTTGACAGCTGTATCCGGATCGCCAATCAAGCGCCGCCATGCCATAGCGGTTGCCATAGCGTCGATCCCACGCCCATTTGTTTTCGCAAGCATACTTGGACCAAACACGGTTGTGGTCCCCGGCAACCTGGCCCCGATCTTCATCAATCGGTCTGCGCATGCCGACCAAATGGCTGTTCGTTATCCGGCCGTTGCCCCCGATCGCCCAGACACCCACCTCCAAGGCGACGACGCGTGAATGATCGACACTGACCTCGCCGTTGAAGACGGTCACGCCATTCTGGGCCTTGCAGATGCGGACATGGTCCACACGAACTGTGGCGCCTTCAACAACCACGGCGTCCGGATAGCCGCAGACCTTGCTGTTGGTGATTGCAACCTCGCCGTACTCCCGGCGCGCCTCGACCAGCAGACCGATTGAGCGAGGGCCGAAGTTGTTCGGACGGTGAGGCCCCAACAGCCGGGTACGATTGATGCGGGTCGGCGGTCCGTCGCCCGCGGTGACCTCAATGCCTGACTGGGCACCAGAGATCAGTACCTCGTTGGTCGTGAGCGTCGCGCGGTCTGCAACGATGGCGGCCGTCACGGTCTGGGCATCGATCGCCACTTCGCGCAGATCGACCAGCCCTCCATCAGTATAGATAGCGGCCTCATCTCCGGCATAGGTTATCCCCACCCGGTTCATGACGATCTCACCGCCGTAGCCGACGATGCAGGCAGCGTCGCCGGCCCTAGGCGCGGAGAAGACAATATCCCGGAACTCAACCCGAACGCCAGGCGCCACGGTTGCGCACGGCAGGCCGTCAGGCGCAAGCATGGTAGGCTCGCCCTGTATGCCCCGGCTCACGTCGAAGCCGGCCTCACCGATGATGGTCATCGGCTTGTCGATATTCAGCCGGCCGACACAGGCGCCGCCACGGGCACGGATTATGAGGGTGCCGCCGGGACGAACCCGGCGCACTGCGCTCTCTACAGCCCCTGTACCCGGATTGCCGCCGCAGTCGAGCAGAACGACTTCCTCACCACCGTGCGTGCGGATGACCGGAGGGTTCACCACCCTCCAGCGGTGGTGGTTTCTTCGCGAGTTGCCGGCGTTTCGCGTCGGCGGGTCCAGCAGGACACCGAAATTGGGACGCGTCTGGCTCTCGACCCGGGCGGCGGTCTGGGCATGGGCCGGCCCGTCGCCGATGGCGAAGACGGAGAAGGCCGCAGCGAGGGCGGCGACACCGCCGATGATGCCGAAGGTCGCGCGGTGCGGGGTGCGGTGCGTGATCATGTTCAGCCCTCCTTAGCGGCGCTGCTGCGAACGGGAGACCTGGGCCAGCACGGCTTGCAGGCGGCCGGCCGAGGGACCGAACCCGAACAGGGCGGAGTCGATCCTCAGGGCCACGGCCTGGGCCTTGTCCTGGTCAGCCACCCCCGCGACCCCCAGCGCGAAATAGCTCGACATGGCGAATTTGGCTTCGGGGCTGCCCTGACGGGCCGCCTCCTCGAACCATTTGAAGGCGCGGGCATAGTCGGCGGGCAGGCCGATACCCTCGGCATACATGACCGCCAGCACCAGCTGGGCTTCTGACGAGCCGTTCACGGCGGCCATCTGAATGGCGCGGACGCGTTCCAGACTGGACAGCCGGCCCTCCATCGGGTTGCCCAGCATGGCCTCCAGAGTCTCTATCTGGCGTTTGGACAGCTCCTCCGGCCGTTGGGCGACCGTCTCCGAGACGCCCAGATAGCGCAGGGCGCGGCCGACGTGCAGGAACGGCAGCTCCCCGGCCATCCGGCCGAGGGCATATTCATAGGCGTCACCGCGCGGGCGACTCTCGTCAGAGAAGGGCACACCCGAACGCGGCGCAGCTGTCGGGTAGAATTCGAACGGCGGCGTCCACTGCCTTGCCTTGGTCTCGACGAAGCTCTGGTACTGGGCGCGGCTGGGTGCCGAGCGCTCGAAATCCTTCAGCAGGACATAGGCACCGACGTCGCCGGTCTGCACCGCCAGATAGTTGTAAAGATAGGCGTCGACGTCGTTGCGCTGGAACAGGTTGGTCGCCGCACTGTAGCGAGGGCGGTCGGAGCCGCCCAAATCGCCATCATTTTTTCTGCCCAGGGCATCGCGGGCCTCGCGATTGTCCTCGGGTTCGCCAAACGGGCCGTAGAGGCGGTCGTGCAAGCGCGCCAGGGTCCGGTAGCCATCGGCGTCCAGGGTGGAAAGGATATAGATGACGCGGTCGCGCACCGCCTCCTGCTCTTCCCGCGTCATCTGGCCCAGCTGGCGATCCAGCCGCTGATAGGCCGTGTGACGCTCCCAGGCGCGGCAGTCGTCATAGCGCGACAGGGGTCGCAAGTCGCCAAAGCCGTCGCTTTCGACGCGGTTGATCGGGGCGTAGCCCTCGTCATTGGCCAGCGCCATGGCATACCAGGTCGCGCTTTCGATCGGGTCCTCGATGTTCTTGTCGGTCGCCCGGAGCGCCGCATAGCGGCCCCCCAGCTCAAGCTGGGCGAAGAAATCACCGCGGAAGGCCGCGCGCCGCAGGGCCCGCAGGCCCGATTCCTGGGCGTTGAACTCTGAACCGGTCAGGGACGCCGGTCGCGGGCAGGCGTTGGAGGCCACCTCGCTGCGTTGCCAGAACTGCAAGCCGTCGCTGCACGAGACCATGGCGAAGGCCGTCAGGGCCAGCAGACCGGCGACGGCGGCGATAGCGACCGGAGCGCGGCCCCGACCAAAAGGGGAGCTGCCTTCCTTGTTGGATCGACTCTCGCTCATACGCCCCTCGCACGGCTGGAAACGGGCCGCCTCACGCCCCTACGCTTACCTCGCACGAGGCGGACAGTCCGGCCCCGTTAACCATCTGTCAAGGTAAACGCCGGTTCGTGACAAAGCGGTGGCGGATGGTTGCCTTTTTGCAGGGCTGAGTCAGTTTTTTACGGGAATCAGCGGGTTGCGTATTCGCCTGTCAGGGGAAAACCGGCCTCTCGCCAGTCGGACAGCGGCTCCCTATATGATTCTGCCGGACCTCTGGAGCGACCCGATGGCCTATGCCGCCCGCGACGATCGACCCGCCGACAAGGCCGCCCGCTATGCCGAGGTCGAGGCCGAGATTCTGGCCGTTCTGGAGGGCGAGCCCGACCAGACGGCACGCATGGCCACGGTTGCCTCCATGCTGGCCGATGCCTTTCCCGCCTTTTTCTGGACCGGCTTCTACCGGGTGGACCCGGACAAGGCCGATGAACTGGTCGTCGGTCCCTATCAGGGCACCCTCGGCTGTCTGCGAATCGCCTTCGGTCGCGGCGTCTGCGGCGCGGCAGCACGGGACCGGGTCACGCAGGTCGTGGACGACGTTCACGCCTTCCCCGGACACATCGCCTGCGACAGCCGCTCAGCCAGCGAGATCGTGGTCCCGGTATTCGACGCCTCGGGCACCCTGATCGCCGTGTTTGACGTGGACGCGACCGTACCCTCAGCCTTTGACGCCGTCGACGCCGAGGCCCTGGAACGGCTTATGGCCCGGGTGTTCGGCTGATCGTCCGGACGCAGTGTAGGCTTCGAGGGGTGTTTCTGGCACCGATGGCCTTGGACATCGGACACTCCGGACACTCTGGACCGGGCTTTTTGGGGGACGTGACATGACGGATCGGGTGATCGCAATCACAGGCGGCCATGGCGTCCTGGGCCGGGCCGTCGTCGAGGCCGCCCTGGCCGACGGTCTGAAGGTCGCGATCATCGACCATGCCCCGGGTCAGTCCGCACCCGAAGGCGTGCTCGAACTCGGCGGTGTCGACCTGACCGATCCGGCCTCGGCGCAGACAGCGATCGACCGGGTGGCGGCGCATTTCGGCCGGCTCGACGCCCTGTTCAATATCGCGGGCGGCTTCGTCTGGCAGACGACCGATGACGCCGACCCGGCCTGGGCCAGTATGTTCGCCCTGAATGTCGCGACCGCCCTGAACGCCAGCCGGGCTGCCCTGCCCCATCTGAAGGCCTCGGCTGAGGGCCGGATCGTCAATGTCGGGGCCAATGCGGCCCTGAAGAGTGCGGCGGGCATGGGGGCCTATGCCGCCTCCAAGGCGGGCGTCCATCGCCTGACCGAGAGCCTGGCCGAGGAGCTGAAGGACACCTCGGTGACCGTCAACGCCGTCCTGCCCTCCATCCTCGACACCGCCCGGAACCGCCAGGACATGCCCGACGCCGATCCGGCAAAATGGGTCACCCCCGCCGACCTCGCCCGCGTCATGCTGTTCCTCGCCTCGCCCGAAAGTCGCGCCATCACCGGGGCGCTGATCCCGGTCACGGGCCGGGTCTGATGTCGGCCGCGTCGGATCGGGAGGTCCCCCAGGGTCGAGGAGCGCGGCCAATCGCCTTGACCCGCTCCGTCCTCTATCTGCCTGCCAGCAATCCGCGGGCGATCGAAAAGGCGCGCGGCCTGGACGCCGACGCCGTCATCCTGGACCTCGAGGACGCGGTCGCCCCGGACGCCAAGGCCGAGGCCCGGCAGGCCGCCGTCGCGGCCCTGACCGCCGGCGGCTTCGCAGGCCGGGTCGGGGTCCGGATCAACGGCCTCGACACCCCCTGGGGCACCGACGATCTGGCCGCCCTCGCCGGTCTCAGCCCCGATTTCGTGGTCGCCCCCAAGATCGAGAGCCCCGAGGCCGTCCGGGCCGTCGCCGACCGCCTGCCCGCCGAGGTCGATCTGTGGATCATGATCGAGACGCCCCTGTCGGTGCTGCGGCTCGACGCCATCGCCGGGGCCGGCACCCCCCTCGCCGCCCTGATGCTGGGCATCAATGATTTCGGCGAGCGGATGAATCTGGTGCTCGGCCCGGACCGCGAACCGCTCAAGCCCTGGATGGCCGCCGTCGTCGCCGCCGCGCGCGGCCACGGCCTGCTGGCCATCGACGGCGTGGTCAATGCCACCGACGACGCCGACCGGCTCAGGACCGAATGCCTGCAGGGCCGCGCCTTCGGCTTCGACGGCAAGAGCCTGATCCACCCGGCCCAGATCGAGACTGCCAACGCCGCCTTCTCCCCCTCCCCCGAAGAGATCGCCCGGGCCCGTGAAGTCGTCGCCGCCTTCGCCGCCGCCGATGCGGAGGGCAAGGGTGCCATCCGGGTCGGCTACCGCATGGTCGAACGCCTCCACCTCGACGCCGCCCACCGCCTGCTGGCCCGTCACGCAGCGGCCTCGACGCCGTCCGGACTCAGGCCTATCTAGTCCCTCCAGAAAAACAGAACCCGGCCCTCAAGTAGCGAGGCGCCGGTCGTCATCCCGGCGGAGGCCGGGAGCCGAGCGTTAGGGCCCCTCTTATGACCAACTCCGTCATCGCCGCCACCGGCCTGTTCACACCCGAACAGTCGATCTCCAACGTCGAGCTGGTCGCCGCCTACAATGCCTGGGCAGAACAGTTCAACGCCGACCACGCCGCCGAAATCGCCGAAGGTGATGTCGCCGCCCTGACCCCCTCCTCGGTCGAGTTCATTGAAAAAGCCTCGGGCATCAAGAGCCGCTTCGTGCTCGACAAGGCCGGCGTCCTCGACCCGGCCCGCATGGCCCCGAACATCCCCGAGCGCGCCGACGAGGACCTGTCGATCATGGCCGAGATGGCCGTCGCCGCCGCGCGCCAGGCCATCGCGGCCTGGGGCAAGCCGGTCAGCGAGATCGGCGCCGTCCTGTGCGCCGCCTCCAACATGCCGCGCCCCTATCCGGCCCTGTCGATCGAGGTGCAGCAGGCCCTGGGTATCGAGGGTTTCGCCTTCGACATGAATGTGGCCTGCTCCTCGGCGACCTTCGGCATCAAGACCGCCGCGGACTTCATCGCCTCGGGCTCCGTCAAGGCCGTGCTGATGGTCAACCCCGAGGTCTGCTCCGCCCATCTGAACTTCAAGGACCGCGACAGCCATTTCATCTTCGGCGACGTCGCCACCGCGGTGATCGTCGAGGCCTCGGACCAGGCCGGCCCCGGCGGCTGGGACGTCATCGGCACGCGGCTGAAGACCGTCTTCTCCAACAACATCCGCAACAATTTCGGCTTCCTCAACAACGCCGCGCCCGAGGGCATCGGCGCGCCCGACAAGCTGTTCATCCAGCAGGGCCGCAAGGTGTTCAAGGATGTGGTGCCCATGGTCTCGGACATGATCGTGGAACACGCCGGCGACCTCGGCCTCGACCCCCACGGCCTCAAGCGGATGTGGCTGCACCAGGCCAATATCAACATGAACCAGTTCATCGGCCGCAAGGTGCTGGGCCGCGAGCCGACGCCGGACGAGAACGTCATCGTCCTCGACGAATACGCCAACACCTCCTCGGCCGGCTCGATCATCGCCTTCCACCTGCGTCAGCAGGACATGGCCCCCGGCGACACCGGCCTGATCTGCAGCTTCGGGGCCGGCTATTCCGCCGGGACCGTCTTCGTGCGGAAGCGCGGCTGATGGTCGACCGCAGCGATATCGGTGCCGTCGTCGACGCCATGTACGCCTGTATCTCCGGCCCCGCCGGACCGCGCGACTGGGCCACCCAGCGCGAGATCTTCCACCCCGAAAGCCGACAGGCCCGCACCGGCCTCGACGCCGACGGCCACCCGACCATGCTGGTCATGGGCCGCGAGGCCTATGTGGCCAACGTCACGCCCTTCTTCGCGGAGAACGGCTTCTTCGAGGTCGAGATCAGCCGGCAGATCACCGAGTTCGGCAACATGGCCCACGTCTGGTCCGTCTATGAGGCCCGCACCCGGCCCGAGGACGTCCAGCCCGAGCGCCGCGGGATCAATTCGATCCAGCTGTGCCGCGGCCCGGACGGCCTCTGGTCCATCCTGCACATGATCTGGGACAACGAGCGTCCCGGCCTTACGGCGTCGGCGTAGCAGCGTCAGCAGGCGGGGCGGCGGGCGCTGCGGCCGGCGCATTGGCCGGATGCGTCGCCTTCCACTCCATCGCCATGCGGATTCGGTTCTCGACCGAGGGGTGGTCGTAGAACAGGATTTCCTCGATCACGGTCGGCGACGGCGCGCGATATTCCGCCGTCTTGATCAGGGCCTTCGACAGCCCGTCCGGCTCATTGGCGTGGACCAGGGAGAACTGGTCGGCGTCCTGCTCGATCACCCGGATCATGGTGTTGGTCACCGGCGTCAGCAGCAGGCCGATCACCGCCGCGATGGCCGCCAGCACCGGCAAGCCCGCGGGGTCTGAGATATCCCCCACCCGGTTCGCCCCCAGCAGCCGCTTCGCCACCGGGAACAGCCGGTCGATCAGCCAGAAGACGATCGCCGCCAGCAGGATCATGATCCCGGTCATCCACAGCGAGTGCATATGGACATAGTGGCCCATTTCATGGCCCACGACGCCGCGCACCTCGGCCAGGTCGGCCCCCTTGGCGAACATCACATCGCTCATCGCCACCCGCGCCGAGCCGAACAGGCCCGAGACATTGGCGGTGTATCGGTCCGACTGCTTCGAGCCGTCATAGATGAAGATCTTGTCGTCCGGCGTGCCGGTCCGCTGCGCCAGCTCCACCACCGAATCTCGCATCGCCCCGTCCGGGGCCGGGGTGTAGTCGTTGAACAGGGGCTCGATCAGGATCGGCGAGACGATCAGCATGAAGACGACGGCGAGGGCCGTCAGCCCCGCGCCCCAGGCCCACCACAGCCGCCGCGCATGCCGGATGATGAAATACAGGCCGACGATCAGCAGGCCGGCGAACACCGTCGAGATCGCCGTCCCCATCAGGGCCTCGGTCAGCCATCCGGCCAGCGGCTGACTGGTCAGGCCGTACTGGGTCTCGCGCCACCAGCTTTCATAGATCGCCCACGGCAGGGTCAGCACGAAACTGACCAGCAGATAAACCACCCCGACAACCAGCGAGACCAGCTTCGGCCGCCTGCGCCGCCGCTCCAACCGGTCGCGGATGCCGCTGAGAAGGCCGGTGCGGATGATGAGCCAGCTCACGACGATCGCGACGATCGCCCCCCACAGCAGCAGCCAGTGGCCGCCGCGCGTATAGGCCACGGCCCGTTCCAGATCCTCGGGCGAAAGGGTCGCCAGCCAGCGCGCGGTCTCGGCCGCAGGGTCGATGCTCATGACGGTGTCCTCCCTGACGCGCGAAGATGACGCCCGCAAGGAACCGCTGTCAGCTTAAATCGCGGTCATGTGACCCCGACCGCGTCAGAACAGGAACGTCAGGGACCCGACGATCCGGCTGTCCGCCAGGGTGTCGTCCTCGAGATCCGTGTCGTGATAGCGGACGTCGATCAGGACCCTGTCGGTCAGCACACGGTCAACGCCCAGGTTCCAGGTGGTGTAGTCACCGAAGACGTCCAGGGCCTGATGGCCGACCGACCCGGACACGGTCCAGTCCGTGCCGACGATCACGGCGGCCCTGGCCTCGACATAGGTCGCCGTATCGTCCTCGCCGAAATAGTCAGGGGACCAGAAGACAGCCGCGCCCAGTGTGACCGGCCCGAAGGCCCGCGACGCAGCGGCCTTCAGCTCCACAAAGTCATAGTCGGCATTGTCCGGTTGCGAGGGGTAGAGATAGGCGACCGCCCCCAGATCGACCTCGAAGCCCTGAACCTCGCGCCGATAGCCCCCATAGAGGTCGATCTCCCCGTCGGTGCCGTTCGGATAATCCACGTTCGAGGCCCACGCGCCGGCGTAGAAGTCACCGGCCGTAACATCGACACTTCCGAAAACCTGGCCGCCCTCATCCGTCTGGCTGAAGCCGCGAAAGACATAGTCGCTGGCCACACCGACCGTCCAACTGACCTCGGGCTGGCCCTGGGCCCGGGCGGGCGTGCTGACCGCAAGCCCCAGAAGCACCACCGCGCCGACCATCCATGATTTCATCGCGTCCATCCCCGATAATGGGCCCCGAACGACCGAGTCTTCAACATCGAACCCGGCCGGGACCACAGCGTCATCAGCAGAACGACACGGAAGGCCCGACGATCGCCGGCATTGTGCGCGAGCGGCTGATGCTCATGCACGCGGGCGGGGCCCGGTGCCTGTCCGGCCATCCGGGCAATCCGGGCAATCCGGAGCCTGTATTCGTGGATCGTGCCGGTATCGAGCCTCAGGGCGTCGGCGTCGCCCCCGGCGGCGGGCCGGGAGGGGCGGGGAAGGCCAACGGGTCCACCGCCGCACCCGGCGTTCCGGCGGCAACCGCATCATACAGGGCGGTTCCGACCGGAGAGTAGGTGATGCCCTGGATCGCCACGAACATGGCGAACATGGCGGCGATGCCCCAGCCCCAGGCCGGATGGACGCGACCGTTTCGCACCAGGTCCGCAATGATGCCGATCAGGGGGAAGATCAGGGTGGCGACAAAGGTGGCTTCCCACGCCCAGGGCATGAGCAGAGGCAACGGCAACAAACGCCCCAGGGCCGGTCCGAGGAGTATGGCCATGGCAGTGAAGTGCAGGCGCTGATGCCAGTCTGTCGAACGCCGCAAGGCGATGGCCGCGACGGTCAGGCCTGTGAAGGCGATCAATGAAACGGGATCGAAGACCAGAAACTGGAGCGGCTTGAAGAAGAAGGGCACATGGGCCTGCCGGATCATGTTCTCTGTCACCAGCCAGCCGAGGACGAGCATGGGCACCATCCAGGCGGCCGCGATCCAGCCAAGCGGTCTGTGGAACCGGACTTGTCCGGTGGCGATCAGGATGTTCTGGACGAGAAAGATGGCGACCCAGCCCATGAAGACGACCGCATGGGCATGCACGAGCGGCGGCGCCTGGAAACTGGACCGTCCGGTGGCCAGCTGAAACGAGAACCCGGCCACGATCACCAAAACCATGACGATCGCGCTGATCAGGAAAAAGCGCTCCCCGCCCCGTTTTCCAGCGCGTCCGATGCCCGATGCCGTCATGATCATCCCCCGATGCCCCGGGCATACTAGGACCGCTCGCGATACGGGTCAAAGAGGAGCGTGACCCGGTGCCGGGATCCCACCACCCGGGGCTGACACTCGCTCACTCTGGCCTTCACGGCCGGGCTGACAGTGCCAGGTCAATCGTTCCCGGGCCCACGCCGACCGATCTCAACTCCGCCTTGCGTACTTTTTCCGTGCCGGTCTTTGGCAAGCCGGCCATGAATTCGACGTAGCGAGGCTGCGCGAAGCGCGGCATGTGAGCCCTTGCGTGGGAGACAATCAGGTCAGGCGTAAGGTCCGCGCCGGATTCCGGCACAATCGCAAGCATGATCTCGTCCTCGCCGCCCCTGACATCCGAAGGCACAGCGAAAGCGGCGACTTCAGCGACGCCCGGGAGACGCGCCATGCTGGCTTCAATGTCGGCCGCCGATATGTTCTCGCCGCGCCGACGAATGCAGTCCTTGATCCGGTCGATGAAGGTGACGTAGCCGTCCGGGTCCATTCGGCCCGCGTCACCGGTATGAAACCAGAGATTACGCCAGGCCTCGACGGTTTTGGCAGGCAGGCCGTTGTAGCCTGCCATGAACGCAGGCCCCATCTTCGGACGAACCATGATCTCGCCCACATCACCACAGGGCACTGGCAGGTCCGTATCGGGATGGCGGATTTCGACTTCGAAGCACCGCCCATAGACCCGTCCGCAAGTTCCGGGCCGCGGGTCATTCGGGTCGCCGTAGAGCGGGATGTTGCACTCTGTCATGCCGTATCCGCCCACGACGGCCGGAATGCCGAACCGTTTCCGCCAAACGCGCTCGTGATCCGGATGATTTGGGGCTGAGAATATCAGGCGAAGTCGATGATCCCCATCCGAAGCACTTTCGGGCTGGGCCAGGACAAAGGCACTGATGGCACCGAGACTATGGGTCACGGTTGCGCCGCTGGCCCGGATGTCGCCGAGCCATGCCGACGCCGAGAACCTGTCCTTGATGGTGGCGCCGGCACCGGAGATCAGAACGGCGCCCAGCTGCATAAGCAGTCCGTTGGCATGAAACAGGGGCAGGCAAATGTAGTAGTGATCCGCTTCAGTCACGGCGAGGTTCTCGATCACCCCCAGACCGAAAAGAAAACAGTGTGCATGCGGCATGAGCACACCCTTCGGGGCACCGGTCGTGCCTGAAGTGTACATGATGGATGCTGTATCGGTTGCCGCTGGAAACGGCCCATCGTACGGGGCGACATCAGCCCAGGCGTCGAAAGCATCGCGATCCGTCCGCTTGCCCCCGATCGTCAGAACCCTCTGCAGCGATGGAAGGCGTTTATGGACCGCCTCCAGCTGGGGTAACAACCGCGCCTCGATCACAAGCAGGCTCGGTGCCGAATCCTGAAGCGGGTGCAGCAGGAAATCACCCATCAGTTCCGTATTGAGCAGCACCGCCGTCGCGCCAAGGCGCTGAACCCCTGCCCACGCCCGCACAAAATCCAGACTGTTGGAGGCCAGGATCGCGACACGGCTTGTGGCTTCAACGCCAAGGCTGGCGAGCAGCCCTGCAACCTGCGCCGCCTGGGTCGCCAGTTCCCTGTAGGTCAGTGTTTCGCCGTCCACCGTCCTGACGGCGATGCGATCCGGACACCGCTCCGACTGCTCCTCCAATACCTTGGGCAGCACCCACTGGCGGGGGTCGTCAATGCCGGAAAACATGATCAGCCATTCGCCCCGGAGCCTCGGCTCCCCGATATCTCTCGAAATTCCCCAAGGATCACCCCGGTTCGCCGCCGTCGTCAGACCCCGTCCGTGGATCAGTGTTGTGAATTGCGGGTGGGGGAACAACCCCGCGCGGCGAGAAGCCTTGCGATTGTCGGGCCCGGGACGACTGGCCGGCCGCACATTGCGCGGTGCCGTAGTCCGGATGCAACGTCCGCTCCCCACCTTCCGCTTTCGGCCCGCACCCTGTAGCGGCCCAACCCGCCCAGGCTCAGGCCGCCGCCACGGCCTCGATCTCGACCCGCCAGGCCGCGTCGAACAGGCCGGTGACGATCACCGTCAGGGCCGGCTGCCGCCCGGCCAGACGGCGGATGCGGACCGCGCGGTTCTCCAGCGCATCGGCCCGGTCCGCGAGGAAGGTCGTGACCTTGACCAGATTGTCCAGGGTCATCCCCGCGGCGGCCAGCTGGGTCTCGATATTGGACCAGACCTGTTCGCACTGGCCGGTGAAATCCGTCGCCAGCGACCCGTCGGGCGCGACCGGGATCTGGCCCGACAGATAGAGCCAGCGGGTCGGCGCGGTCACCTCGACCGCCTGGGGATAGGCCCCCTCGACCGGCGGCGAGCCGTCGCCGGTCAGAGGCCGGATCGTCGCGTTCACTGGCGAGCGGCGTCCGACCGGGCGCGGACCGAGGCGAACTCTGACATCGGCTTCCACGCCGGCCAGTCGCGGCTGTTGGCGAGGTCGAGGCCCAGCCGATAGAGCAGGGTCAGGTTCTCGACCGCCGAAGAGAAGTCCAGCTCGGCCGACCATTCGTCCGAGGCCTTGTGATAGTCGGCCGCGAATTTGGCCCGGTAGGCGGGCAGGCCGACGGCGGTGCCGCCCTCGTCCAGATCGACCCCGTGCCACGGCATGATGGCCGGCACCCCGGCGCGGGCGAAGGGGAAATGGTCGGAGCGGTAGTAGTAGTTCTGATCCGGCTCGCGGTCGTCAGTGACCACCCGGCCCTCGGCGGCGGCCAGCACCTGCAGCCGGTCTTCCAGATCGTTCTGGCCCTTGCCGAAGATCGGCAGGTCGCGGGTCGGGGCCGACAGGGGCAGCATGTCGATATTGATGTCGGCGACCGTGGTCTCCAGCGGCCAGACCGGGTTGGCCGTATAGCCATAGGCTCCCAGCAGACCCATCTCCTCGGCCGCCATATGCGCGAACACGATCGAGCGTTTCGGCCGCGGGGCGGCGTTCAGCTGGCGCGCCATCTCGACCACGCCGACGGTGCCCGAGGCATTGTCCCAGGCCCCGTTCCAGATCTGGTCGCCGACCACGCCCGGGTGCTGGGCCGCGCCGCCGACATGGTCCCAGTGGGCCGAATAGACGATGGTCTCGTTGGGGCGCTCGGTCCCCGGAATCCGGGCCAGCAGATTGTGGGTGACCAGGGTTGCGATGGTCTCGGACACCTCGACCGACAGGGTCACGCCCGGCAGGGCGACCGCCCTGAACGTGCCGTCACCGACGTTCGGCAGCCGGGCAATATCCAGCCCGGCGGCCGCGGCCCAGGCGGCGGCGATGTCATGATTGATGCCGCCGGAGAACTCCAGATCGGCGGCCCCCGGCGCCAGGGTGCGGGTGCGGCCATTGCCGCGCACCGAGCCCTGCCACGTCGACGAGGCGGCGTCTCCGGGCACCAGGGTCAGGATGCCGATCGCGCCGCGTCGGAAGGCCTCGTCGGCCTTGGCCGCGGCCGAGGCATAGGCGGTCTGATAGGCCCCGTTGAAGCGCGCATCCTCCGGCTCGCCCGGCATGACGATCACGATCCTGCCGCGCACATCGACACTGCCATAGTCGTCCCACTGACGCTCCGGCGCATGGATGCCGTGGCCGACGAAGACCAGGCCGGCGTCGCGGATGCTGGCGCGACCGTCATTGGTCGCGGCCCGCAGGACGATGTCGGTTCCGGGCGTCAGGGCGTGGACGACGCCGTCCGGGCCGGTCCAGCCGGCCGTCGCGCCCGCGACCGGCGTATAGCGTTTCAGCGCGACCGGCTGCAGCCACTGGCCGTCCGGCCCGCCCGGCTCCAGCCCCATGCCCTCATACTGGGCCTGCAGCCAGGCCAGGGTCATCCGCTCGCCTTCGGTCCCGGGATAGCGGCCCTGGTATTCATCGGCGCTGATGGTGCGGATGCCCTCACTCAGCTGCGCGGCGGAAAAGTCCTGGGCCGAAGCCATGCCCGCGGCCAGCAGCACGGCCGCAACGGCGACGCCGCCCATCATCTTGCGAAACATTCGGAAGGCTCCAACCCCGGATTGATCGCCCGCACCTTAAGGGGCCGCCCGGACCGCGCCCAGTGTGTTTTTGTCATGTGGCACGCGTCTCCCTCCCCCGAAGTGGGGAGGGACGTCGACGCACAGCGGCGACAGGGTGGGGAATTTCGAAGCCGGGTGCCGTTGGTGCGGGACTGGCCTTCCCCACCCGGTCGCTGCGCGACCCCCCTCCCCATGAAGGGGAGGGAGAAGACTGCCGCGCCCTACCGCCGCTGGCTCGCGCTCGGGGCGCGGGCCGGGCCGAACTCCGAACCCGGCATCCATTCCGGCCAGTCACGGCTGTTGGCCAGGTCGCGGCCGATGTTGAAGATCAGCTCCAGATCCTCGACCTGACCGCGCAGGTCCCAGTCGGCCGACCACTCGTCATCGGCCTGGTGATAGCGGCGGGCCGTGTATTCATCGCGCGCCGCATTGCGTGCGGCGATCGGCTCGTCGCGGAAGGCACCGCCGCCATCGACATAGGCCATCGGCACCCCGCGCTTGGCGAGCGGGAAATGGTCCGACCGGAAATAGCTGCCCGCGGCGGGGTTGCCGTCCGGCCGGGCGGTGCGGCCCTGACCCATCGCCTCGGCGGTGACCAGGGCGTCGAGGTTCGACTGGCCCGAGCCGATGATGTCGACATCGGCCACCCGGCCATAGACGTTCATGGCGTCGATGTTGAAGCCCGCCACCGTGGTGGCCAGTGGATAGACCGGATTGGCCGCATAGAATTCCGAGCCCAGCAGGCCGCTCTCTTCCGCCGTGAAGCTGATCATCACGATCGACCGCTGCGGCCGCGGACCGGCGGCCCAGACGCGGGCCAGTTCCAGCAGGCCGGCGGTGCCGGTCGCATTGTCGACCGCCCCGTTGAAGATGGCGTCGCCATTGGCATCCGGCGCGCCGATGCCGATGTGGTCCCAGTGGGCGGTATAGAGGATGGTCTCGTCCGGATGGGTCGTGCCCGGCAGGCGGGCCAGGACGTTGCGGGTCGTGACCTGGCGGGTGGCGACATCGAACATGCCGCTGAAACTGGCGCCGGTCAGGGCGACGGGGCGGAAATCGCGGCTGCGCGCCGCGACCTTCAGGGCCTCGAAATCAAGACCCGAGCGCCGGAACAGGTCCACCGCGACGTCGCGCTGGATCCAGGCCTCCATGGCCACGCGCTCGGCGGCCGCATTGGCGCGGACGATGTCGAACTGCGGCTGCGACCAGCTGTTCTGCACCGTGGCCCAGCCATAGGAGGCCGGCGCGGTCTCGTGCACCACGATCACGCCCGCAGCCCCCTGCCGGGCCGCCTCCTCATATTTGTAGGTCCAGCGGCCGTAATAGGTCATGGCCCGGCCGTTGAAGGTGTTCAGCTCGGGCTGTTCGAAATCGGGGTCATTGACCAGCACGACGATGATCTTGCCGCGCACATCGACGTCCTTGAAGTCATCCCAGTTCCGCTCGGGCGCATCGATGCCGTAGCCGACGAAGACCAGCGGCGTGTCGCTCAGCATGACGTGACTGCCGGGCAGCCGGGTCGAGATGGTGATCTGCTGGCCCTGGGTCAGCGGGATCGTCTCACCGCCGGCGCGCAGCTGCAGGCCGCGGAAATTGGAGGCGCTGAAGCGGTTGAGCACCACGTCCTGCGTCCAGGACCCGTTGGCCCCGCCCGGCTGGAAGCCCGCAGCGGCATATTGCTCGCTCAGATAGCGGACGGTCATGTCCTCGGCCGCGGTGGCGATGCCCCTGCCCTGGAAGCTGTCATCCGACAGAACCCGAACATGTTCGGACAGCCGCCCGGTGTCAAAGGTCGCAGCGGGCGCGGCCGGGGCGGTGTCACGCCCCGCGCCCATCGCGGCGCAGCCGGAAATCAGGGCGCCGGCGGCAAGCACGGCGGCGGTCGGGAACAGACGCATGAACGGAAAACCCTCAGCCGAAATCAGAAGTCCGGACGTTAGGGCGCCGTCCGTCAGGTGTCGATGCGGCACCCGCACACGAAAAACCCGCCGACGCGGTGCGCCGACGGGTCAGTTCGATGTCCCTGTGGGGAGCCCCTAGTGGGCCACGCCCCTCCAGATCCGGCGGTAGCTCATGTAGGTGATGCCGGCGAAGATGAAGAGGAAGATCAGCACGCCGACGCCGGCCTGTTTGCGCTGGATCTGCCGCGGGTCCGAAGCCCAGGCGATATAGGCGGAGACGTCCTTGGCCATCTGGTCGACCGAGGCGACGGTGCCGTCGTCATAGGTCACCTGACCCTCGTTCAGCGGGTTCGGCATGGCGATGAAGCCGCCCGGCGGCACATGGGCACCATCGGGCATGAAGGGCGTCAGGTCACCGGCCATATACTCGTTGTAGTGCTGGCCCGGCATCATCCTCAGGCCCTGCGGCACGGCCGCATAGCCGGTCAGCAGGGAGTAGATGTAGTCGGCGCCGCCCTTGCGGGCCTTGGCCATCACCGACAGGTCGGGCGGAGCCGCTCCGCCGTTGGCCGCCGCGGCGGCCGTGGCGTTCGGATAGGGACTGGGGAAGCGGTCGGCGGCGGTGCCGTCGCGCATCACCGGCTCACCGGTCTCGGTGTCGATGTCCGCGATCTGGACCTGTTTGGCGAGCGCCTTGACCCAGCGGTTCTCGGCCGGGCTGGCCTGGTGGGAGTCATAGAACGGCCCGCCCGGCTCGGCCAGGGTGCGGAAATGCATCAGCTCCATGCCGTGGCAGGAGGCGCAGACCTCGCGGTACACCTTGTAGCCACGCTGCAGCTGGTTGCGGTCGAAGCTGCCGAACGGCCCTTCGAAGCTGAAACCACCGCTGCGCAGGGGCTTAGATTCCCCCCCCGCCGCGAGCGCGGGCTGGGCCGCCAGGGTCAGGCCGACAGCAGCGGCGATCAGGACCAGGGTCTTCTTCATGGCGCGGATATTCGTCTGGAGGATCATGGTCCCGCTCAGCCCTTCTCGGCGTCGCCGCCGAGGACCGGCTCAGAGATCGTCGCCGGGATCGGCAGCGGCGTCTCGCGCAGGCCCACGAGGGGCATGATGATCAGGAAGAAGGCGAAATAGTAGAGCGTCGCGAACCGGGTCAGCCACAGATAGCTGTTCAGGTCCCCGTCGATCAGGATGAAGGTCTTGAAGGTCCCGATCACCGGCGCGTCGGGCAGCTGCGCCCCGCACCAGCCGAGGACCATCCCCACGATCACGAAGAGGATGAAGAAGGTCCGCATCGTCGGGCGGTAGCGCATCGAGCGCACCTTGGACGTATCCAGCCAGGGCAGGATGAACAGCACGCCGATGGCACCGAACATGGCCAGCACCCCGCCGAACTTGTCCGGGATGGCGCGCAGGATCGCGTAGAACGGCAGCATGTACCACTCAGGCACGATGTGCGCCGGGGTCACCAGCGGGTTGGCCGGGATGGAGTTGTCGGCATGCCCCAGGGCGTTCGGCATGAAGAAGACGAACACCGAGAACAGCATGAAGAACACGATCAGCACGAAGCCGTCCTTGACCGTGTAGTAGGGGTGGAACGGCAGGGTGTCCTTCTTCTGGCGTTCCTTCGGGATCAGGATGCCGACCGGGTTGTTCTGACCGGCGGTGTGCAGGGCCCAGAGGTGCAGCACCACACAGCCGGCGATCACGAACGGCAGCAGATAGTGCAGCGAGAAGAAGCGGTTCAGGGTGGCGTTGTCGATCGCCGGGCCGCCACGCAGCCAGATCAGGATCGGCTCGCCGATGACCGGAATGGCCCCGACCAGATTGGTGATCACTTCCGCGCCCCAGTAGGACATCTGGCCCCAGGGCAGGACGTAGCCGAGGAAGGCGGTGGCGATCAGCAGGAAGAAGATCAGGCAGCCGACGATCCAGATCATCTCGCGCGGGGCCTTGTAGGAGCCGTAATACAGACCGCGCAGCATGTGGATGTAGACCGCGATGAAGAACATCGAGGCCCCGTTGGCGTGGGTGTAGCGGATGATGTCGCCGCCGTTGACGTCGCGCATGATCCGCTCGACCGAGGCGAAAGCCATTTCGGTGTTCGGCACATAGTGCATGGCCAGGACCACGCCGGTCGCAATCTGGACCACCAGGCAGACCATCAGAATGGCACCGAAGGTGTACCAGTAGTTCAGGTTCCGGGGCGTCGGCAGCGCCAGATAGTCAGCGCCGAAGCGGACGATCGGCAGACGGGTGTCGAGCCATTTCTCGATGCCGGTCTTGGGAACATAGGTGGATTCGTGATCGCTCATCGGTCTCGCCCTCAGCCGATCTTGATGCGGGTGTCGGAGAGGTAGGCATACTCCGGCACGACGAGGTTCTTGGGTGCAGGGCCCTTACGGATACGGCCCGAGGTATCGTAGTGCGAGCCGTGGCAGGGGCAGAACCAGCCGCCGTAGTCGCCGGTCCCGAAGGTCGGGATACAGCCCAGGTGGGTACAGTTGCCCAGCACCACCAGATATTTCGAATGGCCTTCCTTGACGCGGTCGGCGTCGGTCTGCGGATCCTTGAGCGCCGACAGCGGGGTGGCCACGGCCTCCTGCAGCTCGCGCGGGGTGCGATAGCGCACGAACACCGGCTTGCCCTGCCATTTGATGACGATCTGCTGGCCTTCCTGGACCTTCGTCATGTCGAATTCGATCGACGCCAGCGCCAGCGTGTCGGCGGCCGGGTTCATCGAATTGATCAACGGCCAGGCCAGCATGGCCCCGGCCCCCACGGCGGCAGCGCCGGCCGCGATATGGATAAAGTCTCTGCGGTTGGGATCCGGGTTGTGCGGATCGCCCTGGTCTTCAGCCACCGATTCGTTCTCCTGAGACGCCGACGACACGGCCCGATGGGCCCGCCGTTTCAACGCTGTCGTTCCTTAGCGGCTTCCCGCGATGCTTGCCCGGCCCGGATTTGCGGCCCATCGCCGCAAGTCACGCCGCTTCCTGAGAAACGGTCGCATTTCGAGCCGCGACAAGCCCCCGGGCCGCGCGTATGAGGGCCTTAGAATGCGTCTCGCCCTTTTTCAACCGGCCATTCCCCAGAACGTCGGCGCCTGCATCAGATTGAGCGCCTGTTTCGGGGTGGAATTGCACATCATCGAGCCCACCGGCTTCCGTTTCGACGACCGGGCGATGAAGCGCGCCGCACTGGATTACGGCCCGCTGGGCCATATGACGCGGCATGCCGACTGGGACGCCTTCCAGCGCGCCAGACTGGAACAGGATGGGGGTCCCGGCCGTCTGGTCCTTTTCACGACGAAGGGGGCGACGCCCCTGAACGAATTCGTCTTCCGGCCCGATGACGTCCTGCTGTTCGGCAGCGAACCCTCGGGGGCCCCGGACTATGTCCACGCCGCCGCCGACGCCCGGGTGGTGATTCCCATCCAGCCGGGCGCGCGGTCGCTGAACCTGTCGGTCAGCGCGGGGATCGCGCTGTGGGAAGGGTTGCGGCAGCAAACCTGATCCTTCTCCCGTTGGGAGAGGGCTACTCCGGTGCCCCCGCCGCCGGCAGCTGCGCCAGGCTGGGCCGCTCCCCGCGCTTGCTCGCCGCCGTCGCCTCCACCGCCCGCATGACCCGGAGAACATTCTCGCCCGCCAGCTTGCGGATATCCGCCTCGGTCCAGCCCTTGGCCATCAGGGCGGCCAGCAGACGGGGATAGTCGTCCACCCCCTCCAGCCCGACCGGCAGGGCATCCACGCCGTCGAAATCGCCACCGATGCCGACATGGTCGATCCCCGCCACATCCCGCACATGCTGGATATGGGCCACCACATCAGCGACCGTCGCCACCGGGATCGGGTTCGCCGCCGTCCAGGCCGCCAGACCGGCCGTCACCGCAGCCGGGTCGCCGGGGTTCAGCGACTTCAGCCGCGCATCCTCGGCCGAGCGGGCGCTGTTCCAGCTCCGCACCGTCTCCGAGACAAAGCCGGGCACAAAGGTGACCATCACCACCCCGCCGTCCTGCGGCATCAGCCGCAGCACGCTGTCGGGCACATTGCGCGCATGCCCCGTCACGGCCCGGGCCGAGGAGTGGGAGAAGATGACCGGCGCGTCCGAGACCCGCATGGCGTCCAGCATGGTCTCTTCCGAGACATGGCTCAGGTCGACCATCATCCCCAGCCGGTTCATCTCGCGCACGACCTCCTCGCCGAACGGCGACAGCCCGCCCCATTTCGGCGCATCGGTGGCGCTGTCCGCCCAGGTCGTCGTGCGCGAGTGGGTCAGGGTGATGTAACGGGCCCCGGCGTCGAAGAACTCGCGCAGCAGGCCGAGGGAATCATCGATCGAATAGCCCCCCTCCATGCCGATCAGCGAGGCGATCCGGCCGCGGCGGTGGATGCGCTGGATGTCATCGGCGGTGGTCGCCAGCTCGAACACATCCGGGTGGGCGGCGACCAGCCGCTTGACCGTGTCGATCTGCTCGAAGGTCGCCACCGCCGCATCCGGCGGGGTCATGGTCGCCGGCACATAGACCGACCAGAACTGGCCCCCCATGCCGCCGGCCCGCAGGCGCGGAATATCGGTATGCAGGCCGGTCGAGGCCTCCAGATTGCTCGTCAGGTCGACCGCATGCGGATCATTGCCGTGTTCCTGCCGCAGCGCCCAGGGCAGGTCATTGTGCCCGTCGATCAGCGGCGTCCGCTCCAGAATCCGCCGCGCCTGCGCCTCCCCCGCCGCATCTGCGCTCTGCGCGAGCACCGGACCGGCCGTCAGGACGGCGGCGGCGGTGGTCAGAAGAAGGGTGCGGATCATGACGGTCTCCCGGAAAGCAAGTGCGGACAGTGGCAGAGGGGGCGACGAAGGCAAGCCCGGCGTCTCCTCCCCATCGCAGATGGGAAGGGGGACCGTCCGAAGCCTCGCAGAGGCGAAGGAGGGTGGAGGGCCGCACCCTCCGTCTCCTCCCCGCTTCGCGGGGAGGGGGACCGTCCGGAGCCTCGCAGAGGCGAAGGAGGGTGGAGGGGCGCCCCCCCCCAGCCTCCTCCCCGCTTCGCGGGGAGGGGGACCGTCCGAAGCCTCGCAGAGGCGAAGGAGGGTGGAGGGGCGCCCCCCCCCAGCCTCCTCCCCGCTTCGCGGGGAGGGGGACCGTCCGAAGC
>NZ_JAIYCP010000031.1 GCF_027487935.1 Brevundimonas sp.
GCCGATCTGGCCAAGGAAAGCGCCCGCCTGACGGCCCTGCAGACCAAGCAGCAGCTTGGTGTCCAGGCCCTGGGCATCGCCAACCAGTCGAGCTCCATCCTGCTCGGCCTGTTCCGCTAACGTCATGGGAAGGAGGTGGAGCCATGAGCGGCTCCGCCTCCGCCTCCTGTGAAACCCATGGAGGCGCCGGCCACTGGGCCGACGACAGATAGATGAGTGTAGATATGAACATGAAGGCTTCCCCGGTGCCCGCCGTGGAGCCAATCCAGCCCCCGGTCGTGCCGGAGCCGCCCGAGATCGAAAAGGTCAAGGGTGTAGAACCCACCGCGCGCTACCGGTTGGTGATCGAGAAGGGGGCCGTCCCCGGAGCCTTTGTCTACAAGACCCTGAATCCGGAAACCGGCGAGGTCGTTCGGCAGTTGCCGCGTGAAGACGTCGCGCGCCTGAAGGATCAACCCGAATACGGCCCGGGCAAGGTGATCGACACCATCGCCTGAAGCCTCTGAAACACCAAACCGCCGCCGGGCCGCACGCGCGCCCGGCTACAAGTCGTTAACCATACGCTCACGACTCGCCTAATAACCTGTCCCTGAACGAAGCCGGGGCCGAAGCCATGTCGACAAGCGTCCACTCCAACGCCGCCGCACAGATCGCGTTGCAGAACCTCAACCAGATCAATGACCGACTGACCGGGACCCAGAACCGGATCAGCACGGGCCTGAAGGTGGGTGGGGCCAAGGACAACTCCGCCGTCTGGGCCATAGCCCAGAACCAGCGCGCCGATCTGGGTGCCCTCGGGGCGGTCAGAACCAGCCTCGACCGCGCAACCTCACTGGCCGATGTGTCCCTGGCCGCCGGCGAATCAATCTCTGATCTGATCATCCAGATGCGCCAGAAGGCGGTGGCTGCATCGGACGTGTCGCAGTCGGCCGAGTCGCGGGCGGCCTATAATGACGATTTCCAGGCCCTCGTTCGCTCCGTCCAGCAGTTCGCCGACAGCGCCTCGTTCGACGGGGTCAATCTTCTTGATGATTCGCTGACGGGACCGCTGGACTTCCTGGCCAGTATCGACACGACCGATACGATCTCGATCGACCCGCAGGACATGACCAGTGCCGGCCTCGGACTGGCCCCGCTCGCCCTTCTGACCCAGGCCGGCGCAGCCGCCGCCCTCACAGCGATTGATACGGCGCTGACGAACGTCAACTCTGCACTGGCGGCGCTCGGTTCCCAGGCCAAACAGATCGAGACCCACAACAAATTCGTCTCGAAACTGGCAGACTCGCTCGAGACCGGCATCGGCAAACTGGTCGACGCGGATCTGGCCAAGGAAAGCGCACGCCTTCAGGCCCTGCAGGTGCAGCAGCAACTGGGCACCCAGGCGCTGTCGATCGCCAACCAGGCGCCGCAGATGATCCTGTCCCTGTTCCGGAACTAGGCCGCCCGACGCACGCCTGCGTGGCCGATCCGGGTTGCGGCGCGCCGTCGCTGGATGCGCAGACCGTAAAGAGACAGTAGTAAATTCAAGGCATTGACGAAGGCGTTCTTCAAGGCGTCCTCCTCATCCATCGCGCCAGCATCAGGCGGACTCTGATTGTTCCTTGAGTCGCACGGGAAGTCGCTCCGGAACCGGACGTTAAGTGGTCGTTACGGTTGAGCCGCGATAATGGGCCGCGGGAGCTCTGGCGTGATCAACAACAGCTATCTACTCGGTCTGTACGGAGGCTCGGCGGGCAATACGGCCACGACCGGGGGGCAGGCTGCTGCGCCGCGGGTGAGGACCCAGCCGACGCCGCCCTGGGAAGCCAGTGCCAAGGCCCCGAAGCCGGATGTGGCGGTGCGGGCGGCGCTTTCCGCACGCCAGCTGGTGAACCCTGATGCAAGCCGTTCGGACCTGCCGGGCGCGTCCCCCGACTATCGCAAACTGTTCGCCCTCTATCAGGGACTGACCTCCCTGACCGCCCTCGCCACGCGGATTGACGCCAAGGGTATCACCCAGGGCGAGGTCACGCGGATCCGCGAGCGCTTTGCGAGCGGTGTCGCTGAAGTCGGCGACTTTGTGCGGACGGCCGGGTTCGAGGATATCCGGATGGTCCACGGCGTGTCGTCAACGAGCGCAAAGACCTCGGCCGGTGTGGCGCGGGATGCGACCCGGATCGTGACCCGGCCGATTCACGAGGGCGATCCGGCCTTGTCCGCGCCTGCCCTTGAAGGGCCGGTCGTGTTCGACATCACCATCGGTTCCGTCGCCGGCAACGTCACGGTCCCGATCGACCTTGCCGGCATGGGGGCCCAGACCCGATCGCTCGACAATGTCATCTCCTTTGTGAATACCAAATTGAGCGATGCCGGGGTCGCGACGCGGCTGGGCCGCGAGCAGGTCAATGGCGCACCCCGGACCATCCAGCTCGGCACCAAGACGATCACCCTGCCGACCGCGGCGGACAAGTGGGCCCTGGTCCTGCAAGGCTCGAGCGCCGAAACGGTTCGCTTCGCGACAACGCAGACGTCCGACGCCGTCTATGTTGTTCAGGCTTCCGGCACAGCGGGCGGAAACGAGCTGCTGAAATTCCAGAGCGACGGCGGTACGGCCCCGGAGCCCTTGCAGCCGTCCGGGCAGACCGGCTGGGTCGCCGGGCGGGCCTCGCAGACGGCTCTGCCCAAGGGCGTGGAGACGGTCCGGGCCAGCGCGGTTGCGGCGGACGGGTCCTTGTGGCTCGTCGCGGATATTGAAGCCGCACCGGGCTCACAACCGCTTAAGGGTGAGCGCGATGTGGCGCTCATGAAGCTTGATCCCACGGGTCGGGTCGTGGCCACACGGATGCTGGGGGCCTCGGACACAGCCAGCGGCTATGCGATCTCCATCGCCGCTGACGGGCGCGTGGCGGTTGCGGGTTCGGTGACGGGGGAGCTCGAACCGGGCGTCCGGATCGCCGACGCCAGCCTGTCCGACAGTTTCGTCACTGTTTTTGATGGAGCCGGAGAGGAGTTGTGGACCCAGCGGCGCGGTGCCCGCGCGGCGGACGAGGCCACGGCGGTTTCCTTCGGTGCCGACGGCAGGGTCTATGTCGCGGGGCGTGCCCGATCTGCGATGCCCGGGGCCTCGGGGCTTGGGGCCTGGGACGGATATCTGCAGGGCTTTTCGGCCACCCAGGCGCACAGCCTGGCCCCCTTCAAGGCCGCCGCAGTGTCGGTCAGCCAGTTCGGAACCAGCGGCGACGACAGTATCAGGGCCATGACCGTCGAGGGTTCGTCAATCTATACGGCCGGGGTCGAGAGCGGCCGGGTCGTCGTGCGTCGCTTCACCCCGGACGCCAACGGTGCGCCGACCCTGTCCGCGACGAGGGACCTGGGCGCAGCCAGCGGTGATGTGACCGGGATCGCCGTGAGCGGCGGCCGGGTCGTCCTGACCGGCACAACACGGAATCAGGCCCTGGATGTCGCGACGGTGACCAACGCCCATTCGGGCAGTTCCGATGCCTATGTCGCGTCGCTTGGGGCTGACCTTTCCCCCGCAGCCGGAGACCGGTTGACCTATATCGGCGGTGCGGGCGACAGCAGTGTTGCGGACATGAAGGTGCATGGCGGCAAGGTCTGGATCACCGGCCTCGCCGATCGTGCGGTCGGGGCCGCCAAGGATGTTCCCAGGGAGGGTTATCTGACCCGGCTCGACCCGTTGACGGGCGCGGTGGAATGGACCCGGACCTGGCCGGGAGCAGACCAGCAGGCCTCGCCCCTGAGCCTGGCCGTCGCGAGCGGGGGTGCCAGTGTGCTGGACCGGCTGGGGCTGCCACAGGGGCTGGTTTCCATGGGTGATTCCAAGGCCCTGACGGCTGCGACCGCCCTGCGGCCCGGTGATCGCTTTTATGTATCGTCTGCCGAGGGCAGCCGGCCTCGGGCCGTCTCGATCGCGGCCGATGACACCCTGCAGACCCTGGCGCGCAAGATCGAGCAGGCCTCCTCCGGCCAGTTGAGGGTCACGGTCGTGACCGATCCGCTCAAGGCCGGGGAAGTCGAGGCCCTGAGCAGCGCCCGCATGCAGCGGCTGTCGATCGCACCCCGGGAGGGAAGAGCCGGTGCCATCCTGACCGCTGGAGAGGCCGGCCGGGACGCCTTGGCCGCTCTCGGCCTGTCGCCCGGGATCGTTGCTCCCAAGGCGGCCGCCGGCGAGATCAAGACCTTTGCCATGGCCCTGCCCGAGACCCTGTCACTGACCGGCAAGGACCAGATCAGGTCCACAGTCGAGGCCCTGAGGGCCGCCGTCAGGGTGGTCAGGGACGCGTACAAGTCGCTCGCGCCGGGTGCCTCGCGGCCCCCGGTCACGGGACCGGCCCCCGCCTATATGACCGCCCAGCTCGCCAACTACCAGGCCGCGCTTTCCCGACTCACGGGCTAGGTCGCCGGGCAACGAAGATCGTTGACGCCGTAGCCCCGGGCAGGGTTATTGGAGGCCTCATCCCCGCGAGCCATTCATGCCCCAGGACAATCGAGTTCTCATCGCCATCGGTGCCGGCCTGGCGGTCGTCGCGGCCATAGTGATCGCGCTGATCTTCAATGCCGGCAGGGCACCGAATCCGGCTCCCCCGCCCGCGGCCCAGGGCGGTTTGACGGTCGATGTGGCCGATGCACCTGAACTGAACACCACGCGCGAACTGCGCTGTTTCGTCGACGGCCAGTACATCGGCCTGGCGACCCTGTCGGACTGCGCCCGGCGCAATGGGGTGGCGACGGACGCACTGGACGTCGGCATCGATGAGACCGGAGCCCTTGCGGCCGCGCCGACCGCCGCCTTCGCCCCGCCGCCCGTTGCCCCGCCGATCGAACTGACCGAGGCGGAGCAGCCGCCGGTCACGGACCAGCAACCGGCTGAGCCGGCGGTCCAGGCCGCAACCGGGTCTGCCTGTCTGCGCCACACCGGGTCAGACTGGCGGTCGCTGTCGTCCAATATGAGCCTGAATGCCTGTGTGCAGGCGCTCTACTCCGGCACCTGCGTACGGCCGGGCGAGGCGCTCTATGGCCGTTGGGGCGATACGACCCTCAGGCTTGTGCCTCGTCGGGTCGAGCAATCGTCCGACAACAGCCGGTTCCGGACACTCGCCGACCAGGACCGCAGCTGCACTTTCCCGGGGCTACGCTGATGAAACACGCCGCATTGATGGTGATGGGCGCGGGCGCGCTGGCGCTCGCAGCCTGCGAAAAGGCCGTGGAGGCACCGTTCGACCGTGGTGTCTGCTATGCGGTCGAAACCGGCGCCGAGGGCGAGCCGCCGAGGTTCAACAAGGTGGCCGATAATCAGCCGCAGATCGAGTTCTGCGCCGCGCGGCTGGAAGAAGTCCGCCTGCGCTTCCTGCGCATGGGGGGATCGCGGCAGGAGATTACGGGCTCCTATCAGGGCCAGTTCATCTTCATCGACCGCGGTGGCGTATGGATCTCCAGGACACTTGACGGTGGCCGGTTCAACTTCATGGCCCGCACCGGCGACGGTCGGCTGGCGATGCCCGGTGCGATCCAGCGGGCCATCGACGGCACCCCGATCGCCGTGTCGTCCAACCGCGAGCCGGACCCGACCGCGCCACCGCCGCTCTAGACGAAACAGAACAAACGTGGAACAAGCAATCTGTGGATTGCGCCACAAAGCGGGCGCGCGCCTGTCGAAAGCGCGCTAGGCCCGGACAACAGGCAATCGGCTCCGAACAGCGCGAAGCGCGGCGGGCCAGAACGAAGAAGGAGCTCGGCGATGGCGGGCAGCGTCAACAAGGTCATTCTGGTCGGCAACCTGGGCAAGGACCCGGAGATCCGCACGCTCAACTCGGGCGAGCGGGTGGCCAACCTGTCCCTCGCGACCTCGGAACAGTGGCGCGACAAGGCCACCGGCGAGCGCAAGGAAAAGACCGAGTGGCACCGGGTGGTCATCTTCAACGAGAACATCGTCAAGGTGGCCGAGAACTATCTGAAGAAGGGCTCGACGGTTTACATCGAGGGCTCGCTCCAGACCCGCAAATACGAACAGGCCGGGGTCGAGAAATACACCACCGAGATCGTGCTGCAGAAATTCCGCGGCGAGCTGACCATGCTGGGCGGCCGCAGCGACAGCGCCGGCGGTGGATCGTCGCGCGGCGGGGACGACGACTATTCCTCGGGCTTCTCCACCGGCGGGGCCAACAAGCCCAGTGGTCCCAAGGAAAGCTACGACCTGAACGACGACATTCCGTTCTAGGCGCGCGCCACAGTCGGAAATGCAAAGTGTCGGCTTGCGTCCTCGCGTGCAGCGAGCGCGCGCGTTAAGTCGGGCATGTGATCACCCCTGACAAGCCGCACAGCCCGCTCTCGCCCGTCGAGATCCTTGCCATCATCGCGGTGGTGGTGATCTGGGGGGTTAACAATGCGGCGGCGAAATTCGGCACCGAGACCCTGCCGCCGCTGCTGATGGCGGCCTTGAGGTTTGCCCTTGCGGCGGCCTGTTTGATCCCGTTCGTGCGTCCGCCCTTTCCGAACTGGAAGAGCCTGCTGATCATCGTCGGTCTTGGCGGACCGATCCACTATGGCCTCATCTATCTGGCCTTCTGGCTGGCGCATGACGTCAGTCCGGTTTCGGTGGCGGCCCAGCTCTGGATTCCGTTTACAGCCCTGTTCGCCTTCCTGATGCTGGGCGAGCGGCTGTCGCGGTTCGCGCTGGCCGGCATGGTCGTGGCCTTTCTCGGGGTCGCCTGGATGACGCTGGACCCCCATGCCATCGCGGACTGGAAGGCCATTCTGGCTGGCATCGGTGCAGCCTGCGCCTGGGCCCTGACCACCGTGGTGGCAAGGCGGACGACCTCGATACCCCCATTGAAGATGCAGGGCCTGTTGTCGCTGGTCGCCCTGCCGTCTCTCGCCTTCGCCTCAGCCCTGTTCGAGCGGGGGCAGTGGGAAGCTGTGCAGCAGGCCGACGCCCTTGTCTGGGCCTGTGTGCTCTGGGCCGGGCTGGTGTCGTCGGTGCTGGCGACAACCCTGTTGTTCTGGCTGGTTCAGAAACGCGAGGCGGGCCGGGTCACGCCCTATCTGCTGGCCACGCCGGTGGTCTCCATCCTGATCGGATGGGGCCTCATGGGCGATGTGCTGACGCCGCAGATTCTGGTCGGTGCCGCCTTGACCATGGGCGGGGTGGCGATTGTCGCCCTGGCCGAGCGGGGGCTGAGGGCGGGTGCCGCCAAGGCCTGATCCCGCATCAAAAAGGCCCGGCTGCTCTCGCAACCGGGCCCTGTTGAGGATGTCTCCGGGACCTAAAGGCCGGGGAGCTTGAACACTGTATCCCGGCGCGGTGCGATCGAGATGCCGGTACGGCCTCCGGTCAGGGCCTGCAAACGGGCGTATTCGCTCGCCGCGTCGACGCTGACGGCACCTTCTGAGGTCTGCAGGGTCGTCGGGGCCTGGGTCGCGGCGTCGTCACGACGCCAGAACATGATGCGGTTGGCCCAGCCTTCTTCCTTGTGGGCCAGGTCGCCGAATTCATCGTCCACGACATAGCGGGCGAGGGGATCGGCGCGATCGCCGCCGGCCAGGGTCACCAGCTGCTGCTCGCCTTCCGACCGGGTCACAGCCTGACGCTGGCCCAGAAGGATCTGGCGGGCGGCGGATTCCGGTGCGAGCTCCTGCGGACGCGGCTGACCGGGTGCGGGCGGACGCAGGCCGTATTCCGGCGGGACGGTCAGGGGGGCGGTCGAAACGGTCAGAAACTCGTCCGGTGTGATCCTGTCGAGGCCGACGCCCGAGCGCACACTGGAGCAGGCGCCCAGGGCCAGGAGCGACGTGGTCAGGGTCAGAACGGCAACGGTATGAAGACGCATGGTTGATGTCTCGGAGCGGGGCGCAGGAACGGGCGCGCGCACAAACCCTACTGGAAGCGGCTGATTACGACTTTTCGGCGGCGAGGCCAACCTTGGCCTCCTGCTCCGCGTGGATGCTGTCGAGGATCAACAGGACGACGCCGATGCAGATCGCACTGTCTGCGATGTTGAAAACCCATGGGAAATTGATCTTCATCGACCCGAGGAAGACATGGACACCGGATATGTCGAGAAAATCGACGACATAGCCGAAGCGAAGGCGGTCGATCACATTGCCGAGCGCGCCGCCCATGATGAGGCCGATGGCGGTGATCAGCAGGCGACGGTCCGCCTTCAGTGCCCACCAGCCAAGAACGCCGGCGACCGCGATCGAGAAGGCGCTGAGCATCCACCGCGCCGAGCCGTCGCCGAACAGGCCGAAGCTGACGCCGCGGTTCTCGACCCAGGTCAGGTTGAACAGGGGGGGCAGAACCTGGATGTGCCCAATCTCGCGCAGGTCGAGGCCACTCATGATCCAGGCCTTGGTCAGCTGGTCGAGCAGAATCACGATCAGGGCGAAGCCATAGGCGGCGTAGGCGATGCGGGGGATTTTCATTCGGGTCGCTGAAATGTGAAGCGAAACCGGTTAGCAGCCCCTGCGCCGCGCGCGAAGGGGCAATCGTGTCGCGGAAAAGCGAAGGTGCCCACAGCCAAGGAAAAGGCCGCCGCCGTGAATCCGGCGACGGCCTGATCTGTCGGAGCCGGCCGGCGTCAGAGGACGCCGATCATCGAAGCGACCAGCGGGTGACGGACGATGTCGCCCTCGGCCAGCTTGACCACGGCAATGTCCGGCACCGGTGCCAGTCGCTCGGCGATGTCGCTCAGGCCGGAGATTCCGGGCAGCAGGTCGGACTGCTGCGGGTCGCCGGTGACCACCATGGTCGAGTGCCAGCCCAGGCGGGTCAGCAGCATCTTGAGCTGCACATAGGTGCAGTTCTGGGCCTCATCGACGACGATGAAGGCGTTGTTCAGGGTGCGCCCGCGCATATAGCCGATGGGGGCGATCTCGATCAGGCCCTCGGCCATCAGCGCCTTGACCCGCTTCATGCTCAGGCGATCGGAGAGGGCGTCGTAGAGGGGGCGAAGGTAGGGGGCGAGCTTGTCTTCCATATCGCCGGGCAGGAAGCCGATGGATTCACCGGCCTCGACGGCGGGGCGCGACAGGACGATGCGACCGATCTTGCCGGCTTCCAGTGCCTCGACCGCCTTGGCGACCGCGAGATAGGTCTTGCCGGTGCCTGCCGGACCGAGCGCCAGCACGAGATTGTGGTGGTCAATCGCCGCCATCAGTTCGGCCTGGCCGTCGGACTTGGGCTTCAGGGTCTTCAGATAGGCCTGGTCCCGATCATCGTTCGAGGGGTAGGGCGACCAGCCGGCGTGGGTCGGAAGGCGGCGGACCTTGGAATCCTCCATGAACTGACGAGTATCGAGCACACCGTGTTCACGGGATGTCTCGCGGGTCTGACGCTTGATGGCCGCACGCTTGGTCATGGACGCCTCCGGGGCATGGAAGGCGGCGATGCAGAAACTGCGTCGCCGCAGGGCATGAAAAAAGGCGATGCCGGAAAAGCATCGCCTCGAACGAGGGTGGGGAAGAGGGGAGCAGGGGACGAAACGCATCCGCCCGGGTCGGAAGCAGGATCCACTTCCAGCGGAAACATCCGCCGAACCGAGCGCACCACGCACAATCCCCAAGGTCTGACCGGACCGGGCTTGATCCGGCTACTGATCCGGGGCCGAAATGAGGGCCTCGAATCGCATCTACAATATGAGCCTATCGTGGTTTACGAGAGCTTAAAGCCCTCGATTTTCAAGAAATGGCGGTGTTCTGATGAATGTTTACAGTCTCGGCGACAAGAAACCCCAGCTTCCGCCGGAGGGCGAATACTGGCTGGCACCGAATGCAACGCTGGTAGGAGATGTGATTCTCAAACCCGGCGCCAGTGTCTGGTTCGGGGCGGTGGTGCGAGGCGATAACGACCCCATCACCATCGGGCGGGACACCAACATCCAGGACGGCAGCGTGTTGCATTCCGATCCCGGTGAGCCCCTGACGATCGGCGACGGCGTCACCGTCGGCCATATGGTCATGCTCCACAGCTGCGAGATCGGCGACAATACCCTGATCGGCATCGGCGCGGTGGTGCTGGGCAGGGCAAGGATCGGCAAGAACTGTCTGATTGGGGCCAATACCCTGATTACAGAGGGAAAGGTCATTCCAGACGGCTCGCTGGTCATGGGCCAGCCGGGCAAGGTGGTGCGGGAACTCCAGCCGGGCCAGATCGAGGCGCTGAAGGCCTCCGCCGCCCACTATGTGCAGAACTGGCGGCGATACGCGCGGGATCTCCAGGGCTGAACGGAGGGTTCAGGCGATCCGGCGGCCTCCGACGGCGGCGAGCGCGAGGGCCGGGCGGGACGGTTCGCCCACGCCGATGGAGACGCGGGCGGTGAGCAGGCGGGGCTCCTCGGATGTGAGGCTGAGGGTGGCGGTCGGCACATAGAGGCCCAGAATACGATCCACGGCACCCGACGGTCCGCGCAACGGGACCAGGACAATCTCGATCTGGGCCGAAAGGAAACCGGCCAGGGCAGCGATCACAACCGGGCGGGCCTCGCGCACCGTCTGGGTCAGGGCCGCAGCGACCAGCGGCCTCGAAGCGGTGCGCCAGACCGACAGCAGGGGGCGGTCCTTCAGGGATTCCGCGTGGAAGTCTTCAATCCATGAGCCGGCAAGGCGGATGACCGCATCCTCTCCGCTCCGGGCGGCCATGAAGGTGCGCGGCAGGCGCGTGCCCAGCAGATGCGGCTCAAGGGCGGCGCGATCCGGAATCCCTGCGCGCGCATGGCCCTGGCGGGACAGGCCGGTCCAATGGTCGATCAGGAACTGTGTGTCGGGATGAAACAATGGACTGGCCTCTGGACGGGCCGACGCAAGCCCCGGACCGGTGGCCGTGATCCGATCGGGCACAAGGCAACGGAAACGAAATGCTTTTGCGGTTCAGATGATCGCTGAAGCGAACGGCGCCCGACGCGGTTTGCATGGATTTTGACGGGAGGTCGGCCCATGCGGGTGCGGATCATGACATGGCTGCCGGCGCTGGCGGGCTTCCTCGCCCTGACGCTGGTCGCTGATGAGGCGGCGGCACAGTGCGGCCCCGTCTGCCCGCCGCCACCGCCGCCCTGCTGCGAACCGCCGCCCCCGCCCCCGCCGCCGCCACCCCCTCCGCCGGCCTGCTGCGAAAGTCCGCCTCCGCCTCCGTGTTGCGGCGGCGGCGGCAATTTGAACGTCAATGTCAATGTGAACGCCAACGCCAACGCCAACGGCAACGCCGTGGCGAGGGCAGGGCTGAACGCCCGGGCCGGGGGCAATGTCTATGTGGGTGGTGGGGGTGCCGCCTATGTGACGGTCGACCAGCCCTATCCGACCACAATCAATGGCCTGATGGTCGAGGGCGAGCGGGTGCGTCAGGTCATTCGCGTGCCCTATGAGGCGCGACGGCGTCAGGAGAAGCGGGTCGTGATCCGTGCCTTCTGCATCGACGACCGCAATGTGCCGCATCCGGCGTCCCAGGTAAGACCCGACCGGGAGGTGGACGGCGACTATGAGGGCGAGCTGTACCGCTGCCTGGCCGGCACCTGGCTGCAGATTACCTGGGCCGAATACACGGGCGACGTCGATTTCGGCCATGGCGAGACGATGGACTGCCGCAAGGGCGAGGCCCTGTGGCATGGCCGCGGCGGTGTCGTCGAATGCAAGCCGCAGCGCGCCGAACGCGAGTGCAACGAACGCTCGCTGCTGCGTCGCTACGGCGCCGGCGTGAAGATCCTGACCTGGGTCCGCGAGGAGACCTACACGGAATACCGCGAGGAAGTGGTCGAGCAGGCCGGCTATGTCGTGCAGGGTGCGACCCTGACCCTGGATGGCGGGGTCGGCGGCCGGGTTTTCTGACGCGGGCCTGAACACCGGCGTTCAGCCGCCCGTCAGGCGGGGCGGTCCAGAGTGGAACCGTCGGCTCAGCCGACGATCCTGAGAAGCAAACTGGCCCCGATCCGCAAGGACCGGGGCCATTTTTTCGTTTGCCTACTGGGCTGCGGCCGGGGCGGCCGGGGCGGCGGGATTGTCGGAGATCGACACGCCGCGCCAGGCCGTGTCGGCCCGCAGATACTGACGGGCCGCCCGCTGGATGTCGGCCACGGTGATGGCCTCCAGATCGGAGACGTGGGTCAGGATCTGGTCGACGTCGGCCGGATTGGCGGCCACGCCGGACAGCTGGCCCAGCCAGTACTCATTTCCGGCCTGGCTGCGCTTCAGACGTTCCACCTCGGGCAGGCGGGCGCGGTTGAGCTCGTCCTCGGTGATCGGCGTATCCCGGAGGGAGGCCACAATGGCGTTCACGGCGTCATAGAAGGCCGTGAACGATTCCGGGCGGGTCAGGGCCTGGACGAAGATCGAGCCGTAGCCGGTGAAGGTGTCGGACGAGCTGGCGCCGACGCCCGGCGAATAGGCGATGGCCAGTCGTTCACGGATCTCTTCCGTGGCGCGCAGGCCCATGACCTCGCCGAGGATCTGGATCGTCCGGGCCTCGGTCCGATCGATGACCGCGTCGGTGGTCGGCCAGGCGATATAGGCCAGGCCCTGCTCACCCGGACCGGTGTGTTTGAGGACGACCGGCTCGGCCGTGCCGGCCGGGAAGCGCCGGACTGTTGCACCCGTTGCAGGCTGGGGCGCAGGCGCACGGGCGGGCAGGGCCCCGAAGGTCCCGGCGACGGCGGCGATCGCGTCGTCAACCGTGACGTCGCCGACCATGGTCACGTCGATCGGACCGGCGGCCAGACCGGCGGTCACGCCGCTGCGCAGCTCGTCGATCGTCCAGGATGCGACTTCTGCTGCCGTCGGAAGCGCTTCGCGCTTGTCGCCGCTGGCGAGCAGCTCGGCAGACTGCATGGCGAAGGCTCCGCCCGGCGTGGCCATCTGCTGGGCGATGATCTGCGGGAACAGGGCCTGGATCTGCTGGAAGGGCGCGGGGCGCAGGCCGGGGTCGGTGAGATAGGCGGCCAGCACCTGCATCTGCAGGTTCAGGTCCTGCGGCCGCGTTGCGCCCGACAGCTGCCAGGCATCGCCGTCGGCGCTGAAGCCGACGCTGTAGATACGGCCGCTGAGGACGCGGTTGAGCTCATCCGCCGTCAGCTTGCCGAGGCCACCGGCCTGGAACACGAAGCCGCCGAAAGCCAGTGGCGTCGAGCGATCGGTCGGCAGGGACAGTTCGCCGAGGCCCGTCCGGACACTGACCAGGATCTGCTCATCGCGGAAGGTGGTCGGCTTGACCGTCAGGCGGACGCCGTTCGGGAAGGTGACGACCGTGGCCCCGACAGCGGCCAGCTCGGTCCGGCTCGTCGGTGCGGTCGCGGTGCCGAAGTTCGCGTAGGGCCAGTCAAGCTGCGCCTGGGCGGCCGGGGGCGCGACGGGCACCTGTCGCGAGGCCTGGAGCGCGGCGGTGACGGCATCCGCGCCGCCTTCGATCTCGACCGGGGTGATGACCAGAATCACCGGGCCCTGGCCCTCGAAGACGGGTGGCAGGACGCTGTTCACCTGGGCCGCCGTCAGACCCTCGACCGCCTGGTTGAACAGGGCGAGGTTGGTCGCCGGGGTCGTGAAAACGGTCTCATTGTTGGCGGCGTTCAGCAGGCCATTCACCAGACCGGGCGTGGTGCGGGTTGCGGCCGCATTGGCGGCGTTCTCGAGTGCCGTGCGCGCATCCGTGATCTCGCGTTGCAGCTCGGCCTCCGAAACGCCGAACTGCACCAGACGGCGCTGTTCCTGCTCGATCGTCTCAAGCGCGCGCTGCCAGCCGCCGGGATTGAAGCTGGCGCTGATGCCGCCGATTTCCAGGCTGTCGACCACGGTCGAGCTGTCCGCGCCGGCGCCGATGAAGGGGGCGTTCTCCTGACGGGAAATCTCGCCGAGCCGGCGGTTCAGAACCGCCAGACCCAGGTTGCGTATCCGGTTCGCGCGGCGCTCGGCGATCGTGTCCGGGTCCAGATCGGGCGCGCGGACCCAGTTCAGCTGGATGGAGGACTGGATGCCGGGTTCGACGAGAATGCTGGTCTGGGGGCCGCGCGGCTGGACGGTGCCGAGGTCCGGTTCCGGACCCTCGGCGCCCTTCGGCTGCCAGCTTTCGAAAGCTGCGCGGATCTTGGCCTCCATCACATCGACGTCAAAGTCGCCGACGGCGATGAAGGTGGCCCGGTTCGGACGGTAATAGGCGTGGTAGAATTCGACGAACCGCTCGCGTGGGGCGGTGCGAATGATGTTGAGATCACCGATCGGGAAGCGGTTGGACAGGCGCTGGCCGGGAGCCAGCAGGGCCAGCTGGGCCTTGGCGGAGCGCAGCCCCGGCGTGTTTCGGGTGCGTTCCTCGCCCTCGATGACGCCGCGTTCCGCGTCCAGGGCGGCGGGGTCCATCAGCGCTTCGGAGACCTGTTCGCGCATGATGCGCAGGGCCGCATCGACCGTTTCGTCGTTCGTGCGCGGCAGTTCCAGCTGGTAGAAGGTCTGGTCGAAGCCGGTCGCGGCATTGGTGTCGGCGCCGAAGGCCAGGCCCAGACGCTCGAGGATACGCAGCAGCTCGTTCTCGGGGATGTTGGTCGTCCCGTTGAAGGCCATGTGCTCCATGAAGTGGGCCAGCCCCAGCTGGTCCTCATTCTCCATCAGCGAGCCGGCATCGATGCGCAGGCGCAGGGACGCCTGCCCGGGCGGGGTCGCATTGCGCATGACCGCATACTGCATGCCATTGGGAAGGACACCGAAGCGGACATTGGTATCGGCCGGGATGTCGCTGGACGCCTGCGCCCACGGATCGGACGGCTGGACCTGTGCGAGTGCGGGTGCGGCGGCGGTCAGGACGGCGACAGAGGCCGCAGCAAGCAGGAACAGACGGGCAGAACGCATTCTCGATCTCTTTCCGAAAGGCGCGGGAATCCCCGTATCCGGAGCCGCGCAGGACAAAAGGAAGGACCGCGATACTGCTATCGCCGACGCCCGACGCAACTGGTGAGCGATCGGGCGTAAAGGCTCAAGTTACTGAATGTTAATTTCCGGGCCGGGAGACGTAGAAGCTGGCGGCGTTGCCGACCGCATTGGCACCCGTGATCACCGAACGGTTCGAACCTGTGACGGTGGTATTGGCGACCGCCGAGACATTGCCTGTGTTGGTCTGGGTGTTGGCGGCTTCCAGATAGCCGTCGCATTGCGAACAGGCGTAGCCGGTGACGCTGTTGCCGACCGCGTCGGCCCCGACCGAGACGTCATAGCCGTTCGTGCCGGAGAAGGTGGCGACGACATCGACGCCGCCCGTGTTGAACTGGGTGTTGTCGATCTCGACATAGATGTCGTTGTTGCCGACCGTGAGATCATTGGCCGCACCGCGCGCATAGGCCTCGGCCCGGCCGTAGTCATAGGCGGTGGTCAGGGCCGAGGCGCGGACGAAGCTGGAGTTGCGCTGATCCGACGCCGTCACGACCGCGCCGCCCTCATTGTAGAGCACGGCCTGGTTGGCCGTGGCGCGGGCGCGGGCTGCCAGGTCCCAGGCATTGCCGGCGTTGGCGCTGGCCTCGGATTCGATGAAGCTGCCGAACGAGCGCTGCGCGATGCTGAGGTCCTGGCCCGAGGAATTGTCGCTGTTGACCGCGATGGCGTTGACGATGGCCTGGCTGGTCACGCTGGCCTCGGCCGGGATGTACTGGCTCTCGATCCGGCCGAAGGACCGGACGAGGGCGGATGAGGACTGGTTGATCGTCCCGCTGACAAGCGAGGTCTGGCCGTAGACGGCCACGGTGTTCGAGATGGCCGAGGCCCCGACGGCACCGCCGGCGTGCAGGCGGGCGTTGCTGTCGCCGACTTCCGTGGTGGCGCTGATCAGGCCGTTGTCGGTGGTCTGGGTCGCATCGAGCGTCAGGTTTGCACCATAGGCGCTGACCGCCAAATAGTTGCCGCCGGCCTGGGTCGTGGCGTTGACCACACCATCCGTGTCGCCGCTCAGAGTGATGTCCGTGGTCGCGACGGCGTCGCCCTGCATGGTCTGGTCGGACTGGATGATGATCGAGCCGTTGTAGACCGCGCCCGAGGCACTGTTGCCCAGGGCCGAGCCCTGGACCGTCACCTGATCCCCGGAATCGACGACGTTCAGCGTCTGGCCGGCGAAGACGTCGCCCAGTTGCAGTTGCTGGTTCAGGACGATCGTGCCGTCCTGAGGTGGGTTCCGGGCGGCAGCCTCAGTAACGGCTGCGGCGCACAGCATCGTCGCGGCGATCGTGCCAGCGAGACGGATCCGCGCGGGTTTCGCCATTGTTCGTGTCCGTGTTGGGGTAGGCGGGATAGTAGCCGCCGGTTGGGCCGACGGTGCTGCCGAGGGGGTCGGGGCCGGCGTTCAGGCAGACCTCCGGCCCCGGTGCGCCATAGAGATTGGCCATGAACTCGACGGTCGCGCGTTCGATCAGGGCGCGTACAGCCAGCTGGACGGGCTCAAGCCCTCCGTCCCCGGCCGAAATGTCGAAGACATTGCCATCGAGGAAGTCAAAGACGCCGGCGGATATCTCACGGCCGATGATCTGCTTCTGATAGGAGACGACATCGACCACCTCGAACGTCGTGGTCTGGATCAGCCTGAGGTCGATGCCGATGTTCATGACATAGGCCTTGCCCGCGAAGGCCGTCGACAGGGGCGCGTCGCTGTTGACCTGGCCTGCCGCCATGTCGAAGCCACCCGAGCGGATGTTGTAGTTTACCTCGGTGATGCCGCCGATGATGTAGAAGTCCGTGCCGGGCACCGAACCGGCGAGGATGCGGCGATACTGGACATCCTCGGCACCGCCGGGGCCATCATCGCCGATCAGCCGGTTGTTGGCATAGCGCAGCTCCATCTCGGAGACAGAGGTGTCATAGCGTTCGATCATGCGCGCCCCGGCCTTGGCCAGGGCGGTCATGGCCATCAGGGAGGCCCCGCCGGTGACCTGACGGCCGCCGTCGGCCGAGACTGTGCCGGTGTAGTCCGAGATGCGGCCCACGGCGATGCGCGGGGAGGGCAGGTTATAGCGTCGGGCGTAGTCCGCCATGCAGTAGAGGGCGGCGGAGTAGGGCGTCGGATTGGCCGTGACCGGCGCATTGCCGATGGGCGTGGCGTAGAGGCCCTGGGGGCTGGCCGAGGCCGAGATACAGCCGCTCAGTAGCGCGGCCGTGGCGCAGGCGACCCCGGCCGTTCTCAGACGCCGTGAAACCGAACCAGCGATCATGGAAGCCTCAGTGTGCCGTTCAGGCTGGTTCCGGCGGTTACGGCGCCGTTGTTGACCTGGGTCGAGTTGACGATGACCGTATTGTGGTTGCCCTGGACCACGACGTTCAGGCTGTTGCCGATGGCGGTCGAGCCCCCGATGGCGGTTCCGCCGTTTCCGCCGGCGCCGGAAAAGCTGGAGGAGACCCCGCCGCTGGCGCTGGACCAAGTACCGGCACCGGCCCGAATGATGCCGTCAACGATCAGCCGGTTGCCGTTGGTGTCCCGTGTCGAGCCGGTCTGGGGGCGGGCGGTGGCATAGCGCGCGCCGCCATAGCCGGCCGTATAGGCCCCCATGCCCGACGATCCCGCCGACTGCGCCGCGGATACGGCAGGCATCGCCAGCGTTCCGACAACGATGGCAAGGAGGGCTGCAAAGGGCTTGGTCTGGACGATCATGACAGGCAACTTCGCGCAAACATGGTTTACAGGCCGTCAAGGACCCTGTGTGCCAATCTGGGTCATGGTTGTTAAGAAGCACTTGCCATGAAGACGTTTGCCACCAGACCGGGCGATCGTAACCCGCGACGGAGACCGACCTGACCCAACCGCCCACCGAACGAATTCTGAATGCGCCGGCCGTTGCGGTGCTGCTCGCCGGTTCGATGCCGGTCCTTTTCCTGATCCAGGAAGGGCTGCCTGACGCGGGCCTGTCCCTGGCCTTCCGGCCGTCGTCGCTCTGGACAGGGCAGTGGTGGCCGGGGCTGCTGACCTCGATGTTCGTGCATGGGGGCTGGGCCCATGTCGGGATGAATGCCGTCGCGGCCCTCGCTTTCGGGCCGCCGGTCGCCAGACTCATGGGCGGTTCGAAGGGCGTCGCAGGCTTTCTCCTTTTCTATATAGTGTGCGGCGTGGTCGCCACGGCCGGTTACGGCCTGATCCATCCTGACAGCTACGATTCGCTGGTCGGGGCGTCCGGCGCGGTCTTCGGCCTCATGGGGGCCGCGCTCAGGCTGCTGGGACGCAGGGATCGGGGGCCGGGTTCCCTGGGTGACCGGCGCTTTCTCTTGTCCGGTGCGGTGATCATGGGGGTCAATGCCGTCGCCGGTCTGGTGGGACTGGCTCCGGGGATGGAGGGTGCCGAGGTGGCCTGGGAGGCGCACGCCTTCGGATTTGTATGCGGAGCCCTGTTGATAGGCCCGTGGACCCGGGTGTTCGGATCCCGACGCGAGCCATTTGCTTCCCCGCCCGATCTGCGCGACCCTGACCTCTGAAGCGGGCCGTCCGCGGCCGCGCTCTTTATAGAGAGGGAGGAGCCGCTATGCTGGTCGCCGAAATTCTCAAGAACAAGGGCGATGCCGTCTTCGCCATCGGGCCGGACCTGCCCCTGACGGACGCCTGTCACGAACTGGACCGTTGGCGCGTCGGGGCCCTGGTGGTCTGTGAGCATGACAAGGTCGTCGGCGTCCTGTCCGAACGGGATGTGGTCAGGGCTGTGGCGCGCGACGGACAGCCGGCGCTGGGCCGACCCGTTTCCGACTATATGACGCGCAACGTCATCTTCGCCGCCCCGGGAGAGACCGTGGCGGTTCTGATGGGGCGGATGACAGACCGGCGTATCCGGCACCTGCCGGTGCTCCGCGACGGCCGCCTGGCGGGGGTGATCTCCATTGGCGATGTGGTCAAATGCCAGATCGCCGAGGCCGCCCGGGAAGCGGAATCCCTCAGGACCTATATCGCGGGCTGAGGCCGGGCAGGGCGGTCGGCGCGCCGCCCCCGGTGAGCGGCCTCGCTACAGCGACCGGGACTCCGCGAGAAAGTTCGTGAAACCGACGGAATCCGGTTGCGGACAAAACCCTCGCTGCGTATATCGCCGCCTCGCCCGGAAACGGGCCGGACGCCGGGGCCGGGGAGACGAAAGCCTCCACGGATCCGCAGGAAGAAAGTCGCGAAAGCGGGTTGCTTCCTTAAGAGTGTTCGGTTAGGTTCCGCGCTCCAATCGAATCGTCGGTAACGAAACAGAGGCAAGCCTCTCGGGCTTTCCAGACGGTTTTTTGCGGCCTGAAGTCCCCGGATTTCGTTCGTCGCGAAATGGCTGAAAAGCCCGGTTGACACGGAGAATGGCTCTCTCTAGACAGCCGCCTCCGCCGCCCTCCGGGGCGGGTCCGCTGACAAGGGTTGTTCTTTAAAAAGAACGACTTGACGCGGGAAACCGAGACGCTAACCAGCGCCTCCCTCGCTTTCGGGCGGGACTAATGGAAAGAGGATGTTCTTCGGAATATCCGCTTGACACGGAATAGCGAGGCGACTACATCGCCGCCTCCGCCTTTACCGGGCGTTAAACGGTGGGGCCGGGAAACCGGCTTCGTTGGTCTTTGAAATCGTTGATCTGGAAAGAGAAACGCAGGCGGCGGTGTCCTAGCGATAGTCCTTCGGGACTGTCTATCGACACTGACATCTGCGGTCTTTTTGAAAAGACACCATGACGTCGCTCTTCGGAGAGACGTTCGTGGGATCTCGTCAATAATACGTAGAACTAATGCCAAATCGGATCTCGATCCGATCTGCTTAGGTCAGAAGTCAACTCAACCTGAGAGTTTGATCCTGGCTCAGAGCGAACGCTGGCGGCAGGCCTAACACATGCAAGTCGAACGGACCCTTCGGGGTTAGTGGCGGACGGGTGAGTAACACGTGGGAACGTGCCTTTAGGTTCGGAATAGCTCCTGGAAACGGGTGGTAATGCCGAATGTGCCCTTCGGGGGAAAGATTTATCGCCTTTAGAGCGGCCCGCGTCTGATTAGCTAGTTGGTGGGGTAATGGCCCACCAAGGCTACGATCAGTAGCTGGTCTGAGAGGATGACCAGCCACATTGGGACTGAGACACGGCCCAAACTCCTACGGGAGGCAGCAGTGGGGAATCTTGCGCAATGGGCGAAAGCCTGACGCAGCCATGCCGCGTGTATGATGAAGGTCTTAGGATTGTAAAATACTTTCACCGGTGAAGATAATGACTGTAGCCGGAGAAGAAGCCCCGGCTAACTTCGTGCCAGCAGCCGCGGTAATACGAAGGGGGCTAGCGTTGCTCGGAATTACTGGGCGTAAAGGGAGCGTAGGCGGACATTTAAGTCAGAGGTGAAATCCCGGAGCTTAACTTCGGAACTGCCTTTGATACTGGATGTCTTGAGTGTGAGAGAGGTATGTGGAACTCCGAGTGTAGAGGTGAAATTCGTAGATATTCGGAAGAACACCAGTGGCGAAGGCGACATACTGGCTCATTACTGACGCTGAGGCTCGAAAGCGTGGGGAGCAAACAGGATTAGATACCCTGGTAGTCCACGCCGTAAACGATGATTGCTAGTTGTCGGGAAGCTTGCTTCTCGGTGACGCAGCTAACGCATTAAGCAATCCGCCTGGGGAGTACGGTCGCAAGATTAAAACTCAAAGGAATTGACGGGGGCCCGCACAAGCGGTGGAGCATGTGGTTTAATTCGAAGCAACGCGCAGAACCTTACCTACCCTTGACATCCCGGTTTCGGTATCCAGAGA
>NZ_JAIYCP010000027.1 GCF_027487935.1 Brevundimonas sp.
CGTGAGCCGCTCAACCGTCGCGCCACCATCGGCATCAACTTCCGCTAAACCCGGAAGGCCGATCGGCCAGACCAAAAGCAGCCGCCGGCTCCCGAAAGGGGGCCGGCGGTTTTGCTTTGGACGCTTGATCTGAAACCGCCTTGGCGCGACGATCGTATGTCGGTCATGGCGCGGGCCCCGTCGCGCTGCCGGAGATCCCGTCCCATGTCGCGCCGCGCCTTTTGCAGCCTTGTCATCCTCGCCCTCGCCGCCTGCTCCCCGGGAGCCCCGGCCGAGAGCGCTGCCCTTGGCCCCCAGACCCCGGATAGTGGCCGGCGCGAGGTCGCGGTCTTTGCCGGCGGATGTTTCTGGTCCGTCGAAGCGAATTTCGAACAGATTCCCGGGGTCGTTGCGGCCGTTTCGGGTTTTGCCGGGGGGCGGGTCGCCAATCCGACCTACGATCAGGTGGTTCGCGGCGGTACCGGCCACCTCGAGGCGGTTCAGGTGACCTTTGATCCGGCCCGCATCAGCTATCGACAGTTGGTCGACCGGTTCTGGCGGACGATCGATCCCACCGACCCTGACGGGCAGTTCTGCGACCAGGGAGCGTCCTATGCGACGGCTGTTTTCGCCAGTGCCGCTCAGAAACCGGCCGCCGAAGCCTCGCGCAGCGTTGCGGCCGCGCGGATAGGCGCGGCCCGTTTTGTCACACCGGTTCGGGATGCCGTGCGGTTCTGGCCCGCGGAGGCCTATCATCAGGATTTCGCCCGCCTGAACCCGGCGCGATATGCCGGCTACAGCCGCTTCTGCGGCCGCGCAGCCCGATTGCGGGCTGTGTGGGGGGAATAGGACCCACGGCCGGTAACCCGATCCCGGAATAGTCCGGGCCCCGGGGCCAGCCGACCGACGGTCTGAAAGCTTACCAACAGGTTCCGGGGGGCTGAAGGTGTGTCTATCGGGTCACCCGACCCGACTGTCATAACACTGTCACACGATTGTCGTCCCACTTTCCGATGCCACGCCTAGAGGGAGCGGTAGTTCAGCCGGCTGTCGCCGGTCGCCGGGCGTGCGCGCCCATCTTCATCGGGGATAGATGACAATGACGAACCGCAAACGCGTGTTCTGGGCGACGACCGCCCTCTTCAGCGGCCTTCTGGTCGCCGGCGCCGCTTCGGCCCAGTCGACCGGCACGGTCGCCGCGGAAGCCACGGAGCTGGACACCGTCGTCGTGACGGGCGTGCGTGGACCGGCCACGACGGACGGCACGATCATCGCTGAAACGGTCGCCAAGAGCCGCTCGTCGATCACCCAGGAGTTCATCTCCACCCAGTCGCCGGGTCAGACCATTCTTCAGTCGCTGAACCTGGTCCCCGGCCTGAACTTCACCAACGCCGACCCGTTCGGCAACTCGGGCGGCAACATCCGCCTGCGCGGCTTCGACGGCAGCCGCGTGTCGCTGACCTTCGACGGCATTCCGCTGAACGACACCGGCAACTATGCGGTTTACAGCAACCAGCAGCTGGACCCGGAACTGGTTGAGCGCGCCTCGGTCAACCAGGGCACGACCGACGTCGACAGCCCGACGGCCTCGGCCACCGGCGGCACCATCAACTACACTGTCTCGCGTCCCACCGAAGAAGCCGGTGTGCAGGTCGGCGGCGCGTTCGGCGACTTCAACTATGGCCGCGTCTTCGTGCGGGCCGACACCGGTGCCTTCGGTCCTTGGGGCACCACCGCCTATTTCACCTATTCGCAGACCGGCTACGACAAGTTCAAGGGTCCGGGCGAGCTCGAGAAGCAGCAGTTCAACGGCCGCTTCTACCAGAACATGGGCGACGGTGACTTCGCCAGCCTGTCCTACCACTACAACCGCAACCGCAACGACTTCTACAACAACTTCGTGAACCAGGCGCAGTTCGCCTCGGGCACCTATCTCGAAAACGACATCGCCTGCATTCGCCCCGCCGGCGGCAACGGCACCGTCCAGAACGAGAGCACCGGCTCCACCATCGTTCGGTCCGACGGGACCACGGGCACGGGCAGCTGCACCAACTACCACGGCATCCGGATCAACCCGTCGAACACGGGCAACATCCGCGGGGCCTTCAGCTACGGCCTGACCGACAGCCTGCGCTTCACCTTCGATCCGTCCTACCAGTTCGTCATGGCCAACGGCGGCGGCTTCACGGTCGTTTCCGAGCGTGACGACCGACTGGACCTGGGCGGGCTCATCGGGACCGACCTGAACGGCGACAGCGACACCCTCGACAGCGTCCAGCTGTATACGCCGTCCAACACCAACACGAACCGGTACGGCCTGCTCAGCTCGCTGATCTGGGATGCGGACGACAACAACCGCTTCCGCCTGTCCTACACCTATGACTACGGTCGCCACCGCCAGACCGGCGAAGCCACCCGCGTCGACGCCAACGGCAACCCGGGCAACGTCTTCGGCGGCCAGCGTCTGTTCGGCTCGCCGGAATCGCGCGTTTACGCCTTCAACGGCCTGTCCTTCTTCCGCACCCGCGACCGTGCCTCGATCGCCGAACTGAACCAGATCTCGGCCGAATGGCGTGGTCAGTTCCTGGACGACTCGCTGACCATCCAGCTCGGCGTTCGCGCGCCGTTCTTCCGTCGCGAGCTGAACCAGAACTGCTTCTCGCAGAACGGTTCCTCGAGCGTGCTCTGCACCGCACAGACCCCGAACGCACCGCTGGCCAACGGCAATGTGACCTTCGGCGCCAGCGCGACCCAGTACATCGCGCCCTACCAGGCCGAACTGAAGTACGACGACATCCTGCCGAACCTCGGTGCGACCTGGCGCTTCGCCGACTCGCAGACGGTCTACGTCAGCTATGCGGAAAGCCTCTCGGCTCCGCGGACGGACAACCTCTACCAGCCGGTCCGCAACGCGGCCAACCAGGTCGACTTCTCTTCGGTCCAGCCGGAAACCACCAAGGCGTGGGACCTCGGCTATCGTTTCAACAACGGTGACGTGATTGCTTCGGCCGCCGTCTGGTACAACGAGTACAGCAACCGCATCGTGTCTTCCTTCGATGCCGATCCGGCTTCGCCCTTCTTCGGCCAGTCGATCGACCGTAACGTCGGCGCTGTCGAGCTGATGGGCTTTGACGGTGCTGTGGGCTGGCAGGCAACCGATCGTCTGTCGCTGTATGTCTCGGCGGCCTACAATCAGAGCGAAATCCTGGAAGACCTGCGTCTGGGCAACTTCACCTGCACCACGGCCACCCAGCGTCCGGGTTCGACCCCGGCCTGCCCGGTCGCCCCGGGCTCGCTCCTGATCCCGACCTTCCTGCCGACCGCCGGCAAGGAACTGGTCGAGACCCCGGACTGGACCTTCGCCACCCGTGCTGACTACGACGTGACCGAAGACCTCAGCATCGGCCTGCAGGCCAAATACACCGGCGACCGTTTCGCCACGGACGTGAACGACGAGGTCTTCGGTGCCTACACCGTCGTCGACTTCGACGCCCGCTACGACCTGACCAGCTCCTTCGGCGTGCGGAACGCCTTTGTTCAGCTGAACGTGACCAACCTGCTGGACGAAGAGTATCAGGCCAACATCTCGACCGGCACCAATGCGCTGGCCGTGGCCCAGAGCACGGACCCGCGCGTTACGGACCGCTCCGGCACGGTCCGGACGGCCTCGGTCGGTGCGCCGCGCACCTGGCTGATCAGCTTCGGCGCCCGCTTCTAGGACGCTGAACGCCGGCAATGAACGAGGGCGGCCCTTCCGGGGGCCGCCCTTTTTCATGCCCGGTCGGGGCGTCTGCGCGTTGAAACCCGACCCCGCGCCGTCTATCTCGCCCCATCGGTCATTCGCCGGGAAGAGGCCCCATGTATCCGTTCACCATCCCCGCCGAATGGTCGCCGCATCGTGCCATCTGGGTCGGCTGGCCCAGCCATGGCGAGCTGTGGGAGGACAATCTCGAACCGGCACAGGCCGAGGTCGAGGCCCTGGTCCGCGCCCTCGCAGGACCGGGCCGTGAACATGTGAAGCTGATGGTCGGCAAGGCCGAGGCCCTTGACGATGCCCGGGCCCGCTTCGCCGGGGTCGCCCATGTCGAGATCGTGGACGGCCGGTTCGGCGACATCTGGCTGCGCGACACCGGGCCGATCTTCGGCGCAGGTTCGACGAAGGCCGCCGCCTTCCGCTTCAACGGCTGGGGCGGGAAATACGAACTCGAGCACGATGACACCGTTGCCGACCAGATCGGGCGGGCCTCCGGTGTGCCGCTCGAACGTCACGACTTCATTCTGGAAGGCGGGGCGCTGGATCATGACGGGCAGGGGACGATCGTCACCACCCGCCAGTGTCTGTTGAACCCCAACCGCAACCCCGGCTGGACCGAGGCGGAGGCCGAGGCTGCGCTTGCAGCATCACTGGGCGCGCGCAAGGTGCTGTGGCTCGGCGACGGCCTGCTGAACGACCATACCGACGGCCATGTCGACAATCTGTCGCGGTTTGTGGCCCCGGGCGTCATTGCCTGCCCCGTCGCCTGGGGGCAGAACGATCCGAATGACGACGTCTATGACGCGATTGCCCGGGCCCTTTCGGAAATGACCGATGCGACCGGCGCGCCCCTGAAACTGCTCCGCCTTCCATCGCCCGGTTTCATCGGCGACGAGGACGAAAGGCCGATCCCGGCCAGCCATATGAATTTCCTCATCGCCAATGGCGCGGTGATCGTTCCGACCTATGGCGACGCGCGGGCCGCTGATCTCGTGTGTCAGGGACTGAAGACCGTCTTCCCCGAGCGTGAGATCATCCCCCTGTCCTCCATCGCCATCCTTTCCGGCGGTGGATCCTTCCACTGCATCTCCCAGCAGGAGCCTGCCTGATGGCCCGCACGATCTCTGTCGCCGCCCTGCAGACCTCCTACGGTGAGGACCTGCCGGCCAACATCGACAAGACCATCGCCCTCATCCGCGAGGCGGCCGGCAAGGGCGCGCAGGTGATCCTGCCGTCGGAGCTCTTCCAGGGTCCCTATTTCTGCGTCTCGCAGGAGGAGCGCTGGTTCGCGACCGCCCATCCATGGCGTGAACACCCCTGTGTGACGGCCCTTCAGCCGGTCGCCGCCGAACTGGGCGTTGCCATCCCTGTCTCCATTTTCGAGCGCGAGGGGCCGCATTATTTCAACTCCATGGTCATGCTGGACGCTGACGGCGCGGCGCTGGGCGTCTATCGCAAGAGCCACATCCCCGACGGCCCCGGCTATCAGGAGAAATACTATTTCCGGCCGGGCGATACCGGCTTCAAGGTCTGGAACACCCGCCACGGCCGGATCGGCGTCGGCATCTGCTGGGACCAGTGGTATCCGGAGACGGCGCGGGCGATGATGCTGCAGGGGGCCGAGGTCCTGATGTATCCGACCGCCATCGGCTCGGAGCCGCATGACAAGGAACTGGACACCGCCGAGCCATGGCGGCGCGCCATGCAGGGCCATGCGGTCTCGAACGTCGTGCCGGTGATCGGTGCCAACCGCATCGGCCATGAACAGGTCAATGAGGCCGGGCAGGTCTTCTACGGCTCGTCCTTCATCGCCGACCATCGCGGCGATCTGGTCGAAAGCTTCGGCCGGGAAGAGGAGGGGGCGCTGGTCCACACCTTCGACCTCGACTTCATCGACCGCCACCGCGCCGCCTGGGGCTTCTTCCGCGACCGGCGCACCGATCTGTACGGCTCGCTGGTCAGTCCGCGGCCGGCCTGACGCCGAGCGCCCGGCGTTCCGCCGCGCAGCCGGGATTGGTCAGGCCCTCGGCGCGGGCCTTGGCGACCTCGGCGCGAGCGGCCTCCAGATCGGCGGCGAAGTCGGGCATGGCGGCGGCGCGCTCATAGACGGCCCGGCCGATGTCGAGACCATCCTGGACGTCCGCCACCCAGTTCATCCGGCAGACCGCCCGGCTGAAGCCGATCTCGGAGCCTTGCCGGCGGACTGACGCAGCCTGATCGGGCGCAAGGTCTGCGTACAGTTCACCATAGGCGGCACCCGCCACGGCTCCACCCGCCGGCCAGGACGGACTGTTGCGGGTGGCATCATTGATGCGCTGGCAGGGTTGCAGACCGGGATCTGCCGCGATCGGTCGCTGGCGCGGATGGGCTTGCGCAAGCCGCCGGGTGAGATTTTCGGTGTCGGTCAGCAGGCGCGTCATGACCCGCGAAAGCGCGGGGCGAGCCTGGCCCGCGAGGCGGGTTCCGAGACTACAGTCGAAATGCTGGGCAGCCTCGGGCGGTCGGAGTTCCGCATGGACGATAGCCAGCCACCAGCGATCGGTCCCGGGACCGAAACGGGCGGGATCCGGGGGCTCATTCCCGGGAATGAGCGGGGTCGGGCGGAAGGCACCGGCAAGCTGATCCAGCGCAGCCTCGTCGAGATAGCCTTGTGCTGTCGGTGCCGGCACCGGCGCAGGCGGTCGGTACGTCGCACAGGCACCCAGTATCAGGCAGACGGCCAGGGCCGCGGCCGGTTTCACCGGCCGTTGGTCCAGTCCAGCTGAACGCTGGTCGGGCCGCCCTCGACCGGGGTGGCGACGACATGCAGCAGCTTGCCGCTCCCGTCCCCGGCGGCGGCCCCATAGGCGCGGGCCTCGCCGGTGTTCATGGCCATGACGGAAGCCAGACCCGCGGCTTCGGCGCGCTGGCGATAGAAGGCGACCACGGCGTCCGGGGTCGCTTCGGTGGTGAAGCTCAGGATGCCGCCCGGCCCGTCCGGACCCCGCGCGACGGTGACGGGCCCCTGGGCGATGCCGCCCGGGTAGACGACGGCGAAGGCGGGTGCGCCGGGGGCCGCCGGAACCGCAGCCTTGGAGGGCGATTCAGCCGGCGCGGCGGCGGCAGCGGGCGCGGCCTCCGGAGCGGTCTCTGCCGCAGCCTCCGCAACGGCGGGGGCGGCTTCCTCGGCGGGCGGGCTGCAGCCGGCCAAGGCCATGGCCGCCACCAGTGCGGTCGCCGCGAGCGTGCGCTTCATCCCGTATCGTCCCTGAAAACACTGTCGTTGAGAGGCCGCACCGTGGCCCAAGCCTGCGGCGGCGGCAAGGCGGGTTCGCGCCTTCGCCAAGACACGGATGACGCAGGTCTCATCCGGTCCGTGGGGTCGGCCGCCGAACGGTCGAGGGCGGCCCGCCGATGGGGCAGGCCGCCTTCTTCACCGGTTGCCGGGCTGTCGTCACTTGCCGAACAGCTTGTTCCAGCGGCGCTTGTCGCGGTTCTTCCAGGTTCCGCGGTGGTAGGCGTCGGAGCCGATCAGCGGCACCACCGTTGTGGCCTCGGCGAAGACCATCTGCTCATGCGTGGTCTGGACCTTGCCCCACGACGCCGCCTCCTTCAGCGTCGAGGACGAACAGGCCCCGTCGCGCACGTCGGCGACCGTGATCTGGACCGCATAGCGGTGCATCTCGGCCTCGATGCCCAGGATTTCGGCACAGACGACTGTGTCCTGGGCGAAGTTCTTGGGCACGCCGCCGCCGACCATGAACAGGCCGGTGACGCCGGCCGCGATCTTGATGTCGGTCAGTTCGCGGAAGTCGGCGACCGCATCGATCATCAGATAGGGCTTGCCCTCGGCCATCCGCTCCTTCTGGTGCTTGACCAGACCGAACCCGGCCGAGGAATCGACGAAGGCCGGGCAGAAGATCGGCACGCCCTCTTCATAGGCGGTCTGGATCAGCGAGCCGGGCTTCTTCGCATTGCCCTCGCTCAGCCATTTGCCCATCTCCCAGATGAACTCGCGCGAGGAATAGCCGCGCGGCTCCAGCTGGTTGCAGATCTCCAGAATGGTGTGATCGCAGGCCTGGAGCTCTTCCTCGTCGATATAGGTGTCGTAGATCCGGTCGATGTAGTTGTCGCGCAGGACGTTGTCGTCCACCTCGCCGGCGGCCTGGTAGTGTTTGAAGCCCAGGGCCTCGAAGAAATCCATGTCGACGATCGAGGCGCCGGTGGCCACCACGGCGTCGATCATGCCGAACTTCACCATGTCGCGGTACACATGCATGCAGCCGCCGGCCGAGGTCGAGCCGGCCAGGATCAGCCACGGCGAGCACGAACTGTCCTCAAGGGCCATGTTGAAGATGTCGGCGGCCCGGGCCGTGTCGCGGCTCGAGAACGACATCTTGCGCATGCTGTCGATGATCGGACGGGCGTCGAACGAGGTGATGTCGACGTGCTCCACCGTGTTCTGGAGCAGCTGGGCCTTCTGGTTGGTCTGAACGGGAGCGTTCATTGCAAGGGTTTCCCTTTGGTTTGAGCGCCCGTCGTCAAAAGAAACAGCGGCCCGGACGGAGCGACGGGCCGCTGCTGATTACAGTGCGAAAGCGACGGTTTAGCGCCGCTGCTTCTTCCGCTGGCCGGCCTTGCCCTTGGGGCGCGACAGGCGAACCACCTTGCGGGCCTGCTCTTCCGCCGAGGTGCGAACCGTCGGGATGGAGCGGGGGGCCAGGCCGTAGAGCGAGGCCATCGGGGCATCCTCGACGCCGGCGATGTCGTGTTCGCCATAGCCGTTGAAGCCGGTCGACATGGCCACGCCATAGGCGCCCAGCATGCCGATCTCGATGAAGTCGCCTTCCTGCACATCGGCCGGCAGCCAGAAGGGTCCCGGCATATGGTCGATGGAGTCGCAGGTCGGGCCGTAGAAGCGGAACGGCTTGAGGTCGCCCGAAGCGGCACCGTCCCGGACCAGTTTGGTCGGGAAGGGCCAGCGCGAGTGGGTTGCGTCGAACAGCGAGCCGTAGGAGCCGTCGTTCAGATACAGGGCGTCGCCCTTGCGCAGATCGACCCGGCACAGCACCGACGAGGCCTCGGCAACGAGCGCCCGGCCCGGCTCGCACCACAGCTCGGTCGTTTCCGACACCGGCATCTCGCTGAAGCCGCGATGAATGGCGTCGGCATATTCCTGCATGTCCGGCGGAACCATGCCCGGATAGACCGAGGGGAAGCCGCCGCCGACATCGACGATGTCCACGAACACGCCTGCGCGCGAGATGGCACGGCCGATCTGGGCCATGGCGGCCTCATAGGCGGACGGGCGCATGCATTGCGAACCGACGTGGAAACAGACGCCCATCAGACCGTCCTTGACCGCCTGGCGGGTGGCCAGCAGCAGGGAGGTGGCCTGGTCAAGCGAAACACCGAACTTGCCCGACAGGGAATAGGCCGCGCCGTCCGCCGACACCGTCATGCGAACCAGCAGATTCAGGTCCGTGGCATTGCCGGTGGCGTCGATGATCTTGGCCAGCTCGTCATGGCTGTCCAGCGAGAAGGTGCGGACGCCGTACTCGAAATAGGCCCTCGTGATCGCGGCGCGGCTCTTGACCGGGTGCATGAAGGCCAGACGCGCGTCGGCGCTGACCGAACGGACCAGTTCGATCTCTGCCAATGAGGCGACGTCAAAGCCGGTGACGCCCGCCTCCACGAGAGTCTCGATGACCCATCGCGAGGGATTGGCCTTCACCGCATAGAAGACGTCGGCGTTCAGATTGTCCTGGAACCAGCGCGCCGCTACGGAAACCGAACGCGGTCGCACGAGTGCGACAGGACGTTCAGGGGACCGCTCGCGGACCAGGTCCAGGGGAAATGAATACGTGCGCAATTCACGTAAACCCCTGTAATTGTTAAACCCAGCCGGCGTTAGCAGCGCAACGTGAAGACCTACGGGGTCCGCCGGAAGCCGCGATTTAGGGTCACCGGACTGTCATGTAAAGCGGTTTTTTTCACGCGGGTGTTGAGTTTGCACGGGATTTGTCCGGGCGCGGATCGAGCTGTGTGGCTCGCCTTGATCGTACCGCCTTCGGCAATGATCCGCAGGGCCGGCGGTCGCGGCCGTCGCGGGCTCGCCTGTGGCCGGTTACGCTGGACGAAATCGCCGCGGACGTGCCATTAAGACTTGCCTCGCAGGCCTGTTCAGGTGATGCGGCGCGCCCTTGCAACCGCTTCCAGCGTGTCCATGACCTCAACTGCCGCAGCCGTCGCGCCCAGTGCCGGACCCAGTGTCGTATCGGCCCGGGACGTGTCCAAGACTTTTGGCGCCCGAAAGGCCCTGAACGGCGTGTCCGTAGAGGTCGCAGCCGGAGAAATGGTCGCCCTGATCGGGCCGTCCGGCTCGGGCAAGTCGACCCTCCTGCGCTCCATCACCGGCCTCCAGAGTATCGACCCCGGCAAGGGCACCATCAGTGTCTTCGGCGAGGTCGTGCAGAAGAACGGCCGCACCACCGGAGCCACCCGCGCGGCGCGCCAGAAGCTCGGCATGATCTTCCAGCAGTTCAACCTGGTCGGCCGGCTGTCGCTCTTCTCCAATGTCATGCTGGGCGCGCTTGGTCGCCTTCCCGGCTGGAAGGGCTTCATCGGAGCCTGGCCGAAGGCCGACAAACACATGGCCATGGCGGCCCTGCATCGCGTCGGAGTCTCGGACTACGCCGCCCAGCGCGCCAATACCCTGTCCGGCGGCCAGCAGCAGCGCGGGGCCATTGCCCGGGCCCTGGTCCAGGGTGCCAAAGCCATCCTCGCCGACGAGCCTGTGGCCTCGCTGGACCCGGTCTCGGCCCGCAAGGTCATGGAACTGCTGGTCGAGCTGAACAAACGTGACGGCTTCGGCGTCATCGTCACCCTGCACCAGGTCGATTACGCCATCCGCTATTGCAATCGCGTGATCGCCCTCAAGGCCGGAGAGGTCGTCTATGACGGCCCGTCCACCGGCCTGGATACGAAACAATTGATCGACATCTACGGTCCCGAATTCGAGGACGCGTTCTGGGAAGCCAAGGCATGACCCTGCCATCCTTTACCCGCCGACTGGCGCTCGCCGCCGTTCTCGCCTTCGGAGTCGCCTCGTGCGGCGGTGGTGATGAAAAGGCCGGCACCGCGCCGTCGGAGATTACCTTCTCCATCCTGTCGGCCGAGGGTCAGAATTCGTCCGGACCGCTCTGGGAGCCCCTGCTCGAGGACATGTCCAAGGCCATCGGCATTCCGGTAAAGACCCATTTCGGCTCAAACTATACGGTGCTGGTGGAGGCCATGCGGGCCGACCAGACCCAGGTGGCCTGGTTCTCGGCCAAGCCGGCGCTTGAGGCTGTCGATCGCTCGGACGGCGAGGTCATTGCCCGCACCGTCGATCTGGAGGGGCTCGACAGCTACCGCTCGACCCTGATCGTCCGCGTGGATTCCGGCATCACGCTTGACCAGGTCATGGCCTGCGGCAAGCGGTTTGATTTCGGGATCGGCGACGCCCAGTCGACTTCGGGCACGCTCGCGCCGCTGACCTTCCTGTTCAATCCGCGGAACATCAACCCGGCCCAGTGCTTCAAGACCGTGCGGTCTGCCAACCATCAGGCCAATGCGCTCGCCGTGGCCACCGGCCTCGTGGATGTAGCCACCTCCAACACCGTCAATACGGTCTTCCTGACCCGCCAGAATCCCCAGGCCGCGGCCCAGATTCGGGAAATCTGGCAGTCGCCGCCCATCCCCGAGAGCGGGATCGTCATCCGCGAGGATCTGGACCCGGCCCTGAAGGAGAAGATCCGCAGCTTCTTCCTGACCTACGGCCAGGGCGAAGGAGCCGAGGCCGAGCGCCAGCGTCGGGTGCTGGCAGGTCTCAACTATTCGCAGTTCCGGGCGGCGGATGACAGCTACCTGAACCCTGTCCGTGAAATGGTCGCTGATCGTCAGCTCAGTGAAGCCCGCGCCGGCGGCGATGCCGCCGGGGTGGCTGCTGCCGAGAAGGAGCTGCAGCGGCTGCGCAGCCTGCGCGAGGTCCAGCCTTGACCAACGCCGCCGTTTCCAGCGCGGTCGCCGCCTCACCGGTCCCTAAGCCCCCGACCAAGTCGCTGGGGGCTTGGGCGCTTGATGTCCTGATCTGGGGCGGCGTCGCCGTGATCCTGCTGATCAGCATCGACGCGGTCGATCTGAAGAACATCTGGAGCGTGGCCAGCAATTCCGACCGTATCGAGGTCATCGCCCGGGATCTTCTGCGTCCCGACTTCACCGACTGGCCACTGTTCGTCGCCAAGATGTGGGAGACGGTCCAGATCGCCCTCTGGGGCACATTCCTGGCGGTGTTTCTGGGAGTCCCGCTGGGCCTGGCTGCAGCGCGCAACATCGCCCCTATCTGGGTAGTGACGCCCGTCCGGTGGCTGATGAACCTGCTCCGCTCAATCCCCGATCTGGTCATGGGCCTGCTGTTTGTCGTCGCCGTCGGCCTCGGCCCCCTCGCCGGTGTTCTGGCGATCACCCTGAATACGGCAGGCGTACTGGCCAAATTGTTTTCCGAAGCGGTCGAGTCCATCGACAAGGGCCCGGTCGAGGGCGTGCGCGCCACCGGTGCCTCGCCCCTGCACGAGATCATGTGGGGGGTGATCCCGCAGGTCGCGCCGCTGTGGACCTCCTTTGCCCTCTACCGGTTCGAGTCCAACAGCCGTTCGGCGACGGTGCTTGGTCTGATCGGGGCCGGCGGCATCGGCCAGGTTCTGTTCGAGCGCATGAACGGGTTTGAGTTCGGCCAGGTCTCGGCCATCGTCATCATCGTCGTCATCGCCGTGACCCTGATCGACATGCTGTCCCAGGCCATGCGCAAGCGGCTGCTGTAGGCATCGCAAGCCGGACAAGGAAAAGCCCGCCTCCGCTTTCGCAGGGGCGGGCTTCTTTCATTCCGGACCGGATCAGGCCGGGCGCAGATCCGGCGGCGTGGCCTCTTCCGTCAGGATGCGGATCGCCTCGTCCAGCGACACCAGTTCCTGGGCCTGTGAGCCCAGACGGCGGATCGCCACCGTGCCCGCCTCGGCCTCGTTCTTGCCGACCACGGCAATGACCGGGACCTTGCCGACCGAGTGCTCCCGCACCTTGTAGCCGACCTTCTCATTGCGCAGATCCAGCTCGGCGCGCAGGCCGACGGCCTTGAGCCGTTCGACCACCTCGCGGGCATAGTCGTCAGCCTCGGAGACGATGGTCGCCACCACCACCTGGGTCGGGGCCAGCCAGAGCGGGAAGGCCCCGGCATAGTTCTCGATCATGATGCCGATGAACCGCTCGAACGAGCCGAGGATGGCCCGGTGCAGCATGACCGGCCGGTGCTTCTGGCCGTCCTCGCCGATATACTCCGCGTTCAGACGTTCCGGCAGGACATAGTCGAGCTGCAACGTGCCGCAGGTCCAGGTCCGGCCGATGGCGTCCTTGACGATGAAGTCCAGCTTGGGCGCATAGAAGGCCCCATCGCCCTCGGCGATGACCGGATCGACCCCGGCCAGTCGCGCGGCCTCGCCCAGCATGGCCTCGGCCTTGTCCCAGAATTCGTCCGTGCCGGCGCGCACTTCCGGCCGGGTGGCCAGGGCGATCTCATGGGTCTGCATGCCCAGGTCGGCGTGGATCATCTGCGTCAGGCGGATGAACCGTTCCGTCTCCTCGACGATCTGGTCCTCGCGGCAGAAGATGTGGGCGTCGTCCTGGGTGAAGCCGCGCACCCGCATCAGCCCGTGCAGGGCCCCCGAGGGCTCATAGCGATGGCAGGCCCCGAACTCGGCCATGCGCAGCGGCAGCTCGCGATAGGACCGCTGGCCCTGATCGAAGATCTGGACGTGGCCGGGGCAGTTCATCGGCTTGAGGGACAGGGTCTCACCCTCGACCGTCTCGCAGACGAACATGTTGGGGCGGTATTTCTCCCAGTGACCCGACTTCTCCCAGAAGGTCCGGTCCAGCACCTGGGGCGTCTTGACCTCGACATAGCCGGCGGCGTCCAGACGGCGGCGCATATAGGCCTCCAGCACCCGCCACAGGATCCAGCCCTTGGGGTGCCAGAAGACCATGCCCCGGCCTTCTTCCTGCATGTGGAACAGGCCCATGGCCTTGCCGATGCGGCGGTGGTCGCGCTTCTCCGCCTCCTCGACACGCAGCAGATAGGCGTCGAGATCCTCCTTCGAGGCCCAGGCCGTCGCATAGATGCGCTGCAGCTGCGGATTGCGGTGGTCGCCGCGCCAGTAGGCCCCCGCCAGCTTGGTCAGTTTGAAGGCCTTGCCGACGAATTTGGTCGAGGGGAAATGCGGCCCCCGGCACAGGTCGATCCATGTCCCCGTGCGATAGGTGGTGATCGTCTCCGTGCCCGGAAGGTCGCGGATCAGCTCGGCCTTGAAGGTCTCGCCCTTGCCTTCGAACAGGGCGATGGCGGCCTCGCGCTCCCAGACCTCCCGGACCAGCTTTTCATCGCGGTCGACAATCTCGGCCATCTTCTTCTCGATGGCGGCGAAGTCGTCGGTCGAGAACGGTTCCTCGCGGTGGAAGTCGTAATAGAAGCCGTCATCGATCGCCGGGCCGATGGTCACCTGGGTGCCGGGGAACAGCTCCTGCACGGCCTGGGCCAGCACATGGGCCGCATCGTGGCGGATGGTCTCGAGGGCTTCGGGATCATCGCGCATGATCAGTTTGAAGTCGCCGGAGCCGCCCAGCGGCCGGTCGAGGTCGCGCTGTTCGCCGTTCAGGGCGACGAGGGCCGCGCGCTTCGCCAGCGAGGGGGAGATGGAGGCGGCCACGTCACGGCCCGTGGCGTCGTCGGGATACTGGCGCGCGGCGCCGTCGGGAAATCTGAGGTCGATCATGTCTTCGTCTTTGCGGGCGGCACCGGATCGTATTTCCAGCCTTCGCCGAAGGGTTGGCATTTGCAGAGGCGTTTGGCGGTGAGCCATCCCCCCTTGAGCGGTCCGTGCTGGATAAGCGCGTCCCGTCCATAGTCCGAGCAGGTCGGCCTGAAACGGCAAGACTGCCCGATCAGGGGTGACAGCGTCAGCTTGTAGCCCCGGTGGGCCAGCCGCACGCCGCGTTCGTAGAGGGTTTCGCCGGAAGCCATGTCGCCGCGCTTATCCCCCGGCAGACGCCGAGGAGCAACGGGCTCTAGGCCGCACCGGCGAGGCTAGTTCGAGTGTCGGGGCTTTTTCGGGCAAGGGCGGCCCGCACCGCGTCCAGCGTCGCCTCGACCGCGACCATGGTGGAGGCGTGGCGCGCCGGATAGTCGGCGACCTGTTTCAGGGCGCGCAGACCCTCGAACCGGCCCGTCGGACCCTCCCCGCCGGCCTTGAGCATGGTGGACATGGCGTCCCGGGCCGCGACCATTTCGTCGAGGGAGGTCCCGATCACGACCGCGCCGAGCACGCCCGCCGCCGCCTGGCCGAGGGCGCAGGCCTTGACGTCCTGGGCGAAGGTTTCGATCCGGCCTGCGTCGTCGAGCGTGACGTCGACGATGGCCTTCGAGCCGCACAATCTGGCAACCCGTTCGCCCGTGCCGTCCGGCGCGGCCAGCCGTCCACTGTGCGGCAGATTGGCCGCCAGACCGAGGATTCGCGCGCTGTAGAGCTCGTCGATCATGAGGCGATTATAGGCGATCAGCTCCCCTGGAGCGACCCCCAGGTGCGGGCCTGATCCACGCCGGTCCCGGCGGCCCGTTCGCGCAGCCAGGACAGGTTACGGTCGGCCGCCTCGGGCGGCAGGTCGCGACGCAGCATCTGCTCCGCCTCGGCCAGATTGCCGGTCAGCCCCAGCACCATGGCCAGGTTGAGCCGGACCTTGAGCGAAGCGCCCGGCTGGGCCGCGGCGCGACGCAGCAGCGGCTCGGCACCGGCTGCATCGCCGCGGGTCATGGCTGAGATGGCCAGGTTCGACAGGACGTCAGGATTGTCCGGCGACAGGACCAGGGCCTGGGCCCAGGCTGCGCGGGCGTCGTCCGGTCGGCGCACCTGCTCATAGGCCGTGCCCAGCAGTGACCAGGCCCGCCAGTCTCCGGGTCGGGCCTCGCGCGCGCCCTCCAGGGCGGCGATGCCATAGAAGGCCTGTCCGCGCGCGATGTGGGCGCGCCCGGACTCCAGCATGGCCTCGACGTTGTTCGGCTGAACCACCAGCACCTTGCTGGCCATTTCAGCGGCCTGGTCGAACCGGCCGAGCTCACGCAAGGCCTGCGCCGCCTTCACGCCGGCGACCGGGTCCATCGGGTCGATGTCGGCCTGGTCGGACCAGAAGATCTGGCGGCTCAACGGGTCGGCGCGGTCATAGGCGGCGCGAACCTCGGCTGCAGCCGGCTGACGGGCCATGGGCGCGGCCTGTGCCGGGGCCTGCGGCGCGGCCACGGGATCGGCCATGACGGGCGCGGCGAGTCCGCCCAGAAGCAGGGCGACGGTTGCGATGCGGGCAGTCGTGCGCGACATGGAAGACGCTCCGGAAGGTTCGATCCGAGACTCGGGCTTTCTCGTCAATCCTTGGTTAAGATCGGGCCCGTGGGGCCGGAAAGGCTGCCGACCATGTCCGTCCTGAACCCCGACCTGCTGAGTTCCGAGGCTGCGGGCGCGATTCCGGTGCGATTCGTGGGCCCGGACGGCCCGATCGAAGCCGCGCACCGGACCTGGGCCGAGACCAATGGCTTCAAGGGCAAGCCCGGCCAGATTCTGGTCGCGCCGGACGGGCAGGGCGGGATCGCCGCTGTGCTGGTCGGCACCGGAGAGCGTTTCGACCCACTGTCCGCCCGCGCCCTGCCCGCCAAACTTCCGCCGGGCCTCTATCGCCTTGAAGCCGGAGCGGAGGACGCCCGCTCGGCGGCCCTGGCCTTTCTGCTCGGGACCTATGTGTTCGACCGTTACAAGGCCCGGTCGGAACGTGATCGCGTGCGGCTCGTTGCGCCGGAGGGGCTGGATGTCGAGGGTGCCCTGCGCATCGCCTCGGCCTGTGCCCTCGCCCGCGAGATGATCGACACCCCGGCGGCCGACATGGGGCCGCTGCAGATCGAGACCATCGCCCGCGAGATCGCCACCGCCTCGGGGGCGACGATCACGGTGACGAGCGGCGCGACCCTGCTGGAAGACAACTATCCCGCTGTCCATGCCGTCGGTCGGGCCGCCGCCCCGCACCGGGCTCCGCGGGTCATCGAGATCGGCTGGAACCTTGACCGCGCCGACCTCCCCCTGGTCGCGCTCGTCGGCAAGGGGGTCGTGTTCGATTCGGGCGGCCTCGACATCAAGCCGGCCGCCGGCATGCGCAATATGAAGAAGGACATGGGGGGTTCCGCCCATGCGCTGGCCCTTGGCCGGCTGGTCATGCAGGCGAACCTGCCGGTGCGGCTGGTGGTGCTGGTGGCGGCGGTGGAGAACGCCATCTCGGGTGACGCTTTCCGGCCCGGCGACATCCTGGACAGTCGCAAGGGGCTGACCATCGAGATCGGCAATACCGACGCCGAGGGCCGGTTGATCCTTGCCGACATCCTCACCCGCGCGGGGGAGCACGCGCCGGACCTGACCCTCGACTTTGCCACCCTGACCGGGGCCGCCCGCGTCGCCCTCGGACCCGAGCTGCCGCCGCTCTATACAGACGACGAGACCCTCGCGGCGGACCTTCTCGAGGCCGGCCGTTCGGTCGGCGATCCGCTGTGGCGGATGCCGTTGTGGCCCGGCTATCGTGCCGCAATTGAAAGTGAGCTGGCCGACCTGCGCAACGACTCCGCCGGCTGGGCCCAGGCCGGTTCCGTCACGGCCGCCCTGTTCCTGCAGAGATTCGCCCCGATGACCGGTAGCTGGGCCCATATGGACATCTTCGCCTGGAACCCCCGAGCCCGCCCCGGCTGGCCCGAAGGCGGCGAGGCCCAGGCGCTGAGGGCGTGCTTTGAGATGCTGAAGCGGCGGTTCACTTAGGTCTTGGGGCTTAGGTCGTAGGGCTTAGGGCTTAGGTCGAAGGTGACCCGAGCTGACCTTAAGCCCTAAGCTCTACGCCCTCCTCCCGTTAACGGCCCTTTCGGCTTCTTCCGATACGACAACGGCTCAATCGGACGAGTCCACGTTTGACCGCAGCCGCTGCCAGCCTTGATTCCCGCACCACCCTGGCCCGGCCCGATCTGGCCGAGCAGGCGCTGGAGGGGATTGTGCGTGCCGATGCCTTCCGTGCCGTCCGGGCGATGCATTGCGCCATTCCGGTCGCCGACATCCACGCCGACGCCGTGGCGGGCGAACACCCGGTCGATCAGCTGATTTTCGGCGAGGCCTTTGATGTCCTCGATTCGGGCGGCGACAAGGTCTGGGGCCGTGCCCGTCGCGACGGGGTCGTGGGCTGGGTCCGGCTGTCCGGGCTCGAGGATGGCGCGCCCCTCGCGACCCATCGGATCGGCGCGACCGATCAGGACCTGCCCCTGAACGCCCTTGTCATCGAGGCGGGCGATCCCGCGGGCCTGGCCCCCATCGGCAGTTTCGCCGCCGAGCCGGTCGAGGTGGCCGAGCGGTTGCTGGGCACACCCTACAAGCTGGGCGGTCGCTCATCGCTGGGTACGGATTGCTGCGGTCTTGTCCAACAGGCGCTCTATGCCTGCGGTCGCGCAGCCCCGCGCTATGCGGACCAGCAGGCGGAACTCGGACAGGCCGTGTCCGCCGGTCAGGCGCAACACGGCGATCTGGTGATCTGGCTGGACCCCCGGGAAGGCCCCTGGAACGGCCACGCCGGCTTCATCCTCGACGGCCACCGCGTGCTGCACGCTGTCGGAGGGCTGGGCGCGGTCGTGATCGAGTCGTTCGCCGAGGCGGATGCCCGCCATCGCGTGGCGGGCTCTGACGGCCCGGTTTTCCGCCGACTCTGACCGCAAGAAAAAAGGGCGGCCCGAAGACCGCCCTTCCGTCATTCAGAAATCCCGAACCTCAGTTCGCCGCAGCCGCAGCCGCTGCCGGCGGGGTCGCAGGCGTGGCACCGGCGGCGGCAGGTTCGGTGCCGGCGGCCGGAGCGGCACCCTCAACAGGCGCGGCAGCGGCCGCGGCTGCGCCGGGCTGGCGGGCCGGATCGGGAGCCGGGATGGCCATGCCGGTCGAGCCCTGCGAGCGCAGCCAGGCGATCAGATTGACCCGGGTCGCGGTGTCGCGGATGCCGGCGAAGGACATCTTGGTGCCGGGGATGTGGCGACCGGGAGCGGTCAGGAACAGGTCCAGCTCGTCCAGGGTCCAGGTCGGGTTCGTGGCCTTGTGGGCCTGGAAGGCGTCAGAATAGGCAAATCCGGCGATATGCATCACCGGCCCGCCAACCACGCCGTACAGATTCGGGCCGATGCCGTTGGCCCCGCCGGCATTGACGGTGTGGCAGGACTTGCAACGGGCGAAGGCGGCTTCGCCTGCGGCCAGATCGGCGGCCGGCAAGACGGTGCCCCAGTCCGGCGGCAGAACCACCTCGGCGGGCCCGCCGGCGGCCTCTTCGGGCGCATCGACGAAATAGCCCATCTTTTCAGGGGCTTTGTTGTAGTAGATGGCGGCTGAGCCCTCTTTCACAACCAGAATGACGAAAACGGTCGCCAGACCGGCGCCCATGATCTTGTTCCACTTCAGATCGCCGCTCATGCGCGTCGTCTCATCCCGTTTCTGAGGCCCGGCCTTGTGCAAGGACGGGCGAATTCTTGCGTGGCCGTCTCTTACACGCTAGCGCGGCCTTCGCAACCAGATCAGGACGGTCTGAGCGTCGCAGTCGCCGACTTTGGGATTTGAACGTGAACCCGCTGATCCTGATTCCGGCCCGGATGGCCGCAACCCGCCTTCCTGACAAGCCGCTTGCCGACATCGGCGGGACCCCGATGATCGTGCGGGCCTGGCGTCAGGCTGTGCTGTCCGGACTGCCCGTCGCCGTGGCTGCGGGGGATCGCGAGATCGTCGACGCCATTGAGTCGGCCGGCGGTGTCGCCGTCCTGACCGATCCGGACCTGCCCAGCGGCTCCGACCGCATCCGCGCCGCCCTCGACGCCATCGACCCCGACGGCCGCCATGACGCCGTCATCAACCTTCAGGGCGACATGCCCTTCGCCGATCCGGGGCTGGCCCTGGCCTGCGCCGCCCTGCTGCATGGCGAGCCGGCCTGCGATATCGCCACCCTGATCGCGCCGGAGGCCGACGATTCGGATCGCGCGAACCCCGACGTCGTCAAGGCGGTGGTGGCGCTTGGGGAGGGCGAACGCCACGGCCGCGCCCTCTATTTCACCCGCTCGACCCTCTATGGCGACGCCCCCGTCTGGCGGCACATCGGTCTGTACGGCTACCGCCGCGCCGCCCTGGAACGCTTCTGCGCCGCCGCCCCGTCCCCGCTGGAGCGCCGCGAAAAGCTGGAACAGCTCCGGGCCCTGGAGATGGGCCTGCAGATCTGGGCGGCGGTCATCGACGAGGCGCCCCTATCGGTGGACAATCCGGATGATCTGGCGGCGGCGCGGGCTTTGGCCCAGTAGCTGCTGTCCTTATCCCGGCGAAGCCGGAATTCAGAGCCTCGCCCCTGAGGCCGGACGGTTCATCACAACGAACACAACGATTTCACAAAGGACACGACGAGGGTTGTGACTGGCTCCGCTCCCGTTGTGCTCGTTGTGTATCCTTTGTGTCCGTTGTGATGAACCTTCAGGCCTGCAGGACATACCGGATCGCTGGAAGCCCGGCTTCGCCGGGGACGCTTCAAACGTCGAATCCGTCGACCCAGGCCTGCAGCAGCGTCCGCGCGATGGCGATCCTCGGCGGGGCCTTGATGGACGGATGCGTCCCCGCCAGACACGCCCGCGCCTCGTCCCGTGTCAGCCAGGCCACCGCTTCCAGCTCGGTCTGATCCGGGTGGGCGTCGTCAGAATCCACTTCGCAGACCAGACCGATCATCAGCTGTGACGGAAACGGCCAGGGCTGGCTGGAGTGATAGCGCACCGCCGTCACTGTCAGCCCCGCCTCCTCCTCGATCTCGCGCGCGCAGGCGGCCTCGATGGTCTCGCCCGGCTCCAGAAATCCCGCAAGGGCCGACATCCGGCCCTCTGGCCAGGCCGCCTGCCGGCCCAGCAGACAGACCGGTTCCGGCCCGCCCCTGTAGATCGCCAGCATGATGGTCACCGGGTCCACGCGCGGGAAATGCTGGACGCCGCAGGCCGGGCAGATCCGCTTCCAGCCGCCGGAACCGTTCCCGGTCTCCACCCCGCAGGCGGCGCAGAAGCCGTGCCGCCGTCGCCAGTCGAACAGGGATTTGGCCGTCCCCGCCATGGCCGCATCCGGCCCCGGCAGCAGCGCCGCCGCCTCGCGCATCTCGTGAAACGCCCCCAGTCCCGCCAGCGGTCCCGCCGCCGGGTCGGCCGAGCCCTCGACCTCGACCGCGAAACAGGGCGCGCCCTTCCACAGGCCGAGGAACAGCTCGCGATCCGGAACCACCGCCCGCGCATGGGACAGCGCCAGCCAGGCCAGCCGCGGCTCACCCGCCTCGATCAGCGGCCGCCCCTCCCACAGCACCATGGCCATGGCATCGGGGCTGGCGGCCTGTTCGGCCAGCCAGTCGGCATCGTCCCGCCGATCCCCCGCCCGATCGAGCGGATTGCCGGCGAAGGTATTGAGAGCGGTGAGGGACATGGACGCTGTCTAGCAAGGCCGGTCTTGCATCCGCGAGCCGAAATCGTCATATCGGCCTCGGAGATCGCGGGCGAAGGCTTCGCCAATCTGGTCAGGGCCGGAAGGCAGCAGCCACAACGAATTCCCCTTCGGGTCGCGGTCTCCACTTCCCCTCTTGGTGCGCTGACGCTCGCCCCGGGTCCGATCTTCGATCGGCCCGAGGACAGGCTCTGCGGTCGCTCACTGCTTGAGCGCATTCCTCCCCCTTGGGGGAGGGGGACCAGCCGAAGCCGCAGGCGAAGGATGGTGGAGGGGTGGAGGAAGGACGCACCGCCACGCGGCCACCGACCACCCACAGCTCCCTTGCCGCAACCCCTTCGCCCCAGGCCCGCTGCGCGCTAAGACTGCGGCATGAGCGATGCCGACCCGAATCCCGACGGCCCTCCGTGGGACGATGACGCCCCCGACGCGGATGTCGTGGAGCGTGATCCCGACACCGACGACATGTTCGGTTCGCCCGAGCCCGCGGGCATGCGCGAGGCCGAGGCCGCCGCAGCCCCCGTGCCTGTCGCCGGCCCGCCTGCCCATGCCGACGACGGCGCGGCCTATACGGTCCTCGCCCGCAAATACCGGCCGCACACCTTCGAGGACCTGATCGGCCAGGAGGCCATGGTCCGCACCCTGACCAACGCCTTCGCCACCGGCCGGATCGCCCACGCCTTCATGCTCACCGGCGTCCGGGGGGTCGGCAAGACGACCACGGCCCGCCTGCTGGCCCGCGCCCTGAACAACGAGACCGACGTCATCGACCGGCCCTCGCTGGAACTGACCGCCCATGGCCGGCACGACGCCGCCATCATGGCCGGCCAGCATATGGATGTGGTCGAGATGGACGCCGCCTCCCATACGGGCATCGACGGCATCCGCGACATCATCGAGAGCGTCCGCTACGCCCCCGTCGAGGCGCGCTACAAGGTCTATGTCCTCGACGAAGTGCACATGCTGTCGAACCAGGCCTTCAACGCCCTGCTGAAGACGCTGGAAGAGCCGCCGCCGCACGCCAAGTTCATCTTCGCGACCACCGAGATCCGCAAGGTCCCGGTGACCATCCTGTCCCGCTGCCAGCGTTTCGACCTGCGCCGTGTCGAGCCGGAAATCCTCGTCGAACACCTCGCCCGCATCGCCGACCGCGAGGGGATGAAGATCGAGCAGGACGCCCTTGCCCTGATCGCCCGCGCGGCCGAGGGGTCGGTGCGCGACGGTCTCTCCCTGCTGGATCAGGCCCTGGTCCAGGGCGACCGTGGCGAAACCGTCAGGACCGAGGTCGTGCGCGACATGCTGGGTCTGGCGGACCGCAGCCAGACCATTGCCCTGTTCGAATCGATCATGGCCGGGCGTACGCCCGAGGCGCTTGAGCTGTTCCGCACCCTTTACGGCTACGGTGCCGATCCGGTGCAGATCACCAACGACCTGCTGGAGCATTGCCACGCCGCCTCGGTGGCCAAGATGCTGGGGCCGCAGGCGACCCGCCTGCCCAATGACCAGGCCCGGACGCTGACGGCGCTCGGCGCGGTGATTTCGGCCGGGACCCTGGCCCGTGTCTGGCAGATGCTGTTGCGCGCGCTGGACGAGGTTCGCCGCGCCCCCAACCCCGCCGATGCGGTCGAGATGGCCATTGTCCGCCTCGCCTATGCCGCCGACCTGCCGGGACCTGAGGAGGCGCTCAAGGCCCTGCGCGACGGCGAACCCATGTCCGGTGGCGCGGCTCCGCGCGGCCCGTCCGGCGGCGGTGGCGGCGGCGGTGCCCAGGCGGCTCTTGGGGCCCAGCCGGCGGCCCGCCCGGCTGCCACGCCTTCGCTTCCCGACCCCCAGTCATTCGAACAGGTCGTCGCCCTGATCGGCGAGAAGCGCGAGGTCGGCCTGCAGATGGACGTCCAGCGCTACGTCCGCCCCGTGGCCTTCAAGCCCGGCGCCATCACCTATGAAAGCCTCGAGGGCGCCCCGGTCGATCTGGCGCGGCGCCTGTCGTCGCGGCTCAAGGACTGGACCGGCCGCACCTGGCTGATCGCCGCCAACGGCCAGGGCGGTGGCGAGACCATGATCGAGATCGACCGTCGCAAACGGGTCGAGGAACGGGCGACCGTCGAGGCCGACCCCTTTGTCCGGGCGGTCCTGGAGGCCTTTCCCGGCACCGTCATCGGCGAGATCAAGACCCTCGCCCCGGCGGTTGAACTGCCGGCTATTCCGGATGGGTCGGGGGAAGAGGACTGAGCGGGTTTCCTTCTCCCGTGGGGAGAGGGATCAAAGAATCGTCACCGCTTCCTCGAAGCTCAGCCGCGGCGAACGCGGAAACAGGTTCTCGTCGCTGCCGTAGCCGAGGTTGACGATGAAATTCGGCTCGACGGCCGTGCCGGCGAAGAACTCGGCCTTCACCCCTGCGGCGTCGAATCCGGACATCGGACCTGCGTCGAGGCCGAGCGCCCGCGCCGCCAGCAGGAAATAGCCGCCCTGCAGCGAGCTGTTGCGGAAGGCGGTCTCACGCGCGGCCGCAGGGTCGGCAAACCAGTCCTTTGCGCCCGGCGCATGGGGGAACAGCACCGGCAGCGTCTCGGCGAAGGCCAGGTCCATGCCGATGATCACATTGACGGGTGCCTGCAGCGTCTTGGCGCGGTTGGCATCCGACATCCGGGGCGCCAGTCGGGCCTTGGCCTCCTGTGAGGTGATGAAGACGAACCGGGCCGGGGTGGTGTTGGCCGCCGTCGGGCCGAATTTGGTCAACGCATAGAGTTTGCGCAGCAGGTCGTCGGACACCGGCCGATCGGTCCAGGCGTTGCGTGTCCGGGCGGCGGTGAACAGCTGGTCCAGCGCCGTGTCGGGGAGGGGCAGGTCGCGGGCAGTGACGGAATCGGGGGCCATGGCAGATGTCCTTATTCGCAACAGTTATAGATGCTAAATAAGCCTGCCGGGATTTGGTTCAAGGGTGTTCGAAACAAATCCTGCGCCTGTTTTTCAGCCCTGTCCGAAGCCGGCGACAACGCCTATCTTCAACGCATGACAGACCTCAATGCCCTCATGAAACAGGCCCAGGCGATGCAGCAGAAGCTGCAGGATGCCCAGGCGAAAATGGCCGAAACCACCGCCTCCGGCACCTCCGGCGGCGGGCTCGTGACCCTGGCCCTGAAGGGGGCGGGCGAGATCACCGGCGTGACGATCGACGACAGTCTGCTGGTCCCGGGTGAGGGCGAGATCCTCGCCGACCTGATCGTCGCCGCCCACGCCGACGCCAAGCGCAAGCTGGACGAGGCCAACGGCGCCCTGATGCGCGAGGCCGCCGGCCCCATGGCCGGGATGAACATCCCCGGCATGCCGAAGCTGTTCTGAGGCCTTCGACGGACCGCGCTGCCGCAAGGTTCATCACAACGGGCACAACGGAAGGGCACAACGGACACGACGGGAGCGGGGAGTCATCAGGCACTGCGCCCCGGTTGGGCTGTCCTTGATTGCGGCTTCGCCGCCTTGATCCGATCGACGCCCAGCGTCGATCCGTGGTCTTTTCTGAGTGTCGAGCCCGGCCTTTTCCTCCGCTCAGGTCCCGTCGTGTCCCTTGTGCCCTTCCGTTGTGCCCGTTGTGATGAACCAGCACTCGCGAGGGCAAGGGCGCGGACCGCCCCGTCAGACCCACGCAGAGATAGGCAACCGCTCAACCCCCATGGTATGCGCCGGACATGGCTGCTTCCGCCGGACCCGAAATCGAACGGCTGATCAGCCTCCTCGCCAAACTTCCCGGCCTCGGCCCCCGCTCGGCCCGGCGCGCGGCTCTGGCCCTGCTGAAGAAGCGCGAGCAGCTGCTGGTCCCGCTGGCGGCCTCACTGGCCGAGACGGCGGCCAGGGTGACCTCCTGCAGCGTCTGCGGCGCGCCCGACACCCGTGATCCCTGCTCGATCTGTTCCAACAGCGCCCGCGACAATGCCCTGATCTGCGTGGTCGAGGAGGCCGGTGCCCTGTGGGCCATGGAGCGTTCCGGTGCCTTCCGCGGCAAATACCATGTGCTGGGCGGCCTGCTCTCGGCCCTCGACGGCGTCGGTCCGGACGCGCTCAGGGTCGCCGAATTGGTCGGACGGGTGCGCGGTGGTGAGGCCAAGGAAGTCGTCCTGGCCCTGCCCGCCACCGTCGACGGCCAGACCACCGCCCACTATATCGCCGAACGTCTGGCCGGCTCTGGCGTGGAGATCACCTCTCTCGCGCGCGGCGTGCCCGTCGGCGGCGAGCTCGACTGGCTCGACGACGGCACCATCATCCAGGCCATGCGCCAGCGCCGGCCGACCTGAGCCTGCGACCGATCCTGTCGCATGTTCGGTTCAGGATCGGGGGGATGACGCACTAGGCCTCCGACTTTCCGCACAAAGCGCACGATGCGAACGATGCGCACGATGCGCACTGTGTTTTTCAGTTCGCGGCCCCTGCCGACTCCCGATAAGGAACGGACCATGAACGCCTCACTCGTCGCCTTTTTCGCCGCTTCGGTGGTCGCCATCCTGGCCCTCGTCTGGGCCCTGATGGAGCGGCGTCGCGCCTCCGCCGCCGATACGCGGGCGTGGGAGCTGCGCGAACGCTATGCCGAGACCGAGGCCCGGATGCGGCTGTTCGAGGATCAGGCCACGACCTCGACGGAGCTGCTGCGCGCCCAGGCAGCGCAATCCGCGACCACGGTGGCCGAGGAACTGCTCAAACGCACCGATGAGACCTTCCGCAATCGCGAACTGATGGCCCAGCAGCGGATGGAGGCCCAGCTCAAGCCGGTCGCCGATACGCTCGCCAAATTCCAGGAGCATGTCGCCGCGCTGGAGAAGGTCCGCTCCGAGGAGACCGGCGGGCTGAAGGAACAGCTGGCCCTGCTGATGACGGCCTCGACCGCCACCCGCGACGAGGCCCGGCGCCTGACCGAGGCCCTGCGCGGCAACACCGGCCGCCGCGGCCGCTGGGGCGAACAGACCTGCCGCAATGTGCTCGAGGCCGCCGGCATGGCCGGCCGGTTCGATTTCGAGGAACAGTCCTCGACCGCCGATGATGCCGGCCGCCAGCAGCGCCCGGACTTCGTCGTCCGCCTGCCCGGCGGCGGCATGTTCGTGATCGACGCCAAGGTCTCGCTGGCCTTCGGTGACGAGGCTGACGGCGACGAGGAGGCCCGGGCCAGGGCGGCCTCGCTGCGCACCGCCGCCAGTATGAAGACCCACGTGCGCCAGCTGTCGTCCAAGGCCTATCAGGACCAGTTCAAGCCCAGCCCCGACTTCGTCGCCATGTTCGTGCCCGGCGACGCCTTCCTCGCCGCGGCCCTGGATCACGAGCCCGATCTGATGACCACGGCCATGGCCTCGCGCGTTGTCATCGTCACCCCGACCACCCTGTTCGCCCTGTGCAAGGCCGTCGCCTACGGCTGGCGGGCGGAAGAGCAGGCGAAGAACGCCGAGGACGTCGCGAAGCTCGGCAAGGAGCTCTACAAACGCCTCTCGGTCATGGGCGGGCACGCCGCCGCCGTCGGGCGCGCGCTCGATACGGCCGTCGGCAAATACAATCAGTTCGTCGGCTCGCTGGAGAGCCAGGTCATGGTCTCCGCCCGCCGCTTCGAGGACCTGCAGGTCGACCATGAGGGCAAGGACCTGGGCGAACTGGCCCCGATTGAATCCGCCGCGCGGGCGCTCAGCCGGCCCGAGCTGACCGTGGGCGAGGCACCGCCGGCGGCCCTGCCCGGGGTCTGATTTTTTTCAGGACAAGCACGCTTGACACGGCGGCCCGGTGTTGTAAAACACCCTTGTCAAATCGACAGGGAGCCTTGTCATGAACGACCCATCCCGGCCCAGGCGTCCGCACGGACCCGGTGCCTATCTGCTGTATATCGTCGTCTGCCTGGTTCTGGGTGGCCTGGCGGGCGCGGCCAGCGCCATCCTCGGCGACCAGCCGGGGCCGGTCGGTACAGCCGTGACGGCGGCCCTGGTGACAGCCGCCATGGCCGCGGGTTTCACGGCCTGCCTGTGGTGGTGGCGGGGCATCGACGAGGCTGCCCGCGAGGCTCACAAATGGGCCTGGTGGTGGGGAGGGACGGGCGGGATGGCCGTCGGCATCGTGTTGCTGCTGACCCTGATGCTGCGGGCCGAGGACCAATCGCTGTCCGCCAAACTCGGCTCGACCCCCGCCGACATCTTCGTCTCGGGCATGATGTGCATCCTGTTGTTCCAGCTGGCGGGCTATTCGCTGGCCTGGGCCGGCTGGTGGCTCAAGCACCGCTAGGAGCGACCCGATGAACAACCGCCTCAAGGTGCTGCGTGCCGAACGCGACTGGAGCCAGGCCGACCTCGCCGACCAGCTCGGCGTCTCGCGCCAGACCGTCAATGCCCTCGAGACGGGTCGCTATGACCCGTCCCTGCCGCTGGCCTTCAGGATCGCAAGGGTCTTCGGCCAACCCATCGAATCCATCTTCACGGAGGACTGATCATGAATGCCAGTCTTGAAGCCCCCCGCCCCTCGCTCCTGCGCAAGGCGGCCCTGTTGGTCCTGCTTGGCGCCCTCGGCGGTGCCTTCGGATACGCCTTTGCCACCCTCACAGACGGCTTTGTGACCCGCTGGGAGGATGATCTCGCCGTGTTCATGGCCGCGGCCATGATCGGGATCGGCGTCCTCAGCGCCTTTGTCGTCGCCACGCGCCCCTCCGATGTCCCCAAGGGTTGCGGCATCCTGCAGGTCATCGTCATGCTGCTCGCCGGCGTGATGTTCCTGCTGCCCATCTTCGGGACCGCCTGGGCCACGCCCGATGTCGTCTTCGGTGCCATTGCGGTGCTGCTGGCCGCCCAGAGCGTTGCCAATCTGATGCTCTGGCGCGCTGCCGACGAAATGCTCCGTCGGGTCATGCTCGAGACCAGCGCCCTGGCCTTCTGGGCCGTGCAACTGGGCCTGTTCGTCTATGCCGCCGCCGAGCGGCTGGGGCTGATCGGCACCATCACCGGCTGGGGCCTGACGGGCATGCTGATGGGGGTCTATTTCATCGCCTCCATCGTCGCCTCCGCCCGCCGTGGCATTACCTGACCCGACCCCGAAATCGCCTCTCCCATACCTTTCAAGGATTGATCCCGTGACTGTTTCACATCGCCTCAAGTCCCTCTGCCGCACCGCCCTCGGGGCCGTCCTCGGCCTCGGCCTCGCCGGTGCTGTCGCCTTCCAGCCTGTCCAGGCCTTCGCCCAGGCGGTCGAGGTCGCGCCGGCCCCGGTCGCCGCACCCCGCGCGGTTCCGCAGGCCGAGGGTGCGGGCCCCGCGCTCTGGGTCGTCCGCGATGCGGACTCGACCCTCTATCTGTTCGGTACGGTCCACGTCCTGCGTCCGACCACCGCCTGGGGCTCCGCCCGCGTCGACGCGGCCTTCGACAGCGCCGACCAGGTCTGGTTCGAGATCTCCAATCCCGACGACCAGGCGGCGGTCATGCCCCTGGTCCAGCAGTACGGCCTGTCACCGACCCGTCCCCTGTCAAGCCTGCTGACCGCCGAGGAGATGACGGTCCTCAACACCATCGCCGCCTCTGCGGGCATGCCGGCCGGCCAGATCGATGTCTTTCGTCCCTGGCTCGCAGGACTGGTCCTTTCCGTCGCCCCGGTGATGAAGGCGGGCTACGAACCCCAGTCTGGCGTCGAACTGGTTCTGAAGGCGCGCGCGGAAGCCGCCGGAAAGCCCATCCAGGCGTTCGAGACCATCGACAAACAGGTCGGCATCCTCGCCGGGATGTCCGAAGCTGATCAGCTGGCCTCCCTCCGCATGCTGCTGGAGTCCTGGAGCGATAGCGCGGCCGAACTGGACCAGATGGTCGCCGCCTGGGCGTCCGGTGACGTGCAGCGCCTCGAGGAACTCGCGGTTACTGAAATGCAGACGGAAACTCCGGCCCTCTACGAAGCCCTGCTGGTTCGTCGCAACACCGACTGGGCCGACCAGATCCAGACCCTTCTGGCCGGTTCCGGGACCGTCTTCATCGCCGTCGGTGCCGCCCACCTCGCCGGCGACAACAGTGTCCAGGAAATCCTCGGGGACCGGGGGGTTACGGTAACCCGGGAATAGGCTGCGGCTGGAGCGGGCGGCGGGAATCGAACCCGCACGAAAAGCTTGGGAAGCTTTCAGGCTACCACTACATCACGCCCGCGGAGCCGGCGCAGCCTTAGGGCCAACGGCGGCCGGCATCAAGACGGGACGGCTCGCAGGGGCCGTCCCGTTTCGCTTTCAGCCTCAGTCGGCGCGATAGACCACCACGCCGTCCACCACCGTGAGGGTGGCGCGACCCTTGGGAATGTCGGCGGCGGGCGCGGTCATCAGATCGACCGAGAAGGCCGTGAAGTCGGCCCGTTTGCCGACCTCGATGGTTCCCAGCTCGTCCTCCCGGAAGCTGGCGTAAGCCGGCCAGAGGGTGAACATCTTCAGGGCCGTGGCCCGGTCGACGGCCTCGCCGGCGCGCCAGTCGGGGCCCTGGAAGCCTTCCAGATCGGCACGGGCGACGGCCGCATAGAATTCGATCAGCGGGTCGCCGCGCTCCACCGGTGCATCCGATCCCCCGACGACGATCACCCCCATGTCGACCAGGCTGTGCCAGGCATAGGCCCCATCCAGCCGGGCGTCGCCGAGGCGGGCGGGAGCAAAATGCAGGTCGCCGATGGCGTGGCTGGGCTGCATCGAGGCGATGATCGGCAGGTGCTGGAACCAGTGATAGTCGGACGGCCGCAGGATCTGGGCATGTTCGATACGCCAGCGCACATCGTCGCCGTGAGGCCGGTCAGCAGCAGGCACGGCGTTCAGGGCCTGCTGGTACCACTCGGCGACCGAGGCATTGCCGCGATCGCCGATGGCATGTGTGGCGACCTGGATGCCGCCGCGCAGGGCCGCCTCATACAGGGGGATGATTTCATCGCCGGTGATCTGCATCAGGCCGGTGGTCCCGGGCCGGTCGGCATAGGGTTCGAACAGGGCGGCGCCGCGCGAGCCGAGGGCCCCGTCGGCATAGTATTTGATCGCCCGGGTGATGATCCGCCCATCCGCCACGCTGCGCGGGCCGCCCGCGATCAGGGCGGCGGCGCCGTCCGGGGTGACGCTGTTGTAGATGCGCAGAGGCGCTTCGCCCGCCTCGGCCATGGCCTCCAGCAGGGGAATGTCCCGCCACGGCGCGCTCATGAAATGGACGCCGGTCCAGCCATAGGCGGCCTCGACGCGGAAGCCGGCGCGATAGGCGTCGCGCAGGGCCTCGGGATCGGTCTGCGGCAGCAAGCCGGCGACCAGTTGCTCGGCGGCATCGACCAGCAGGCCGGTCGGCCGTCCGTCCGGGCCCTTGAGAATCTCCCCGCCCGACGGTGCCGCCGTCGAGGCGTCGACCCCGGCGGCGGCGAGGGCCGTTGAGGAGGCGACCACGGCGTGGCCGTCCGACCGGCTCAGCAGCACGATCCGTCCCGGCGCAGCGGCGTCGAGGTCGGCGGCGGTCAGGAAACGTGCTTCCGGCCAGTGGGTCTCGATCCAGCCGCGCCCGACGATGGGGCCCTCCGGATGGGCCTCGGCCCAGGCGGTCAGTCGCGCCATGGCCTCGGCCACCGAAGCCGAGCCCTCGAGGTTCAGGGTCAATTCGCGCCAGCCGATGCCGTCGAGGTGGGCGTGGCCGTCGGTGAAGCCGGGGAACAGCGTCGCGCCCCGGAGGTCGAGCGTCTCGGCGTATGCGAATGCCGGAAGCCCCGCTTCGGTGCCGACATAGGCGATCCGCCCGTCCTGGACGAGCACCACCTCGGCCGTCGGCTGCGCAGCCACGCCGGTGTAGATCGTCCCGCCCCGGATAAGCAGCTCCTGGGCCTGGGAACTCCAGGCGGCGGACGCGAGCAGAAGGGCGAGCGTAAGGGGACGGATCATGCAGCGGCTCCCGGTTGCAGGAGCGACGGGTGGAGCCGAATGCCGCCGGCGTCAAGCCGGCGGCTCCATACCTGCCTAGGCTGCGGCCTTCTGCTTCCCGGCGAAGTTTCCGTAGAAGGTCTCGCCTTTGGCGGCCATGTCGCGCAGCAGCTGCGGCACCTTGAAACGGTCGCCGTAGCGGGCGGCATAGTCGTCGGCCTGGGCCACGAAGGCCTTGAGCCCCGTCTGGTCGATCATGGTGATCGGCCCGCCGGTCCAGGGTGCGAAGCCCCAGGCCAGGATAGCCCCCACATCAGCTTCACGCGGGTCGTCGATGACGCCCTCTTCCCAGCACCGGGCGACCTCGACCGCCTGCCGGTACAGCAGACGCTGCTTCTGGTCCTCGACCAGCTCCGGCGTGGAGTCATTGATCTTCACCGGAGCCAGCTCGGCCAGACCGGCCCAGATCTTCTTGGGCTTCTGGTCATAGTCATAGAAGCCCATGCCGTTCTTGCGGCCGTAGCGGCCCAGCTCCTCGACCATCTTCTGGACGATCTGCGAGCCGGGCAGGGGCTGGTATTTGTCGCCGAGGTCGAGCGCGGTCTGTTTCGCGATCTTGACCGACAGGTCCAGGGCCACGTCGTCGTGCATTTCCAGCGGCCCGCGCGGCATGCCGGTCATGCGGCCGATATTGTCGATCAGGGCGGGGGCATAGCCCTCTTCCAGCATGGCCATGCCCTCGGCGACATAGGTGCCGAAGCAGCGCGAGGTGTAGAAGCCGCGGCCGTCGTTGACGACGATCGGGGTCTTCTTGATCTTCATGATGTAGTCCAGCGACCGGGCGATCGCCGCCTCGCCGGTCTTCTCGCCGAGGATGGCCTCGACCAGCATCATCTTGTCGACGGGCGAGAAGAAGTGGATGCCGATGAAGTCCTCGGGCCGGACGCTGGCCTCGGCCAGGCCGGTGATCGGCAGGGTCGAGGTGTTGGAGCCGAACACGGCACCGGGGGCCAGCTGGGCCTCGGCGCGCTTCGTCACATCCGCCTTGATCTCGCGGTTCTCGAACACGGCCTCGATGACCAGGTCCGAGCCCTTGATCAGGTCATAGTCGGTCGTCGCGGTGACCGAACCCAGCAGGGCGTCATACTTGTCCTGCGTGATCTGGCCCTTGGACAGACGCTTCTTCAGCAGGTCGGCGACGTGGGCCTTGCCCTTGTCGGCGTCTTCCTGGGTGCGGTCGATCAGGATGGTCTCGATCCCGGCCAGGGCCTGCACATAGGCAATGCCGGCGCCCATCATGCCGGCACCGATGACGGTGACCTTCTTCGGATCGGATTTCGGCACGCCCGCCGGACGGACGGCACCCTTGTCGAGCTCCTGCTTCGACAGGAACAGGCTGCGGATCATGGCCTGGGCCTGCGGGGTCATCAGGGTCTTGATGAAGTAGCGGGTCTCGATGCGCAGGGCCGCGTCCATGGGGACCTGAATCCCCTCATAGACGGCCTTCATCAGGTTCAGCACGGCGGGATAGTTCCCGTAAGACTGTTTGCGCAGCATGGCGTTGCCGACGAGGAAACTCTGGATGCCGGCGGGGTGGTAGGGGCCGCCACCGGGCTGTTTGAAGCCCTTGTCGTCCCAGGGCTGCACGGCCTTGCCGCCGCCCTTGATCCACGCCTTCGCCGCGTCGACTTCCGTGCCCCTGGCGACCACTTCATGGACCACGCCTGCGCCCCTGGCGTCGTTCGGACGCCAGGACGAGCCGGCGCTCATCGCCGTCATCGCCGCCTGAACGCCGATCAGGCGCGTCAGCCGCTGGGTGCCGCCGCCGCCGGGGAAGAGGCCGACCTTGATCTCCGGCAGTCCGAGCTGGATCTTCGAGTCATCGGCGACCACGCGATAGTGGCAGGCCAGCGTCAGTTCCAGACCGCCGCCCAGCGCCAGGCCGTTGATCGCCGCGGCGACCGGCTTGCCGCAGGTCTCCAGCGCGCGCAGGGCTCCGTTCAGCTTCCAGCCCGCATCCCAGGCTTCCTGCAGCGAACCACCGGCCAGCATACCGCCGGCCATGTCGCCCAGGTCAGCGCCGGCGCAGAAGCCGCTCGCCTTGCCCGAAGTCAGGACGGCACCCTTGATGGCGTCGTCGGTCTTCACCCGTTCGATCCATTGCGGGATCTCGGCCATCACGCCCGAGGTCAGAGTGTTCATCGACCGCCCGGGGACGTCGAAGGTGATCAGGGCGATGCCGTCGGCATCCACGTCGATCTTGAAGTTTTCCATCGGTCTTCCTTCGGGTTTCAAGCGGCAGCCAGGGCGGCCGAAATTTCGTTTTTGAATTCCGCGGCACGGACCGCGTAGAAGGCTTTAACTTGGTCCGAGACCTCGACAGACGCGCTGTCGGGCGATCCGGCGGCAAACGGGGGCTCGGGGTCGTATTCCGTCGCCAGCTGGATGCGCTGGGCGGCTTGCGGCGAGGCGATCTCGGCGGCCACGGTCAGGGCGAAATCGATGCCGGCCGTAACGCCTCCGCCGGTGATGACGTCGCCGTCACGAACCACCCGCCCTTGCTGCGGGATCGCACCGACCAACGGTAGCAGATGATGATAGGCCCAGTGTGTCGTCGCGCGCCGCCCCCGCAGCAACCCGGCCGCGCCCAGCAAAAAGGCTCCGGTGCAGACGGAGGTCACGTAGCGGGCGGACTGTCCCGCCGCACGCACGAACGCCAGTGTCTCCTCATCCCGGATGGCCGCACCGACGCCGAACCCGCCGGGGACGCAGATCATGTCCAGTGCCGGGGCTTGGGCGAAGGTGCCGGTCGGGACCAGCCCCAGTCCGCAGTCGGACGGGACCGGCGCGAGGGTCCGGGCGAGGATGTGGGTCGTTGCGCCCGGGACGCGATGCAGCATCTGCAGCGGACCGGTGAAATCCAGCTGCGTGACGTTCGGAAACAGGACGAATCCGATCTGCATCGGTGTTCCCGTGCTCAGACGCGTTCGATGACGGTGGCGGTGCCCATGCCGCCGCCGATGCACAGGGTGATCAGGGCGGTGGACTTGTTCGACCGCTCCAGCTCGTCCAGGGCGATGCCGGTGATCATGGCGCCGGTGGCGCCGAGCGGGTGGCCCATGGAGATGCCGCCGCCGTTCACGTTCATCTTGTCGTGCGGGATGTCGAGCGCCTGCATGTAGCGCAGCACAACGGCGGCGAAGGCCTCGTTCAGCTCCCAGACGTCGATGTCGGCGGTGGTCATGCCCAGTTTGGCGAGCAGCTTCTTCGTCACGAACTCGGGGCCGGTCAGCATGATCGAGGGTTCGGAGCCGATCGAGGCGGCGCCGACGATGCGGGCGCGGGGCTTGAGGCCCATGGCCTGGCCGGCTTCCAGCGTGCCGATCAGCACCCCCGCTGAACCGTCAACGATCCCCGAGGAGTTGCCCGGCGTGTGGACGTGACTGACCCGCTCGACCTCGGGGTAGCGCTGGTTGATCACGGCGTCGAACGCCATCTCGCCCATCATGGCGAAGGACGGGTTCAGGGCGCCCAGCGACTGCATGTCGGTGTTGGGGCGGATGGTCTCGTCGCGGTCCAGCTGGACGAGGCCGAGCTGGTTCTTGACGGCGATGACCGATTTCGAGAACCGGCCGTCAGCCCAGGCGGCGGCGGCGCGCTTGTGGCTTTCCATCGAATAGGCATCGACGTCGTCGCGGCTGAAGCCGTATTTCGTCGCGATCATGTCGGCCGACACGCCCTGGGGCACGAAATAGGTCGGGAAGGCCGACGACGGATCGACCGGCCAGGCACCGCCGTCCGATCCCATCGGAACCCGGCTCATGGCCTCGATGCCCCCGCCGACGGCGAAGTCGGCCTCGCCGGACTTCACCTTGGCTGCGGCCATGTTCACGGCCTCGAGGCCGGAGGCGCAGAAGCGGTTGATCTGGACGCCGGCCACCGTCTGGGCCCAGCCCGCCGACAGGACGGCTGTGCGGGCGATGTCTGCGCCCTGTTCGCCCACCGGCGAGACGCAGCCGAGGATGACGTCATCGACTTTGGAGGTATCCAGGTTGTTGCGGTCGCGCAGGGCTTCCAGCACCTGGGTCGCCAGGCTCAGGCCGGTGATCTCATGCAGGGACCCGTCCTTCTTGCCCTTGCCGCGCGGCGTGCGGACCGCGTCGTAGATATAGGCTTCGGCCATGGGAGTCGGTCTCCAATAAGGACGGATTCTGCGTGTCCCCGTCACAAACCCTACGTTTACGTCAACGTCAAGTATTCATTGCCCCATGCTTCGGCCCGTCGCCAGCCGGCGTCCGTCTGACGGGCCTCCCGCAGCGGAATTTCCCCGGGCCTGACCGACCGCGCCGGCCGGGTCCGGACGGGGTGGGTCGGGCCTAGCCGACGTAGCCGGCCTGCATGAGTTCGGCGATGTGGACGATGGCAACCGGACGGTCCGCCTCGACGACCAGCAGGGTCGCGATCCGGTTCTGGGTCATCAGGTCGACGGCATCGCTCATGCGGGCGTCCGGGCCGATAATCCGGGGATCAGGGCTCATGATGTCGGCAGCGGTCAGACCCGTGAGGTCGCGGGAGAAGGCCCGGCGGACGTCTCCGTCGGTAATGATCCCGGCCAGCGTTCCGTCATCATTCAGAACCGCCGCTGCACCCTTGCGCCCCTCGGTGATGGCGGACACCACCTCGGCGAAGGTCGCCGCAAGCGGAATGGTCGCCGGGGCGGGCGGGCGGTCGCCCATCCAGTCGCGCACACTCTGCAGTCTCATGCCCAGCTTGCCGCCGGGATGGTGCAGGCCGAAGGCTTCGGCGGTAAAGCCGCGCCGGTCCATCAACACCATGGCCAGGGCATCGCCGAGGGCCAGGGTCATGAGGGTCGAGGTCGTGGGTGCCAGGCCGTTGGGGCAGGCCTCGGCCACCTGCGGCATGGTCAGGCAAACGGCGGATGAACGGCCCAGGAAGCTGGCGGGCCGCTGGGTCAGGCCGATGACCGGGATGCCTTCGCGCTGGCAGTAGATCAGGGGGTCGCGCAGCTCCCGGCTTTCCCCGGAGTTGGAGATAGCCAGCAGGGTGACGTCCTTGCGCAGCATGCCGAGGTCGCCGTGGCTCATCTCGGCCGGATGGACGAAGAAGGCGTTGGTGCCGGTGGAGGCGAGCGTCGCCGCGATCTTGCCGCCGATATGGCCCGACTTGCCCATGCCGGTCACCACCAGATAGCCGGGACGGGACAGGATGATGTCGCAGGCGCGGGCGATGCCGTCATCGAGGCCGGACTCGAGGGCCTGAAGCGCGGCGATATTCAGCTGGATGACCGCGCGGGCCCGCGCGGTCATGGCGGCGGGATCGGCGGACAGGGCGGGGAGGGTGCTCATTCCGCCGATTTGGCCCATCCCGGGCGGATTCACAATCGCGACCCGGCACGGTGCCGTCGCCGATCCGCCCGGTCCATGGATCGGATCAGTAGATCTCGAACAGGCCCGCCGCCCCCATTCCACCACCGACACACATGGTCACCACGCCGTATCTGGCCCCGCGCCGCTTGCCCTCGATGAGGACATGGCCGGTCATCCGGGCACCCGACATGCCGTAGGGGTGACCGATGGAGATCGCACCGCCCGAGACATTGAGCCGGTCATCGGGGATGCCGAGCCGGTCGCGGCAGTAGAGCACCTGCACGGCGAAGGCCTCGTTCAGCTCCCAGATGCCGATGTCGTCGATGGTCAGGCCGTGGCGTTTGAGCAGTTTGGGCACGGCAAAGACCGGGCCGATGCCCATTTCGTCAGGCTCGCAGCCGACAACGGCCATGCCGCGATAGGCGCCGAGCGGCTGCAGCCCGTGCCGCACCGCCTCGCCCGCCTCCATGATGACGCTGGCCGAGGCCCCGTCAGACAGCTGGCTGGCGTTACCGGCGGTGATGAACTGGCCCTGGTCGATGGATTCGCCGGCTCCGAAAACCGGCCTCAGGCCGTTCAGGCCCTCCAGGGTGGTGTCGGCGCGGTTGCCCTCGTCCTTCGACAGCGTGACGGCCTTCCGGGAGGTCTCGCCGGTCGCCTTGTCCGTAACCAGCATGGAGGTGCTCATGGGCGCGATCTCGGCGTCGAGCCGGCCGTCGGCCTGGGCCTGGGCCGTGCGCTGCTGGGAGCGAAGGGCGTATTCGTCCTGCAGGTCGCGGCTGATGCCGTAGCGGCGGGATACGATCTCGGCGGTCTCCAGCATCGACATGTAAATGTGCGGTGCCAGCTTCAGCAGGTCCTCATCCATGGCGCGATGCATGTTCATGTGGGGGTTCTGGACAAGGGAGATCGACTCCAGCCCGCCGCCGACCACCACCTTCTGATGGTCATTGATGACCTGTTTGGCCGCCGTTGCGATGGCCATGAGGCCGGAGGCGCATTGCCGATCCAGGCTCATGCCGCCGGTGGTCACCGGCAGGCCGGCGGCCAGGGCCGATTGCCGGGCGACATTGGTCCCGGTCGAACCCTGCTGCAGGGCGGCCCCCATGACCACGTCCTCGATCTCGGCCGGATCAATACCCGCCCTGGCCACGGCATGACGGATGGCGTGGCCGCCCAGCTGCTGCGCCTGGGTGTCGTTGAAGGCTCCGCGATAGGCGCGGCCGATGGGCGTGCGGGCGGTGGAGACGATGACGGCTTCGCGGGACATTCGGCGTGCTTCCTTGGTTGGGGCACAGGCGCTTGCGACGCGGTCGCTCGCAGCCCGGGCGCGAGATGGATCGAACCCTAGGCGCTTGCCCTCGGGTCAAGGCAAGAGGTCAGGCGAGGGCTTGCTGTGCTTTGGTCAGTTCGATCATGCCCTGGGCCGCGCCCATCTCCGGCACGATCTCGCCGGTGCGGTCCGAGATTTCCGCAAACCGGGCGGCGACCTGTTCCGGCGCGTCCTCGCCGACGGCGCGGATGCCCTGGGTCAGGGTGACATAGGCGCGCTCGAAGCCGCCGGCCCCCGCGGTCAGGATGCAGCGGCTGGGTGCGTCCTCGCTGACCAGATGCAGCAGGCCGGGCGTCACCGTGTCCGGACCCAGCAGTTCCAGCGGCAGGCGGGCCCCGAGGTCCTCGGTCATGCGGGTGTGGGCGGTCGGCGCCAGGCAGTTGACCCGGATGTCATTCTTTGCACCTTCGATCGACAGGGTCTGCATCAGCCCGACCAGGGCCATCTTGGCCGCGCCATAGTTGGACTGGCCGAAATTGCCGTAGAGGCCCGAGGAGGAGGTGGTCATGACGATGCGGCCGTAGTTGGCGTCGCGCATGATGTCCCAGACCGCCTTGGTGCAATGGACGGCCCCCATCAGATGGACGTCCATGACGAAGCGGAAGTCGTCCAGCTCCATCTTGGCGAAGGTCTTGTCGCGCAGGACGCCGGCATTGTTGACCAGGATGTCGACCCGGCCCCATTTCGCCATCGCGGTCGCGACCATGGCCTCGACGGCGGCGTAATCGGTGACGGAGGCGGCGTTGGCCATCGCCTCGCCGCCCGCGGCAAGGATCTCGGCCACGACCGATTCGGCGGCAGTCGCCGATCCGCCCGAGCCGTCACGCGCGCCGCCTAGGTCATTGACGACCACTTTCGCGCCGCGTTTGGCCAGGGCCAGGGCGTGTTCACGCCCCAGGCCGCCACCGGCCCCCGTCACGATCGCCACGCGCCCGTCAAACCGCATCGTCATTCAACCGCTCCCTTTGAACCAGCGCTTCCTAGCAGCCGTTGCGCCCGGCGAAACCCCGTCTGTTGTGTTGAAACGGCGCCACAGTTGCTACATTCGTAGCCGAAACGGGGAACTCCGGAAGAACATTCTCGTTCGGCCTTGAGAGCTCCCCGTATAGATGGGGTATCAGGGCAATCACTGATTATGAGGGATAGAATGAAGTTGAAACTTCTCGCCGGCGTCGCAATGGCAGGGCTGTTCTCAGCCGGCGTTGCCAACGCCGAGCCGAACGGCTGGTACGGCGCGATTGATGCGGGCTACCACACGATCGGCACCATCGAGGCTGACGGCCAGCGTGGCCCGCAGTTCGATATCGAATC
>NZ_JAIYCP010000023.1 GCF_027487935.1 Brevundimonas sp.
GGCGCCCCTCCACCCTCCTTCGCCTCTGCGAGGCTCCGGACGGTCCCCCTCCCCGCGAAGCGGGGAGGAGACTGGGGGTGCGCCCCTCCACCCTCCTTCGCCTCTGCGAGGCTTCGGACGGTCCCCCTCCCCGCGAAGCGGGGAGGAGCGTGCGGTCGGCGCCCCTCCACCACGCTACGCGTGGTCCCCCTCCCCGCGAAGCGGGGAGGAGACGGAGGGTGCGGCCCTCCACCCTCCTTCGCCTCTGCGAGGCTCCGGACGGTCCCCCTCCCCGCGAAGCGGGGAGGAGACGAGCGGTGCGCCCCTCCACCCTCCTTCGCCTCTGCGAGGCTCCGGACGGTCCCCCTCCCCACGAAGCGGGGAGGAGACGAGCGGTGCTGCCGCCGCTTGGCTTGTCGCCAGTCGCCGCATAGAAGGCCCGGATGATGAAGACCGAAAAACTGATCGCCGGAAACTGGAAGATGAACGGCCTGGGCGGGAGCCTGGGTGAGGTGGAGGCGCTGCGTGCCGCACTGGCCGAGGCCGCGCCGGCCTGCCGCGTCGCCCTGTGCCCCCCGGCGACCCTGATCGAGCGGATGGCGCGGGCGGCGGGTGAGGGTATCGAGATCGGTGGGCAGGACTGCCGGGCCGAGAGCCACGGAGCCTTCACCGGCGACGTCTCGGCCGCGATGCTGAGGGATGCCGGCGCGACGCTGGTGATTCTGGGGCATTCGGAACGTCGCCAGGGGCATGGCGAGACAGACTCGGTTGTCGCCGCCAAGGCCGAGGCGGCCCTGTCCGTCGGGCTGGAGCCGATCATCTGCGTCGGCGAGACACTGGAACAGCGCGAGGCCGGTCGGGCGGTCGAGGTGGTGCGGGGACAGGTCATGGCCTCCCTCCCGGCGATCCTGGCTGAAAAGGGCGCGTTCGCCGTGGCCTATGAGCCGGTCTGGGCGATCGGTACGGGGCTGACGCCATCGCTGGAGCAGATAGAGGCGGTTCACCGGGCCGTTCGCGCGGCGATGATCGAGCGACTGGGTCCGGCCGGTGCCGCCCGGCCGATCCTGTACGGCGGTTCCGTCAAGCCGGACAATGCGCGCGAAATCCTGGCCGTGCCCGAAGTGGGCGGTGCCCTGGTCGGCGGGGCCTCGCTGAAGGCGGCGGACTTTCTGGGGATTGTCCGGGGCGTGTGACGGGGCCGGGATCAGCAGGGCCGGGCGTCGATGCCCGCCATCCCTAATCCCTATTCCCTAGTTCCTCCCCAAATGTTAGACGCCGCCGCTTGATCGGTGCCGTCCCGCGCCACACATAACGGCTGCCATGCTCCAGACCATTCTCCTCGTCGCCATGATCCTCATCTCGGTCGCGCTTGCCGGCGTGATCCTGATCCAGCGTTCCGAGGGCGGTGCCCTCGGCATGGGGGGAGGCCCCTCGGGCTTCATGACCGCGCGCGGCGCGGGCAATCTGCTGACCAAGACGACCTGGGTGCTGGCGACGCTGTTCTTCCTGTGCGCCATCGGCCTGACCATCCTCGGCAATGTCGAGCGGGCCAATCGCTCGATCGTGGATGCGGACGCCGTGGGTGAGCTGATTGCGCCCACAGCGTCGGACGCGGTCCCGGCCGTTGATCCGGCGGTTCCGGCGCAACCGGTCGCGCCGTCGCTCCAGAATCTCGAATCCAGCCTGGCGGGCGTGTCCTCTGCTCCGGCCCCTTCCACGGCTCCGGCGCCGGCCCAGCCGGCCCCCGCAAACTAGAAAGGCGGGGACCTTATCCCCGCCTTCCTCGCCCGCCCTCACAGTCTTCGCATCAGCCCGCTCGAATCAGCGGTAGAGTGACCCCCCATGGCCCGTTACGTGTTCATCACCGGCGGCGTGGTTTCCTCCCTTGGAAAAGGCCTCGCCTCCGCCGCTCTCGGCGCGCTTCTGCAAGCGCGTGGTTACAAGGTCCGGCTGAGGAAGCTGGACCCGTATCTCAACGTCGATCCGGGCACGATGAGTCCTTACCAGCACGGTGAGGTCTTTGTGACGGATGACGGGGCCGAGACTGATCTCGACCTCGGTCACTATGAGCGGTTCACAGGCGTCTCCGCCGCCCGGTCCGACAACATCACGACCGGCCGCATCTATTCGACCATCCTGGAGAAGGAGCGGCGCGGCGACTATCTGGGGGCGACCGTGCAGGTGATCCCGCACGTGACCGACCAGATCAAATCCTTCTGCCTGACGCCCGCCCTGACCGACGAAGGTGAGGATGCGGATTTCGTGCTGGTCGAGATCGGCGGCACGGTCGGCGACATCGAGGGTCTTCCGTTCTTTGAGGCCATCCGCCAGTTGGGCCAGGACCTGCCGCGCGGCCAGTCGTGCTTCGTGCACCTGACCCTGCTGCCGTTCATCAAGACGGCCGGCGAGATGAAGACCAAGCCGACCCAGCACTCGGTCAAGGAGCTGCGATCGATCGGCATCCAGCCCGATATCCTGCTGTGCCGGTGCGAACTCCCGATCCCGCCCGAGGAGAAGCGCAAGATCGGCCTGTTCTGCAATGTGCGCCCGACCGGCGTGATCCAGGCGATGGACGCCGCCGACATCTACGCCGTGCCGCTGGACTATCACCGCGAAGGACTGGACGCCGAGGTGCTGGCCCATTTCGGCATCACCGATGCGCCGGAACCCGACCTGACGATGTGGCAGGAAATCGCCCGGCGTCGGCTGCACCCCGACGGCGAGGTCACGGTGGCGGTGGTCGGCAAATACACGGTCCTGAAGGACGCCTACAAATCCCTGATCGAGGCTTTGCAACACGGCGGGGTCGCCAACAACGTCAAGGTCAATATCGACTGGGTCGAGGCAGAGACCTTCGAGGGCGACCGCGAAGCCTGCGACGCGCGCCTGCAGACGGCCCATGCCATCCTGGTGCCCGGCGGCTTCGGCGAGCGGGGCTCGGAGGGCAAGATCGAGGCGGCCCGGTTCGCCCGTGAGCGCAAGATTCCCTATTTCGGCATCTGTTTCGGCATGCAGATGGCGGTGATCGAGGCGGCCCGGAACCTGGCCGGCTATCCCAAGGCCTCATCGACGGAGTTCGGACCCACGACCGAGCCTGTGGTCGGCCTGATGACCGAATGGACCCAGGGCAACCAGCGCGTCCTGCGTCAGCAGGGCGGCGATATGGGCGGGACCATGCGTCTGGGGGCCTATGACTCGACGCTGAAGCCGGGGTCGAAGATCGCGGAAATGTATGGTTCGACGACGATCAGCGAGCGGCACAGGCATCGCTACGAGGTCAACATCAACTACCGCGAGGCCATCGAGCAGAAGGCCGGTCTGATCTTCGCCGGCCTGTCGCCGGACGGCGTCCTGCCCGAGACGGTCGAGCGCGAGGATCACCCGTGGTTTGTGGGTGTCCAGTATCACCCTGAGCTGAAGAGCCGACCCTTCGCCCCGCACCCCCTGTTTGCGGGCTTCATCGAGGCGGCCGTGGTGCAGAGCCGTCTGGTCTGAGTGCGGGGGCGGGCCGGTGCAGCGGCCCGGGCGTCCCTCAGTCCTGCCCGGCCCGGGGATGGGCCGATGGATCGGCGTCGCCGGACGTCTCGCGCAGGCCTTCGAACGGTCGGCGGTCCTGGCAGCGGACACACACGCGGGTGCCGGGCTGACTGCGGCTGTCGACGTAGACATGCCCTTTCAGGCGGCACTGAACCGACCGGAACAGGGCCTTCGTCTGTTTGAACATGGTCTTTCCGCCCGAGGGAGATAGTTCCAGCGTACACCAAACACCGTTACATTTTCCATTTTGCAGGAAAATGGGCGACTCACCTTGCCGGAGCGGTTCATCGCCCTGCAGCGTTACTTCCGGAGTCGCGCCCGCGACGGCCCTGTGGGCTCAACATCCATAACCCAGCCGGAGCGCCGTTCCATGCCGTCCCTGAAAGCCGCCTACCCCCTCTACCTGGCGAACAAGGCGATCACACCCAACCAGGACCTGGAGGTGACCGACAAATACTCGGGCAAGGTGGCGACGCGGGTGGCCCTGGCTGACCCCGCCCTGATCGATCGTGCCATCTGCGCGGCGGTCGAGGCGACCGGGCCCATGGCGCGGATGGCGGCCTATGAGCGGCAGGCCGTGCTGGCCCATTGTGTGAAACGCTTCCAGGAGCGGGCCGACGAACTGGCCCATGCCCTGTGCATCGAGGCCGGAAAGCCGATCCGGGACTCGCGCGGCGAGGTGACCCGACTGATCGATACCTTCCGCATCGCCGCCGAGGAGTCGGTACGCATGACCGGAGAGGTCCAGCCGCTCGACATTTCGCCGCGCGCCAGGGGCTATCAGGGGATGTGGAAACGCGTGCCGATCGGGCCGTGCTCCTTCATCTCGCCCTTCAACTTTCCGCTCAACCTGGCCGCCCACAAGATCGCACCGGCCCTGGCGGTCGGGTGTCCATTCGTGATGAAACCCGCATCGCGGACGCCGCTGGGGGCCTTGATCATCGGCGAGATTCTGGCCGAGACGGATCTGCCGGCGGGGGCCTTCTCCATCCTGCCGGCCACGCGCGACGGGGCTGACCTGTTCACCACCGACGACAGGCTCAAGCTGCTGTCCTTCACCGGCTCACCGGAGGTCGGCTGGGCGCTCAAGGCCCGGGCCGGAAAGAAGAAGGTGGTGCTGGAGCTGGGGGGCAATGCCGCCGTCATCGTCGACCGCGACAGCGATCTGGAAGACGCGGCCGAGCGGATCATCTTCGGGGCCTTCTACCAGTCGGGCCAGTCCTGCATCGGGGTGCAGCGGATCCTGATCCACGACGATGTCTATAAGCCCTTGCGCGACCTGCTGGTCGGGAAGGCCCGGGCCCTGATCTGCGGCGATCCGCGCGAGGAGACCACCTTCATCGGTCCGATGATCGACGAGACGGAGGCGGCCCGGCTGGAGGCCTGGATCCATGAAGCCCGCAGTGCCGGTGCGACGGTGCTGTGCGGCGGCAACCGCTCCGGAGCGATGCTGGACGCGACCCTGCTGGAGGGTGTCGGACGAGGCTTGAAAATCCGTGAGGAGGAAGCCTTCGGGCCGGTGGCGATCCTGTCGCGGTTTTCGGATTTCGAGGCGGCCCTGGCCGAGGTGAATGACTCAAGGTTCGGTCTGCAGGCGGGCATCTTCACGCGCGACATTCACAAGGCGATGCGGGCCTGGGATGTGCTCGAGGTCGGCGGCATCCTGATCGGGGACGTGCCGAGCTATCGCGTCGACAACATGCCCTATGGCGGGGTCAAGGACTCCGGTCTGGGCCGCGAAGGCGTGAAATTCGCCATGGAGGACATGACCGAGATCCGGAACCTGGTCATCCGGCAGCGGCCGGTGGAGGGGTCGTCGGCAGGTCCTGCGACATAAGGGGGTTTGGTCGGCCCGACTTGCCGCAAAGCATGAACGCTTTGTCACGCGCTGACCGGTTGTGACCCTGTCCAGCCTGGGCCATGCTCGGCGGAACGGGATTGAGCCCGGTGGGGAGGAAAAGATGCGTGTCCGTATGATGTTGGCCGGCGTTGCGGCGGCGGGATTGTTTGCGTTTCCGGCGATGGCCGAGGACGGCCAGTACGCACCGCAGCTGACCCGGATCGTGACGGAAGCGGCCGCCGGGACCTGCCTGGCCGAGTTGATGGCCCAGCCGCTTCTCGATGCCTGCAATGCCCAGATCGCGGCGATGTCGCCGGGTCTGAACGCCCTCGGGCCGGTCGAGACGATGACCTTTGTGAGTGCCGAGGAAACACCCGGCGGCCGGGTCGAGTCCTACAGCGTCAAATTCGCCGGTGGCCGGACCATGACCTGGTTCATCGGCCAGGAGTCCGAAGGCAAGTTCGCCGCCGTCGGGGCGGGGGGCTAGGGATTTGGCGGCGTCCGCGGGCATTCTGCTGGCCGGTCTGATTGCGCTCACCGCAGGGCAACAGACGCCGCCGATCTTCCAGCCCGGCGCACCCGGGACCGCGTCGCGCGTGGTCACGCCCGCCGAGGCGATTGCGCTCGGTCGCTCGACCTTTACCCACGATGACGTGGCCTTCATGCAGCATATGATTGTCCACCATGCCCAGGCGGTGGAGATGGTCGAACTGCTCAGGACGCGGGGGGTCCACCCGACCGTGCGGCGGCTGGGGGAACGGATCGCCCTGAGTCAGGATGCCGAGATCGCCCTGATGCGGGGCTGGCTGAGCGATCGTGGCCAGCCGCTGGAGATGCCGGGCATGGGCGGCGGACACGCCGGAATGGACCATTCGCACCATGCCGGCCACGCAATGCCGGCCTCTGACACACCGATCATGGCCGGCATGCTGTCGCCGGCGCAGATGCAGGCGTTGGCCGCGGCGAGCGGTCCCGCCTTCGACCGCCTTTTCCTTGAAGGCATGATCCGGCATCATCAGGGTGCGCTCGACATGGTCGACGCCCTGCTGGCCAATCCGGGCGCGGCCGAGGATACGATGCTGTCCGACTTCACCACCTCCGTCGTCGCCGACCAGTCGGCGGAGATTCTGCGTATGCAATCCCTTTTGTCTGAGCTCTGAACCCCTTCCTGAAGGACCGGCCATGAACGTTCGCAGCAGCCTGCTTTCCACTGTCGCCGTGCTTGGCATCCTGTTGTGTGCCGGTGGCGCTGCGGCCCAGTCCGCCGCCCCGCCCGCTGCACAGGAAATCAGGGCTGACGGCCGCACCACCCTGTCGGCCGGCCTCGCTGATGCGGGCCAGCTGGCATCGGGCATCGCCCTGGAGCACGCCATCGGCAAGCCAGCGGGATTTGTCGACCCCGACATCGGCTTCTCGCCGCCGACCAGCCGTGAGGAAGGCGAGGCGATGATGGCCCGGGCGAGGGGTAATCCGAACTTCAGCGTGCTCGGCATGGCCAATACCGACATGGCGGTGTCAGACGGCAAGCTGTTCGTCGGCAATTTCAATGGTTTCAATGCCTATGACATCTCCGGCGACGGACCGCCGCAGCTGGTCATGTCGGTGGTCTGCCCCGGCGGCCAGGGCGATGTCTCTGTCCATGGCGACCTGCTTTTCATGTCGGTCGAGGAAAACCGGGGGCGGCTCAACTGCGGTACTGCGACGACGTCGGACGACGTTACCGCCCAACGGTTCCGGGGCGTCCGGATCTTTGACATCAGCGACCTGAACGCGCCGCGCCAGATTGCTGCTGTCCAGACCTGCCGGGGCTCGCACACCCATACGCTGGTTCCGCATCCGACCGACGCCAACGTCCTCTATGTCTACAACTCCGGTACCTCAGACGTCCGCGGCGCGGCGGAGCTGGCCATCTGCACGGACGGTCAGCCGGACCGGAATCCCGAAACCGCCCTGTACTCGATCGATGTGATCAAGGTGGAGCTGGACCGACCGCAGGACGCGGCGATCGTCAATCGCCCGCGCATCTTCGCCGACAGCCAGACCGGCCGTGTGGCGGGCCTCTGGCGCGGCGGCCGGTCCGGGATCGCGACCCAGGACACGGCCCAGACCAACCAGTGCCATGACATCACCGTCTATCCCGAGATCGGCCTGGCCGCGGGGGCCTGCAGTGGCAACGGCATCCTGCTGGACATCTCCGATCCGGAAAATCCGCGCCGGACGTCGGACATCTTCGATCCCGACATGGCCTATTGGCACTCGGCCACCTTCAACAATGCCGGCGACAAGGTCGTGTTCACGGACGAGTGGGGCGGCGGCATCGGGGCCCGTTGCCGGGCCACAGACCCTGCGACCTGGGGCGCCAATATGGTGGCCACCATCGAGAACCGGACCCTCGCCGGCAAGAGCTTCCACAAACTGCCGAGCGCCCAGGGCGCGACCGAGAACTGCGTCGCCCACAACGGGATGATCATCCCCGTTCCGGGCCGCGACCTGATGGTCCAGGCCTGGTACCAGGGCGGGGTCTCGATCATGGAGTTCACCGATCCGGCCCGGCCGGTCGAAATCGCCTTCTTTGATCGGGGCCCGATCGACGCCAGCCGGCTGTACGTCGGCGGTTCCTGGTCGGCCTACTGGTTCAACGGCAGGATCTATTCGAGCGAGATCGCTCGCGGCCTCGATGTGCTGCGGCTGGTCCCGAGCGAGCATCTGTCGGCGGCCGAGATCGCCGCCGCCGAGGCTGTGACGGCGGAGACGATCAATCCCCAGACCCAGACCCGCATCGTCTGGGCTGATACGCCGGATGTGGCCGCGTCCTATCTGGACCAGCTTACCCGGGTCGGGGGCGTGGAGGCCGGCCTTGCCGGGCAGGTTCAGGCCCGTATCGATACCTGGCGTCGGGGTCGGGCGGACAAGCGGGCTTCGGCAGAGCTGTCGACCGCCCTGGCCGCGGCGGCCAGCAGCGCGACCGGGCTGAATGCCACGCGGCTGAAAGCCCTGGCCGACCTGTTCGGACGCCGGGGTCGCTAAGGGACCCCATCGGACGCGGTCGCCGCCGGGTCGGGGCGGTGGCAAGATCCACACAGAGCGCTCAGCGCGACCGGCGGAGCTCCCGGGGGCGCTGTCGGTCCAGTGACGGCGTGTGTCCGCCAAAGGCCGCCCAGACCGCTGATGGAGATGGTGTTTCGCGAAGCTGATTTCGTTGAATCGCTAGCGATCGCCTGCCGATGTCATCCGACGGGCGGTGCGGCGTTAGCCCAGCCTCCGCCCGGGTTTGCGGAACGTCCCGGTCCGGCAACGACGGTCGGGCAGGTCGCACCCCGTTCCGCGATCCGGCCTGTCCGGCCCGGCGAGTGCAAAATCCTGTCAGTTTATGGCTGCAAGCTCGATAATCGGGGCCGGTCCGTTTGCAGGGTTCGTATTGTAGGATTCCGACATGACCGATCTGCCTGCATCCAACCCCGACATCCATCGCGACTATCCCATTGATGACAGTGTTCTGGCGGCCTTTCGCCGGGACGGCTTCGTTCATCTGCGGGATGTGCTGCCGGCCGAGGTGCTCGCTGACTACGGACGCGAGATCACACGTCTGACGATCGCCCTGAACACCCAGACGCTGCCGCTTGAGGAGCGCACGACCTATGATCGGGCGTTTCTTCAGGTGATGAACCTGTGGCAGCAGAGCCCGGTGGTGCGGGACTTTGTTTTTGGCCGGACGCTCGCCAGGATCGCCGCCGACCTGCTCGAGGTCCAGGGTGTCCGGCTCTACCACGACCAGTCCCTGTACAAGGAGCCCGGGGGTGGCATTACCCCCGCGCACGCTGACCAGTACTATTGGCCGCTGGCAAGCGACCGGACCGTGACGGCATGGATCCCCCTGCAGCCTGTTCCACGCGAGTTGGGGCCCCTGGCCTTCTATGCAGGCAGTCACCGGTCGGTCCTCGGGCGCGATCTGCCGATCTCCGACGAGAGCGAGGCGGCGATCACCGCCGCCATGGAGGCGCAGGCGTTCCCGATCGTCGATGAGCCCTTCGATCTGGGCGATGTCAGCTTTCATGCCGGCTGGCTGTTCCACAAGGCGGGCCCCAATGTGTCGAGGACGCCGCGATCGGTGATGACCATCATCTATATGGACGCCGCGATGCGTCTGGCAGAGCCGGTCAACGAGCCGCAGAGGGCGGATCGCGACCGGTGGTGCAGCGGTGTCGAAACCGGCGCGATTATCGATACTCCGGGGAACCCGCTGCTCTTTGACCGGGCCGCCGCATGAGGCCCGGGATCAGCCGACGCGGGGTGATCGGCACCTTGGCGGCTGCCCCGGTGCTGGGTGCAGGGCCGGTGCGGGCCCGGTCGAACGGCTCGTTCACCCGCTATGTGGACCCCTTCATCGGCACCGACGGCACCGGCCACGCCTTTCCCGGTCCCTGTCGCCCGTTCGGCATGATCCAGCCGGGGCCGGACAACGCTGACAGCGGCTGGGACTTTACCAGCGGCTATCAATACCGCGCGCCGCGCATCCTCGGCTTTTCCCAGACCCGGGCCAGCGGCACCGGCATCCCCGAGCTGGGCGACGTGCTGCTGCAGCCGGTTGCCGATCCGCGAGAGGATCTGTCGAGTGCCTATGACAAGGCGAGCGAGGTCGCGAGGCCGGGCTACTATGCGGTTCGGCTGACGGACAATGCGTGTCTCGTGGAGCTGACGTCCTCGCTCCGCGTCGCGCTCCATCGCTATCATTTTGCGCGGGCCGGGCGGGTTCATGTGCTGGTCGATACGCACCATCGGCTGCGGTTTCTCGAAGGCGAGCGGGTTACCGCCGCCAGCGTCACCCCCCGGTCAGACGGCGTCGACGGCACGGTGGATTCGACCAACTGGGCGACGCGGACGATGGCGTTCGCGCTCGATTTCGACCGTCCGGTCGTATCGGTGCGCGAGTTGCCGAAACGTCCCGGCCAGATCGCGCCGCGTTTCCTGCTCGGTTTCGATGTCGGGGACGATGGGCGGCTCGAGGCCCGGGTGGCCCTGTCGACGATCGACGTCGACGGCGCACGCCGCAATATGGCGGAGTTGCCCATCTGGGACTTCGACGCCGTGGCGCGCGCCGCGGACGCTGAATGGGACGCGCTGCTGGGCCGGGTCGAGATCGACGCCGATGAGACGACCCGGCGGATATTCTATACCGCGCTCTATCACCTCATGCTTCAGCCGAGCACGATCTCGGACATCGACGGGCGCTATCGGGGGGCAACCGGCTCGGTCGCCACGGCGCGTGGCCGCGTCTACTATTCCACGCTCTCGCTGTGGGACACCTTCCGGGCCGCCCATCCGCTCTACACCCTGCTGGTGCCGGAGCGGGTCGATGATTTCGTCCTGACCCTGCTGGACCATCATCGGGCCCAGGGGCATCTGCCGCTCTGGCCGATCTGGGGTCGCGAGACCTGGTGCATGATCGGAAACCCCGCCTTGCCGGTGATCGCCGATGCCTGGGCCAAGGGGTTCCGGGGTTTCGACGGCACCGAAGCCCTGGCGGCCATGATCAAGACCTCAACCACGAACCACCGGCTCGCGGACTGGGATGCGGTCGAGCGCTTCGGCTACTATCCCAACGATCTGTTTCCCAATGAGGCGGTCTCCAGGACGCTCGAAGCCGGGATCGGTGATGCTGCGACCGCCCATATGGCGATGATGGCCGGCGACACGAACGCCTCAGGCCGGTTCGCGGCGCGCGCGGGGACCTATCGAAATCTCGTGGATCCGGAGACGAGGCTCGCGCGGGGTCGGGACAGTTCGGGGGCCTGGCGCACACCCTTTGATCCGCTGCAAACGACGTCGCCGCTCGGCACCCCCGGCGACTACACCGAGGCCAATGCCTGGCAGTACAGCTGGACACCGGCGCTGCATGACGTCGATGGCCTGATCGCAGCCATGGGCGGGCGGCGGAATTTCACCGCCATGCTGGACCGCTTCTTCGCCCAGACCGGGGCGGGCGATGATCCGCACCAGGGGCAGGAGGGGCTGATCGGTCAGTATGCCCATGGCAATGAGCCCAGCCACCATATCGCCTGGCTCTATGCGCACAGCGACCGGCCTGATCGAGGTCCCGAACTGGTCAGGGAGATCGCCCGGCGCTTCTACAATGACACGCCCCGCGGCATCACCGGCAACGACGACTGCGGCCAGATGAGCGCCTGGTATGTTTTCGCGACCCTGGGTTTCTACCCGGCCGATCCGTTTCGCGGGAATTATGTGCTGGGGCAGCCACTGGTCGGGTCGGCACGCATCAGCCTCGCCTCCGGTCGTTCGCTGCTCATCGGGACCTCGTCGCGTTCAGCGGCGCGGTCGATGTTCAATGACGCGGTCATCCAGGAGCGCACCCTGCCGCATGGCCGGCTGGTCGAGGGCGGGTGTCTGGTCTCTGGTTCCGGGGCCGGATGATGAATGGGGGCTGACAGGATGAGCGACGTTGAGCTGCCGTTCGCCGGTGTCGAGATGGGGGGCACCAAATGCGTTTGTCTGCTGGCCACAGGGCCGGGTGACATCCGCGAGACGGTCCGGATTCCGACCACGACGCCGGCGGAAACCCTGGCGGCCATCGATGCGGTTCTGGTCCGCTGGCAGGCGCAGCACGGTTTTCGGGCCATCGGTGTGGCGGGCTTCGGCCCGCTTGAGCTGGACCCGGCCTCGCCGCTCCATGGAACCCTGGTCAATACGCCCAAACCCGGCTGGACCGGTGCGAACCTGCTGGCAGGCATGACACCCTTCGGCGTCCCGGTCGGTCTGGATACAGACGTCAATGGCGCGGCCCTGGCGGAAGGGCGGTGGGGCGGAGCCCGGGGGTTGGACAGCTATGCCTATGTGACGGTGGGCACCGGGATCGGTGTGGGCTCTGTCATCAGGGGACAAACGGTACGGGGGTTGGGGCATTCGGAAGCCGGTCACCTGCGGATCCCCCGTATGGCCGGGCGGAATTGGCCGGGGGCCTGTCGCTTCCACGGGGATTGCGTCGAGGGTCTGGCGTCCGGACCAGCGATCGAGGCGCAGGCCGGTGCTCGCGCCGCCGATCTGCCACCGACCGATCCGGTCTGGACGGAGGTTGTCCAAGCGCTCGCCGCCCTGATGCACAATCTGGTCCTGACGACTGCCCCGCAGAGGGTTCTGATCGGCGGCGGCGTTATCGCCGGGCAGCCCTTTCTGTTGCCCCCGGTGCGTCAGGCGCTCGTTGAATCCCTGAACGGTTATGGTGTGGCCCCCGCCATCGCCGAGGATATCGAGGCCTTCGTCGCTGCGCCCGCCCTGGGAACATCGGCCGGCCCCCTCGGTGCGGTGGCCCTGGCGCAGGCTGCCGCAACCCGGGTCGAATGACCTGTCTGACAACAGCCATCTGAAACGCCGGCAGCTGTTCTGTCGGCGGCCATTGTCTGGCGATCAGCCCATCAGGCGGGATACTTCAGCCGGTCGCGATACTCGCGCGCGGTCATGCCGAAGCGTTCACGGAACCGTGCCGAGAAATGCGACGGAGAGGAAAACCCCGATGCATAGGCGATCTCCGAAAGCTGCAGGTTCGTCGTGGCTATCCAGCGCGACGCGATGTGCAGCCGGAAGGCGGTGACATAGTCGGAGTAGCCACAACCAAACACCGCGGCGAACCGGCGGGAGAAATAGGCGGGTGACAGGTGACTGATCGCAGCGGCCTCGCGCAGTGGAACCGGATTGCCCGGGTCGGCGCGCAACCGCTCAAGGATCGGCATGAAGCGGGCGAGCTGGGTGGCCCGCCCAGGCATCGCCTCTGCCCTGACCTGCGGGATCTGGCAGAGCGCATGCATGATGAGGCCGACGATCTGATCGATCAGTGGATCGGCAGGGTTGCTTGTGGCGACATCGGATAGCCAGTCGGCGAGGACTGCGAGGCGTGCCTTCATGGCCTTGTCCGGGTTCACGCAGAACGGTCCAGCCGGAACGGGCACACTGGTCACCCGGGTCAGGACGTAGGGGTCGACCTGGATCAAGGTCCAGTTCTTGGGACCGGCCTCGAAGTGGAAGTCGTGATAGCGCATCGTCGGCGCGAAGACCGCACAGCCGGGCGTGATCGGAAAGCTGAGCGTGTCGCACTCGAAATGGCCGCGGGTCTCTCCGAACAGGACGATCTCTGCGACATCATGGAAATGCAGCAGCCGCGCGGGCGGCGGTGCTGAAGCCGACGCCGTTACACGGGTGACGAGCGCATTGATCCCCAGCGGAAGGCGAACAGGCTCGCAGATGGGTTGAACGACCATAGGACAATATGCTGACAGTCTTGCCGGGGTGGCAACGGCCCGGAGATCAGGGGATCAGGAACAGCGCCGTCTGCCAAGGCCGCAATGCGGCGGTGCCGTTGCCGATCAGGTCAGGACCTGAGCTGCCGGGGCCGGTGTAGTCGACCGCTTCCGCCGACAGATTGCTGACAATCACCAGCCGTTGATCAGCGGTGCTTCGCTCCACGATCAGCAATCTCGGGTCACCGTCGATCACGGCCTGCTCGCCCGCGACAAGCGCGGCATGGGTCCGGCGCAGGCTGGCCAGCCTGCGATAGTGGCTGAGCAGCGAGTCCGGACGAAGCTGCTGCTCCTCGACCGAAATTCCGTCGTGATCGCGGGCATAGCGCTGATCCCAGAACCGTTCACCCGGGCGCCGGTACCAGATGGCCTGCTCAGGCGCGGCATCGATTGCGGCCCATTTGAACGCTTCGCGCATCGGAATGTCGGCTTCATCCGTCTGATAGCCGGCGTCCTTCCGGCCGCGTATCCCCAGTTCCTGACCGTAGTAGAGGATCGGGGTGCCCCGGAGCAGAAAGACGAGGGCCGCCGCCGAGCGCAGCTTTTCAGGTGTCATCCCCGGGTCGGAGGCGATGCGGCTGACGTCGTGGTTCTCTGCGAAGATCAACTGGGCCTTGCCGGCCGGTGTGACCTCGCCGGTACGGGTGATGGCTGTGACCAGGGCCGTGCGGTCCCAGCTCCGGATGGCCTCATGGATTGGAAAGGCGAATACGGCGCTGGTATCGGCCCGGGTCAGGTAGTCCTCGCCGTACTGCCAGTCCCATTGCTCGGCGATGAGGGCAATGTCGGGATTGATGGCCCGCAGTCTGTCGAAGGCCGGTCTCCAGAAATCGGCAAACAGATTGGTCAGAATGCCCTTGGAATCGAGGTCGTCCATCATGTGGTCGAGCCGAAAGCCGTCGGCACCGTCGGTGAAGTCGCCGTCGCGGTTCGGATCCACCCAGTCGTGCAGATAGGCGTCAAAATAGGCCCCGACCCCGGGATGAACGAGGTTGACGGTTGTCACACCATGGGTGTCGCGGTTGAAGTTGCGGATCTCACGCAGACCGAAGGGCCCTTCCTCGGCGATGCCAGCGGCGCGGTCGTCCCAGAGCATGTAGTCGGCGTAGGGCGAGTTGCGATCGGCCATGGCAGCGGTCCACCAGGGGTGGCCGCCGGCCAGGTACTGGAACTCCATGTCGAGATAGATCTTCATCCCCGCCGCATGGACCGCTGCGACCAGGGCCCGATAGTCTTCCATCGTTCCGTAGCGGGGGTCGATGCCTTCAAAATCCGTGGCGAAATAGTTGTGATAGACCCGGCTGGGGTAGAGCGGGGTCAACAGGATGGCCGTGACGCCGAGGCTCTGAAGATAGGGCAGGCCCTGCCGGACGCCTGTGAGGTCGCCGTGACCGTCGCCGTCGCTGTCGCGAAAGCTGCGCTGGAAGATGTGATAGACGACCTCGTTCTCCAGCACATTGCGGGGAGGCTGGACGGTGTCGGAGCCGGGGACGCGGGCCGCGGCGGGGTGGGCGCACAGGGCCAGAAGGAGCGCCAGGCAGATCAGCAAGCGGTTCATTGCGAGGCGCCTTTCAGAGTGAGGGAGTTGCGGGAGACAAGGGACCAGAGCAGGGCCGAGAGACCGAGGAACAGGCCGGACAGGCCGAACACCACGCCCTTGTCATCGGCCGCCGCCACCAGGGTTGCGATCCCCAGGCTGGTTACCAGCTGGGGCAGGACGACCGACAGGTTGAACAGGCCCATAAACAGACCCATGCGCGTCGGCGACACCCGGTCCGACATGATCGCGAAGGGCAGGCTGACGATCGAGCCCCAGCCGAGCCCGCACAGGGCCATCAGGGCGTAGAGCTGCCAGGGTGCGGTGACGAACAACCAGATCGCCAGGCATCCGGCGGCCATCACGGCGACCGCCGCTACGTGGACCTGGAGTGCACCCGCGCGGCGCGCCAGTCGGCCAAGCAGGAGCGGGGCCAGGGCGGCGACTCCGTTCATCGCCAGAAAGGCGAGGGCGGTCACCTGGCCGAGGGCGGCATCGTCCAGCCCGGGCATCCGGCCCTGCAGGAAGCTGACCATATAGACGAAGATCGGCTGCACCCCGAGCCAGCAGAAGGCGCTTGCGGCGACCATGCGGCGAAAGCCGGTGTGTCGATCCTCCCGCCCCAGGAAGGCGTGGGCGACCAGCCCAAGGGTTGCAAGCGTACAAAGAAGCTCGGCCGTGCCGCCCGCCAGGTTTGCGCCTGTCATCCGGACCGTCAGGCCGTAGATGTCATAGATCAGGATCGCCCAGAGCGGAGACAGTGATCCTGCGCTCGCGATCCAGACGTTTTCCGGGGTCGGGAGGGGTGGGACCGGCGGCACCCCGGCCGGCGGTCCGGAGTCTGCCGGCAGGTCTGCCGCCAGCGTTTCGGGTTCGGTCACCAGCAGGGCCGGTACGATCGCAAAGAGCAGCACCAGCACGACTGCGACATAGATGAGCACGTCATTGCCGAGCAGGGCGCCGATCGCGTAGGCCGCGACGCCGAAGCTGCCCGACACAAGCTGCATGATGCTGTAGGCGGCCGCCCGTTCGGAACCTGTCCCGGTCAGGTCAGCGATAAGGGCGCGGGTGGGACTGAAGCCGACGTTGACGGCCAGATCCAGCGCCAGCGCCACTGTGATGGCGATGCCGAACACGCCGGGCAGGCCGACCACCCGGGAAGTCACGCCGATCTGCGGGAGCAGCAGGATCGACAGGGCAGCGACCGCGCCGCCGACGATGATGAAGACCCGCCGTCTTCCCCCCCAGAACCAGGTGCGGTCGCTGAGGCTACCGACCAGCAGCTGGCCAAGGATCCCGGCGAGGGGACCCGCTGCCCAGACCAGGCCGATCTCCTCGATGGCGAGGCCGTACCGTGTCGACAGCATCCAGCTCAGCACCGAAATCTGCACCGACAGGGCAAACCCCATCGCCGTGGCCGGCAGGCTGATCAGGACGAAGAACGGGAGGCCTCGGCGTTGCTGGAAGGTCAGCATGGGGGCGCTCCTGCCAACCACCGCAACGGGCGCGACAGGCCGGTCAGGATCAATCCGACCATCAGACAGCCGTCGCCTTCATGGCGTGCGTGTTGCGACAAGCCGCTCAAACCCTCGCCCTTCCGAATCCTCCCGGCGTTGGGTCTCAACCCCCGAAGGGCGGCCCGGCCTTGGCACCATCGTAGCCATCCTGCGAGGCCGGGTCCGGGGCGGGTTATGTCACCCGTGCGCCATATTCTGTCAGGAAATTGCGGTCCCGCGATGGGGTCGCGACGCCCTGTCGGCCTTTGGAAACGGAACAGAGGGCATGACAAGGCGTGTCATCGGTGCGGACAATCTGCCCCGCGGTGGCTACAGGGTGTTTAGCGCGCGGATGATCGAGCGGCTTCCACGCGTTCAACCAGCCGGCGCACCAGCTCCGTCGCATCCCTGTGCAACAGGTCATGGATGTGGGGGCCGTTGAGCCCGCTTCCACCGGCGGTGTCGATCCTTACGGACGTGACGCCCATTCGTCGTTGCAGAGGCCCGCGCCGGAGGGTGACGGACTGGATATTGCCATAGGGAACGGTCCACTCCCGTCGCTTCAGCACACCCCGACTGACCTGCAAGCTGGTTTCGGCCAGCGCGTAGCGATGGTGGCGACGCCGCAGGAGCGCCACGACCAGCGGCAGGGGCAGGGTGAACAGGAGAAGACCGACGAGCGGAAACCAGATGGCCGCCACGACCAGGATCAACGCCGGGATTGCCACAAAGCCGGTGAGGGCAATCCGGGTATGCCAGGCGGAAACCGGTCTGAGTCCGGACCGGTCGAAGACGGGGAGCCCGGCCAAGGCGATGAGCGGCTGGACCTCGGAGGCCCTGGCGAATGGCGCAAGCTCCTGACGGCCAGAGACGTGATCGCTGCCTCCGAGGGTCTGGACCTTGAATGCGCACCAGCCGAGTGCGCCGCTCAGCAGCCCCCATTCGACAAGGCCCAGCTGGATCTGCCGGCGGGCGACCACCACCTCGCTCCGCGTGAGAAGCCCGCGACTGTATCGGAACCGGCCGTCGGCAAGGGAGAGCTTGAAGCCATAGTATTGGAGGATCGTCCGGATGACCCCCGCCATCAGTCCAAGCCCGATGGCTACACCCGTCGCGCCAAGGGCGAACGCCAGACTGAGCCGCGACTGCAGTTCCTGCCGGGCCCCGTCCCAAACCTGCGCCCACCGGTCCCAGTCCAGATCCAGCGCCTGATCGAGGTATTGGGCGGCACCGAGAATGGCGGCGATCCAGAGCAGCGAGAACCTGAACAGCCCGAAAAACAGCAGACGTCCGAACCTCAGCTGAAACAGGATGGGCTCGTCAGCGTCACTGCTCAGGGGCGTGACTGTAGCGGAGCCCGCGGCGGCCCGGCTCATGCCGCGAAGAAGCTCGCGAAGCCGATGGGCTTCGGCGAGGCTGACGCTATCGAGGCGACCTTCGTCCTTCTCGCCGCCGCCGGTCTCGATGCGGACCTCGGCCAGCCCGATCAGGCGCGCCAGCACACCCTGTTTGATCGAGACATCCTGGATGCGTTGGGCGGGGATCGACCGGCGCGACCGATGGATGATCCCTCGCGAGATCACCAGCTGATCCGGCAGCACCTGATAGGTGAACATGCGCCAGCTCAGCCAGCCCGCGATGAGGGCGACTCCCATCAGCAGGGCCGAAATCATGAGAGCAATGGCGAGCGTCAGCCCGCTCCCGCGTGACGCGGCCAATACTACGGGCACGGCGAGAATGGCGGAGGGCAGGCCCGGAAGCGCTCTTATCAGGACCGTGCGGGGGTCGAGGCGGCGGGGCGGCAGAACCTGCTCTGCGGGTTGTGGATGGGTTTCGCTCACCAGGGTGCGTCGCTGATGCGGCTGCGGATCACATCCCGGATTTCCTCGGCCCGCTCGCGCCTTATGCCCGGGAGGACAACGAGGTTCTGTTCGGTCCCGGCCGTATGGAGGCTGAGCGTCGCAACCCCGGCGCTGCGCTCGAGGGGGCCCTGGCTGACATCGATGTGCTGCACGCGAGAGACCGGTACGACGGTATGCCGCCGCGTGAGCCACCCGTTCGCGACGTGCAGCTCCCTGTCGGTAAAGGCATAGCCCCAGCGACGCCAGCGACCCGGGACGAGAAAGACCACTGTGATGACGCCCCATCCGAAGGTGAGGCCGGCGAGATACCCGAAGGGGATGCCAGCGCGCCCATGCAGGCTGGCGTCGGCAGCTGCGGCGATGGCCGACAGTGTCAGCCACAGGAATACCGAACGAATACGCAGAACGCCCAGGTAACCGCGCTCAAGCGGGTCCAGCGGTATCGGTTCGATGGCCATCCCGCCTGTTGTAAGCCGGACGCAGGCCCTGGCTCAAGGACTGACCCATGAACGGGAAGCCCGTGAGTTGGTCGAGAGGTGCCGGCACCCGAACGACGGATCGCCTTCGGTCGGCTCGTCAGGGGCCTTTGCAACTTCCCGGATGAAAAGGAGCCGGCGATTTTCGAGAATGTGCGGGGCGGGCGTCAATCGACCCGTCACGACATCCCGTCAGCCGGGGCCGGGCATCGCTTGCGTGCCGCCTTGCCCGAATCGCCGTTCAAATGGCAACGTTCTTTGACGCCCGGACAAACCTTGGGCGGCTACTGTCGACATATTGCGCCTTCGCCTTGAGAAATCCGGGAGAGCCCATGTCTGCCCCTGATGCTGTCCGGGATTGTCGGTCGGCTTCTGTGATGACAGGCCGGGTGGATTTGATGAGCGCGAGGGAGGCATGATCTCCGGCCTTCGCCGTCGGGTTCAGGAGATAGTGCAGGGGCTTCTGCGCGAGACCCGGGGCTCCATCGCATTGAATTTCGCCCTGGCCGTGCCGGCGGTCGCCATGCTGAGCGTCGGGGCGATCGATCTTCTTGCCGTTATGTCCGCCAAGACCCGGCTCCAGGACATTGCTGACGCGGCGGCCCTGGCCGCAGCCCCCACCCTTGGCCTGGCGGCGGATGAAGCCGCGGCCCGTGGACGGGCCGAGGCCTTTGTGGTGGCTCAACTGAGCCAATGGGCCGGGGCACCCACGGTCGAGGCGGAATATGAGGTGATTGAACAGGACGAGGAGCGCGCGATCCAGGTGAGGCTTGAGGGTCACCGCATCTCATTCTTCGCCAATATGCTGCCGCCGGGCGGCTGGCGGTTCGAGGCGTTGGCCACGGCGGTATCCGTTGGGAAGACTCCCCTCTGTGTCCTTGGGACCGGGACTTCCGGCCGAATGATCGACCTGGTGGGCAGCTCCCGCATCATGGCCCCGGACTGTGGCGTTCACTCCAACGCGGAGATCATTGTCCAGGGCACGGCGCAGATCGAGGGCCGCAAGATCCAGTCCGTGCTGGCGGCAACCGGCGGCGGCATGACGCCGACACCGGGCCAGGGAGCCGCCTCCATTGCCGACCCGTTCGCCTCAATGGGTTTCCCCAGCCTGAATGGATGCCCCTTCACAGGAAACGGACAAAGTAACCCGATAACTTATGAAGATAACGGCACACACTATCTCGACCCCGCCATTCACTGTCGGCCCATAATCATAAAAAACCTGACGACCGTCGTGCTGAGGCCCGGCAACCATTTCTTCCGGAAGAATCTTCAACTGCTGGGCCACGGAAGGCTGCAGGGAGAGGACGTCTTCCTCTTCTTTGATCACGGCTCGGATCCACTTTTTGGCGGTATGTACGCCCGGGTGAATCTGATCGGCCGCAAGAGTGGACCGTATGCGGGCATGGTCATGGCAACGGTCGCGGGCAACTCACCGAACATCATCCTCCCGGGAAGCAACGTCGAGCGACTGCTGGGGGTCGTCTATGTCCGTAACGGCTTTCTTCAGGTCACCGGCAACGGCGTTGCGGCCGAGGACAGCGCCTGGACGGTGATTGTCGCGAGGCAGGTCCTTTCGAACGGCGTTGCGAGGATCCGCATCAATGCCGACTATGACGGCAGCGACGTACCTGTCCCCATCGGGGTTGGCCCCAATGCCGGCGGAATGGGTGCGAGCGGGACCCGGCTGGTGAACTAGGGCAAGGGCCTGGGCGTGTTCAACGGACTCCCAGGGCGAGGGCATCGGGTCTGCGGGTGTCGGCGGCGCCGAGGAACCGGTCACCGTCGATCATGATCGACTGGGTGCTGCCCATGGTGGCCGAGCCGCTGACTTCATGGCCGCGGGCCTCCAGCAGGCGTTCGATGTCGCGGGAATAGCCGGCTTCGAACTCCAGCGGCCGTCCGGCGCTGCCCTGATTGATCCGGGGGCGCATGGCGGCCTCGGCGACGTTGAGGTCATGGTCGATGATGTTGACGACCAGCTGGACCATTGTGGGCACGATATAGCTGCCGCCCGGCGTGCCGGTCACCAGCCAGGGCCGGTCGTCGCGGCCGAACACGATCATGGGCGAGATGGTCGATCTGACCCGTTTGCCCGGCTCGGGATGGTTCGCCGTGACCGCATCGTCGGCACTGCCCCACGAGAAATTGTCGAGGGAGTTGTTGAGCAGAATGCCGGTGCCGGGCGGGGCCACATGGGCACCGTAGGAGTTGGAGAGGGTGAAGGTGTTGCTGACGACATTGCCCGCGGCATCGGCGACGGAAAAATGGGTCGTGTCGCGGCTCTCGTGCGGCCAGGGGTCCCCGACCGGGACGTCTCCCTCGCCGAGGACCCGGTCGAGCCGGATCAGACCGGCCCGTTCACGCGCGAAGCTCTTGCTGGCGAGGCCGGTCGAGGGCGTGCGCCACTGGGGGCCTCCGCCCAGCAGGCGGCGGTCCGCCGCGACAACCTTCAGGGTCTCGGCCAGCAGGTGCAGGCTGTCGACACTGCCCCAGCCCATGTCGCGCAGCGGCCAGAGTTCGAGGATGTTCAGGGCCTCGGCAACGCTGACGCCCGAGGCGGTCGGGGGCATGTGGGCGATCCGATAGCCGCGGTAGTCGGACCACAGCGGCTCGCTGACCTCGACGCGATAGTCGGCCATGTCGCGGGCGTCCATGATCCCGCCGCCGGCCTCGACCCCGGCGATGATCCTGCGGGCCAGTTCGCCGCGATAGAAGGCGTCGGCACCGCCCGCCTGGACCTGGCGCAGGCTCCAGGCCAGCTGGGGCTGTCGAAAGCGTTCGCCGGGGCCATAGGGAGTGCCGTCGGGCTTCAGATAGGCTTCACGGGCTCCGGGATCGAGGGCCAGGACGGCGGCCCGGCCTGCGGTGGCCCCGGCCTCGCCGTCGCTCAGGAGGACCCCCTCTTCGGCCAGGGTGATGGCGGGCGCGACCAGGTCGGACCAGGGCAGGCTGCCGAAGCGTTGGTGGGCCTCCCAGAGGCCTGCCACCGTGCCGGGCACTGAGGCGTTGCGGAACCCGGCGGGCGTGGTCCGGTCGAACCGGCCATTGTCATCCAGCAGGAGGTCCGGGGTCAGGGCCCGGGGGGCAACCCCATAGTAGTCGATGGCCAGATCGACGGCGGGCTGATCGGCCGTCGCCGCCATATGCACCAGCATATAGCCGCCGCCACCGAGGTTGCCGGCGCGGGGCAGGGTCACCGCCTGGGCGAGGGCGACCGCGATCGCCGCGTCGACGGCATTGCCGCCCCGGCGCAGGATTTCGACCCCGACTTCGGATGCCGGGGCGCTCTGGCTGACCACCATGCCCCCCCGCCCGACGACCGGGTGATGTATCTGGTCGTAGCTGACGATATCGCCGCCCGATCCTGCGCCCGGACGAACGGGGGCGGGGACTTCCTGGGCGAGCACTGTGGTGGCCGACAGAAGGACGGCACACAGCAGGGACAAGGGCTTCAGCGACATCGGAGAGCTTACCTGTTGACGGCTGGCTGGTTCGGGGGAGGTCCCATCAGGGCAGGCGGGGGGCGAGGGCTTCGGCGAAGAAGATCGCGGCCTGTTCCCGGACATCTGCCGTGGCGCGCGCATTGGCCGGCACAGACTGGCGGCGGGTGCCCGGATCGTCGAAACTGTGGGTAGCCCCGCGATAGGAGGTGAAGGTCACGGGATGGCCGCGCGCCCGGCTGGTACCGATCAGGTCGCGACAGCGGTCGTGAGAGACCTCTTCGTCCTCGGTGCCCATGAACACGCGGACCGGCGCATAGGGGCGGTAGCCGGTTCGGTCGAAGCGGTTGTGCAGGCCGCAGGCCGGATACATGGCGAGGCCCGCGCGGAACCCCAGGCGGCGCATGTCGCCGGGCTTGTCGTCAGCCATGGTTGCGAGGGTGGCGCTGCCGCCGTTGGACCAGCCCATCACCCCGATCCGGTCATCGTCGACAGCCGGCAGGGTGCGGAGATAGCGCAGGGCGCCATAGGCATCGAGCGGGCGCACGGTCACCTCGTTCACTTCATCCGGACGTTCGCTGTAGCTGCCGCGCTCGAAGCCCCCCGGATAGCCCCGGGGACCAAAGCCGTCGACGACCAGTGCATAGTAGCCGCGCTCCGACCAGTATTGCGCCCAGTAGCGATGCCGCATGGTCAGGGTGGTCGCGTCATAGACCCCGTTGGCGAGGGAGGAATAGGCGCCGGCCCGCCCATGCATCAGGACGACCGCCGGGGCTGCGCCCTGAACGCCTTCGGGTGAATAGAGGTAGGCGACCAGCTCGGTGCGTGCGTCGTCCAGGCTGCGAAAGACCACCCGCTCCGGGAGGGTGGCCCGGGCCGGGGTTTCCGGCGCGGCCGTATCCTGGGCCGCTGCAGCCGTGACGACCGTGGCCGGCAGGACCAGAAGGGCCGCGGCGAACAGGATCGAATGCATCGTCTTCATCGGAGACTCTCCAGGACAATCGCTACCCCGTCGCGGCGGAGATCGGCAGCCCCCGTCAGTCCGGTCGACCAGGACTATAGCCCGGACGCTGGAGCAGACCGGCGGCACCGGTCATCCCGGTGCCGCCATCAGGTCAGAAGCGCTTGCGGAGCGTGGCGTAGAACCAGCGCCCGCGGTTGGAGTGCAGGCTGCCCAGATAGCCGGCCGACTGGTCAGCGAGCGGCGGATCCTTGCCCTCGATATTGCGGACCCCGACCCGGATGCGGGTGTCGTTGAGGACGCCCGGTATGTCGAAGTCGTACTGGGCATAGACGTTGTGCGTCAGCCAGTCGTCGACCACCCACTCGGTACCGTCGGCAAGGGTGGCGCTGGTGTCGACCACTTCGCTGACATAGCTGCTGTAGAGGCCGGCTCCCCAGCTGCCGTTGCGCCAGGTGATCGTCGAGGTCGCCCGCCATTCCGGCAAGCCGTTCTGGAGCCGCAGGTCGTTGGCACCGACGATCCGGACACTGGGGTCGATGTCGCCCGCAGCCTGGGCATCCAGCAGAAGCGCTGACTCCTCGCTGGGGTCCTGGAAGAAGGTCAGCAGCTTGGCGGCGTTGAGGCGCCAGCTGAAGTCGCCCCAGGGCGTATCATCGAGGTCATAATAGGCCCCGAAATCAATGCCATCGACGTCGCGCGGCTGCAGGTTGCGGTAGTTGTCGAGGACCCGGACCAGGGTACCGACCGGAGCGATTCCGGTGCCGACGGCAGCGTCAATCTGGGCCTGGGTCGGGGCGGCACGGATGACGTTGGGGTTTGAGCTGCCCCGGGTGCGCAGCAGATAGTCCAGCGTCAGGGCATTTGCGTCGCCAAAGATCCCGATCAGGCTTTCCTGCTGGATGTTCCAGTAGTCCACCGTGAGGGTCAGTTTGCCCCATTCAGTGGGCAGGAAACGCGGTTCAACGACCATGCCGACGGTGAAGTTTTCGGACTCTTCCGGCTTGAGCTCCTGGCTGCCGGAGCGCTGGCTGAGCGAACTGACACTGGCGCTACAGGCATTGAAATTGGCGATCCGTCCGGCCAGCACCTCGATCTCGCACCGGATCCAGTCCGTGCGGGTGTTCGAACGCTCAACGCCCTCCTCATAGAGCTGGGGCAGGTTCGGGGCGCGGAAACCCTCGGACCAGGCCGTGCGCACCATCATCCAGGAGGCCGGGCGCCATGCGAGGGCGACCTTGGGCTTGGCCACGGATCCGAAAATCGAATAGTTCTCGGCACGCGCCGCCAGCTGCAGGTCCAGCGAATGGACCAGCGGGATGTTCATTTCCGACGACACCAGCGGGACGGCCAGTTCGACGAAGGCTCCCTGGACGCTGCGCGAGCCGCGCGTGTCCGGCGTCGGGCTGGCTCCCATCACGTCGCTGCCGGTGGTCTGACCCGCATTGTTGGTGAAGGTGATGGTACCGTCGAGGCGATCGTCACGGTCATCGGAGAAGGTCTCGCGACGAAGCTCCAAGCCTGCCGCGATCCCGGCCGGCCCTGCCGGCATGAAGAAGAGGTCGGGCCGTGAGAGCTTGAAATCCCACATGGTCATGGTGGTCTCGCTCACCCGCGAGACATCCACCATGAAGCTGTCGATGATGGACTGGGCATTGCCGACTTCAGGGCCACGCGTGGGATCGATGAGACTGCCGCCAATGAAGGGATTGTAGGCATCCGGCGTCGTGCGCGACACCGCATCCTCGAACAGGGTGCTGCTGATCGTGCGCATGGAGTCATCGGTCTTCGAGGTCGAATAGACCAGGGCCGATTCCCAGTCGAAGCCGTTCCACGCGCCGCGAAGGCCGGTCAGGAACCGCGTCGAGAGGCTCTCGACATTGATCTTCTGCGGGCCCGCGTCGAGCACGCGGTAGTCCTGCATGATCAGGGGCGCGCCCTCGGCGGGGAAGGGGGTCGAACCGGTGGTGCCGGTCAGGAGTCCGGGCAGACGGTTGGGACTGCCGACCGGGCCGAGCGGGTTCCAGTAGGCGTTCGCGGCCATGATGATCGGAGCGTTCGCGAGTGAGGTCTCCGCCTCGCGCTGGGTGTTGTAGTCCGCATAGTAGACGCCGGCCTCGCCGAAGAACTCCAGGCCGTTGTCGAACTCGTGATTGACGAAGGCGAACAGGTTGTAGCGGTCATTGGCCCCGACGAGCGCCCGCACATCATTGACGTTATAGCGGAGATTGGCGTCCTCGGTGGCGGTCGTGAGGACGGAGTTGTCGAAACAGGTACCGGCCACGGAGCCCGGTGCCACGCAGCCCGGGTTGGTACTGGGCTGAAGATGGAAGACGCTGCTGGTGGTCAGGGTCTGGCCATTGACCCGGGTGCCCTGGGTGGTCGTACCGTAGGTGCTGGTCAGACGAATGAACTCGCCCCAGGGCGTATCGATCGAGCTGTTGTCGAAGTCGGTGTCACCCTCGAAAGGCGTGCCGGCAACCAGCCGACGGATATCGCTGGTGCGGGCATAGTCCCGCTCGCGTGCCCACAGCTCGCTGCGCGTGCTGTAGTCGCCCATGATCGAGATATTGGTGCGACCGTCATTGAAGTCACGACCGGCCTGCAGGCTGAAGTCGTACTGACGCATGCTGGTGCCTTCGGCACCGCCGCCACCGGCCTCGACGGACAGGCCTTCGAAATTCGACCTGAGGACTGTGTTGATCACGCCCGCGACCGCATCGGTGCCGTACAGGGCCGCGGCCCCGTCGAGCAGGACCTCGACCCGGCTGACGCCCATGGTCGGAATGGCGTTGGTGTTGACCGTGGCCACGGGCACCAGGTTTTCCGTCTGGGTGCCCGGGTGCAGGATCATCCGGCGACCGTTCAGCAGCATCAGGGTGTTGCCGGTGCCCAGACCGCGCAGGTTGATGGAGGCCGTATCGCCGCGCGCATCGTTGATGCCGCCCACGTCCTGGGATTCGTTGAAGGCGACGTCTGCCGCCTGGGGAATGGCGCGGAAGAGCTCATCGCCGTTGGTCGCTGCCACGCCGTCCAGGTCCTCTGAATCAAGGACCGTGACAGGCAGGGCGTCATTGACCCGCGCCCCGCGGATCTGCGAGCCGACGATGATGATTTCATCGAGCTCGGCGGCATTGGCCTGGGCCGGCTGGGTCGTGATGACCCCGGCTGTGCTTCTGACGATGCGGACGCTGTCCGGGCTGACGAACTGGGCTTCCAGCCCGCTGCCGGCGAGGAGCTGGTTCAGCGCCGCCCGGACACTCATCTGTCCGTTTACGGCCGGACCCGTGAGGCCCTCGACGAGGTCGGACGGGGCCGCGAGGGAAACCCGGGCCTGGCTGGCCAGAACCCGGACGCCGGACGACAGCCTCTGGGCCGGGACGTCAAATGCGGCGGTCTGTTCCTGGGCCATCGCCACCGGCGGCAGGCCGGCCGTAAGGGCGGTGGCTCCGACGCCCGCCATCGCCAAGCGGCGCAACATCGCCGTACCCATCAGTCTGCGCATTCGTTCCCTCCCAAGGACATTTCCTGACTTAGACGTTCAGAACCGCCGAACCCCTACCTCCCCGGGGGTGAGACGGTTCAGCCTGTGAGAGCCGGCGCTGCCACGAGGGAGTCAAAACCGGATCCGGGTTCAATCCGGGCGTCGAGCAGTTCGGCGACTGTCTGCAAGGTGCGATCCCGGTCCTCGACGCGGAGCCGCACCGTGATGCGGCGGTTCGCGAGGGCGGTCCCGTCGATCCGGAGCGGTCGGTCATAGAAACGGTTCAGCTCTGCAATCAGGGCCCGCACCGGGACATCATCGTATTCGAGGACCCGCATCCGCCACTGGGCGACGCTCTCGACGGGCACCGGCAGGATCGCCGCGCGCGTCTGTGCCGGCTCCGGCGGCAGGACGCTCATTTCCCCGGCGCGCAAACGCATCAGCTCTCGGCCGTTTTCACGGTCGATGATGGCGACCACGCCCTCGCTGACGGACACCTCCATCGCGTCGCCGCGCCGCCGCACGTTGAAGGCTGTACCGATGGCCCGGACATCATAGGCCCCGGCGGAGACGACGAAGGGCCGGTCCGGGTCCTTGCGGACGTAGAAGGCCGCCTCGCCGTCATCCATTCTGACCCGGCGGCGGTCGTCGAACTCATACTGGAGGCGGCTGTCAACATTCACCGCCATGACGCTGCCGTCGGGGAGGGCGCGGGTCTGTTGTTCCCCGATGCCGGTCCGGACCTCGGTCTGGATCAGCCGGGGCATCAGGACGGCACCCGTTCCCACGGCCACCATGGCGGCCGCCGAGGCTGCGATCATGAAGGCGCGGCGGCTTGGCACAGGCCGTGCGGCGGGCTGAACGGTCCGGGTCTTGAGGACAGCCAGTTCCCCCCAGAGCTCATGCATGGCGTCGAGGGCCCGCTGGTTGGTGGCATCAGCGCGCCAGCGGTCAAAGGCCTTGCGTTCTTCCAGCGTCGTTGCGCCACGACGCATGATCGCAAACCAATGCCCGGCCTCTTCACGCGCGCGCTCGTCCCTGATCATCGCGTCCGTCCGTGCCTTGCTGACCCCCATATAGACGCGCGGACGGTCTCCACCCCCACCCCGAAACCCGGACTCATTCGCGATCGATCTCGCGCGAGAGCTGGACCATGGCCAGGCTGACGTGTTTCTCGACCGTCTTGGTACTGATGCCGAGGCGGCGGGCGATCTGCAGATGGGTCAGCTCATCGATCCGGTGCAGGAGGAAAACCTCGCGCCGGCGGTGGGGCATGCTGTCGATGATGGCGAAGGCCCGATGCAGGCGCTCGCTGGCGACCAGTTGCCGTTCCGGCCCGACCCGCTCACAGGCGATATCCGGGGCTTCGGCGGGATGGAAAACCCGTGTGGTTCGGGCCCGGCTGCGCAGGTGATCGACTGCAAGGTTCCGCAGGATGCGACGCAGCAGATGAAGCGGCTTTTGAACCGGGGTCCGGCGTTCCGTCTCGATGGCGCGAAGGGCGGCGTCCTGAAGCAGGTCTTCCGCATCATTTGGATCGACGCGTGACGTGATCGCCCTGAGCGGACTCCGCCGCTCACTGAAGGCGGTCGTGAGAGTCTCCTCCAGTTCGGAGATCGCCGGCTTTGTCACCATGGCGCATAGTCCGGTGACAGGACCCGGGGTGTCAAGCGAGCAGCCCGCGGCGTTCCGGGGCACTCCCTGGAGCCGGCGTCGGCCCGAACGTGTGAGGTCAGTACAACGGCCAGTGACCTCCGCCGGCCCAAGCAGGTCAGGGCGCGTGACGTCGGTTTGGCAAGGGTGTTCCACCCGGCCAGTGCGGCTCAGGTGCGTGCCTTGAAACTGTTCCGGTGCCGTGGCGGTGGGGGCAGGCAAACGCCAACTTGTCTCTGCCCTCGACGGGTGCATCCAACGTTAGAGCGCGTGAAACGAGTCAAATTAGCAAAACTGTTCAATTGTTCTTGACGGGCCGGCGGTCGGTATCGCTATTCTGAACGGAGGTCGCCGAAGACTGGTCGGGAGGGTTGCGATCGAAATCTCCGCATGGCGTCCGGAGCGTTCAGTCCGAATTACAGCGCAATGGGTTGTGCAGCGGACCCTTCTGTCTGCACTCGTCTGAATCCCTAGCGGCATTGTGAAGACTTGGCGCAGACGGAACCACCAAGGTGGGTCAGTCAGGGCGCTGGTTCGGACGAATTGCCGAGCTGGCGGGAATCTCTTTTGGCCTGATGGCACCCGGCGATATCGCGACATGGAATGTACAGCTGGTGAAGTCAGAAGTCCTCGAGGGAACCGCTCCACTTAGTTCTCTGCATCATGGGTGATGTTCGGGGGAGGGGAGGCCAGGGGCTCGATGCTCCGCAGGTCGCCCATCAACTCCACCCGCCAGCGGCCCCGAAAATGGAACAGAACGCATGACAACGATTATCATCGGCGCGGGACACGGCGGCGGGGCACTCGCGGCGAACCTGCGCCAGAACGGATACTCAGGCCCCATCACAATCATTGGTGAGGAGCCACATCCGCCCTATCAGCGGCCACCGCTATCCAAAGGATGGCTGAAGGGCGATGTGGATGCGGACGGGCTGCTTCTGCGGCCCCGTGGTTGGTACGCGGACTCGAACATCGCGCTGCGAACCTCGACGCGCGTGATCCGCGTCGATCGGGCCAGCAAAAGCGTGACGCTGTCGACTGACGAAGTCCTGACCTACGACACCCTCGTCCTGGCGACCGGCGCACGGGCCCGCCGCCTGAGCCTGCCGGGCAGCGACCTCAAGGGCTTCCTCGAACTGAGGACCATCGAGGACGCCGAGGCGATCAAGGCCTGGTTCAAGCCCGGCTTCCGACTGGCGATTATCGGTGGTGGCTATGTCGGGCTTGAGGTCGCGGCCTCCGCCCGCAAACTCGGCGTCGACGTCCATGTGATCGAGCGAGAGGATCGGCTGCTGGCCCGGGTGGCCGGACCGGTGCTCTCGGACTTCTTTCGCGAGGTTCATGAAGCGTACGGCGTGCGCTTTCACTTCGGCGCGGTGGTCGAGGGGTTCGATGGCCTCGACGGTCAGGTGTCGGGCGTCCGGATTGCGGGCGCAGCCGTCCTGCAGTGTGATGCGGTTCTGGTCGGGATCGGTGCCGTTCCGAACGATGATCTTGCCAGGGATGCGGGCCTGGCTTGCGAAAACGGCGTGATCGTTGACGGTCAGGCCCGGACCTCCGACCCTGACATCTTTGCGATGGGCGACATGACGCAGAGGCCCATGCCTCTCTATGGACGCTCCGTTCGGCTCGAGAGTGTGCCCAATGCCCTTGAGCAGGCGCGACAGGCCGCCGCCGCCATTTGCGGCACCGCGGAACCGAAGTCCGAGACGCCATGGTTCTGGTCCGATCAATACGATCTGAAGCTCCAGATTGCGGGCATGCCGTTCGATGTGGACCAGATCGTCGTGCGTGGTGATCCTGCTGCCCGAAAGTTCGCCGTGTTTCACCTGTCGCAGAACAGGGTGCAGGCCGTGGAATCGATCAATGCCGCCCCGGAGTTCATTGCTGGACGTCAGTGGCTGGCGTCGCGTCGCGAGATCGATGTGGTCCGTCTCGCCGATGTTTCGATCCCGATGAAGGAAGTCTGAGCGCTTCCAGATCTGTCGTCCCGGGCCAGCTGCCCTGATCGCTCGGGCGAGCGCTTGCCGGTGGATTCAGACCGGACCGTCGTCCTTTCCGGACGAGCTGAGGTAGGCGGAAAGCTGATTGCGGTGCCGCTCGAAGTGATCGGGTCGTGTTTCCACCCAGATCCCTTCGGCCGTCGCGCGATCCCGCTGTTCGCCCTGAAGCCTCAGCGTTCCGGCCATCGTGATACGACGGCCCTCCCGGGACAGGATCCGGACCCCCACGGTCAAGGGCTGGCCGGTCGGCACCGGCATGAGATAGTTCACCGAGAGATTGGCCGTGACGGTTTTCACGTTCCAATGGTTCAGGAAGCGTCCGAGGACGTCGTCGAACACTCCTGCGATCCAGCCGCCGTGCGCGACTTCAGGGCCTCCGTCGAAATCGGGAGGGCAGACAAGGCGGACGAGACCCTCTTGTGGCGACAGCGCGACGAGGTTGTCGGCACCAAACCGGCATGGTCGTTCTCCGACACGACAGCCTCTGCAAAGCGCGATCTTGTTTTCCATCGATTGCCTGATCCTCAGCCGCGCGAAGCGCGACGCTATGCGGAATATGATTGTGATAACAGAACGTGCGGCGGACGGATGGCCAAGCCGACGTTTCGCGCCAGCCCCGGTTTCTGATAGTGAATCGCCCGATTGCGGAAGCGGTTGGTCAAAGGTGGGATGCGCATGGCGCGATCAGCGACGGAACAGGGCGTTCCGGCAGATGTAGAGCTTCGGGACGTGTCCGATGCGGCGTCGAACGATGCATCGGAAAAGATGGTGATCGTCAAGCCGGCCGCGAATGCCATCCGGATCCTGAAGTTTCTCGTGGAGGCGGGTGGGCCGACGCGTTCGGTCACGATCTCGCGAAGCCTCGGCCTGAATGCCAGCACCTGCTTCAACATCCTTCGCACCCTGGTGCTCGAGGATGTCGTGGAGTTCGATCCGGTAATGAAGACCTATTCCGTCGGCGTCGGACTCACGACCCTGGTGGGAAACCTTTTGACCGAAGGCCAACGGGTCGCGGCCGCTACGCCGCAAATGCGCGACCTCGCTGATCGCTTCAATATCACCGTCACCCTGTGGAAGCGGCTCGGACCCGACAAGATCGTTCTGATCAGGAGCGTGCCCAGCCCCGCCAATGTCCGCATCGAAATGGCCGAGGGGCAGCGTCTTCCGGTCCTTATGGCCTCTACAGGCCGGGTGATGGCTCCCCACCTGGGTTGGACCCGCAAGGAGCTGAAGGCCGCCTTCGATGCCTTGCGATGGCAGACGCCTCTCACTTTCGAGGAATACTGGGATCAGGTCGAGGCCGCTGACAAGCGCGGTTGGGCGGCTGACAAGGGCTATTTCACCAAGGGTGTTCAGACCATCGCGGCGCCGGTGTTTGACCGGGGGGGCGACGTAGCGTTCACGATCGTGGGCGTGATGCTGCTGGGTCAGCATGATGATGGTGCGCTTGAGGATATCGGCTCCGCCCTTCGCGAAGCCGGCCGACGGCTGACATCCGCGCTGACCTGAGCGGTTATCGAGGGCCCAACCCGGCGTGGGCTTTCCAGTCTTCGGGCGGCGTTTCATCCTGGGCAAAATCCAGTTCGACCTCCACACCGTTGGGGTCGAACAGGAACATCTGCCAGACGCTGAACGGGCGTGGCGTGCGGATCACGCGATAGGTCAGGCCGGCCGCAGTGATCTTTTCGGCCGTTCCGACGAAGTCCTCCGCGAAGAATGCCATGTGATCGAGAGCGCCGCGCCTCGGCTCCGGCATAAGGCTGGTCTCGACGATGTGAAGCACCGGATGGTCGTCAACATAGAGCCAGGCACCACCCACGCCGAAGTCAGGTCGTGGACCCGCCTTGAGGCCCAGCATGGTGTAGAAATTCACGGTCTCCGTGAGGCGGTCTGTGACGACCGTGAAGTGGTCCATCCGGCGGATCATGTCTCTTCCTCGATCCTGGCTGCGCCGTGCGGCGCGCCGTGATTCCTGCCGACAACCCAATCATATTTTCTAGACACTTTTGGCAATTTTGTAATAGAACGCAAATCTGAATGGCGCGGCGGCTCAAGACTGCGCCCGGATTGCAGGCGGCGCCAAGCCCGCCCGTGGAAACGAGGAAAAGGCCCCATGACCGTCGATGACATGATCCTTGTAAGCGTTGACGACCACGTCATCGAGCCTCCGGGTGCTTTCAAACCCCACTGGCCCGAGCGCCTCAAAGGGCGTGAGCCGCACATCGAGCAACGTGATGGCCGCGACGTCTGGATGTTTGAAGAGAAGGCCGCCGGCTATATGGGCCTGAACTCTGTCGTCGGACGCCCGAAGGAAGAGTACGGCATGGAGCCGCTCAACTATGAGCAGATGCGCCGGGGCACCTGGGACATCAAGGCACGTGTCGAGGATATGGACGCCAATGGCATCCTGGGTTCGATCTGCTTTCCTACCTTTCCCGGTTTCGCGGGTGCGCGCTTCCAGACGACCTCCAGACAGGATCCCGAGGTCGCCCTGGCTGCGATCCGCGCCTACAACGACTGGCATGTGCATGATTGGGCCGGCGCTGCACCGGGTCGATTCATCCCGCTGATGCTGACGCCGTTCTGGGACATGCAGGCGGCTGTCGCGGAAGTCGAACGGATGGCCAGGCTTGGCGTCCACGCCCTGTCTTTCTCGGACAATCCGGCTCTGTCGGGATGGCCCTCGCTTCACGACTCCTATTGGGATCCCCTGTGGAAGGCCTGTGCCGACAATCAGGTCGTCATCTGTTGTCACATCGGCACGGGATCTGCGGCTCAACACGCCTCGGATCTTTCGCCGATTGATGCCTGGATCACCTCGATGCCGATCTCGATCGCCAACTCGGCAGCCGACTGGATCTGGGGTCCGATGTGGAAGAAATTCCCCACGCTGAAGATGGCGCTTTCGGAAGGTGGAATTGGCTGGATTCCCTATCTGCTGGAACGTGCCGACTTCACTCACGGCCACCACAAGGCCTGGACCAATTCGAACTTCGGTCCGGGCGTCATGCCAAGCGACATCTACAAGAAGCATATCATCAGCTGCTTCATCGAGGATCGGTTCGGCCTGGCCAACCTCGATTACATCGGCGAGGACATGGTCATGTACGAATGCGATTATCCGCACTCGGACTCGGTCTGGCCGCACTCGGCCGAGAAGCTTTGGAACGATGTTCAGCACCTGTCGCGGGAGACGATCGACAAGATCACCCACCTCAATGCGATGCGTGAGTTTTCCTACGACCCGTTCTCGGTCCTCAAGAAGGAAGACTGCACGGTCGGCGCGCTGAAGGCTGCGGCGGCGGCTGTGCCGGTCCACACCGAGGCGCTGTTGAACCTCGGCGGCGCGGCGCCCAAGCGGGAGGCTGGAAAGCCTGTGACCTCCGGCGACATCAACCGGATGTTCGAGAACGCTTCCGCAGAATCGACCGTTTCGGGTCGCCGCTAACCCCCGAAAGACGATGACAGAGGCCGCCGGGTTAAGGCTCGGCGGCCTCTTTCACGTCGCCAGACCCTCGATCCAGCGTCCGGCGCGACCGAGCAGGCGCACAGCATTGCCGTGCAACCGCTCGCCGACCTCCAACGGTGCCTTGCCCGCACATGCGCGGGCCCATGACCCCTCCAGGATCAGAGCCAGCTTGTAGCAGGCGAAAACGCGATACCAGTTGAGGTTCGACAGGTCCGCACCGGTCAATCGGCCATAGGCATCGACCAGTTCCTCGGACTCGGGAAACCCTTCCCAGGGGTGGACGACGATGGTCGTCTGGCTCATGTCGCCACCCGGACCGGGCCAGGTGGCCAGCAACCAGCCGAGGTCGATCAGCGGGTCGCCGATGGTCGACAGCTCCCAGTCGATAATGGCCTCGAGTGTTGGCGCATCCTGTCTGAACATTACGTTCTTGAGGTGGAAGTCGCCGTGCATGAGGCCGGGGCGGAAGGTCTTTGGCCGATGGCTATTCAGCCATTCGCCGATCGCGTGGACATCGGGCAGGCCGTCCGGACCGGGCCAGCCGGCGAACTCAGCGTAGCCTTCGAGTTGCTTCATCCAACGTTGCGCCTGGCGTTGGAGGAAGCCCTCGGGCTTGCCGAAGTCGCCCAATCCTATGGCAGCGTAGTCGATCAGGGCGATGCTTGAGAGGCCGTCGATGACCGACAGGCCCATGGCATGGCGAGCCCCCGGCGATCCGGCGTGCAGGCTCGGCATGCCCACGGCGGCGTTGAAGCCATCGAGCGGCTCCATCAGGTAGAAGGCCGCGCCAAGCACCGAGGCGTCATCGCAGGCTGCAATCAGGCCTGCGTGCGGCACGTTCGATCCCTTGAGCGCCTTCAGCACCCGGGCCTCGCGCCGCATGGTGTCACTGCCGTCATGGCGGGGGTTGAGCGGCGGTCGGCGCAGGACGTATTCGCGCCCGCCGCGTTTGAAGCGGAGCAGGACGTTCTGGGAACCGCCGGTCAGTTGCACCACATCGATGATTGGGCCTTGGCCAAGGCCCTGATCGTCCATCCAGGCGGCAAGATCACCGAGATCAACCAGCTCGAGGCCGTGTGGGCGATCTATGCTCAAGCGACCGCTGCCTTCAGGCCCGCCTCATCGCCAGAGAGGCCGTATTTGGCGAGCGCGGCTTCGCGGCGGGCGGGCAGGTGGTAGTCCGGGAACAGACCCTGCGAGTGTCTGCGCCCGCGCAACAGCTGTTTGGCGAGCGTTACCTTGTGGATGTCGGTGGGGCCGTCTGCGAGGCCGATCTGGAAGGAGTCGAGGACCATCGCGGCCAGCGGCGTCTCGTTGGACAGACCCAGGCTTCCGTGGACGTAGACAGCGCGCGCGGCGATGTCGTGCAAAACCTTTGGCATGGCGGCCTTGACCGCGGAGATGTCGCCCCGGACCTTGTTGTAATCCTTCTCGCGGTCGATCTTCCAGGCGGTGCGCAGGACCAGCAGACGGAACTGTTCCAGCTCGATCCAGCTGTCGGCGATCTTCTCCTGAACCAACTGTTTGTTGGCCAGGGGCTCGTTGCGGGTCACGCGCGACAGGGCGCGGTCGCAGAGCATATCGAAGGCCTGTCGCGCCTTGCCGATCGTGCGCATTGCATGGTGGATACGCCCGCCTCCGAGACGAACCTGGGCCACGACGAAGCCGTCCCCCTGGCCTCCCAGCATATGGTCAAGAGGCACGCCGACATCGGTAAAGCGGAGGTAGGCGTGAGATGGGTCGCGATCACCGTAGCCGACGTTGCGAACGATCTCGAGGCCCGGCGTCCCCTTGGGGATGATGAAAACCGAAAGCCGGCGATGTGGCGGTGCGTCAGGATCGGTTACGGCCATGACCAGAAAGAAGCTGGCGTAGCGGGCGTTGGTAGCGAACCATTTTTCGCCATTCAGCACCCACTGGTCGCCCTTAAGGACGGCGCGGGCCAGGAAGGTCGTTGGGTCGGCACCGCCTTGCGGCTCGGTCATCGAGAAGCAGGAGACGATGTCGTTGGCCAGCAGGGGCTTCAGGTAACGGGCCTTCTGGTCCTCGGTCCCATAGACGGCAAGGATCTCGGCATTGCCGGAGTCCGGGGCCTGGCAGCCGAAGACGGTCGGCGCGAAGACGGATCGCCCCAGGATCTCGTTCATCAGGGCCAGCTTGACCTGACCGTAGCCGGGACCGCCGAGCTCGGGTCCAAGGTGGCAGGCCCACAGGCCGCGATCCTTGACCCGCTCTTGCAACGGCCGGACGAACCGGCGGTTCAGCGGATTGTCGACATCGAACGGACTCTGGAGAATGAGGTCCAGCGGCTCTACTTCCTCGCGGACGAAAGTGTCGATCCAGGCGAGCTGTTCCGCGAAATCGGGGTCGGTCTCGAATTCCCAGGCCATCGGCGTTTCCGTTCGTTTTGATGTTCAGGACAGGGTTCGGCCGCCATCGACGACGATGGTCTCGCCGACGATGTAGGCAGCGAGCGGCGAGGCGAGAAAAAGCGCCACGCCGGCGATTTCTTCCGGGCGTCCCAGGCGGTTCAGCGGAATGCCCTTGAGCCGTTCCTGCAGACGTACCGGGTTCGAGGTCGTGACCTCGGTCATCTTTGTGGCGATCAGGCCGGGCGCTATGCCGTTGACGCGGATGCCGCGTCCGGCCCACGCCTCGCCGAGGGCGCGGGTCAGGTGGATGGCACCGGCCTTCGAGGCCGAATAGGCGGGATTGCCGCGCGCTGCGCGCAGCCCCCCGACCGAACTGATGATGATCAAACTGCCGGCGCGGGCCTCCAGGGCCGGGGCCAGCTTCTGGGCACAAGCCATCAGGCTGTTGAGGTTGACCTCCACGACCTGGCGGAAGGCATCCGCTTCGAATTCCCGGCGACGGTACTGCACCGCGCCCTGGGACAGGACCACGACGTCGAGAGCCTCGAATGGGGGGGTCCAGCCTTCGATCGCACCTGGTTCCGCAACGTCCAGACGGGAGAAGGAAAAGGGGGCTAGGGCTTCGGCACCCTCGCCGTAAGCTTTTTTGCCGGCGCGGGTGCCTGTGACGGCGACGCAGGCACCGCGCGCAGCGAAGGCCTGGGCGCAGGCCAGACCGATTCCGCTCGAGCCGCCGACGATCAGGACGTTCTTGCCTGCGCAGTCGAGGTCCACGGCGAGCCTAAAACAAATAAATGAAACAGTTGATTTATTTTGCATGGCCGCGATAGACCGTCAATCCATGAAAGCAGATATCGCCCGGGATGCGATCAAGCGGGCCGCACAGAGTCTGTTCGCCGCGCGGGGCGTGGATGCAGTTTCGGTGCGCGAGATCCTGACGGCGGCGGGCCAGCGCAACGGCGCTTCGCTGCACTACTATTTCGGGTCCAAGGACGATCTGGTCGCACAGCTGGTAATCGATGGCGCGCGCCTGATAGACGACCGCCGGAACGCGCGGCTGGATGCAATGGAGACTGACGGCGGACCGCGAACACTTCGTGAGGTGATGGAGGTACTGATCATTCCCTCCACCGGCCTCGGGCAAGACGGAGGGGAAGGTGACTATCTTCGCTTCATCAGCACCTTCAGCCTGCAGAACCGCGCCGCGTTCGAGGCCATCGTCGGGGACGGCTGGAACCTCGGATATCAGCGCTGCCTTGAACACATCCGCCGACTGGCACCCTTGCCACCCCGGGTACTCGAGCGGCGGCTGGTGTTCCTGAGCCTTGGCCTGCGCGCAATCATGACAGCGAGAGAAGCAGGCCTTGCCGCCGATCAGGACCACGCATTCTGGAGCCCGCAAGGCACACTCGATGATCTGGTGCAGACGCTCGTCGGAATGGTCTCCGGGGCTGAAACCGGATCAGGACAGTGCTGATCCGGCTCTGATCCGCAAGCGACGCGGGACGCCCGCCCGGGCTGGCGCATTGTTGGCTCAAACGTATCTCTTCCGGGCGGCGCGTTTGCGCAGCCTCCGTTGGACCCGGGAAATGCCAGCAGCCTCGCCGGCCCTCGCGGCAACAGTAATTCCGGTCGCGAAGTCATGCTGCGGTTCACGGTCCTGCCGTTGTGATCTAACGTATGAATTCGCCTCTCGGGGCATGACTTGAGGCTTGTCGCGTTCTGATCTCGACGCGATGACCGCTCCATTTGGGTCCGGCCAGCTGATTCTGGCCAGCACAGGGTGAAACCATTGCGTCTGGTTACGTTTGAGCATGAGGGCCGCCGCCGGGCAGGGGCGTTCATCAACGACGACACGAGGGTTGTCGATCTGGCGGCCGCCCACGAGCAGAGGCACGGGATTTACGCACCGGAACTCGCGGACATTCTGGCCTTGATCGAGGGCGGCGACGACGCGCTCGACAAGGCGGCCGAGGCCGTCAAATCGGTCCCTGAAGCGGCACTCCTGCCCCGCTCGGCCGTCAAGCTGCGGGCCCCGATCCAGCCACCGCCGCAAATGCGGGATTGCAGCTGTTTCGAGCTGCACCTTCGCCAGTGCTACGCCGCTGCCCGCGAGATGCGGGCGAAGGCCAAGGGTGTCGAGCTCCTTGCCGACACCGGGCCGTCAGAAGCCGAGCAGCGTATCCTCGATCTCTTCAGCAAACAGCCGATCTACTACAAGGCCAACCGGTTCTCGGTCATCGGGACCGGGGAGACCGTGATCTGGCCAGCCTATTCCCGGATGATGGATTTCGAACTGGAGTACGGCGTCTACATCAAGAAAGCCGCCAAGGACGTGCCCGTCGAGAAGGCGCGTGACTACATCTTCGGCTACACGATCTACAACGATTTCAGCGCCCGCGACGCACAGGCTGCCGAGATGATCGGTCAACTGGGGCCCGCCAAGGGCAAGGATTTCGACACCGGCAATGCTATGGGGCCCTGTATCGTCACAGCTGACGAGATGCCCAATCCCTATGACCTGACCATGATCGCGCGGGTCAACGGCGAGGAGTGGGGCAGGGGGAACTCCGGCACAATGCACTGGAAGTTCGAGGATTTGATCGCCTTTATCTCGCGGTCGGAGACCCTCTATCCCGGAGAGTTCCTCGGCTCCGGCACCATCGGCAACGGCTGTGGCCTGGAGGCCCAGCGGTTTCTGAAGCCCGGCGACGAGGTCGAGCTGGAGGTCGAGGGGATCGGCGTCCTCAGGAATCGTATCGTCAAGGAAGCCTAGATCAGGCCGGAATACGCCCCGCCGTCGAGTTGCAGGTTCTGCCCGGTGATGTAGCCGGCACGGTCGGAACACAGGAAGGCGCAGGCGTCGCCGACTTCGCCCGGACGGCCGAACCGCCCGGCCGGTATCGAAGAGAGCATCTCGGCGCGCGCGTCAGCCTCATCGAGCTCTCGGACACGAGCCAGCGATCGGGTCATTCGGGCCAGCCGCTCGGTTTCGACCTTTTCCGGCAGGATGCAGTTGATGGTGACGCCGTCCTTGGCGACCTCACCGGCCAGTGCCTTGCAGAAGGCGGTCAAGCCGGCGCGTGGTCCAGTGGACAGGGCCATCGGAAATTTCGGTGTCTTGACCATGGCCGAGGTGATCGCGACCACCCGGCCGAACCCCCGCTCTCGCATGCCGTCGATGACCGACTGGATCAGCAGGATCGGCGAGATCATCTTGGTGGCGACGACCTCGCTCCAGGCCGCTTCGGTCCAGTCCTCGAGACGACCGGGCTTGGGACCGCCACTGTTGCAGATCAGGATGTCGGGGTCGGGACAGGCGGTCAGAACGGCTGCACGCCCCTCGGCCGTGTCGATGTCGGCAAGAACAGTATGGGGCCGACGTCCCGTCAGGGTGTTGATCTCGACTGCCGTGGCCTCGAGCCGTTCTGTGTCCCGACCGTTGATCCAGACTTCGACGCCTTCGAGAGCCAACGAGATCGCGCAGGCCTTGCCTAGCCCTGATGATGAGGCGCAGACGAGCGCGCGCTTTCCGGCGATGCCGAAATCCATGAGCCTGCTCCTGGTCGCCCATCAGAGAGTGCGGGCGATGATTTCCTTCATGATCTCGGACGTCCCGGCATAGATGCGGGCTACCCGCGCATCGACCCAGGCACGCCCGACGTCATACTCGCTCATATAGCCATAGCCGCCGTGCAACTGGAGCAGTTCATCGAGCAACTGGCCATGCAGTTCGGCACTGGTCAGCTTGGCCATCGCGGCGGTCTCGGGCGTCAGTTCGCCGTCCAGCAGTTGTTGCAGACAGTCGTCGATGAAGACCCGCAGCATCTGGGTCCGCGCCCTGACGTCCGCCAGTTTGAACCGTGTGTTCTGGAATTCGAGCAGGGGCTTGCCGAAGACGACGCGGTCCTTGGTATAGGCGATTGTCTTTTCCAGCATGGCTTCCAGCGAGGCCGCGGCACGGATGCCGATGACCAGTCGTTCCTTGGCCAGTTCGGTCATCAGGCAGGCGAAGCCACCGCTTTCCTCGCCCAGTCGGTTCTCGACAGGGACCCGTACGTCGGAGAAGAACAGCTCCGACGTATCCTGGCCGCGCAGACCGATCTTCTCCAGCTTCTTGCCCTTCTCGAAGCCGGGCGTGCCGTCCTCTACGCAGAACAGGGTAATGTCCTTGGGATTGGACTGACCCTCGACCTTGGCCGCTACAATGACGAGTCCGGAGTTGATGCCGTTGGTGATGAAGGTCTTCTGACCCGACAGGACGTAATGGTCGCCATTGCGGACCGCCTTGGTCTTCATGCCCCGCAGGTCGCTGCCGATCTGGGGCTCCGACATCGCGATGACGGCGATCAACTCGCCGGAGATCAGACGTGGCAGCCAACGGGCTTTCTGATCGTCCGTCCCGTAATTGCTCAGATAGGGAACGGCGACGTCGGAGTGGGTGGTGAAGCCGACGGCGGTCGCATTTACCCGCGCCAGCTCCTCGATCAGGACAGCGCTGTGGCCGAAGTCACCTCCGGCCCCGCCGTATTCTTCGGGCGCCGTGACGCACAGAAGGCCTTCTTCGCCCGCACGCAGCCAAAGGGATTTGGGCACTATGCCGTCGCGTTCCCACTGGGCGTGGTGCGGAACGATCTCGGTCTCAATGAAGCGCCGGACCTGATCGCGGAACATCTCATGGTCGTCGCGGAACACCTTGCGCATGGTCGTGGCTCCGTCAGCTGTCAGTGAAGACGGCCGGGCGTTTCTCGATCATCGCTGCGACCGCCTCGGCATGATCGTTGGTGTGGTGGGCCAGGGCCTGATAGGCGGCTGACAGCTCAAGCAGGGGTCCGAGACGCATGTGCTGGCCCTCGCGCAGCAGCCGTTTGGTCAGACGAAGCGCGTGGCCGGGGCTGGAGGCCACACGGTGGGCCAGGGCCATGGCGGTGCTCATCAAATCCTCGGGCGCGGTCAGCTGCGTGACGAGCGTCCAGTCCAGCGCGGTCTGGGCGTTCAGTGCGTCGCCGGTCAGGGCCATGTGGCTGGCGCGGGGCATGCCGACGATCCGCGGCAGAAGCCAGGCACCGCCGTCGCCCGGTACGATGCCCAGTTTGACGAAACTCTCGGCAAAGGTGGCGGTGGTAGAGGCGATGCGGATATCGGCCATACAGGCGAAGTCCAGGCCGGCCCCGATTGCGTGGCCGTTCACAGCCGCGATCACAGGGGTCTCCAGCTCATAGAGCGCCGTCGGAATTCGTTGAATGCCGTCGCGGTAGCGGTTGCGCAGGCGGTAGGGTGATCCCTCGAAGATTCCCGTGCGGTTTTGCATCGCCTTGATGTCACCGCCCGCACAGAACGACGCACCCGCGCCGGTCAGGACCACGACGTGGATCGAGGGGTCGGCGCGCACTTCCTCGCAGGCGTCTTCGATCTCGAACATGTCCTCTGGCGTCGAGAACGCATTGCGGCTTTCGGGTCGGTTCAGGGTCCAGACCGCGACGGGACCGTCGCGGGTCTTGAGGAGGAAGTCAGCCATGGTTCGGGGCCTCCGCAAATGCGCCGGTGACCAAGGGCCAAAGGCTGTCGTGGCCTGCCGCCGCAATGGTCTGCCCCAAACGCTCGGCCCAAAGGGCGTCAGAGCCGTATTCGGCGCGCCAGGCCCACAAGCGGCGGGTCAGGAAATGGAGGCTGTGCTCGTGGGTGAAGCCGATGGCACCGAAGACGGCATGGGCGATTCCCGCCCCCTTGCCGGCGGCCTCGCCGGACACCGCCTTGGCCGAGGCGGCGGTGAGGAAATCGGCACCCGGCCGGGCCATCAGGAACGCCGCTTCTGACGCCGCGACGGCAGCCGCGGCGTGGGTGGCGAGGACCGCCAACTGTTGCTGGACGGCCTGAAACTTGCCGATAGGACGGCCGAACTGGACGCGTTCATTGGCATAGTCCGCGCTCAGTTCGGTCAGCCGAGCCAGCGCCCCGGCCATTTGGGCCGACCGCAACATGGCCGCTGCCAGCATGACATGGTCCGTGGCCATCGACGTGGCGGCGTCGTACACAAGCGACCCCGACGCCAGGGTGATGCTATCGCGCGGTTCGCCCGCAACATTGAAATCAGCGGTGATCTGCGCACCGCTGAGTGAATGCAGGGCGATGCGACCTGCGGAGGCATCGTGGAGTGCCAGCCAACGGGCGTGGCGGCCCCAGGGGATGTCTGCCAAGGGTGCATTGGCTGAGCCGGTAGCGAAGACGGTCGGGCCGCTCTCCGGCGGTTTGAGGCGTGCTGCGGCCAGCAGGCTGTTGGCCAGAATGGCCTCGGGCAGGGGGACGGGCGCGGCCGCAGATCCGCAGGCACGGATTACGACGAAGATGTCGGTCCAACTCGCGCCTGTCCCGCCCAGATATTCGGGAACGGCGGCAAGGGGCAGGCCCAAGGCTTCGATTTCGGCCCAGAGGTCCGCAGACCAGTCACCGGCCTCGGCGGCGCGGAGAAGGTCGGGTGTTACGGCGTCGGCCAGCAGCCGCTCGATCGAGTCCTGCAGGAGGGTTCTCATCAGCGAACTCCCAGGCCACGCGCGAGAATGCCGCGCAGGATTTCCCTTGTCCCGCCGCGCAGGGAGAAGGACGGTGCCATGCTCTGGGTGATGGCCAGGACCTTGCGGGTGGTTGTCGTCTGCTCGCCGGGTGGCAGGGAGTCGATCAGCCGCATCGCCACCTCGACGGTGTCCTGTTCGTAGCCGGTGCCCAGGTCCTTGACGCACGAGGCACCCCAGACCGGGTCCTGGCCGGCGGCGAGCTGCGCGGTCAGCGAGACGGACATCGACCGAAGCGAGATCAGCCAGGCGGCAAGGCGCCCTATCTCCATCGCCTGACGCGCGTCCGGCGTGGGGCCGATCGCACCGACCAGGCAGGAGAACAAGGTCATGGCGCTGAGGAATCTCTCGGGGCCGCTGCGTTCAAAAGCGAGTTCAGAAGTCGCCTGAGTCCAGCCTTCGCCCTCGACTCCGATCAGGGCGTCGGCATCCAGCCGGACATTATCGAAGGTGACCTCGTTGAAATGTTCGTGCCCGGAAAGGTCCTTGATCGGACGTACAATGACGCCGGGCAGGGTCAGATCGACGATGATCTGGGACAGGCCCGCGTGCCGTTCGCTGGCGGGATCGGTGCGGACGAGGGCGATCATTGCGTGGCAGCGGTCAGCGTTGGTGGTCCAGACCTTCCGGCCGTTCAACAGCCAGGAGCCGTCGGGCTGGCGATCCGCCTTTGTGCGCACCGAGGCGAGGTCGGAGCCGGAAGCGGGCTCGCTCATACCGATACAAAAATACATTTCGCCGGCGCAGATGGGGGGAAGATAGCGCTGCTTCTGGGCCTCCGTGCCATGGCGCAGGATCAAGGGGGCGCTCTGGCGATCCGCGATCCAGTGGGCGGTGACCGGAGCGCCTGCTGCGAGGAGTTCCTCGCTGACCACGAACCGCTCAAACGGCGACGCGTCTTGACCGCCGTATTGTTTGGGCATGCTGAGGCCCAGCCAGCCCTTGGCACCGAGCGAGCGGCTGAAGTCTGCATCGAACCCCATCCAGGACAGGGCGCGCTTTTCGGGCGGGCAGGTCGGGCTCCATTCGGCCAGAAAGGCGCGAACCCGCGCACGCAGAGGTTCGAGGCCCGACGGCAGGACAGGCGGACCGAACTGATCGAACAGATTCACGAAGATTTTCCGAACTCTGGATCAGCTCCATCTGGAGCTTTGAGCAGCTAATACACTTCAGAATATCGTTCTGAACAGAGAATTTTGTTTGCGGGGCCGTTCAATATCCCGGTAGGGTTCGCCCACAACAATGGCGGTCGATCCGTCACTCGCGGGGGATCCCGGCCTCTGATGCAGCCGGCGACGGCGGCGTCAGGCCAAGCACCGGCTCCCGTCGATGCGGCGATCGGGCTCAGGAAGAGGTGTTGAGTTGGCCAAGGTAGCGGTGGTCGGAGCCGGTTTGATGGGCGTCGGGATCGCGCATGCGTTTGCGTCGTCCGGTCACGACGTCTGTCTGATCGATGTCTCGTCCGAACAGCTGGGCAAAGCAGAGAAGACCATCGCGGGCATTCTCGCCGACGGCGTGCGGTTGGGGAAGGTCGAGGAGCCGGCCGCTGCTGCCGCGCTGGCGCGGCTGACGACCTGCGAGAGTGTCACCGAAGGGGCGGCGGGTACCGATTTGCTGGTCGAGACGGTTTCGGAAAACCTGGCGATCAAGATCGATGTGGTTCGAAAGGCTGAGGCAGTGATGGCCCCGACCGGCCTGATTGCCACAAACACATCGGCGTTGAGCGTGACCGAGATAGCCGCCGCATGTCAGGACCCGACGCGGGTGATCGGCATGCATTTCTTCAACCCGGTCCAGAAGATGAAACTGGTAGAGCTGGTTCGTGGGCTGGCCACCACCGACGAGGCGGTTGCTGCCTGTCGCGACTATGTCGCCGGGCTCGGAAAGACGGCGATCGTCGTCAACGAGACGCCTGGTCTGACCACAAGCCGCATGTCGGCCATGGCCGGCAATGAGGCGATGTGGATGCTTCAGGAAGGCGCTGCGACGGCGGAGGACATCGACACCGCGCTGAGGTTGGGATTCAACCATCCGATGGGGCCACTGGAGCTGGGCGACCTGACCGGCTGGGACACGCGCCTTGCCGTTCTTCAGTACCTCCACGCCACCCTGGGGGACAAGTTCAGGCCCTGTCCGTTGATCATCAAGATGGTCAAGGCCGGACGGTACGGCCGCAAGGTCGGCTGGGGTGTCTACAAGTACGAAAACGGCGTCAAGGTGCCAGGCTCCGGCCTGCGCGGGAGCAGTTTGTGAAGCCGGTCTATGTGGTCGCTGCGGTTCGGACGCCGATCGGAAGGTTTCGCGGGGCGCTGGCAGGCGTTCGCGCTGACCATCTGGGCGCCCATGCGCTGAACGAACTGATCGCCCGTGCGGGCGTGGGTGCCGACGAGATCGATGATGTGATCTTCGGCAATGTGACCCAGATCGGCGAGCAGTCTGCCAATATCGCGCGGACGTCCTTGTTGGGGGCCGGCTGGCCCGAGGCCATTCCGGCCATGACTGTCGACCGCAAATGTGGGTCCTCGGAAGCCGCCATCCATATCGGCACCGCCCAGATCGCCGCAGGCCTGAGCGACCTGGTCGTCGCGGGTGGAGCCGAGGCGATGTCTCGCGTGCCGATGGGGTCCAACCGCGCCATTCATGGCGAGGCCTTCGGCTGGATGGTGTCGGATCGCTATGAACTGACGTCCCAGGGCGAGGCGGCCGAGCGGATCGCGGACAAACACGGCTTCGACCGCGACGCGATGGATGATTTCGCCGCCGAAAGCCATCGACGCGCCGCCGTCTCGACCGATGCGGGCTATTTCCGGGCCGAGACCGTTGCTGTTCCCGTCGCGGACCTTTGCGAGAAGGACTGGGACGGGCCCCGGGACGCGTTGGAAGCTGACCAGACCATCCGGCGCGACACAAGCCGTGAAAAGCTTGCGACCCTGAAGACCAGTTTCCGGGAGAATGGCCGCGTCACGGCCGGCAATGCGTCGCAGATTTCTGACGGAGCGGCCGTGGTCCTGCTGGCCTCGGAGGCCGCGGTGAAGAAATTTGGATTGACGCCGCTGGCTCTCATACGGTCCGTCGCCGTGGTCGGTGCCGACCCTGCGCTGATGCTCGAAGGTCCCATTGCAGCCAGCCGCAAGGCCGCCGCTCTCGCCGGCCTCTCGTTCGACGACATTGCCCTGTTCGAGGTCAATGAAGCCTTCGCCAGCGTCCCCCTGATGTGGATGCAGGTGACCGGCGTCGGTGCCGACCGGCTGAACGTGAATGGCGGTGCCATTGCTCTCGGCCATCCGCTGGGCGCGACCGGGGCCCGGCTGGCCACCAGTCTGATCCACGAACTGGGCCGTAGTGGCCGGAAATACGGACTTCAGGCGATCTGTTGTGCCGGCGGTCTGGCCACGGCCACGGTTTACGAGAACCTGATGCCGAAGCCGGGCTGACGATCAGGGACGAGGCAGGCTGGGGTCATCCAGACCGAGCGGCGTAGAGGCGTCCGGCTGACCGGCATCGATGGCGAGCGTCTTCGCGCGCTTGCTCTGAATCTCCCGGACCGTGATGTAGAGGGTAGAGACGACGATGACCCCTGCGCCGATCCATGTGAAGGCGTCAGGCCATTCGCCGAACACCAGCAGTCCGGCGATTACCGACAGCACCAGCCGAGCATAGTCGACAGGAGCCAGGACGGCGGCCTCGCCGACGGCCATGCCCTTGATGAACAGCACCTGGTTGGCGGCGCTGAGCAGGCCGATCAGGAACAGCGGGATCAGGTCGCCGGCACCGGGCCAACGCCAGTCTGCGAGGGCGAATGGCAAGGACAACAGCTCGCCCATGATGCTGGACCAGACCAGGATCGAGCTTGCCGACAGTGTGTTCGTCAGGGACTTTACGCCCGTGATCGTTCCGGCCAGGCAGAGGGCGGAAAAGAGCGCCGCGATGTGTGGCCAGCCAACGGCGACGTCAGCGCCCCACGGCCGCATGATGACGACCACGCCGACGAAACCCATCAGCACCGCCGCGATCCGGCTGGGACCAATGGTCTCGCGCAGGAACAGGGCGGCAAGCAGCACAACCCAGAGCGGACGGGTGAACGACAGGGCGTTCGCCTCGGCCATCGACATGGCTTCATGGCTGTAGAGCAGCAAGATCATGCCTATTGTCGCCAGCAGGGATCGCAGGAACAGCGCGGGCATTGTGGAACGCGGGACGAAGAGCACCTGCCGGGGGCTGCGCAGCATGAAGGGGATGGCGACGATCAGCGATCCGGTCTGGCGATAGAAATTCTGGACGTGCGACGGGTAATTGCCGCTCAGGTGCTTCACCAGGGTCGTCATGGCGACGAAGGTTACCCCGGACATCAACACCCAGATGGCACCTTGTGTATTTGGCGACAGGCGCGAGAAGAACGCCTTCAAGCCGGCGTGTCCTCATACCCCTTGAGGACATAGGTCATTCGCCCGCCGGCCAGCATCAGGCCGCTGAACAGGTGAAGTTCGACGATCTGTTCCTCGGTGAAATGCTCCCGCAGATGGTCGTAGACCTCGTCGCCCATGGCGAAATAGTCGCCGGCAAACAGTTCGGCGAAGCGCAGGGCGGCCTGTTCGGGTGGGCTGAAGCGGGGATCGGACCAGTCACTGCAGGCGACGATGTCGGCCTCGCTGACGTCGTCCGACTTTCGCGCGATCTGGCAAACCGGACACATCGTGATCGAGGCGATCTTCAGCCGAACCAGTTCGCGAAGGCGGTCGGGCAGGACGCCCCGCTCATGGATCTCGGCCATGGTGCCCAGCCATGCGTTGGCCGCCGCTGGTCGGCGGGCCCAGATCTGGACCGGCAAGGTATTGGACAACATGCGAGTCGCCGTTCCTCGGGCGATCGACGCGCGCAGTGGATCAGCCAGGCTGTCGAGGGGCAGGGGGCTCACGCGGGCCACCGATCAGCCCCGGTCTTCGCAGAACTCGAAAATTGCGCCGCCAAGCTCTGTCGGATCGACGCGCAAAAGGGGGCCCCCGACGGCCTGGCAGTCCTCGATCCGCTCGAACTTCACGCCCAGCCCGGTCAGACGGTCGGCCTTGGCGTCGAGGCCATTCACAGAGATGCGGATGTAGTGTGGTCCCGGTCCCCAGTTGTGCAGATAGCGGCCCGAGGGGCTGTCCCATTTCGTCGGCTGGATGACGTCGAGCGTGGCACTGGTCCCCAGATTGAAGCCGATGCGGGCCAGTTTGTAGCCCTCTCGATCGAGCTGTTCGACAGTACCGGCGGGCTGTAGGTCCAGGTTCTGGTCGAGGCGGCGCAGCACATCGTCCAGATCCCGGACCAGAAAGCCGCGCCCGACAACCCGGACCATGTCGCCGGGTTTGGGATCGCGCGGCCGGGGCGGGGGCGTGCTGAAGGCCTCGGCCGGCATCTGGATCGCAGCGAGCGGAATGACTTCGATGCACAGGCCGCCGTCGACGGAGGGCTCGTAGATCGGGTTTTCTGGTGTGCAGCCGACCCACAGACGATCGAACGGCATTTCGGGCGTCAACTGCGCGAGGCGGAAGGGCTGTCCCTTGCTGAGCAAATGCTCGACCACGCCGCCGATGTTGTCGGAGACCAGTACCGTGGCGTGGGTCTTGATCGGGCGGAACGGGCCCTGGAAGTCCTCGAGGCTCTTGAGAAAGCCCGGGAACATCGGGTCGCCGTGGTTCGGGAAATCAAGGTGGCCTTGCGGCTCGACCCGCGTCGGCGACACGGCCAGCGATTTGTGGACCCTTAGGAAGTGGGCGACGTAGGGGTGCCCCGGGAAGGCCTGACGCCAGTTGGCGTGACCGTGGATCTCAAGCTTGCTGACGATTTGCGCGGCCGTCTCGTCGGCGTCATGGACCATCAGATCGCCGCTGAGCAGCAGGTCGTAGAGGCTCATCTCATTCTCCTTGCGTCGGGCGCGTGAGCGCCCGCCGAATAATCTCTAGTCCTTGACCAGCAGCAGGCTGCCGGCGAGCGGTCCGCCGCCGGCGGCGCAGACGGCGACGCGCGGGTCGCGGATCTGTCGCTCGCCGCCGCGTCCCCACAGCTGGGTACAGGCCTCATGGACGTAGCCGAGTCCGTGTGTGCGTCCCCCGGACAACTGGCCGCCATTGGTGTTCAGGGGCAGTTCGCCGTCGAGGGCGATCCGGTGGCCGCCCTCGACGAAGGCGCCGCTCTGGCCTTTCGGGCAAAGGCCCAGTCCTTCCAGCCACATCATGGTGAGGATGCTGAAGCCGTCGTATAGCTGAGCCGTGTCGACGTCGGCCGGCGTGAGGTCTGTTCGCGCCCACATGGCGTTGCCGGCGTCGGGCATCGCGTTGGCGGTCAGATCGACCTGGTCCCAGAGATAGGGCTGGTTCATCGCCGCCCCGATCGCCTCGATCCGGATGGGCGGATGGCGCAGGTCCCTGGCGATGTCCTTGCGCGACAGGACAATGGCGGTTGAGGCGTCGCAATGGACGTCGCAGTCGAACATCCGCAGCGGCGTCGAGATCATTTTCGATGCGAAATAGTCGTCCATCGTCATGGGCTTGCGCATGACGGCCTTGGGGTTGAGGAGGGCGTTGCGGCGGGTGGTCAGGGCGATCTGGGCAAGCTGTTCCGGCGTCGTTCCATATTTCTGCATATGAGCCGCGGCATACATGGCGGTGATATTGACCACCGACAGCACGTTGAACGGCGTGCACCACTGCCACATGAAATTGCCGTCGCGCGGACCCGATTTGGCGGCGAGGCTCTGGTCCTTGCTGCCGGTCAGGCGGTTGCTGGACTCGGTGATGGTGCGGAAGACCAGCGCGTTGTTCGCCATGCCGGACGCTATGGCCATCGCACCGTTCATAAGACCGGCCAGCGGTCCCGCCGCCTCATAGCCCCCGCTGAACCAGTTACATTTCAGCCCGAGCATGGTCAGCACAGATAGCGGTCCGACCGGTGAGAAGCTGCTGCCGTTGGAGTTGTCGCCGGGCCAGGAACACACGCCGTCTATGTCCTTGGGCTTCAGGCCTGCGTCGGCGATGGCTTCAAGCGCGGCGTCCACGGTGAGCTGCATCGCCGAGCGCGAGGAGGGACGCCCGACCTCGGACTGTCCGATGCCGACGATAGCGACATCTTTTTCGAGAAATCGATTGCCCATCAGGCCGCGGCCCGTTCGAACATCGGGATCCAGACATCCTCGAGCTGCTCGAAAACGACGGTCACGGGCATGCCGAACTCGACGTCCTCCGGCGGGCAGTTCACGACGTTGGACAGGAAGCGCAGCCCTTCCTGCTCTTCCAGTTCAATGATGGCGACGACATAGGGTTCGACGAGATCTGGCGTCCAGACCTGATGATTGATGGTGTAGGTCAGAACCCGTCCACGCCCGGACACCGGCGTCGGCCCGACGTTCAGGCTCGTGCAATGACGGCAGACCGGCGCGGGCGGATGGAAAAACCGCGTGCAGTCTGCACAGCGATGCATGCGCAACTCGCCGACCGCGCCGCCAGTCCAGAATGGTCGCGTTTCCGCGTTGAGCAAGGGCAGCTTTCTCACGTTCCGGCCTCGGGTCTTTGCTGAAGACGACCCATCTAGCGCCCCGTGAAGACCGGGGGGCGCTTTTCCTTGAATGCGGCAGCGGCCTCCTTGCGGTCCCCTGTGGACATCAGCAGAACGAACAGGTCCTTTTCGAGCTTCAGTCCCGCGCGCAAATCCAGCTCCAGGCCGTCGCGAGCGGCCTCTTTCGCATAGGCTGTCGCATTGGCGGGTTTGGCTGCGATACGTTCGGCCAGGGCCTGCACCTCGTCGATCAGGCCCTCGTTCGACACCGCGAGGCGTGAGACCAGTCCAATCCGGAGCGCTTCGGCTGCATCGATCCGGTCCCCGGTCAGCAGCAGATCGAGGGCACGGCCAAGGCCTACGATCCGTGGCAGGCGCTGAGTGCCGCCTCCGCCCGGGATCAGTCCCAGGCCGGTTTCGGGCAGGCCGAAGACGGCATTGGGGGCGGCGACGCGAATGTCACAGGCCATCGAGATTTCCAGACCGCCACCGAGGCAGTAGCCATGTATGGCCGCGATGACCGGCTTTCGGACCCGATCGAGGATCTCGATCCAGCCGGGCGTCATGTTGTTCCTGAGCGCAGGCAGAGATGTCGCGTCGCTCTGGGCCTTGATGTCGGCTCCGGCGCAGAAACCTCGTTCGCCCGCGCCCCGAATGGCGATCACACCGACGTCCGGGTCATTGTCCAGGAGTTCCAGTGCCTGAACTGCCTCACGGCGCAGCGTGGAATTGATCGCATTGATCTGGCCGGGGCGATCAAGGATGACCCAGCCCACGCGGTTGATGCGCTCGACCTGTACCGCGTGTTCGACGGTTCCATCTGCCATGGTTGTCATGCTCCGGCTAATGCGACGGCGGTTCCGTGGGCGTCGGGAAGGTTCAGAAAAAGCGGCGTAGGGTTCGTCATAAGGCGGCTCCAGCAGCAAGCCGTTCCGGGCGGCGATTGGCCATCCAGGCGGCCGCGAAGTGCTTGCTGGACCGGCTCGATCACAATCGACATCAGCGTCGGGTCGAGCGCGTTCGGCACATAGTCCAGTGTCAGCATGGCAAATGTGTACCTGGCACCCGGGACGAGTGGCGCTTTCGAGGCGCGGGGCATTGCTGGTATCGTGCCCTGCGGTCCGGGCCCGAGCTCGCCGGGATGCGGGAAACGACAGGCACTGATATCCTCCGGGACGCGTCTCGAGTGTCGCCTCTTTGGGTGACGCTAGAACAGCAAGAAGAATTCGGCAAGAGAAACGCCGTTCTGGTGTTAGAATATTGCCAGTTGTCGATCGCGGTCACCCTCCTCAGTGGTCGGGCCTGTCGAAGCGCCTTCGCGTCCTGATCCGGAGTCTGCCGTGCGAGCCCTTCTCAGTCTTCAGGCCGGCGGTCCCGATACGCTTTCGATCCGCGAGATTGAGGAGCCAGCTCCGGGGCCAGGTCAGGTCGCCGTAACGGTCCATGCCTGCGGCGTGAATTATCCCGATGTGCTTGTTATCGAGGATCGATACCAGATGAAGCCGCCGCGCCCCTTTTCGCCGGGCAGCGAACTGGCCGGAATCGTTCGCGCTGTTGGAGCAGGTGTCGAGACACCTTCTGTTGGGCAACGGGTGTCGGCCTCGCTGCCGTTCGGGGCGATGGCCGAGGTGGTCGTCGTGCCGGCAAATCGCTGTACGGTCATCCCCGACACCATGCCATTCGACCAGGCCGCGGCGTTTCAGGTGACCTATGGCACAGTCTATTATGCGCTCGTGGGGCGAGGCGCGCTTCGGCAGGGGGAGACCTTGCTGGTTCTTGGAGCGGGCGGCGGCATCGGCCTGGCGGCTGTCGAACTGGGTAAGGCCCTTGGAGCAAGGGTGGTCGCTGCGGCCTCGTCCCAGGACAAGCTGGACGTTGCGCTGGCCATGGGGGCAGACGCGGGGGTGATCTATCCAGGGTCGCTTGACGCGGCCACTGAAGGAAAGGCGTTCACGGAGGCGGTGCGGTCCGCGTGCGGCGGGCAAGGGCCGGACGTCGTCGTTGATCCCGTCGGCGGCGCCTATGCCGAACCGGCATTCCGGTCTGTCGCCTGGCAGGCCCGCTATCTGGTTGTTGGCTTTGCTGCCGGCATACCGTCGATCCCGCTCAATCTGATCCTGCTCAAGGGTGCCCAGATCATCGGCGTCTTCTGGGGCAGCTACATGGCCCGAAGCCCGCACCGCGGCTCGGACGACATGAAGGCGTTGCTGGATCTGTTCGCAGAAGGCAGGGTCAATCCCTTGGTTTCGGAACGTTTTTCTCTGGAGCGCGGGGGGGAGGCGATCGCCCGGTTGGCGTCGCGCAGTGTCCACGGCAAGGTCGTTGCGGAGATTGTGGGTTCTGAAGACAGAATGAGCGACTAGAAGGAGAATGCATCTGGACCGGGTCTGGCGGTCCGTCTAGTCTGCGGTGAAGCAGTATAGGTCTGTGTGGCTTCGCTTTCTGCCCTGTATTCAGGTCGACTGAAAGGCAGGACGGCAGGGCCGCCCGGTAAGGAACGCGAGGCCGGCCACTGTCGCTGTCGGGCATCGCTCCGGCGCTGGTTCGCCCCGTCTGCGCCGAGGATGAACGAATGAACGCGATTGCCGATGTGACTGAAGCAGGATGGCGCACCGGGCCGCGCGACACCCCCATCGCTGCGTTGCGCAGGGCCGTCGCAGCTCATTCCGAAAAGATCTTTCTGGATTTCAGCGGTGAGACTCACACCTACGGCGAGTTTGACAAGACCAGCAACCGGTTCGCCCATTCCCTTCAGGCGCTTGGCCTGATCGCCGGCGCGCCGATCGTCTCGATGCTGGATAACAACGTCGACGCGGTCACCACCTGGATCGCTGCCAACAAAATATCCGCCATCAGCGTGCCCCTGAACACGGCCCTGATCGGTCAGTTCCTGCGCCACCAGATTGAGGACACGGGCGCCAGCATGATGGTGTGCGAGGCTCGTTATCTGCAACGGTTGCTGGATATCGAGGATCAGCTGACGACCCTGAAGACTGTCCTGGTCCGGGGTGCCTTCGAGCCTTCGGCGGAATCGAAGCTGGCCATCTTACCCTTGGACAGTCATCGAGGGGCCGACGCCAGCCCGTTCGACTTGCTGCCCGATCCGGGTGCGTTGAACGCCCTGATCTACACCTCGGGGACAACGGGTCCCTCGAAGGGCTGCATGATCACCGGCAATCAGATGTGCCATTTTGCGCGGATGTTGACACGGTCGGCACCGTTCGGACCGGACGACATCTATTGGACGCCATTGCCTCTGTTTCACATGAACGCGATCGCCACGGGGGTCGTTTCAGTCATGCTGGTGGGCGCAACAATCTCGTTCGCTCCGAAATTCTCGGTCTCGGGATTCTGGCCGGCCATCGAGAAGTCCGGGGCCACAGTGGTGTCGATCCTCGGTTCGCTTGGAACGATGCTGGCGCGCGCTGAAGATAATGACGCGATGGCTCGCTGCTTCGGCCAGGTTCACACGATCAAGGGCAATCCCTTCCCCGAAGAGATCAAGGAAATCTGGCGATCCCGCTTCGGCGCGAAAAACGTCGGATCCAATGTCTATGGTCTGACCGAAGGGCTGTTGACCTCCATGCCGGCCGACGGTGCCTATGCGGAGGGGTCTTCGGGCAAGGCCGCGCCGGAACTTGATGTCAGAATCTTCGACGACAACGACAATGAGGTTCCGACCGGGACCTCGGGCGAGGTGGTCTGTCGGCCGTTGCTGCCGGACATCATCTTCAAGGGCTATTGGCGCCGGCCCGAGGACACGCTGAAGGTCTGGGGAAACCTGTGGTTCCACACCGGCGACATCGGCAAATTCGATGAGAACGGCTTCTTCTATTTTGTGGATCGAAAGAAGGACTACCTGAGGCGAAGGGGAGAGAACATCTCAAGCTTTGAGATGGAGACCTCGATCCTGACCCATCCGGCGATCGAACAGGTCGCGGTTCACGCTGTGCCTTCGAGCCTGCAGGAAGACGACCTGAAGGTGACCGCCAAGCTGAAACCGGGCATGGCGCTTTCAGAGGAAGACCTCTGCCGTTGGCTGATAGAACGGGTGCCCTACTATGCGGTGCCGAGATTTATCGAGTTTCGAGCTGAACTGCCGGTCAATCCGCAGGGCAGGGTGCTGAAATTCCAGCTTCGTGACGAGGGCGCGACCCCGACGACCTGGGACATCGAGACCACGGACATCAAGCCCAACCGCTGACGGCGCATTGAACCGCGCCAGGAGGAATTCCGATGCGACTCCTGTCGTTTGACAATCACGGCACGGCGACTGTGGGCGTGCGCATCGGCGATGAGGTGATTGACCTGTCGGTCGCCGCGCCCGAACTGCCACGCGATATGATTGCGCTGCTTGCGGCGGGCCCGGACGCCCTGTCCGCGGCCAAACAGGCAGCAGCGTCGGCTGGAGCCGGCGCTCGTCGTCCAGTGGAGGGTCTGCGTCACCTGACCCCCATCCAAAGACCGGACAAGATCATCGGCCTGGGCAAGAACTATATGAAGCACGTCGAGGAGATGAAGGCCGATGTGCAGTCCTTTCCCGGGATGTTCCTGAGAGTCCCGGATTCTCTGGTGGCTCACAACCAGCCGATCTGGCGGCCCGAAGCCTCCGACACGCTCGACTACGAAGGCGAACTGATGGTCGTCATCGGCAAGGGTGGGCGGATGATCTCCCGCGAGGAGGCCCTGTCGCATGTGGCCGGCTACGCATGCCACAACGACGGCAGCGTTCGCGCTTACAACTACATCCCCTCGGCCGTGACCGCGGGAAAGAATTTTCTCAACACCGGCGGTTTCGGCCCGGAGATCGTCACCGCAGATGAACTCCCTCCGGGCTGCAAGGGCCTGCGGCTGACGACCCATGTCAACGGCGATCTGCGCCAGAGCGCCGATATCGCGGAGATGCATTGGGACGTCGCCCACCTCGTGCATCTGATGTCGACCATCTTCACCCTGTATCCCGGTGATCTGATCGCGACGGGAACGCCCTCGGGCTGCGCCGCAGGTTCGACCGACCCGCAGTGGCTGGTGCCGGGCGATGTGGTGCGGGTCGAGATCGAGAATGTGGGTGTTCTGACAAACCCGATCGTCGATGCGCCAAGGGTAAGGGGCGACTTCGACGTGCGGCGCTAGCGAACCATCATCAGGCCGCCGTCGACCGCCAGGGTCTGCCCGGTGATAAAGCGCGAAGCATCACTGGCCAGAAAAACCAGCACCGGAGCCATGTCGGAATCCGCATCTCCGAGCCGCCCACCGAGCGGGATCATCATGGCCATGCCGCGGTCGTGCGCTTCAAGCTGTTCGGCCGTCATGCCGGCGCGTGTGGTGTCATACATGGGTGTCCACATCCCCGGCGCGACGGCATTGGCCGATATTCCGTACTGGCCCCACTCCTGGGCGATGGTTCGGGTCCATGCCAGGACTGCGCCTTTCGAAGCGGAGTAGTGTGCGCAACCACGCAGGCCGACCGCCCCCGCCGCCGAAGCGAAGTTGATGATCCGGCCGCCCCTGTCCTTGAGATAAGGGAATGCCGCCTGGTTCGCGATCATCGTTCCCCGGGCATTCACGCCCAGGACCAGATCCCAGTCCTCATCAGTGATATCTTCCGCTGGCGTGTAACGCTGGATGCCGGCCGCTTGGATCAGAACATCCAGCCCGCCCATTGCGGCGACAGCACGGTCAAACGCCGCCCCGGTCGAAGCGCGCGAGGAGACATCGCAGACGTCACAGGTCAGGGACCCCCGGCCTGCGCCGGCGATTGATTCGACGGGTCCCCCGGTGAGGTCCAGGCCTGTCACTGTCGCCCCGGCCGCGGCCAACGCTCTCGCCGCACTCATACCGATCCCGCGCGCGGCACCGGTGACAATGATCCTCTTTCCCGTCAGGGTTCCAGCCTCGGTCATCTGTCGTCCATCCCTGCCGGGCTACCCCGAGCACCAACTGTTTCAGTCACTTCGTAGGCCCGATGTGACGAGTTCACATTCCACCGGGTCATGGTCGGCGTCCCGGGCGCCGGCCCCGGGGCGCGGATGCCCATTCCGGAATTCTTACCCTAGATTTTTATTCTTGCGACAGATTTCCAATTCTGTTTAGCTTCTCCCCAACGCATCACCGTCCGGTAGTTGCGATATGCGGGGCAACAGACCCCCTGGGGAGGTTTCTATGCGATCCAACCACAGCCGGCATGTAGCCAAATTCCTGCGGCGTGGCGGTGCCCTCGGCCTTTTGGCCTGCACAGCCTTGACCAGCCCCGCCTTCGCTCAGAGCGCGCAGGCTCCGCAGCAGACCGACCAACTCGATGAGATCGTCGTCACCGCGCGGCGTACCGAGGAAAACCTGCAGTCGACGCCTGTGGCCGTGACCGCCATTGGTAGCGAGGCCCTGGAGCGGGCGCAGGTCGCGGATGTGACCGACCTTCAGCGTACTGTGCCCAGCCTCTCGATCGCGACCGGAGCTCCGTCGTCTTCCGGCTTCTCCTTTGTCTCCATGCGCGGCCAGGGCAATCTTCAGGCTCTGGTCTCCAACGACCCGGCCGTCGCGATCTATGTCGACGGCGTTTATATTCCGCGCCCGTCCCAGGGTCTGACGGATCTGTTCGATCTTGAGCGCGTAGAAGTTCTGCGTGGACCGCAAGGAACCCTGTTTGGCCGGAACACCATCGGCGGAGCTGTGAACATTCTGACGGCGGACCCCACCGGTGAGTTCGGGGGATCCGTCCGCATCGAGGCCGGCAACTACGACCAGGTTGGTGCGAGCTTCGTCCTCAACGGCGCGCTGTCGGACCGGGTTTCCGGCCGCCTTGCGGCGAGCACCAAGGGGCGCAGTGGTTATGGCCAAAGCATTCCGCTGGGGCGCGATGTCTGGGATCAGGACAGCGACTTCATTCGCGGCAAGCTGAAGTACGAGGGCGAGGGCGTCGAGCTGGTCCTGTCCGGCGACTACAACATGATTGAAGACAATGGGCAGTTCACCGCCCTTAACTCCTTCGCGCCGGAGCTTTTCGGTCCGACGGGATCGTTTGGTGCATTCGGCCTCGGTACGACCTTGACCAACTCGCTGCACGACGGCGGCTGGTACGACACCTATGCGACCGGCTATTTCGTGCCTTCGAGCAATCCGAACTTTGCGGCGCTGCCGCAAGAGGTCAGAGACCTGTATACGAAACCGCTGGGCAACCGTTTGGAAGCCTATGGGTTCGGTCTTAACGCCTCATTCGACCTTGGCGATGTGACTCTGAAGTCCATCACCGGCTTCCGTTTCAGCGACACGGACGGTGTGATTGACACGGACGGGACGCCGGTTCCGATCCTGACGACCTGGGCCGGTTACAACTCTGACCAGTGGTCCCAGGAATTCCAGATCACCGGCGGCATCGGGGAAAGTTTCACCTACATCGCCGGTGTCTATTACTCTGACGAACAGGGTGTGGAGTTCAGCCGTTCCCAGAACTTCGGCTTCCTGCCTTACAACGCCACGACGCGTCCCTATGCCGGGTTCGCTGGCCAGAACATGGCCGATGTGCACAATACCTCGGCCGGTGTGTTCGGCCAGGGCTACTATCAGCTGACTGAGAACCTCAGGCTGGCGGCCGGTCTTCGCTGGACCTGGGACAGTCGCGACACCGAGCTCCATAACTTCTCCACCTGGGGCGTCGCTGCGACCTGCAATCTTCAACGTCCGGACGTCGTGGGTGTCTGTACCCAGACCCAGGAGGTCAAGTTCGACTATCCGGCCTATACCCTGGGCCTCGACTGGCAGATCAACCCGGACATGTTCGCCTACATCCAGACGCGTCGGGCCTCGAAGTCCGGCGGTTGGAACACGCGCGCCGGCGGTCTGCCCGCCTTCGACCCGGAGACCGTCGAGGACCTGGAAATCGGCTTCAAGGCGACCTGGCTTGAGAACCGCCTGCGTACGAACATCGCCTTCTTCCATTCCTGGCAGTCCGACGTGCAGCGTAACGCGGCTGCTCTGACCCCGGCCGGGGCCAGCACCCAGTTCATCGTCAACGCCGGCGATGCGCGGGTTCACGGGCTCGAGTTCGAAGGTGCCTTCCGTCCGTGGACCGGTATGGAGCTGACCAGCAACATCAGCCTGATGGACGGAAGCTACGCCGACGGCTCCTTCATCGAGCAGCAGGCCGTGCCCGGTGTCGGTTTGGCGGGATGCCGGCTGAACACGGCGGGAACGGCGTCGATCTGCCCGGTCGACCGCAGCGGAGAAGAACTGCCGCAGCTTCCGAAGATCCAGTACAACCTGGGTGCCACCCAGGTCGTGCCGACCTCATTCGGTGCGGTGTCCTTCCATGTCGACTATTCCTACCTCGGGGAACAGTTCTTCAATCCGGTCACGCCTTCGCCTTATCAATCTGCGACCACCCAAGGCATCTACGCCGCTTCGAACAGAATCACCCGGACCCCCGGTTACGGCCTGCTGAATGCGCGCATCACGATGGAGTTCGACGCTCAGAACGTCGAGGTGGCGATCTACGGCAAGAACCTTGCCGGCGAAGAATACAGCACGCGTCACTGGGCCGACGTCTATGCCGCTGGTCTCGGGTTTGCGACAGACTTCATCGGCGAGCCGACGACCTACGGCGTCTCTCTGACCCGGCGCTTCTGAGAAAGACCCACTCCTGATGTAACTTGCCGCCGACCGGTCCCCGGTCGGCGGCTTTTTCTTGGGTGCGATGAATCATTAAAAGAGCCGCCATGCTGAGCATGGCGGCCCATTTCTTCGGTGCATCTTCCGGGCCCGTCCGCTGACGGGTCCCGCGCTGGCTCAGGGCGCGTCCCAAATGACATGAACGGCGTCAGGGCCGCGCAGCGAAACGCCACGGATTTCCGGACGAGGCTGGTCCGGATCGAGCCGGAGGTTCGGGAGCCGGTCGAGAAGCAGGCCGACAGCTTCTTCGATCTCGACCTTCGCCAGCCATATGCCGATGCACATGTGAGCCCCGAATCCGAAACCGAACGCGGCCATCTGCTTTCGATCGATGTCGAAGACGTCCGGGTTTTCGAATACGGTCTCGTCCCGGTTCGCAGAGGCTACGCAGGCAGATATGACGGCCCCCCTCGGAATGGTCACCCCCTGCAGGGTGACCTCCGTCTGTGTCTCGCGAACCTTGAAGGTCGTAACAGAGTCGTACCGGACGCTCTCGTCCAGAACCTTCCGCATGAGTGAGCGATCCGCACGCAGCCGTTCCAGAACCTCGGGGTGATCGAACAGGTGGGTCAACATGATCGCGAAGGTGCGGGAGGTGGTCTCGGATGCCGCCGGCAGCATCATTCGGACGAAATTGGTAATCTGGTGGTCGGTGAGTGTGCGCCCTTCGAACTCGGCGCGTATGAGGCGGCTGATCAGATCTGCGCCGGTGGCACCTGATTCCCGGCGCGCCTGAACGGCCGCGAGAGTCGGATCGTAGAGTTCCTGGAAGGCTTGAAACGCGGCACGCTTGGCCTCCGGGTCATTGGCCATTCCGCCCAAAACCTTCAGCGCCTTGCTGGCGAAGAGTTCGAGAGCTGCCGGGTCATCATCCTGGAAGCCCAGGACCGCATAGACGACATGGATCGGGAACATCACGCCGACGCTTGAGACCAACTCAGCCTTCCCAAGCGGGATGAGGGGCTCGATGAAATAGCGCTGGATCAATGGGCGGATATAGGCCTCGCGCCATTCCTCCATGACCGCCGGCGTGAACGAAGGCTGCAGGATACCGCGAAGCTGGCGATGTTCATCGCCGTCCAGACCGGTGATCATGAGCCCGTCGAGGAATTGGCCGAGACCGGTCTCCATAAGAATTCCGCTTGTGAAGGTCTTGGTGTCGCGCAGCACCAGCATGACGTCGGCATGTTTGAAGACCGTGTAGATCGGGCGACCCGTGTCTCCAGCGAAAGAAGCAGCCCCCAGTTCGGCGCAGATGTCGCCCTGCATCACCGGCATGGTGGCGCGGTGCTCGCGATAGATCTGATCGAGATTTCCATCATTGCCCGCGAACAGGGCACCGATCTGGGCGAAACCCTCGGCGAGGTCCTTATTGGGTGTCATCTGGGAGGTGCTCATGGGTCATGCTTTCCAGAAAAGGCCACTCGAGAGGGCGAAAGAGATTTTATATACAGAATGGAATTCCGGAAAAAAGTCCATCAATCCCGGTGTTTCGGTCGATCAATGCCCGTGTATCGCGGCGACCGCGGACGGGTCCGTATAGTCGCGCCAGCGAAGCAGTTTTCCCTCTTCGTCCAGCTCAAAAATGCCTGCTATGGCGAATGCACCAACCTCGCGTCCGTCGGCGGCGACAAGCCGGTCCATTCGTTCCGTGAGGACGACATTGCCGTGAGCGGCGATGTGCAGGGTCTCAACCAGGATTTTCGAATACCCCATAGCGGCTTCGAATTTCGCCCCCAGCGCCAGGGCTTCATCGGCCCCGACGGTTTTTGACAGGCCCATGTTGACCCATTCGGTATCGGCGCGGAACAGGTCGCGGATCGCTTTTTCGAGCGGTTCAGGGCCGTCGGACCAAGCGTTCAGGAACTGGCGGATGATGTCGATCGGCAGTCTTTTCACTGGATGTTCGTCCTTCCAAATTGGGTGCCGGTTTGGCGCTTTCCCGCGCGACTCCAAAGCTGGTTTGCGGCAAGGTGGGCCGACTGCGGCTCTTGCCGCGCTGACCTGACGGAGCCGTCGTGAGCGAACAGATCACAGCTATTCCCCTGACCCGCATCGACGGAGAACTCGACAGCCTGGCGAACCATGAGGGCAAGGTTCTGTTGATCGTCAATGTTGCATCGAAATGCGGTCTGACGCCGCAGTATGAAGGGCTTGAGGCCCTCTATCGAGACAAGCACGCTGAGGGGCTGCAAGTGCTTGCGTTTCCGGCCAACAACTTCAACGGCCAGGAGCCCGGCACTGACGATGAGATCGTGGACTTCTGCAAGACCAGCTACGACGTGACCTTTCCGCTGTATTCCAAGATTAGCGTCAGGGGCGAGGACATCCATCCGCTTTATGCCCGCCTGACGACGAGCAAGCCTGCGGCGGTCGGGGAGGGGCCGATGCGTAAACGTCTGGAGGGCTATGGGATCGCGACGGGTGCGCCGGGTGAGATTGTGTGGAATTTCGAGAAATTTCTGATTGGTCGCGATGGTCAGATCATCGACCGTTTCGCACCTGATGTTGACGCTGCCGATCCTCGATTGGTTGGCGCGGTTGATAAGGCGCTCGCGGAAAGCTGACGTAGCAGTGGGGAAGCGGTGGCGCTGGTAGCCCACCGCGCCTTTCATCAACGGAGCTTGGCCGTGATCTTGGCATGGGGGCCGGAAACCTGAGCGGCCCAGGCCTCGGCGGCGTTCGAGAATTCGAACTCGAGGTAATCGACTTCGAGGGCCTGTTCCTTCTGCATTGCCAACAGTCGCCGCCAGATGGCCTCGCGGTCGGCGGGCGGACGTTGGCCAGTGCCGATGCAGGTCAAGGTGCGGAAGAGGAGATCGCCGATGTTCAGCTCCACGACGCGACCCGCTCCCGTGCCGATCGTGATCAGACGAGCGCCCCATTTGGTCGCCTTGACCGCCGAAAGGAAGGGCTTGCCGAAGACGAGATCCAGCACGACGTCGAAGCCCTCGCCGCCTGACGCTACCCTCAACGCCTCAGTGTCGTTTTCGCCGCCCATGGCCACGACGGCGTCGGCAAGCCCGCGTTCCATGAGCCGGTCAAGACCGGCTTGATTGCGCGCCGCGGCCACGACCTGTCCGGCACCGAGATTTCTCGCCAATTGCAACCCGATCTGTCCAAGCACGCCAGTGGCACCGAGGATCAGCACACGCTCGCCGGGCTGGATCCTTGCGGCCTCCAAAGGGATGAGAATGCCGGTGCCGGCGATGCCCATGGTGATCGCAGTGCGATCATCAATATCGTCCGGGACGTCCCAGACCTCGGCCGAAGGCACAATGGTTCTTTCCGCCCAGGCTCCCCAGGGTGCCAATGATCGTTCGCCGAAATAGACCCGCCGCCCGTCTTCGGCGCGGCCAACGCCTTCGCCCCGGATCACGCAAGGATACTCAACGCCGAGACGATAGGCACCGAGTACGTCCCATCCACCAAGGCCGGCGGTGTCGACCTCGATCAGGACCGAGCCGTCCTGGGCCGTCGGTTCAGGAAAGTCCTGAAGGACCGGAGTGGCTCCGTTCCCGGAGATGACGGCGGCGCGCATGGGCAGGTTTCCTGGTCAGGACGTTGCGAGACGAGCGTCGGCGCATCGTTGGCGATCGACGTGTGCCGCCGCCGTCTTCGATCGGGTCAGAGGAAGATGGCGAGGTTCGGGAAGCCGAGCACGGTCTGATCGATGATGATCTCGCGCCGGGACAGTTTGAAGCTGCCGCCATGGCGGCGCAGCAGGTCGTGCCGAACGCAGCTGAGCATCAGCAGGGTTGTCTCATCGAACCGGCTCCGGCTGCACAGCAGATAGCTTTTCACCTCGAACTCGTCTGGATGGTCCGTGGATTCGACCAGAATGTTCGTCACCAGACGACGGGTGCGCGACGGCGGGTCTTCGGCCCAGGCGCTGCTGGTGTCCGTAATCCGCCCGACGCGGCCGCGGATCGAGGCATAGGTCTCGTCGAAATGCATCACTGTGCGGACGACAGACTCGGCCTGGTGTTTCAGGGAGCGCGTCTGGCGCATCGGGCAGGTGTAGCGAAGATCGATGTCGAGCCGTGCAACCCATTCGGCCAGGCGAATCTCATCGAGCAACCAGGCCTCCTCGTATAGGAACTCGGCGATCTGGTTGTAGACGGGCGAACCGACCGGCACACGGTCGGGACGGAAGGGGGCATCTGATGCGCTGCTGACATCGGTGGGGATGACGGCGTTCATGGTCATGGCGGTGTTATCCTGATGATATCGACGATGGTCAGACGGCGCTGTTCATCAGATCGCGATAGGCCAGCCACCAGTTCCACTGGGTGTCGTCCTTGGTGAAGCCTTCATAGACCAGGGCCGGACCGGGCCAGTCCGGCCGGGGCGGAGTTGTGCAGACGGCCTGGTATTTCATGGTGACGTTGCGGGCGGCAGCACCCTTGGCCGTCTGTGTGATGTGCGGCCAGGTGTCGGAATCGTCCTGTTCCACCATGCCGGACGTGCCGAGCATTCGCACCGCGAACTGCAACGCCTTCTGCTTGTGCTCTTCGGGCGCGTCCTTTTCTGCAAGGATGTAGTTGCAGAACTCCAACTCGTCCGGCCCCTTGGGAATGTAGGTGTGCAGCGAGGTCAGGCCGATGATCTCGCCATCAGGCTGGGGTACGTAGATGAAGGCGATCAGGACGTTGGGGAACATGCCTCCGACCTGGGGCGGGCTGTCGACCAGCAGACTGAGCTGTTCCGGTGTCAGATTGCGCATCAGCTGGGGCAGCATTTCCTTGGTGATGCCCGGGGGCGGCACGATGGCCAGTTTTTCTTCCAGCGTCAGATTGCCGTCCCGGAAACCGGCCGCCTGTTTGAACTTGTTGGCGGCAGGCATGCAGCGAAGGGCGTGCCCCTGAAGCGAACCGACCTCGGTGCCATACATTGAGGTCGTCAAGTCGCCGTCGCCGAACCTGGCGAACTCACCCAGCCAGCGGTGAAGCGTCAGAGTATGGAAGCCGTCGGCGGCCGACTGCTCACAGGCCGTTTTCCAGTTCGCCTTGATGGTAAAGCGCTGGGGCGGGCCGAGAACCTCGAGGCCTCTGTCCGTGCGGCAGAACAGCATGTCGTAGTACCATTTCATTTCGCCGAGGAACTCGTCGAAAGAGGGCCCGTCGAAATTCCACGTCGCGAAGATCAGCCCGCCGTACAGGTGGCTGCGCGCCTGGGTCAGGCCGAGCTTTTCCTTGGGCAGGATGTCGCCATGCATCTTCTCGCCGGCGACGGGCGCGCCAATGAAGTCGCCGTCGTTCTTGAAGGCCCAGCCGTGATAGATGCAGGTGTGCACCTTGGCATTGCCGGCGTCGCTGGTGCAGACCCTCATGCCCCGGTGGGGGCAGACGTTGAGCATGACCCTGATCGAACCGTCTTTCTGGCGTGTGATCAGGACGGGATCGGAGCCCATCAACCGCGTGATGAAGTCGCCGGGGTTGGGTATCTCGCTCTCATGGCCCAGCAGAAGCCATGTTTTCCCGAACACCTTGCGCATCTCGATGTCGTAGAGCTCGGGGTCCGAGATGGCACGAAGCTGTACCTCCCGGGTGTGAATATTGATCAGATCGTCGATCGTCGTGCCATCGGAAAGCGTTGTGCGGGTCCGGTCCAGCATGGGTTTCCTCCGTGGCGATTCCCGCCATTTAATTTTGAACATAGGTGGCATTTTTGTATAGAAAATGCAACTCTTCGATTCATAGAGGAACGACGGACCGCAGGTCCCCGGAGAAGCCCCCAAGGGGCACCCGGCAGGGAGGATGAAGATGAGTTCGGAGGCGATTTCCCATCGCGTCAGGGCCGACCGCAGTGCCTGTTGCGGCTATGGAACCTGTGTTGAGATCTGCCCGGAGATCTACCAGCTGGAGGGCGGGCTGGTGGTTCTGACGACCGATATCGTACCGGCGGAACTGCTGGAGCGCGCCATCGAGGGTGCCGAGTCCTGCCCGCAGTCGGCCATCGTCGTGGAAGAGGTTGCGGGATGAGTGTGCCTCCGGTCGTTGCCAGCGCTTCAGCACCGACCAAGGGAGTGCGAAGGCCGCCCGGCCTGGTCGCGCTCTCTCTGATGGGGGTGCCCCTGACGGCCCTGTCGCTTCCTCTCGTGGTCATGATCCCCGAGCACTATGCGACAGTCCTCGGACTGCCGCTGGCGGTGGTCGGTCTGATCTTCACCAGCGTGCGGGTCTTCGACATCGTTATCGACCCGATGCTGGGTGCGGCTATGGACCGGACGCGCAGTCGTTTTGGACGATACCGCCCGTGGCTGATTTTCGGCGCGCCGGCGCTTATGCTTGCGGTTTATCTGCTTTTCATGGCTGAGCCGGGCGTCGGGCCGCTTTACCTGCTACTGACCCTGACTGCGGCCTTTGTCGGCTGGTCAGTGCTTTCGCTGGCGCAGCTGGCCATGGCTTCAGGATTGGCGACCGGTTACGACGAGCGGTCGCGTGTTTACGCCTGGATCCAGTTTGCTTCGCTACTGGGCATTCTTACCGTCATGGGCTTTCCGATCCTGTTGACCAGGCTCGGGGAAACGGGCCTGGCACCCACCCAACTTATGGGCTGGATCATTATTGTCCTGATGGGTCCTGCCGTCGCTCTCGCCGTGTGGCGGGTTCCCGAAGCCGTCGAGGTCGCCCAACGGCATGTCATCGGCATCAAGGAATACCTTGCTGTTGTGGGTCGGAAGGCGGTGCTGCGGATTACGGCAATCGATCTGCTGTTCGGCCTCGGCTTCGGGACGGCGTCGGCCATGCTGGTATTCTTTGTGACCGCGGCCAAGGGGCTGGATCGCAGTGCCATCGGCATTGTGCTTATCGCCCAGGTCGTCACGGCCATGATCACCGTTCCTGTCGTCGCATGGCTGGCGCGACGTTTTGACAAACATTTCGTTCTCGGAATCTCGGGTCTGCTGGCGGCAGCCGTCAGCATCGCATTCGTCTTCGCTCCCGACCGGAACCTGTTGGCTATGTCGCTTGGAATGATGGGTTGGGGGCTGTCGTTCGGTGCCTTCAATCTGCTGCCGCGCGCCATGATGGCCGATGCCGCGGACGAGCTCAGACTGGATTCGGGTTCGGATCAGACGGGCGTGCTTTATGCCCTTCTGATCAGCAGCTGGAAGCTTGGAGGGGCTCTGGCGGTCGGGCTGTCATTCGCGGCTCTGGCCCTGGTCGGCTACAAGCCCGCCTTGATGTCAGCCAACACGCCCCAAGCCATCGCAGGTTTGGAGTTGGTGTTTGCCGGTCCGTCGGCGGTGCTGTTCGTTATCGGTGCCTGGTTGTCCTTTACCTATCCGCTTACTCGCGAGAAGCACGCCGCGGTCCGCGCTGCGCTTGACCTGCGCGATGCCGGCTCGGAGTCGGTGGTGTGACCCGGCGGCTCGAAGGCAGGGTCGCCCTGATTTCGGGCACCGGCGGCGGTCAAGGTCGGGCGGCGGCACTCCGGTTCGCAGCCGATGGCGCGATCGTCGTCGGCTGCGATGTAAGCGGTGCAGCGGACACCGAGACCGTGCGACTGGTGACTGAAGCCGGTGGGGTCATGACGACCATGGTCTGTGATCTCGGCGATCCTGCGGAAGCACAGGCATGGGTGGATCGGGCGGTATCGGATCACGGTCGGATCGACGTTGTCTACAACAACGCCTCAGCGGCGAAATTCGGTTCGATCGCAGATCTTTCCATCGAGGACTGGCGGTTCACGATCCGTAACGAACTCGACCTCGTGTTCCTGACAACCAAATTTGCATGGCCGCACCTCGCAAAACGCGGCGGAGCGATCGTCAACGTCGCCTCGACCGCAGGATGGCAAGGTTCGCGGGGTAATGGCACGGTCGCCCACAACGCCACCAAGGGCGGCGTAATCGCCATGACGCGACAGATGGCGCTGGAGGGCGCGCCACTCGGCATTCGCGCCAACAGCATCAGCCCTGGCTTCATCATAACCCCCGGCACGCGTGCCTTCGCCGAGAACCCGGCCGTTCGAGCTCAATTGACGAACAGCATTCCGCTCGGCCGGCCTGGTGAGCCCGAGGACGTTGTCGGCATGGCCGCCTTCCTGGCCAGCGACGAGGCCGCCTTCATCACCGGCGCTGACATCATCATCGATGGCGGTACCACTGCCTGCTAGCGAACCGAAAGACTGAGGATCTGGACCATGGATATCCGGGGTATCGGCTACCTGGGCTTTGAAAGCCCCAACATCGACGCCTGGCGAAGCTATGGCCCTGAGGTGCTTGGCTTGGCCATCGCGCCTTCGCCGGAAGATGAGCCGGATGCCCTCTATCTCAAGATGGATGACCGTCGCTACCGCTTCGCGTTCCAGCCCGGCCCTATCGACAAGCTGGCCTATATCGGTTGGGAGTGCGTGAACCGGATCGCCTTCGAGAAAGCCGTCAAGAAACTGCAGGACGCGGGTATCGCGGTCGAACAGGGGAGTGACGACCTCAAGGCGCGCCGCGCCGTTCGCGATGTCGTCCGGTTCAAGGACCCCGTCGGCTACCAGTACGAACTCTTCTATGGCCAGAAGGGCGAGCCGGACTCTTTCGTGCCGGGACGCCGACACGGCGGCTTCAACACCTATGGCCGGGGCTTCGGCCACGTCGTGGTCATCACGCCGGAATACGGACCCGAGCTCGACGACTTCCTGATCAATGTCATGGGCTTCCAGTGGTATGGATCCGGCGCGGGTAAGGGCAAGACGGGATTCTACCGTGCGGGGCTGAACAATCTCACCAGCCACGACATCGGCTATGGTCATGGGCCCGGCCGTATGGGCATCCAGCACGTGGGACTCCTTACGGGCGATCTTCGCGACGTCGGTGAGACTTGGGACATCGTCAAGAAGCGTCAGATCCCGGTTCAGATGACTCTGGGCCAGCACACCCAGGATCCCCATTTCTCCTTCTACCACTTCAGCCCGTCGGGTTTCGCCGTCGAGGTCATCGCCGAAACCCACCCGTGGCCGGGCGATCCGTTCGAGCTGAATGCTGAACGCCTCAGCTACTGGGGGCATGAACTGGTCGGGCCGATCCTCGGCACGACGGTACGCACACCCGAGGAATTGCGTTGATGGGATTGCTGGATGGCAAGGTCGCTCTGATTACCGGCGGTGGTGGAGGGATCGGCAGAGGCATCGCCCGCAGGTTTGTGCGTGAAGGGGCTACCGTCGTCGTGGCGGAGTACAACGAAGACTACTGCACCACGATCCGGTCCGAGCTGATCGACGAACTCGGCGGCCGTGCTGAGGTTCTCAAGGTCGATGTGCGGGTCAAGGATCAGATCCAGGGCGCTGTCGAGAAGACGGTCGAGCTGTTCGGAGGCATCGACATCCTGATCAACAACGCCTTCACCCTCAGCCCGAAGGTGCTGCTGGAGCAGAAGACCGACGAGATGCTGGACGCCACCCTGCACTCGGGTCTTTGGGCCGGTTGGTGGGCGATGCAGGCAGCGCGGCCGCACATGATCGAACGCGGCGGCGGCTCGATCGTCAACTTCTATTCCATCGACGTCGAGACGGGGGCCTGGCTGAACTCGGACTACAGCATCACCAAGTCCGCGCTGCGGGGCCTTACCCGAAGCGCCGCCCACGAGTGGGGTCGGTTCAACATCCGGGTCAACCTGCTGTCGCCGGCCGCCATGGGGACAGTGTTCCAGAAGATGGCGGCAGACTCGCCGGGCTTCGCCGAACGGGTCGCAGCGATGAAGCCACTGCAGCGGAATGGTGACCCGGAGGAGGATATTGCTCCGGTGGCTGTGTTCCTGGCGTCGGATATGTCGCGGTTCGTGACGGGTGAGCTGATCAACGTCGACGGTGGCCTGCACATGCCTGGCTATCAGTCGCGGCCGCCGAACGTGGCCGAGATGGAACAGCAGGGCGGCTGAGGCCGAGGAACAGGGAGACAGAGGCATGGCGTTGTTGGACGGCAAGGTCGCACTGGTAACCGGCGCGGCGGGCTCAATAGGTTCAGAAACGGCACTTGCCCTGGCTGAGCAGGGCGCGCGTGTCGTGCTGACCGATCTGCGCGCACCCGAGCTTGAGGCGGTCACTGATCGACTGAAAGGGCAGGGCCATGTTGTCGCCTGCAAGGCCGGCGACATCACTGTCGATGATGATATCCGCTCTGTAGTTGAGTTCGCTGTCGCGACCTTCGGTGGTGTCGACGTCCTCGACAACAATGCCGGAGCCACCGGTTTTTCATCGCGTGACCTCGATATTCCCGACATGTCGGTCGAGCTGTGGGATCAGGTTCAGTCGATCAACGCGCGCGGGCCGATGCTGTTCTGCAAATACGCGATCCCGTCGATGCTGGCCCGAGGCGGCGGATCTATCGTCAACATTTCGTCGGGACAGTCGCTGTCCGGCGACGTCAGCAATTTCGCCTATGCAGCGGGCAAGGCGGCGCTGAACGCCCTGACCCGACATCTGGCCACAGCCTATAGCCCCCGCGGCATCCGAGTTAACGCCATCGCGGCCGGCCTGATAATCCAGCCCGGGATGGAGCAGCGGCTTCCAGCGCACATCCAGAACATCTTCCTGAGTCATTGTCTGGTGCCGCGGCTGGGTACGCCGCGCGACATCGCCAACATGGTGGTTTTCCTCGCTTCGGACCTCAGTTCCTATGTCACCGGCCAGGTCCTGGCGGTCGACGGCGGGTTCACGGCGCACCTGCCCAGTGTGGCGGACATGCGGCCAATCATCGACGGTATGAAAGGGGCTCCCGGCAAATGGACCTGAGCGGAAAGACGGTCGTCCTGACGGGCGCTTCGGCCGGCATAGGCGCGGCGACGGCGCTGGAGCTCAGCCAGGCCGGCTGTAATCTGGTGCTGACCAGCCGACGAATGGAAAAACTGGAAGCCCTGGCGGCAACGCTACCAGGCCCATGCGCTTTGCTTGCTGCCGACATCGCCGAGTCGGACGTGCCGGAGCAGCTATTGAGGCTGGCCAAGGCACGTTTCGGCCGCGCGGATGTGGTGATCAACAATGCAGGGGTCATGGCTGTCGGCACGATGGACACCATCGACCTGGACGCCGTGAGCTACATGATCCGGGTGAATTTCGAGGCCGTGGTGCGTAGCTCCTACGTCTTCGCGCGAGAGTTCCGGGGCCAGTCGTCGGGGGCCATCATCAATGTTTCGAGCATCAGCGCCTATCTGATCTCACGGGCGGGCGGAGTGTACGGCGGTCTGAAGCACGCCCTCGAAGCCTTCACCCAGTCCCTGCGCATCGAACTGGCGGGCACGGGGGTGAAGGTCGGAACGATCGCGCCGGGGTCCACCTCCAGCGAGATGTTCGACAGGATGATGGCCGCGGCCAAGGTCGAGGCACCGGTCGCGCTGGACCCCCAGGATGTCGCCCGCGCCATCCGCTTCATGCTGGAACAGCCCGACCGCGCCAACATCGCCAGGCTGGCGCTCTACCCCCAGGGTGAGGGTCACTAGCTCATTTGGCGGCCAGTGCGGCCTCGCGTTCGAGGCCCAGCTCCTGCATCTCGCGCTTCAGCGTGGGATAGTAGGCGATTGCGCCCTGCAGGCCGCCAGACACATCGATCGATGCTGCGCTGAGGTAGGTCGCCAGATCGCTGGCGAGGAAGACACAGACATTGGCGACTTCGTCCGGTTGGCCGAGCCGGCCCAGCGGCACAATCTTGACGACCATTTCCAGGAATTCCTCCCGCGTGATCGTTGACGGCATTTCCTTGTAGTGACGATCCCACTGACCGGTGTCGATCCAGCCCATGTTGAGGCTGTTCACCAGGATATTGTCCTTGGCCAGTTGCTGACCCAGCAGCTTTGAGAGGGCAATGCCGGCTGCGCGGTTTGTCACTGACGGAATGCCGTCCGGCGTCGGCAGGGCACCGGCCAGGGCATTGATGTTGATGATGCGGCCCCATTTCTGCTTGCGCATGTGGGGCACGACCGCCTGGACGAACCGGAAGTGGGCCACCTGAATGTTATTGGCGTGGTCGAGGATATCCTCGGGCTCGAGGCTCTCGATACTCCCACCCTTGCCCTGACCGGCGTTGTTGACCAGAACATCGACACCGTCCCAGGCCAAGGCGACCTGCTCCACAAACGCCCGAACGGCGGCCGTGTCGCGAACATCCAGCGCGACCGCGATCACGTCAGCGGCACCCAGGGCGCGCATCTCTTCGGCAACGATGGCCAGGGCTTCTGTGCCGCGCGAACAGATTGCCAGACGTACGCCCTCACGGGCGAAGGCTGCGGCGGTCGCCCGCCCGATACCGCGGCTTGCGCCTGTCACGATAACTCGCTTGGCGCTGAGATCGATTTGCATTTCGATATGTTCCGGAAGACTTTTAGCCGTTTTGGTTCGTCGAATATTTTCTAATCAAAATTCGTATTTCTGTCTCGATTTATCTCCTGGCGACCGCCATCCGGTTTGCCATCGCGGACCTGCCACACTAAGCAGGCTTCTGATTGAACCGGAGCGCGTTGCGCATGACTGTCAGCGCTCGAACATCACGTCTGACACCCGAGATCGCTCCTCCGAACGCCGCAGACCGTGCCGCGAGCCCGAGTTCAGCGGTTCGGGCGCGTCGGCCTGATCCTCGGGCGGCACGGACCATCGATAACATCATCAACGCCGCCCAGAGCGTGATGATGAACCAGGGTACGCCACGCATCACGGCACAGGATGTCTGCGATGCTGCCGGCGTCTCGCGCGGCACCCTCTATCGCTATTTCCCCTCGATGGACGCCGTACTCGAGGCCGTGGTCCTCAGACTTCGGACCGAAACGGACCGGGAACTGAACCGTGCCCTCGAGGGATGCGAGAGCCCGACGGAACGCTTTGCTGCCTTCCTGAAATACAGTGTCTCAAACAATGAGACCCGGCGCGGGTCACAGTTCCTGCAGGTCGAGCCCGCCTTCGTCCTGCGATATTTCGAGTCGAATTTCGATCACTTTATCGCCCGCGTCCTGACTGCGCTTGACCCCGTATTCGATGCCTGGGAGGCCGACATCGGCATGACGCTCGACCGTGGAGCCCTGGCAGAGATGATGGTCAGGCTGGCGCTCAGCGAGACGGTTGTCTTGCCCACAGGAGGCAAGCATCTTGCGCTTCGTCTTCAGGCCACGATCGACGGTGTCCTCCGCGCGCTCAAGCGGGACTAGACCGCAGTGCGGAGGCCTTCGGCTCGATCGTGTTACGAAGCCGGCCGATTCCTTCCAGCGTCACCTCAACAACGTCGCCCGGGTTAAGATATCGGCCTGACCCCTGTCCGACGCCTTCCGGCGTGCCGGTAAACAGCAAATCGCCGATGCCGAAGCTCACGCGAGGCTGCACGAAGCGGATCAGTTCTCCGACATCCCAGGTCATGTCCGCCGTCGTGCCGTTCTGACGAAATTCGCCATTGATCGACGTCGAGAGGCGCAGGACCGGACTTCCTGCGGGGAACTCGTCGCGCGTGACAATCCATGGGCCGACGGGAGTCGAGCGATCCTGGCTCTTGGCCGCATAGAGATCCATGCCGATGCCCGCGGGTCCGCTGCGCTGCAGATCGCGGGCGCTGACGTCGTTCCCGGCCGTATAGCCGATTACCGAAGCGAGAGGGTCATTCATGTCGATGTGATCATCGCCGATGACCACGACGAGTTCGCATTCATAGTCGAGCTCCTCGGTCAGGGGCGGGTAGCGGATCGGGTCAACGGCCCCAATCAGCGCTCCGTAGGCCTTGAGGAAGGCGATCGGCTGGCTCGGCGGTGCCACGCCGAACTCGACCAGGTGTCTGCTGTAGTTCGCGCCGGCGATGACCACCTTGCTGGTGTTCTCGCAGGGGGCGAGCAGGCGCAGGGATGACAGGGTGCGGGCAGGACCGTCGAACGTCAGCGCCCCCTCGCCGGCACCTTTGGTCACGCCCGGACCCCAGTCTGCGATGCCTCCAACTATGGGGCGGGCGATGTCGGTGTCCGGGTCCACGACCGCCCAGAACGGGACGCCGCCATCAGTGCATCGTGCAAGCTTCATGACTGGTTCCTGTTAGCGGCGAAAGACATGCAGGCATCACGCAACTCCGCAGCGATAGCGCGCGAGCGATCACGATCCTTGTGTCCAAACCGGGCGAGCAGGGGAGCGTTATCGAATATCCGGTCGTCTCCAGCTGGGCGACCGAGCAGCATGAAATGGGTGTGGATGGCGTTGTCGCCCAGATAGATCACCGAGGTCCGTTCGAACCGGCCATCGGCCTCAAGTCGGGACGCGAGGGTCTTGATGAGCGGGCCCAACTGGGCTGCGGCTGCGTCGGGGACAGACCCGATGCCGTTGTCATGGGCACGGGCGATCAGCATCAACATCCCGGGTACGTCCTGCATCGCGACGACGGCCCAGTGATGGCCAGACAGCACGACATCCTCCGGGGCCGTGGCATCAAGCATCCCGCAGATCTTGCAGTCAGTCGGATGGGTCATGGGCGTCCAGATCGTAGCGCCGGGCGGCGAGGCCGTGGTTTGGGACGGCTCTGACGGGGTCAAGCGACGCCGCCAGAGCCGGGTGACAGGTCAGGCGGCGACCGGCTTGTTTGCCCGTCCCATCTTGTTCAGATCGATGTGGAGAAGGTCGACGGCGTTCTTCCAGCGAACCTTTTCAAGGTCTTCAGCAGACATTCTGAGCCCAGTGGTCAAGTCACCCCTGATTGCGTCCGACCCGCCAAAATTGGTGCCATAGACCAGACGGTCGGCACCGATGACCTCCACCAGGGCTTGACGCATCGGAAGCTCATGCAATTCCGGATCGAACCAGAAGTTCGGCAAATACGCCTCCAGGTCCTTCTTGTTATGGACCACGTCGAGGTTCTTGATCGTCTGGGCCAGCCTGCCCAGCTGATACGGCACAAAGCCGCCGGCGTGGGTGATGTAGACCTTCAGGTTCGGGAACCGGTCCAGCACGCCGCCGCAGATCAGGTACCAGAAGCATTTTGTCTCGTCGTAGTTCATCCCGACGATGGCCGTGGTCTCGTATTTGTCGGTATTGGCCTTGGATCCCCAGGTCACCGACTGGTTGTATCCGTGCACGAACATCGGGAGATCGAGATCGCACAGTGTCTCCCAGATCACGTCCATTCGCGGATCATCGAACTCCATGCCGCCGAAGTTCGAGCCGCCGGCGCTGAGGCCCTTGGCACCCAACTCGGTGCAGGCGCGGCGGATCTCCCCGGCAGCGTTGACCGGATCCTGCAGCGCCGCCGTCGCCCACATCATCAGCCGGCCGCCCGAGCGGTCGCAATACTCGGCCAAGGTGTCGTTGACCGTGGTCGAGAACCTGTTCGCAAATGCCGGATCGGCCCAATACATGTAGCAGTGCGAAGGCACCGACAGCACCTGGGCGTCCTGACCCAGGGCATCCATGCCCGCCAGCCGGTGCTTCGGATCGTTCCACTTGGCCATGAACTCGGCGACTTCCATCGTTTCGCCGCGCTTGACAGCTGCGCGGCGCTCCGGCGAGCCCAGTGACAGGACCCATTCACCGACGCGCAGCCGGATGTGGCCGTCATCATGCTTTTCGAAAAACGGGCCCCAATGCGGGTCCTGATTATAGTAGCCCGGCAGCGGGGCATGGGCGTGCAGATCGATCAGCATGTGAGTCCTCCTGCATCGAGACCCCTCTGGCGGGGCTCTTCGAGCGGTTAGCGTTCCCTGACGCGCACCATCGCATATTTTGAACGATATCGTCGATAGTGTTCATTTCATTCTCTGCCGCGAACCAGCTTCGGGCAGAAGCCGACCCGTCGTAGAATCGCGCGCGGACAACTTTGGCCGTGTCGACAGGTCCCCGGCTGGCAGATGATCCTCAGGCGGCCCGGGCGGCCTCGCTCATGGCGAGCTTGAGCAACGTGATCGCATTGCCGCTGCGGATCTTGTCGCGATCACTGTCCGACAGGTCGATGCCCTCGGTTAGATCGCCGTAGTCGTAGGCACCGCCGAAATTCGTGCCGTAGAGCAGGTTGTCAGCGCCGACCACTTCCACCACAGCCCGGCGAAGGGCCGGATGGTGAACGTCGAGATCGAAGTAGAAATTCTTCATATAGTCCATCAGCGGACGTTGGTTCCTGGCGTCTGGCGCCATGACCCTGTTCAGGTCCGACAGTCGTCCCAACTGGAATACCGCCATGCCGCCGGCATGACTGATGTAGGTCTTCAGGGTCGGATAGGCGTCCAGTGCGCCGCCGCAGATCAGGTACCAGAAGAAGAGGGTCTCATCGACGCAGTCGCCGACGATGGAGGTGGTCTCGAACCGGTCCTCGTGGTGACGCTCGCCCAGATAGATGGACTGGTTGAAGCCATGGACCATAATGGGAACGTCGAGCTCGGCCACCTTGGCCCAGACTGGAAACAGGCGCTCATCATAGGTCTGGATGCCGTCGAAATTGGTGCCCCCGACGCAAAGGCCCTTGGCACCCAGAACCCGCACAGCCCGGTCGATCTCTTCCACGGCCGCTGCAGGGTCGGCGAGGTTGGCATGGGCCCAGAAATCGAACTTGTCGGGCATCACCTGGCAGAATGCCGAGAGCTCGTCGTTGCAGATCCTCGCATACTCGTTCCCGAACTCACCGGCCCAGTACATGAAGGCGTGCGACGGGGTGGATAGCACCAGCTTGTCTACACCGCGTTGTTCCATGACTCCCAGCCGCGCTGAATGGGTCATTCGAGCGAGCAGATTGGCTTCGGCCTCGGCGTCATTTGCGGCCTTGGCGGGCTGTTTTGTGCCGAGCGAGAAATGGCCGACTGTCAGGCCTTGTGGCTTCATGAACGGTCCCCAGAACGGGTGCCGGTTCAACATGCCGGGGGTGAAGAGGTGGGCGTGGACGTCGATCAGCATAGGATTCATCCGGCGTCTGTAATCGGAATGATATTCTCATATGCGAATATTCGGTTGCAAGGCTCGCCGGGATAATCTTTTGCTTGCGTCATGGTTGAGGTTCCAACGATAGCGCAGGGTCATGACCGGCAGAGTAACCGGCTGCTGCTGGCAGTCGGTATCGTCGGAACCGCGTTCTGCCTTCGTCTCGTGTTCGCCAGCCTGTCCTTGCGACTGCCCGAGATCGTGAGCGCGACGGGGCTTCAGCCCTGGCAGGTCGGCGTGCTGACAACCCTGCCGGTGCTCTGTCTCGGCCTGTGCGCGCCGCTGACGCCCTTGCTGGCGAGGCGGTGGGGAATTGAGCGAAGCCTGTTCGGTGCCTTGTTCTTCATAGCCCTGGGCACCGGCTTGCGTGCGCTGGGCCCCGTCTGGGCGCTGTTCTCGTTTTCCCTGCTGGCCGGTGGTGCAATCGCAGTGGCCAACGTTCTTCTGCCCACACTGGTCAAGAGGGACTTCCAGGATCGAACGGCCTTGTTGACCGGGACCTATGTGACCGCGATCTCGGGCGGAGCCGCGCTCGCCGCGGCGATCACCGTTCCGGTAGAGGTGATGCTGGGCGGCGGGTGGCGCACAGGCCTCTCGATATGGGCCGTGCCGGCCCTCGGCGCCTTGCTCCTGTGGTGGCCCCAGCTGCGCTCCAAGGGGGGGCGGGGCGTTGACGTCGTCTTGCCGGTCGTCGGCTTGTGGCGCGATCCGCTAGCCTGGAGCGTGGCGCTCTTCATGGGCCTTCAGTCGGCGCTGGCCTTCTGCGTGCTCGGCTGGCTGGCACCGATTCTGAGGGAGCGCGGCCTGGATGCGGTTACAGCGGGACTGGTGGTGTCCGTCCTTATTGTGGTCCAGCTGGCGACATCCCTGACGGTTCCTTCAATCGCCACGCGCCGGCCTGGCCAGAAATTGATCGCGGTGCTGCTTTCCGTTTCGGCAACGGCGGGATTGCTGGGGCTACTGCTCGCGCCGCTGACGCAGGTCTGGCTCTGGGCGGTGCTGCAAGGCTTGGCTCAAGGCGGGCTCTTCTCGCTGGCGCTGACGATGGTGCTTTTGCGCTCGCCCGACAGTCATGTGGCGTCCCACCTCTCAGGCATGGCCCAGAGCGTCGGCTACATCCCGGCGGCCTTGGCACCGCTCGGGGTAGGCCTTCTCCATCAATGGACTGGCGGGTTCGACGCCGTGGCCGGACTGGTCGTGCTGATCGGGTTTGGTCTGGTTGTCACCGGTATGGTCGCGGGCAGATCAACGCTGGTAACCGCCCGGACAACGGCGGTCTTCGCCCGGGAGCCCGCCGAGGCATGATGGACGGGACAACGGGGGAGGGGTGCGCCATGCGGTTCAGGAACAGGGTCGCTATCGTCACGGGAGCAGGCGGTGGCATCGGCAAGGTCACCGCCCTCCTGCTCGCCGCCGAGGGGGCTACCGTCGCGGTCAATGATCTCGATCGCGGTGCCTGCGAGGACACTGTGGATGCGATCAGGGCAGTCGGAGGCAGGGCTCTCGCCATTCCAGGCGACGCCGCCGACGAGGCCGTGGTGATCGATAGCGTAGCCGACGTCATGCGAGCCCATGGCCGGATCGATGTCCTGGTCAACAACGCGGGCATTTCCGTTGTGGCTCCGGCCGAGGATTTCGTCGCATGGGACCGGGTCCTGCGAACCAATCTTTATTCGCAGTTCTTCTGGTCCCGGGCTGCGGCGAATGCAGCCATGATTCCTGCGGGCCGGGGCGCGATCGTCAATGTGGCCTCGATCGCCGGTCTGGCGGCGGTGCCGAACCAGATTGGCTATGTGGTATCCAAACACGGCGTCGTCGGCCTGACCCGGTCCCTGGCGGTCGAGTGGGGGCGTCACGGCATTCGTGTCAACTGCGTCTGCCCCGGCATCACGGCGACAGACCTGACGACAGGCTCCGCGGGCCTCGAGCCTGAGCGGCTGAAAGCCCGAGTGCAGCGCGTCCCTCTGGGCCGGATCGGCACAGCAGCCGAACAGGCGGACGCTATCGCCTTCCTGGCCTCGGACGAGGCATCTTATGTTTCAGGCCTGATCATGAACAACGACGGCGGTCAGTTGGCTCTGCATTCCGGCGTCATGATTTGAGGACGTCGACTGTGTGCGGGATCGTGACCGTGCGCGAGGTCAGAGACTGTGCAGTCCAGCGGCGGCGGTGCCGGTGGCGTCGCTCCCAATCTACCAACCCGTCAGTGCGAATGCGCCGAACGCACCTTGTAACGCTATTCAACACTGCGGCGCTGCAGCGAACTCCGAGTGCCATTTCGCGGGATTGGCCCTTGCCGGTATCGCCGCGCCACCACTGGGTTCCGGGACGTTCGTTACAAAACCAGACTGATAGAGAACCGAGGGTGCGTGGCGGACAGGGTGGGATTCGAACCCACGGTAGGCTTTCACCTACGGCGGTTTTCAAGACCGCTGCCTTAAACCACTCGGCCACCTGTCCGTGCTCATCGAGCGGACTGGCCGCATAGCGCCAAACCGTGCGTTAACCAAAGCGGAAATGTCTTTGCCGATAGTGATTTCGTTCACGGGCGGGGCCATGGCCGGAAATCTTTCCATGAAAGTGCTTCGAGGCACGCTGGTGGTCGCGCTGCTGACGCTGGTGGCGGCCTGCGCCAGTGGGGCCCGGCCTGACGCGCCGCGCCTGCCCGTCGTCACGGATCCGGCCCCCATCGTTTCGGGGACCATGCGCCCCTATCAGGTGCGTGGTCGCTGGTACCAGCCGGCCGAGCAACCGGGCTATGACGAGACCGGCCTGGCCTCCTGGTACGGGGAACAATTCAACGGGCGGCCGACGGCGACCGGCGAGCGGTTCGACATGCATGCCCTCACGGCGGCTCACAAGACCCTGCCGCTGCCGGGACTGGTCGAGGTGACCAACCTCGCCAACGGGCGACGGATCGTGGTGCGGGTCAATGACCGCGGGCCCTTTGTCGACAACCGCATCATCGACCTGTCGCGCGGGTCGGCGGAGGCGCTGGGCATGCTGCAGGCGGGTGTGGGTGAGGTCCGGGTCCGCTATCTGGGCCGGGCACCCCGGACGGGCGGAGGAACGACCCTCCAGTACGCCGCCGCTGAAGGGGCAAGCCCCCAGCCCCCGGCAACATCCGGCGGCGGCGAATACTGGGTTCAGGCGGGTAGCTATTCCGACCGGCGCGCCGCCCGACGGGTCGCCGACGAACTGGGCGGCCGGGCGACCGTCGACGCAGGGCGAAACGATGGCCTGTTCCGGGTTCTGGTCGGTCCCTGGCCCGATCCCAATGCCGCCGAGCGTTCGCGCCAGGCGGTGATCGCGCGCGGATACGCCGACGCCCTGTTGATATCGGCGCGCTGAGGCTTGCGTCCCCGCCGGTCGTCGCCATTGTGCGCCGGTGACCCAGGGCAGATTCATCACTTTCGAAGGCGGCGAGGGGACCGGCAAGTCCACCCAGGTCCTGCGCCTGCTCGAGCGGTTGCGCGCGCGTGAGCTGGAGGTCGTCCAGACCCGCGAGCCCGGCGGCTCACCGGGTGCCGAGGAGATCCGCGCCATCGCCCTGAACGGGGACGCCGGCCGCTGGTCACCGGTGACCGAGACCCTGCTGATGTTCGCCGCCCGATCCGACCATCTGGAACGCACCATCCGCCCCGCGCTGGAGGCGGGCCACTGGGTGGTCTGCGACCGCTTCGCCGATTCCAGCCGGGCCTACCAGGGCGTGGGGGGCGGGACCCCCGCGGCCTTCATCGAATCGCTGGACGCCGCCATTGTCGGGGCGACCCAGCCGGACCTGACCCTGATCTTTGACCTGCCGGTCGAGGTCGGACTGGAGCGGGCCTTCGGTCGCGGCCTGTTCGAGACGCGGTTCGAGTCCAAGGGGCTGGCATTCCACGAACGTCTGCGGCGCGGCTTTCTCGACATCGCGGCCCGTTACCCGGAGCGGTGCGTCATCATCGATGCGGACGGTGATCAGGATACGGTCGAGGGCCGGGTCTGGGCCGCCGTCGAGGCTCGACTGCTGTGAGCGAGCACGCCCGGGATCGCTTCGACCTGGTCCCCGATGCGGCGGCGGAGCTCGCCTTTCTGGACGCCTTCGGCAAGGACCGGCTGCACCACGCCTGGCTGCTGTGCGGCCCGGAGGGGTCGGGCAAGGCGAGCTTCGCCTTTCGGGCCGCGCGCCGCCTGCTGGGGGCCGCCCCCGATGCCTCGCGCGGGCCTCTGGGGACCAGCCCTGACGATCCGGTCGCGCGACTGGTGACCGCCCGGTCCCACCCCGATCTGCTGGTGCTGGAGCGCGCCGTCGACGGCGGCAAGACGAAGAAGTCGATCTCGGTCGACCAGGCGCGTGAACTGCCGGAGTTCTTCTCCAAGAGCCCGTCGCAGGCGCGCTATCGCGTCGCCATCATAGATGCCGCCGATGACCTGAACCTCAATGCTGCCAATGCCTTGCTCAAGGTTCTTGAGGAGCCGCCCGAGCGTGGTGTACTGTTCCTCGTCACCCATGCGCCGGGGCGGTTGCTGGCGACGATCCGGTCCCGCTGCCGCCGCCTGGCCTTTCCGGTCTGGCCGCTGCATGCGCTGGAGGAACTGGTCCGCAACCGGACCGGTGTGAGCTCGGCCGAGGCAGGGCGGATCGCGGGCGTGGCGGGCGGCTCGCCGGGCCGGGCCCTGGCCCTGGCCTCCGGTGCCACTCTGGAGGCCGACCAGCTGGCCCAGGCCTGGGTCTCGGCCCCGGTCGTCGATCGCGCCGAGGCGCTGGCGGTCGCCGACCGGTTCCGGGGTCCCGAGGGGCAGGAGCGGTTCGAGACCCTGATGGATCGGCTGAGTGCGGCGGTGAAGGTGCGGGCGCTGGAGGAGGGGGCTTCAGGTGCGCGCTGGGCCGAACTGTGGTCGCGGCTGGCTGACCTGCCGGACCGTACCGCCGCCATCAATCTGGACCGGGGCGATGTGCTCGCCGGGGCCCTGGCCGACCTTCAGCGCGTCAAGGCGGGTGGCGGATGATCATCGACAGCCACGTCAACCTGCATGCCCCCCAGTTCGATGAGGACCGCGACGACGTCATCGCCCGGGCCCGCGAGGCCGGCGTCCAGCTGATGGTCGAGATCTCCGACAAGCTGTCGACCTTTGAGGCCACCCATGGTCTGGCAATGGCGCATGACGACATCTGGTGCACGGTCGGGGCCCATCCGCACGAGGCGAAGGACCATACCGACCTGACCGCCGATCGGCTGATCGAACTGGCCGGGCGCCCGCGGGTCGTGGGCATCGGCGAATGCGGTCTGGATTTTCACTACGACCTCAGCCCGCGCGACGTGCAGGCGGCGGTGTTCCGGACCCATATCCAGGCGGCGAGACGGACCGGCCTGCCGCTGGTGGTGCATACGCGCGAGGCGGACGACGTCATGGCGGGCATCCTGGCTGAGGAACAGGCGGACGGGCCGTTCAAATTCCTTATGCACTGCTATACCAGTGGCAGGGAACTGGCGGAAAAATCGGCGGAAATGGGGGCGTGGTTCTCGGTTTCGGGCATCGCCACCTTCAAGGCGGCCAACGACGTCCGCGAGATTGTGGCCGCGATGCCGGCGGACCGGATCATCGTCGAGACGGACTGCCCCTATCTGGCGCCCATGCCGCACCGGGGGCGGCGCAATGAACCGGCCTATGTGGTGCATGTGCTGGACAAGTTGGCAGAGATCCGCGGCTGGAGCCGGGATGAGGCCGAGGCGCGGACGACCGATGCCTTCTTCGCCCTGTTTGACCGAATTCCACGACCGGGCGGCACATGAGCGGGTCCGGCGAACTGGAGGTCGTGATCCTGGGCTGCGGCTCGTCCGGCGGCGTGCCGCGCGGGGACGGGGACTGGGGCGACTGCGATCCGGCGGAACCGAAGAACTATCGGACCCGCTGTTCGTTGCTGGTGCGGAGGCATGGGGCGGAGGGGGTGACCAGCGTGCTCATCGACACCTCGCCGGACCTTCGTGCCCAGATGCTGGCGGCGAACGTCAGGCATGTCGATGCCTTACTGTACACCCACGACCACGCCGATCAGGTGCATGGGATCGATGATCTGCGGGTCTTCGCCATGCGCAGGCGGCAGCGCATACCGGCCTGGATGGATGGTGCGACCCGGGATGCGCTGATTGGGCGGTTTCCCTATATTTTCAGAAGTCAGGAGGGCTATCCGGCCATTCTGGACGAGATGGCCATTCCGCCGCACGGGCAGCCTTGGACGGTCGGTGGGGCGGGCGGGACCGTGCCGGTCGTGACCTTCGACCAGGCCCATGGGCCGATCCGGTCGGTCGGCTATCGCATCGGACCGGTGGCCTATTCCAGCGATGTGTCCGACCTCGACGCGGCGGCGATCGAGGCGGTGCGGGGCTGTGAGCTCTGGATCGTCGACGCCCTGCGCTGGACCCCGCATCCGACCCACGCCCATGTCGACAAGACGCTGGACTGGATCGCGCGGTCCGGCGTGAAGCGCGCCGTCCTGACCAATCTTCACCTCGATCTCGACTATAACGCCCTGAAGGCCGCCGTGCCCGCCAACGTCGATGTCGCCTTCGACGGCTGGTCGGCGCGGCTTTCGCTTTAGACCCGGAGCGACCAGCTGATGAAACGCCTCCTGACCCTCGCCGGCAGCCTTGCCGCCCTGCTGCTGGCCTGGCCGGCAGCGGCGCAGCCCGTCCCGGTCGAGGGCGACTTTACCGCCCCCGCCTTTGCCCTGACCTCCGGCAGGTCGCTGCCGGAGTTGCGGATGCACTACCGCACCCTGGGCCAGCCGCGGCGGGACGCGGACGGCCGGATCGGGAACGCGGTGCTGCTGCTGCACGGCACCGGCGGGACGGGTGCCCAGTTCCTGTCGCCGCAGTTCGCGGGCGAACTGTTCGGGCCCGGCCAGCCGCTGGATATCGCGCGCTACTACATCATCATGCCCGACAATCTCGGCCATGGCGGCTCGTCCAAGCCGTCGGACGGCCAGCGGGCGCGGTTCCCGGAATATGGCTATGCCGACATGGTCGAGGCGCAGCGGCGGCTGCTGGTCGACGGGCTGGGCGTGGACCGGGTCCGGCTGATGCTCGGCACCTCGATGGGCTGCATGCATATCTTCGTCTGGGCGGAGACGCATCCCGACTTCGCCGGGGCCATGATGCCCATGGCCTGCCAGCCGACCGCCATCGTCGGCCGCAACCGCCTCTGGCGCACCATGTTGAAGGACGCGATCCGCAGCGATCCGGCCTGGGCCGGCGGCGACTATACGGCCCAGCCCGTTGAGGGGCTGCGAACGGCGGTCGACCTGCTCCTGCTGGCCGGCTCCGCACCGATGGCCATGCAGCAGGACCTGCCCACGCCCGCGGCGGTCGATGAATGGCTGGCGCAGCAGCAGGCGCGGCGCATCCCGGCGCTGGATGCCAATGACCTCTGGTACCAGGTCAATGCCTCGTTCGACTATGATCCCTCGGCGGGGCTGGAGCGGATCACCGCGCCCATGACCTGGATCAATTCGGCCGACGACTTCATCAACCCGCCTGAGCTGGGTCTGGCCGAGCGGTTCGTGCCGCGGATCGCCGGGGTGCAGTACCGACTTGTGCCCAACAGCGTCGGCGGCAAGGGCCATGGGACCCACACCTGGGCGGTGTTCTGGAAGGACGACCTGATCGAGCTGCTGGCGCGGTCTGAAGACTAGGCGGCATCCGAGCGGGGCGCGGGGGCACCGCGCAGCAGACCTTCGGTGCTCAGATCTTCATCGATCTCCGGCCAATGAATCCCCAGGCCGGCCCCGGAAATCTTCCAGTTGTTGCGCTGTTCGGCTGTGGCGTTTGCGAGGCGCGGGTACCATGCGAGGGGTGCGGCGATCGCGCGACCGTCCATCAATTCCACCACGAGACGATCGTCCTCGATGGTGAGTGACTTCGCCCGGATGTCGGCGACATCGTTATGAGCCAAAGAAGTCATTCCACGCCTTTCCGAACGCCTCACCATGATCGGCCACATGGCCTTGTATCACGCGCAGCTCCTTTGCTGAAAAGCCGATATTCTGCGCCAGCGCCGTATCCTTCAGCCAGAATTTCGCAGAGCAGTCGTCGCGGTCCACGTGAACGTGGGGCGGCTCGTCAGGCTCGTGGCTGTAAAAGTAGAAGCGGTAGGGGCCGATGCGAAGCAGCGTCGGCATCTTCAGCCCCCGATCAACCGCGCGGCCTGCGGGGCGAAATAGGTCAGGACCCCGGCGCAGCCGGCGCGCTTGAAGGCGTGCAGGGATTCGAGGATGGCGCGGTCCTCCTCAAGCCAGCCATTGGCCATGGCCGCCCGCATCATCGCGTACTCACCGGACACCTGATAGGCGAAGGTCGGGACTTTGAATGTCGTCACAACCCGCTGAATGATATCGAGATAGAGCATGCCGGGCTTGACCATGACGGCATCGGCGCCCTCGGCGATGTCCATGGCCACCTCGCGCAGGGCCTCGTCGGAATTGGCGTGGTCCATCTGATAGGATTTCTTGTCGCCGGTCAGGGCCTTGGCCGAGCCGACGGCGTCGCGATAGGGGCCGTAGAAGGCCGAGGCGTATTTGGCGGCGTAGGACAGGATCAGGACGTCGTGGAAGCTGTTGGCCTCCAGCGCCTCGCGGATGGCCTGGACGCGGCCGTCCATCATGTCCGAGGGCGCGACGACATCGGCCCCGGCATGGGCGTGGATGAAGGCCTGTTCCGCCAGGCGCTCGAGGCTGGCGTCATTGAGGATGCGGCCGTTCTCGACCACGCCGTCGTGGCCGTGGTCGGTGTAGCAGTCCAGCGCCACATCGGTCATGACGCCGATCTCCGGGGCCGCGTCCTTGATGGCCTTGATGCATTCCGGGATCAGGCCGTCGGGGTCGGTGGCGCCGGTGCCGATGGCGTCCTTGATCGCACCGTCGACATTGGGAAACAGGGCCACGGCCGGGATGCCGAGATCGCGGGCCTCGACGGCAGCGGCGGCGGCGGCCCGGGGGGACAGGCGGAAGACGCCGGGCATGGAGGCGACGGGCACGCGGTCCTCGGCACCGTCATGGACGATCAGCGGCCAGACCAGATCGGCCGGCGTAAGCACCGTCTCGGCCACCAGCCGGCGCACCCAGGGGCTGCTGCGGAGGCGGCGGGGGCGGGCGTAGGGGAAGGCGGCGGGGGCGAACGGCTGGGTCATAGGGCTGTGTAGCTTCCTTCTCCCATTGGGAGAAGGTGGCGCGCAGCGCCGGATGAGGGTCGGTTGGCTGAAGCGGCGAAGCCGCCCTCGGACGGCCGCCCCTCACCCTTTCGCGCCAGGACGACGGCTGCGCCGGCGTGCGCTCAAGCCCTCTCCCAATGGGAGAGGCGAGCCGTTAGAACCCGTCAAAGACTCAAGGAAACGCCCCATGGACTTCGCCCTCAACGACGACCAGCGCGCCATCCAGGACGCAGCCCGGCAGTTCGCCGAGGCCGAACTGGCCCCGCACAGCGCCGAATGGGACGAGACCAAACATTTCCCGGTCGATGTGATGCGTCTGGCCGCCGAGATGGGCTTCTGCGGCATCTACACGGCCGAGGAGCACGGCGGCATGGCGTTGGGCCGGGTCGAGGCGGCGCTGATCTTCGAGGAATTGTCGCGCGGCGACGTGTCCACGGCAGCCTTCATCTCGATCCACAATATGGCGACCTGGATGATCGACAGCTTCGGCTCTGACGACCTTCGCGTCCGCTATGTGCCGCGGCTGACGACCATGGAGTTGATCGCCAGCTATTGCCTGACCGAGCCGGGCTCCGGTTCGGATGCAGCGGGCCTGCGCACCACGGCGAAGCGGGACGGGGACCACTGGGTGCTGAACGGCTCCAAGGCCTTCATCTCCGGGGCGGGGACGTCGGACGTCTATGTCGTCATGGCGCGCACCGGCGGCGACGGTCCAAAGGGCATCTCGACCTTCGTGGTCGAGAAGGACACGCCCGGCCTCAGCTTCGGGGCGCAGGAGAAGAAGATGGGCTGGAACAGCCAGCCCACGGCCATCGTCGCCTTCGACGACTGTCGCGTCCCGGCGGCCAATCTGCTGGGCAAGGAGGGCGACGGCTTCCGCTATGCCATGATGGGCCTGGACGGCGGGCGGCTGAACATCGCCGCCTGTTCGCTGGGCGGGGCCCGCCTCGCGCTGGAGACAACCCAGGCCTATGTCACCACGCGCAAACAGTTCGGCAAGTCCTTGTCTGACTTTCAGAATACCCAGTTCAAACTGGCCGACATGGCGACACAGCTGGAGGCCTGCCGGCTGATGGTGCTGCGCGGGGCCTGGGCCATCGACACCAACCATCCCGAGAAGACCAAATGGTGCGCCATGGCCAAGCGCATGGCGACCGACGCCTGTTTCCAGATCGCCGACGAGGCCCTGCAGCTGCACGGCGGTTATGGCTATCTGAAGGACTATCCCCTGGAGCGGATTGTGCGGGATTTGCGGGTGCACCGGATTCTGGAGGGGACCAATGAGATCATGCGCGTGATCACGGCGCGGGAAATGTTGCGGCAGTAGCGTCCGGCCCTTACGAGCGGTGCCATGAGTGAATCCGAAGTCCTGACCCGCGTCGAATCCGGCGTCGGCCACATCACCCTGAACCGGCCGAAGGCTCTGCATGCGCTGAACCGCGCCATGTGCGAGGCGATGATCGAGGCCCTGCTGGCCTGGCGGTCTGATGATGCGGTCAGGTCCGTGCTGATCGACCATGCCGGCGAGCGCGGCTTCTGCGCGGGTGGTGACATCCGGATGATCGCCGAGAGCGGGGCAGGGGACGCGTCGGAGGCCAAGGCCTTCTTCATGGTCGAATACCGGCTGAACCATCTGATGTTCGACTATCCCAAGCCGATCACCGCGATCGTGGACGGCATCGTCATGGGCGGCGGGGTGGGGATCAGCGAACCGGCGGACGTCCGCATCGCGACGGAGCGGACCACCTATGCCATGCCCGAGACCGGGATCGGCCTGTTCCCCGACGTCGGCGGCGGCTGGTTCCTGCCGCGCCTGCCGGGTCAGACCGGGGTGTGGCTGGCCCTGACCGGGGCGCGGCTGAAGGCGGCCGATACGGTCTTCCTCGGCATCCATACCCACTATCTGCCGGCGGACGCGCTGGAAGCCTTCCGCTTCATCCTCGCGGCTGATCCGGCCTATCCGATCGATGTCGCAGACGGCCTCGAAGCCGATCCGGGCGAGGCCCCCGTCGAGGCCCATCTGGCCGCCATCGACCGGCTGTTCGCCTTCGACACAGTCGAGGAAATCTTCGCCGCGCTTGAGGCGGATGGCTCGGACTGGGCGTCGGCCCAGCTGGCCACCCTGAAGACCAAGTCGCCGCAGTCGCTGAAGGTCACCCTGCGCCAGTTGCGCCTCGGTGCGAACCAGCCGTCCTTTGCCGCGAACATGGCCCTGGAGTACGCGCTCGGCGGCCGGGTGGTCCGCACCCACGACTTCCAGGAAGGCGTCCGCGCCGTGGTGGTCGACAAGGACAACATGCCGAACTGGGTGCCGGCCGATCTGTCGGGGGTCAGCGAGGCCGACCTCGACCGCCTGTTTGCGCCCCTGCCTGAGGGCCAGGCATGGACGCCGCTGGACTGAGTGCTTGCGTCGCCGGCGGTTCCGGGGCGTAGCTGCGTCGGAGCAGGAGGAGAAGATCATGCGATCCGTGTTGATGGCGAGCGTTGCCGCCTTGCTGGCGATGTCCCTGGGCGCGTGCGCCGGATCGCAGTATGTGGACATCCGGCCGGAGGTCCTGGCACCGCCACCACCGCCCGTCGCCTCCCTCGTGGAAGCCGCCATGAACGATGCCCGTCGACCCGAGGCCGACCGGGCCCGCGACGACCTGCGCCAGACCCGTGCCATGCTGGAGTTCACAGGATTGCGTCCGGGCATGGCGGTCGCGGACATCCGGCCCGAGGAAGGCTTCTTCACCCGGCTGTTCTCGGTGATGGTCGGCGAACAGGGCCGGGCCTATGCCTTCGTGCCCAACCAGACGGCCGCCCGTGAGAACGCCTTCGGTGACGCCCTGGCGGCGGATTATACGAACGTCGTCCGGCTGACCGGCAAGCTTGAGGAGATGCGCTTCGACCGACCGCTCGATGTCGTCTTCACGGGCGAGGAGTACCATGACTTCGTCATTCCCCGGTTCGGCGTCGATGTGGCGGCCATGAATGCGGCGGTGTTCGCGGCGCTGAAGCCTGGCGGTCTGTATGTCATCCTGGATCACCAGGCGGCGGACGGTGCGGGGATCAGCGTGGCGGGGACGCTGCACCGGATCGAGGCGGCGGAGCTGCGGCGTCAGGTCGAGGCTGCGGGCTTTATCTACGACGGCGAGACCTCGGCGGTGCGCGTCCCGACGGACGACCATAGTCTGAGCGTCTTTGATGCCGGTATTCGCGGCCGCACGGACCGGTTCGTGTATCGGTTCCGCAAACCCGGCTGACGCCGACCGCCGTTCGGTCTAGGCTGCGCCGTCAGCGCCCGCGCGGCGCTTCGGGAGAAGCCGTCATGCGCCGTTCCGTCATCCTGGCCGCCATGGCGGTGATGAGCCTGTCGTCCATGGGCTGCATGGGGCTCATGGCGACCCCGACCCCGGCCGCGCCCACAGCTGCCGACTATGCCGAAGCTCTCGCTGCCCCGATCCGGCCTGCCGACGACCGGGCCCGGGATGCGGCGCGTCATACGGCCGAGACCCTGGCCTTCGCCGGGGTCCAGCCGGGCCAGAAGATCGCGGACATGATCATCGGCGGTGGCTATTTCACCCGCGTCTTCTCCGCCGCCGTGGGGCCGCGGGGTCGTGTTACGGCTTGGCAGCCGGCGGAATTCATCGCCTTCCAGGCCAGCTATGGCGACAGCCTCGCCGCGGCCGACGCCCTGGCCAATGTCGATGCGATCCGCTCGCCGATCGCCGCGCCGGACTTCCCCGCCGGGCTGGACCTGGTCTTCACCGCCCAGAACTACCACGACCTGCATCTGAGCATGGCTCCGGCCGACACCGCCGCGCGGGTCAATGCGGCTGTGTTCGAGGCCCTGAAACCGGGCGGCCTCTATGTCATCATCGATCACCATGCGGTCGCGGGATCGCCGCTGACGGCGTCGAACACCGTACACCGGATCGACATCGAGGCGGTCAAGCGTGAGGTTCTGGCGGCCGGCTTTGTGCTGGACGGCGAGAGTGACCTGCTCGCCAACGCCGCCGATCCCCGGACAGCCAATGTCTTCGACGGCACTATTCGGGGCCGGACCAGCCAGTTCATGCTGCGATTCAGGAAGCCGTCCTGATCGAAAAACTGCCCGGCGCCGCTGGCGACCGGGCGGGCGACCGGCTAACCCTCCCGAAAACCAACAGGGAGCGGACGCCATGACCTACAGGATCGCCTTCATCGGCCTCGGCAACATGGGCGGGGGCATGGCGGCCAACCAGGCGAAGGCGGGTCATGCCGTGGCGGCTTTCGACCTGTCCCGGGATGCGCTCGACCGTGCCGCCGCTGCCGGCTGCACGTCCGTCGGGTCGGTCGCCGAGGCGGTCAAGGACGCGGAGGTCGTCATCACCATGCTGCCGGCGGGCCCGCATGTGCTGAAGGTCTATTCGGAACAGATCATCGGCATGGCCCCAACCTCGGCCCTGCTGCTCGATTGTTCGACCATCGATGTCGACACGGCGCGCAAGGTCGCCGGGCTGGCGAGGGACGCGGGCTATGCCTTTGCCGATGCGCCGGTGTCGGGCGGGACGATGGCGGCGGATGCCGGGACCCTGGCCTTCATGGTCGGCTGCGATGAGCCAGACTTTGCCCGCATCGAGGCGGCGCTGGAGCCGATGAGCCGGGCGACCTTCCGCGCCGGCGACCATGGGGCAGGGCAGGCGGCCAAGATCTGCAACAACATGATCCTCGGCATCACCATGCTGGGCACCTGCGAGGCGATCGGCCTGGCCGAGAAGCTGGGCCTCGATCCGGTGAAGATGTTCGACATCGTCGCCAAATCGTCGGGCCAGAGCTGGTCGACCACCACCTACTACCCCTGGCCCGGCCCGGTGCCGACTGCGCCGTCGAACCGCAACTACGACGGCGGCTTCGCCACGGCCATGATGCTGAAGGATCTGAAGCTGGCCCAGGACGCAGCGGCAAAGGTCGGTGCCTCGACCCCGCTGGGAGCCCAGACCGAGGCCCTGTTCCAGATGTTCAACGGGCTCGGCTACGGCGGCCGGGACTTCTCGGCCATCCTGCAGATGCTTCGGGGCCAGCTGGATGAGCTCCCGAAGGGCTAGGCCGCGTCGGGTCGGGAAGGCGGAGCCTTCTGACCGCGGCCCAACGAAATTGAGAACCGTTATCAATTAAGGGTTTGCGGCGTTTTGTCCGGTGCGTTTCATGGACAAATCGGACCGATCGGCGCATCAGGCGGGCATTGATTTCGCGCCGTTCGGGGCCACCAAGCTTGTTCGACTACCAGGCCGCATTCCAGACCGCTGTGGAGCAGGTCAAGGGCGAGGGGCGCTATCGCGTCTTTGCCGACCTGAAGCGCGTGCGCGGCCAGTTCCCCAGGGCGAAGCGCCGTCGCGAGGACGGGTCGGAGCAGGACGTGGTGGTCTGGTGCTCGAACGACTATCTGGGCATGGGTCAGCACCCGGCGGTGCTGGAGGCCATGCAGACCGAGATCGA
>NZ_JAIYCP010000018.1 GCF_027487935.1 Brevundimonas sp.
CAGGCCCAGCTCAGCGCCATCGCCCGCCAGCTCAACGAACGGCCCAGAAAGACCTTGCTCTATCGAACGCCAGCAGAGACCTTCGCCGCGTGTGTTGCGGCGATCAGTTGAGGCCGCCGTCGGAAGCCGACCTTAGCCTCGGGATGGTTAGCGGAACTTGGCGTCGCGGCGACGGAAGCGGTCCCAAATGGACCTCGCGACGTTCAAGCCAATCACGACCGCCATCATCGGCCAGACCCAGCGGTCTGGAATGTGGGCTCCGATGTCCAGCTGAAGCAACGCCCAGACCACCCCCATCAAGGCCAGTGTTCCAGCCCACAAGATGATCGAATTTTTGGCGTCGCGGCTCATGGCGGCATCTCTCTTCCCAATGCAGCTTACTGACACGCGGCACGTCCGCAACAGGTCGGGAGCCGCTCGTGGCCTGAGGGTGGGGAGCAGACATACCGAAAGCTTCGCGGCCCGAGTCCGTATTTCACCTTTGTCGGGAGAGCCGGAGCCGGCGATACGCGCCAACCAGTACCAAGACCGCCCCTATCACTACCAGCGTTGGTCGCTGCTGGACCCAGTCCCAGACCCAGTCCGGTGCCCACCTGTAGGACTGGGTTCCAAGCGTTGTCAGCCAGTATCCGACGAGCGCGATAGTAAGACCCGTGACGATCAGCCAGTCGGACCTTCGCATCTCAACGCCTCCGCTCATAAAGCCAATCTGACAGGGGACGCTCGTGTCCGCTATGGGTCGAAGCAGTCGGCAGCACTCAGCCCGAAAGCGGACCCTGCCGCCCCTCCAGCCACCCCAGCACCCCGTCCGCCGCCACGACGCCCGAGGCCATCGACGCCTGCAGCAGATAGCCGCCTGTCGGTGCCTCCCAGTCCAGCATCTCGCCGGCGACGAACACGCCGGGCATCGCCGTCAGCATCAGCCCCGCATCCACCTGATCCAGCCTCACCCCGCCGGCGGAGGAGATCGCCCGCGCCAGCCCCTGCACGCCGGTCAGTGTCACCCGCACCGCCTTGATCCGTTTCGCCAGCTTGTCAGCCCCCGCCGGCAGCTCCCCCGGGATCTCCCGCAACAGCCCCGCCGCAACCGGCGACAGCCCTGCCGCCTTCCGCAGCCAGTTGGTCGCGCTGTCCTTGCCGCGCGGTTTCGCCAGCCGCCCCGCCAGCGCCTCGACCGTGAGATCGGGCCGCAGATCGACGGTCAGCGCCGCCGTCCCGTCGCGTTCGATCGCATCCCTCAGCCCGGCCGACAGGGCATAGATCGCCCCGCCCTCCAGCCCGTAGCGCGTCACCATCGCCTCGCCGCGCACCGTCCGGTCCCCGTGCGTCAGGGCGACGGGTTTGAGCGGCTGTCCCGCGAACCGGTCCGCGAACACCTCGCTCCAGGCCACATCGAAACCCACATTGGACGGCCGGAACGGCTCGACCGCCACGCCTTCGGCCGTCAACCAGTCCCGCCAGCTTCCGTCCGACCCCAGCCGTGGCCAGCTGGCCCCGCCCAGCGCCAGCACCACCGCATCCGGCGTCTCGACCCGCTCGCCCTCGGGCGTCTCGAACACCCAGCCGCCGTCACGCCGGCCGGAACAGCGCGACCGCGTCCGCACCTCGACCCCCAGCTCCGCCAGCCGCCCTAGCCAGGCCCGCAGCAGGGGCGAGGCCTTCATCGCCCGCGGAAACACCCGCCCCGACGACCCCGTGAAGGTCGCCTGCCCCAGCCCCTCGGCCCAGCCGATCAGATGCGTCGGCGAAAAGGCCTCCAGCCAGGCCGCCACCGTCCCCGCCGCCGCGCCATACCGGCCCGTGAACGGCGCAATGTCCTCCGAATGGGTCAGGTTCAGCCCGCCCCGCCCGGCCATCAGGAATTTCCGCGCCACCGACGGCATGGCCTCATGCACCGTCACGGCCAGGCCCGCCCGCGCCAGCCGCTCGGCGGCCATCAGCCCGGCCGGTCCGGCCCCGATGATGTGAACTGTCCTGGCTGAATCGCTCATGGCCGACCCACTACCCTGTTCTGAGGCGAACGTCCGGCGAAAGCGGGTTCTTCACAACGGGCACAACGCGGTCACAACGGACACAAAGGGTCCTGTGAAGCGGAGGCAGCCTGACTGGTCCTCAACCGGATCAAGGCGGCGAATGCCGCAATCCCCGGCACACGGATGGGAAACACGGACATCGGCACACCCCCGGTCCCGTCGTGCCCTTTGTGACCTCGTTGTGCCCGTTGTGATGAAACGCCTCACCGCAGGACGAAAAAACCGCTCCGGGAACCCCCCAAACCCGCCTAGGCTCACTCCCATGAGCGTTGCCTTTACCCGCGACGAGGATCTGGAGGCCACGGCCGCCGATCTTCCTGATCGTCCGATCTCGCCCCACCCGAACCTGGTCACCCCCTCGGGGCTGGCCCTGATCGAGGCCGCCCTGGCCTCGGCCCGCGCGGCCTATGCCGCCGCCCAGGCCAGGGGCGATATCGAGGCCGACCGCACCGCCATGGCCCGCGCCACCCGCGACCTGCGCTACTGGTCCGCCCGCCGCGCCACGGCCCAGCTTGTGGAGACCGAACCCGACGGCCGGGTCCGTTTCGGCGGTTCCGTCACCCTGGAACGCGCCGACGGCCGCACCCAGACCTGGCGCATCACCGGCGAGGACGAGGCCGATCCCGCCGCCGGCTCGGTCAGCCATGTCTCGCCCCTCGCCGTCGCCCTGATGGGCAAACAGGTCGGGGATGAAGCGGTCGTCGCCGGCCAGGCGGTGGAGGTCATCGCCGTCGATTGACCGTCAACGGTTGCCCCGGCCCCCCGCTTGCCCCACCTTGGAGAGACAGGCGGCTGCCCGGCAGCCGGTCCCGTGCCTTCGTCCGGTGCCAACAACCTGCGCTCAACCAGCGCGAAGCGCGGTAGCGCCAACAACCTGCGCTCAAGTCGCGCGAAGCGCGGTCGCGCTACAAAAAGAGAAAGAACCGCCGATGGCCCGAAAGCCCAACTACAGTTTCGAGCGTCAGGAACGCGATCGCGCTGACGCCAAAAAGGCCGCCGAAAAGGCCGCCGCCAAGGCTGAAAAGAAGGCCGCCGCCGCCGCCCGCAAGGAAGCCGGCCTGCCGCCCCTCGAGGACTGAGGGCCAAGCCCGGACAAACGGTCGCGGCGCGGCCGGACGCCTGAGTCGATCGAGAGGCATTGCGTGACGGGCCGCCCCGGCTATGGTCGCGGCCGTCAGTCAACAGGAATGCCCGACCATGCGTCTTCGTCTCGTATCCCTCGCCGCCATTCTCGCGGTCGTGGCCCCCGCTGCACCGGTCTGGGCCCTGTCGCCGGACTCCGGATCGATCACCGCCGTCGCGGCCCAGCCCCAGGCCGCGCCGCTCCAGGGCGCGCCGGTCGCCGACCTGGTCGCCCGCGTCGACATTCCCTGGTCGCGCTTCCAGCTCGACAACGGCCTGACCGTCATCGTCCACACCGACCGCAAGGCTCCGGTGGTCGCCGTCTCCGTCTGGTACAATGTCGGCTCCAAGGATGAGCCGGCCGGTTCGACCGGCTTTGCCCACCTGTTCGAACACCTGATGTTCGGCGGCTCCGAGAACTCGCCGACCAGCCACATCCAGGCCATGAGCGCCGCGGGCGCCACCGGCCTGAACGGCACCACCTGGTTCGACCGCACCAACTATTTCCAGACCGTCCCGACCCCGGCCCTCGAGCAGACCCTGTTCCTCGAGAGCGACCGGATGGGCTATCTGCTCGGCCAGGTCGGCCAGGAGGTGCTCGATCTGCAGCGCGGCGTCGTCCAGAACGAGAAGCGCCAGCGCGACAACCAGCCCTATGGCCTGTCTTCCTACGCCCAGCAGGAGGCCCTCTTCCCCGTCGGCCACCCCTATCGCCACTCGACCATCGGCTCCATGGCCGATCTGGACGCCGCCAGCCTCGAGACCGTGCGCAACTGGTTTCGGGACAACTACGGCCCCAACAATGCCGTCCTGGTCCTGTCCGGCGACATCGATGAGGCGACCGCCCGGGTCCTGACCGACCGCTATTTCGGGGCCATCCCGCGCGGCCCCGTCAATGTCCCTGCCGCCGCCGACATCCCGACCCTGGCCGCCCCGGTCGAGGAAGTCCTGCGCGACCGCGTCGCCCAGACCCGCGTCAGCCGCGCCTGGGTCGTTCCCGGCATGCTCGACCCGGACGCCGTGCCGCTCGCCGTCGGCGCCTCCATCCTCGGTGGTCTGGAGTCCTCGCGGCTCGACAACGCCCTGGTGCGCGGCGACCAGTCCGCCTCTTCGGTCAGCGCCGGAGCCCAGGCCTTCCACCGCCTCGGCTTCTTCAACTATTCGGCCAATGTGCGCCCCGGTGGTGACGTCGCCGCCGTCGCCGCCCGGATGGACGCCGTCCTCGCCGAGCTGATGGCCAACGGCCCGACCCAGGACGAGATCGACCGCGTCGTCACCCAGTTCGCCGCCCGCACCATCCAGGGCCTGGAACAGGTCAACGGCAAGGCCTCGGTCCTCGCCGAGGGCCAGCTCTATGCCGGCGACCCGGATTTCTACCGCCATGAGCTGGCCCGCTATGCCGCCGTCACCCCGGCCCAGGTGCGCGACGCCATGCAGCGCTGGCTGAACCGCCCGGTCTACAGCCAGATCGTCGAGCCCGGCGAGCGCGCGGCCTATGTCGAGGCCGCCGCCACCCCCTCGGGCGCCACTCCGGTGCCCGCCGCCGAGATCCAGCGCGTCGCCCGCGACCCGATGCCGACCATCGGCGATGTGCCCAACCTCGACTTCCCGACGGTCCAGCGCGCCAGCCTCTCGAACGGCGTCGAGATCGTCTATGCCCGGTCGACCACCGTCCCCGTCACCCGCGTGGCGGTCGAGTTCGACGCCGGCTATGCCGCCGATCGCGCGGATGCCCTCGGCGTCCATTCGATGATGCTGACGCTGATGAGCGAAGGCACCACCACCCGCGACTCCAACGCCCTGGCCGAGGCCCAGGAGCGGCTCGGCGCCTCGGTCAATGTCGGCGCCTCCATGGACCGCACCGCCGCCAGCCTGACCGCCGTCACCACCAACCTCGACCCCTCGCTCGTGCTTCTGTCGGATATGGTGCGCAACCCCGCCTTCGCCCCGGCCGAGGTCGAGCGTCTGCGGGCCCAGCGCCTCGCCGGCCTGGCCAATGAGCGGACCCAGCCGGCGGCCATCGCCGCCCGCGCCCTGCCGCCGCTGATGTATGGCGAGGCCAGCCCCTATGGCCGTCCGTTCGCCGGCACCGGCACGCCCGAGACCATCAGCGCCCTGACGCGTGAGGACCTGATCGCCGAACACGCCGAATGGGTCCGGCCCGACAATGCCCGCATCTTCGTGGTCTCCGACCTGCCGCTGTCAGAGCTGACCCCGCGGCTGGAGCGGGCCTTCGGCGACTGGCGCGCGCCCTCGACCCCGCGCGGGACCAAGGTCTTCCCGACCGACATCCCCGCCACCACCGCCCGCATCGTCCTGATCGACCGGCCGCAGTCGCCGCAGTCGATCATCTATGGCGGCGCGGTCCTGGACGTCTCCGGCACTGACGACCTGCTGACCCTGCAGGCCGCCAACACCGTGCTGGGCACCGACTTCCTGTCGCGGATCAATGCCGATTTGCGCGAGACCAAGGGCTGGTCCTACGGCGTGCGCGGCTCGATCAATACGCTCCAGCACCGCGTCCCCTATATCGTCAACGCCCCGGTCCAGGCCAATCGCACGGGTGAGTCCATCGCCGCCCTGATCGCCCAGTACGAGCGCTTCCTCGGCCCCGACGGCGTCACCGCCGCCGAGCGGGACCGCACCGTCAACGGCGACACCCGCGGCCTGGCCGGTGGTTTCGAGACCTCGGGCCAGATCCTCGGCGCCCTGCGTTCGAACGCCCTCTACGGCCGTCCGGACAACTATCAGGAAACCCTGGCCAGCCGCACCCGCGCCCTGACCGCCGCCGACATGGACGCCGCCGCCCGCGCCACCATCGACCCCTCGACCTTCGTCTGGGTCGTCGTCGGCGACGCCTCGGTCGTCCGCCCCCAGCTGGACGCCCTCGGCCTCCCGGTGGAAGTCCGCCCGGCGCAGTAACAAGCCCCGGCGTCAGGACCCGGCGTCTCCTCCCCGTCGCTTGCGATGGGGAGGGGGACCATCCGCAGCCTCGCAGAGGCGAAGGATGGTGGAGGGGTCAAAGCCGCACCGCTCCTCTCATCCCCAAACCTCGGCCCGCCCCGCGCGCCCGACACGCCCGGCCTCGGTCGGGTCGGGTCGGGTCGGGTCGGGTGTCGATTCTTTCTCGACGTAGGATGCCAGTCTCAGTCAATCATGACGAGTCGCTCTATGGAGAACCGCCTCAGGGGCTCGATCCGCTCAAGCTCAGGATGCCAGCCCATTTCTTCCCAGCGCCCGTCGCGCTCCCAAGTCCAGAAAACATTTCGATACTCACGGTGCCTGGCCCGGATTTTCTCGCGGTTGATCTCGGAATGGGCTCGCCCGTTCACTCCATCATCTTTTGTTTCGACCAACGCGATAGCGTCTGTCGTACGCCGGCCCGCCACGCCAACGGCGAAGTCCGGGAAAAACCGCTTGCCATTTGGCAGCATCAACGTGACTGCCCAAGCGGCGTTTTCCTGCAGCCTCAACCACCATTTTACTTGGCCGCTTTCGTCCGCGTCCAGCATCTCGGCGAACCGACGCTCGTTGGCGTTCATGTTGGGTGGAAACACCTCATAGGCACCAAGCCGCGACGGCCGCACGATCACATCTTCCGGCACTCGTAAGTCTGGAATAGCCTCAGCGGGCCCAACATCAACGGCTGTTGCTTGGGCTGATTTCAAAGCTTCCGGGATGGCATGCGGCCTATTGAGCGCGAACAGCTCCAGCGCCCGACGCATGGCCTTTTCATCCGACTCCATGCCCCGTGCAACCGCGCGGCGGCGGAACTCGTCCATCAACTCAGCTTTCAACGCGCGGGCGCTGATAGACTGATTGAATTCGAAACTGGTCTGCGCCGCTTCGGCGATGCGAGCCTCCGACATCCGAACGCTGAAGCGCTCTTGGTCCGGCTGCCCTTCAATGAAGAGATCTCTCAGGCTGACGATGGCCTGACCTTGGGTCCGGAGCAACTCGTCAAACGGCGTTCGGTCCTCGGCAAACACAAGGCTGGCGGCTCGCTTGACGACGACGCCGTCCATCTGCTCAGGCTTCGGAGCCCGCTCGCTCAGGAGAGCATCTGGCACTCCTCGGTCCCGTCTGAGCCTGTATACCCTTGTCTCCCTCGGCGCGGCCCCGCCGCCCGGCGGCGGCGCTGCGCCCAAGTGAACATCGCCAAACAATGGCGTCCTGTTCAGCGCGCGCTGGAATTCTCCTTGTATAACAATCTTGTCTTGAACCTCTGCCGGCGCCTCTCGGATTGAGACATCGACGAACCCTTCTCCGATAAGGGCATCTAAGCGCATTTGTCGCTCTTCGGCGTTCTTGGGCAATGCGTTGGCGCGAGGCACGCCTATGTGGCGGTCTGCTAAGCGCGCCTCGATTTCACTGGAAAACTCCAGCACCTGCAATTCGTCTGCGACAGTCGCAATGGAGTCCTTGACTGCTTTCAACTCTGCCGCAGCCGACTCTAGTCCGCCCTGCAACTCCGGGTCGGTGAGATAGACCCATCCCCGGTCCAGCAGGTCGTCATCCTGCCTTTGCGCGCGGACTTTCGGATGAACCCGCATTATCCGGCCCACGACCTGGAGGCCGAACTGGGTTCCTCGCGTAGGTCGCACTGAGACGAGCGTCCAAGCGCGCGGGGCGTCGAACCCCGTCGCAGCCGTCACCTTGAAGATCAGCACCTCGCGGCTGGGATCGTAGGCCAGCGTGTGAAAATCCGGGTCGGGTTCTCCCGAAGTGTGGGTCGCGATGGCCGACTCTGGCACGCGCAGCTCCAGTAGTCGTTCCTTCACCCGCTTAATGGGGTCTTCACCGCCCTTGGGCTGGTCCTCGACCTGCACCAGCATCAGAGGCGTGACGTTGGCGCCTCGCTCGGCCAGTCGTGCCTTGATCTGTTGATGCTTCATCCAAGCGATGGTCAGCGCCGCCTGTTCTGGCTCGATATAGCGGGCGTCGGCCCCGTCCAGCCTGACGACACCGAGTGTCAGGCCTTTCTTGTTTAGTCCCTCCTTAACCGCCTGCTGCCGAGAGATGGTCACGCGGTTCTCGACCGTTACGCCTGCGGCTTCCTCAAAGGCCTCCAGCTTCTCGTCGTTGGGTGTCGCGGTGGCCAGAATCGTGAAGTCGGGCCGCAGGACATTCAGATAGAAGTCCGCAGCCGCTTTGGCTGTGGTGCCGAAATTCAGGTGGGCTTCGTCGATCACCACGCCAATGCGAACGCCTCGGTCGCGTAGATCGCCGAGCATATCATCCAGCGACGCGGTCTCGTCCTTGCGGCGAACCTTACGGGATTCCTTGCTCCGTGCGGCGACCAACGCCCAAGTCTGGATGAATACGTCGCCGTCACCAGTCAGAAGGGCGCTACGGTCTCGCGAAACGTCCCTCAGTCTCAAGCTGGGGCATTGCTCTGCCAGCGCATCGCGCGTCTGTGCAACTAGTCCGCTGAACGGCGCGAACCAGAACCAAGCGACGGGCGTCTTGGTCTTGCCTCGGATCGCTTCCAAGGCTCGCCCCACCATCAAGGTCTTGCCCGACCCCGTCGGAGCCTGGAGTAGGGTTGCGCCTACCCGACGCGCTACTGCCTGCCTTAGACCCGGATTCGCCTCCTGATAGGCATCGGCCGCCAGCACGGAGTCGCGGATCGCATAAACCGCACTCTCCTGGTACTTGGCCAGCATCCAGACAGGGGCTTTGTCCCCGCTCAACGCCGGAATCTCTGGACCAAGATTTCCCGCACAGGCCGCACTTCGACATTCAGCCCCACCAACGCAGCGCTCAACTGCCCCGGTGCCCATGAATAGACGAAGATGTTGGTGCGCCGCATCGCCAAGGCCTTGATCGCGTCGATGAGCACACCATCAACCGACTCGGCCAACACCAAGCTGGATTGCTCTTCTTCGTGGATCGCCCAAGCGCCACCTGAATAGGGCGTAAGCGGAAGGTCATGCATCGCCTCCAGCGCCGACCAAGCCATCGCGGGCGTGAGATCGTAGTCCAAGTCCTCGAAGGCTGCAGGGGTCATTTTCAGATAAGCGAAGGGGGCATTCAAATCGGCGTATGCCCTGTCGGTCGAGGCGTTTAGCAATCTTACGCGCTCGGCCGTCACATCGTCGCACAGGTTCTTATCCGGCTCGTCGTCGGTACGCTCGGTCGACGAAGCTAACACAAACCGGCGTTCCCCGTTATCAGCAGCATTGAGCTCCATGACCGCTTGGGCAGTTGTTGCGGAGCCCGCGAAGAAGTCTAGGACTACGTCACCGTCCGATGTCGCTTGGCGAACGATTTCTCGAATAAGTGAGACAGGTTTGGGATAGCTGAACGCCTTGCGCCCAAATATATCCTGAATTTCAGCGGTGCCTGATTGATTTGTATTACTGACGAGTTGGATATTCGCGTCAACGTCGTTGGTCACGGTTTCAACCTCGGACGATGGGGTTATCCATGAAGATACGGGTTGGCTGGCAGTCTTGAGTTCAGATTTGTATCGAACCCACTGCGGGATCCCAAAGCCAACCTTTTTCCCAACCCAGAACTCTAGGTCTTTCATTTCGAGCCAGAGCTTGGGAGTTTTCTTCGCCTTAGGAACATCTCCTTTGGCTAGCGCCGCTTTTAGGTGATCAATCGTTTCCCAGACCTCGACCCGCTGTTCTTTTGGAAAGCGAATTCGACCCTGACTAACCCAGTTCGCGATTTGATCCTCGAAAGGAAAGTCTGCCTTTCGCTCGTCAGCAAGCGGGAACACGGCAAAGAGATCGCCCCAATACTGGTTGGAGTCGTACCTTGCGCCCTTCGGCGTCGGAGACGGCCAAACCCGTTGGGGATTTGCGGGGTAATAGACGTCCTCGACGGGATCGTGCATCGCGTAGAAGCCGTTGGGCCGCTCGACCATATCTTTGGGTTGGCTGATATCGCTTTCACGAAGCCAATCCTCCTTTACGGGATCCCACTCCGTGTATTTCTCGTAGCTCTTTTCGGTGCCTCCGAAGCGGAACCCGCTCTTGCCGTAAACTAGCACGTGTTCGTGATTGTCTGAGAGAAAAGCTCCCTTGGCATCGTTTCCGCCAGTCCGTGTTCGCCACGCGAACGAGCCAATGCGCATACTTGGCAGCGCTTCATCGAGCAGCAGCTCAAGCTTGGCGCGGTTGTCGTCGTTAATCGAAACTAGGATCACGCCATCTTCAGTCAACAGGTCACGGGCCAAGGTGAACCGACG
>NZ_JAIYCP010000006.1 GCF_027487935.1 Brevundimonas sp.
GTCACGCCGACGTGCTGTTTCTTGACGTAGATGAACATGGACCGGGAGATCGGATACTGGCCCGAGGCGATGGTCTCGATCGTCGGCATGACGCCGTTGACGGCATGCGCCTTCACCGTGTCGCTGTTCTGCTCGAGGAAGGAATAGCCGAACACGCCGGTCGAGCCCGGGGTGCGGGTCAGGGTCTGGACGATGGCGTTGTCGTTCTCGCCGGAATCGACCCAGGCACCGTCCTCGCGCAGGGTGTGGGCCAGGGTCTCGAACCGGTCCTCATCGCTTTCGGCCAGGGCCGCCAGGGCCGGTACGGATTTGGCCGAGGGGGTCATGGCCAGCTCCAGCCAGGAGTCGCGCGTCCCCGAGGTCGGCGGCGGGCCATAGACCTGGATACGCGAGGCCGGCAGGCCGGGATTGACCTGGTTCCACGTCGTATAGGGGTTGGTGATGAAGGTCCCGTTCGGGCCGGGCACCTGCTTGGCGATCGCCAGATAGAGGTCATCGCCCGCGAAGCCGTAGTCGGGCGCATTGCGGGCCGTGGCGATGACCAGGCCGTCGAAGCCGATCTGGATCTCGACGATATCGGTGACACCGTTGGTCCGGCAGAGGGCGTATTCCGAGGCCTTCATCCGACGCGAGGCATTGGCGATGTCCGGGGTGTTGGGGCCGACGCCCTGGCAGAAGGCCTGGATGCCGCCGCCGGTGCCCAGCGCTTCGACGCGCGGGGCGGCGCCGCCCGAGGATCGGGCGAAATTCTCGGCCACCCGGGTGGCGAAGGGGAAGACGGTCGATGAGCCAGCCGCCCAGACCCCGGCGCGGGCAGTCTGGTTGCCGGCAGACTGGTCGTTGCCGCAGGCCCCGAGGGCGAGCAGGGCGATCGCCGAGGCGGCTGCGAGCAGGGTGCGGGTCATTGTCAGTCTCCGGACGGCTGGGGAGCGTCGGTTAGAACAGAGGATTGTGACGGTGGGGCAAAGGGGAGGGCTTAGGGTTTAGGGCTTAGGGCTTAGGGCGTAGGGTAGGGACCCGGTCAGCTTTGGCCCCGGCTGTGTGTTCCGCCTCCCCTAATTCCTAAGCCCTAAGCCCTAAGCCCTAGATGTGGATGGCATGCCCCAGGGCCCGCAGCGACGCCTCGTGGAAGGCTTCACCGAGGGTCGGGTGGACGTGGATGACGCCGGCGACGTCTTCCAGAACCGCGCCCATCTCCAGCATCTGGGCGAAGCTGTTGGACATTTCGGCGACGTGCTGGCCGACGGCCTGGACGCCGAGCAGGCGGTGGTCGGTCTTGGACGCCAGCACCCGGACGAAGCCGCCGTCCTCGCCGGCCTCGATGGCCAGGGCGCGGCCGATGGCGGCCAGCGGGAAGACGGCAGTGATGACGTCGTCGCGACCCTCGACATCCAGCGGCCCCAGGCCGGCGGAGACGATCTCGGGCTCGGTGAAACAGACGGCGGCGATGGTGACGGGGTCAAAGCGGCGGTCGTGGCCGGCGATGATCTCGGCGACCACCTCGCCCTGGGTCGAGCCCTTGTGGGCCAGCATGGGTTCGCCGGTCAGGTCGCCGACGGCCCAGACGTTCTTCATTGAGGTGGCGCAGCGGTCGTCGATCTTCACGAACGGCCCGGCCATGGCCACGCCCATGTTTTCGAGCCCCCAGCCCTGGGTGCGCGGCTTGCGGCCGACGGTGACGAGGACCTTGTCGGCCTTGAGCTTGAGGGCGGTGCCGTCCTTCGTCGTGATGTTCAGCTGGCCGTTCTCGAACGACCCGGCCTTGGCGCCGAGGTGCAGTTCGACGCCGTGCTTCTCCAGCCATTTGGCGACCGGATCGGTCAGGGCCTTGTCGTAGAGCGGCAGCAGGCGATCGGCCATTTCGACGATGGCGACCTCGGCCCCCAGTTTGCGGAAGGCGATGCCGAGCTCAAGCCCGATATAGCCGCCGCCGACGACGACCAGCTTGCCGGGCACCTTGTCCAGCGACAGGGCCTCGGTCGAGGAGATGACGTCGCCGCCGAACTTCAGGAACGGCAGTTCGACCGGCTCCGAGCCGGTGGCGAGGATGACGTGTTCGGCCGAGATTGTGACCTCGCCGTCGGCGGTTTTCACCGTGCAGGTCTTGGCGTCGGTGAAATGGGCCCAGCCCTTGATGACCTTGACCTTGGACTTCTTCAGCAGGGCGGCGACGCCGGCGTTCAGTTTACGGACGATGCCGTCCTTCCAGGCCGTGGTCTGGGCCAGGTCGATGGCGGGTTTGGACGCCGTGATGCCCAGCGTGCCTCCGGCGGCGGCCTTTGACACCGTCTCGAATTTCGAGGCGGCGTGGATGATGGCCTTGGACGGGATGCAGCCGACGTTCAGGCAGGTGCCGCCGAGGCCGTCGGAAGCATCGACAAGGGTCGTTTCAAGGCCGAGCTGGCCGCAGCGGATCGCGGCGACGTAACCCCCCGTGCCGGCGCCGATGATGAGAACCTTGGTCTTGGTCTGTTGCATCTTCTTTTCCGCTCATCCCCGCGAACGCGGGGACCCAGTTCTTTTGTGAGGCACGTCGTCAGATCATTCGGGTTCTTCGGGCGGCGTCCAGTCTTTCGCATCGGACAGGCCGCCCAGTCTCAGCCGATCATGCAAATCGTCCCAGCCGGGATTGGTCTTTTCGATCAGTTCCAGCTTCCAGAGCCGGTTCCATTTCTTGATCTGCCGCTCGCGCTTGAACGCCGCCTCGCGTGTTGGGTGCGTCTCGAACCAGACCAGACGATCGATGTCGTGTTTGGAAGTGAACCCGATAAAGGTCTTCGTCTTGTGCTGAAACCCGCGTGTGATCAGGTCGTCTGTGGAACCCACATAGGTCGTGCCGTTGCGCCCGCTCGCCATGATGTAGGTGAAGAAGGCCATCCCCTATTGATTCCGCTCATCCCCGCGAAAGCGGGGACCCAGTCCTGTCCAGCTTGACGCCGGTGTTTCAGAACAGGGGTCAGCGGGAAGTCCCATCGGCCCCATCACCCAAAGCACTGGGTCCCCGCTTTCGCGGGGATGAGCGGAGCGTGGGGTGGGGTGTCGAGGCCCAGCTGGCCGCAGCGGATGCCGGCGACATAGCCGCCGGTGCCGGCGCCGATGATGAGGACTTTGGTGGTGAGAGTCTGGGTCATTTTGCTTCCGCGGATCGGGGGCGGGTGAAGAGGATGACGTTCACTTTCCGACGAAACTCTTCCTCATTCTTGCTCAGGCAGATGGTGAGCCACTCATCCGAGGTGAACTGCGTCACATAGCGAATGAACTCGCCATCGACCTCTGTTTCGGAGTAAATCTCAACGATGCCGTCATCTAGAAACCGTCGCTTAACGGGCACCGTTCGCCCGTCAGGCCGCTTTCCGTAGAGCCAAGATCCGAAGCTATTGACGTCGCCGTATGCGCCGAACTTACCGACATTCTGAAGGTACGTGATGTCAGACCGCACCACCCTCACCCCATCCACAGCGTCGCGGGATGCTCCAGAAGCCCCTTGATCCGCTGCACGAAGACCGCCGCGTCGTGGCCGTCGACGATGCGGTGATCGAAGCTGGAGGACAGGTTCATCATCTTGCGCACGACCATCTGGCCGTCCTTGACCACCACCCGCTCGGCGATCTTGTTGGGGCCGACGATGGCGACCTCGGGGTGGTTGATGATCGGGGTGTGGACGACGCCGCCCAGCGTCCCCAGCGAGGTGATGGTGATGGTCGAGCCCGACAGCTCCTCGCGCTTGGCCGAGCCGTCCTTGGCGGCACCCGAGACCCGGGCGATTTCGAGGGCGGTGTCGTAGGGGTCGCGCGCCTCGGCGTGGCGGACGACCGGGACCATCAGGCCGTTCGGGGTCTGGGCGGCGATACCCAGGTGAACGGCGGCGTGGGTCGTCAGGACGCCGGCCTCGTCGTCGTAGTGGGAGTTGATAGTCGGCTGGTCGCGCAGGGCCACGACGATGGCGCGGGCGATGAAGGGCAGGACGTTCAGCTTGGGCTGGTCCTTTTTCCGCGTCGCATTGAGGTGGGCGCGGAGTTCCTCGAGGGCGGTGACGTCGATCTCTTCCACATAGGTGATGTGGGGGATGCGGCGGACGCTGTCGGCCATCTTCTCCGCGATCTTGCGGCGCAGGCCGATGATGCGGGTCTCGGTGGTGCCCTCGGCCTTGGCATAGGTGGAGGATGCCGATGCTCCGGGGGCGGACGATCCATGGCCGCCGGACGCGACATATGCGTCGAGGTCGCCGTGCTCGATGCGACCGGCGGGGCCGGAGCCGGGTACGAACTGGAGCGCGATGCCCAGGTCGCGGGCGCGGTTGCGCACGGCCGGGGAAGCGAGCGGGCGTTCGTTGCGGGTTGAGAGGGTTCGTGCGGTTGGCGCCCCTCCACCATCCTTCGCCTGCGGCTTCGGATGGTCCCCCTCCCCGCGTTGCGGGGAGGAGACGGCCGCTGCCGTCTGTCCCCCTGTCAGGGGGACCGAAGCCTGCGGAGCAGGGTTCGAGGGGGGCGGCGCCTCGGCACCGGCGGCATTGCCCGCACCCTCGACCTCGAACTCCACCAGCGGGGAACCGACCGCCAGCTGCTGGCCCGGTTCGCCATGGGCGGCGGTGACGCGGCCGGCGACGGGCGAGGTCAGCTCGACCGTGGCCTTGTCGGTCATGATGTCGGCGATGATCTGGTCTTCGGCGACGGTGTCGCCGACCTTGACGTGCCAGGCGACCAGTTCGGCCTCGGCGGTGCCTTCGCCCACGTCGGGCAGTTTGAAGACGTAGCGACCCATCCTAGCGTCCTCCACTCATGACGGCCTTCAGGGCCGTGGCGACCCGTTCGGGTCCCGGGAAATATTCCCACTCGAAGGCGTGCGGATAGGGGGTGTCCCAGCCGGTCACCCGCGCGATCGGCGCCTCGAGATGATAGAAGCAGCGCTCCTGCACCAGGGCGCTCAGCTCACCGCCGAAGCCCGAGGTTTTCGGGGCCTCGTGAACGATGACGCAGCGGCCGGTCTTCTTCACGCTGGCCTCGATGGTCTCGATGTCCAGCGGCACGAGGGTGCGCAGGTCGATGACCTCGGCGTCGACGCCGGCATGTTCGGCGCCCGCGAGGCTGACCCAGACCATGGTGCCGTAGCAGAGGATGGTGACGTCACTGCCTTCGCGCATGACGCGGGCCTTGCCGATCGGCTCGACATGTTTGCCGGTCGGGACCTGGGCCAGGTCCTGGGCCTTCCAGGGGCTGACCGGCTTCTGGTGCCAGCCGTCGAAGGGGCCGTTGTAGAGGCGTTTGGGCTCGAAGAAGATGACCGGGTCGTCGTCCTCGATAGCCGCGGTCAGCAGGCCCTTGGCGTCCACGGGATTGGACGGGATGACGACCTTGAGACCGGCGATGTGGGTGAACAGGCTCTCGGGGCTCTGTGAGTGCGTCTGGCCGCCGAAGATGCCGCCGCCGTAGGGGCTGCGCACCGTGATCGGGCTGGTGAACTGACCGGCCGAGCGATAGCGCAGCTTGGCCGCTTCCGAGACGATCTGGTCATAGGCCGGATAGATGTAGTCGGCGAACTGGATCTCGACGACCGGGCGCAGGCCGTAGGCGCCCATGCCGATGGCGGCGGCGACGATGCCGCATTCGCTGATCGGGGCGTCGAAGCTGCGGGTCAGGCCGTGCTTCTTCTGTAGGTGGTCGGTGACGCGGAAGACGCCGCCGAAATAGCCCGCGTCCTCGCCGAAGCTGAGGACATTGGGGTCTTCGGTCATCTTGATGTCGAGGGCCGAGTTCAGGGCCTGGATCATGTTCATGGGGGTCGTGGTCATGGTCAGACTCCCACCTCGCGCCGCTGTTCGGTGATGCGCCAGTCCTCGGTCGCATAGACCTCCTCGAACATGGTCTTCACCGAGGGACGCGACTGGCCGAGGGTGCCGATGGCCTCGGATTCCTTGCCGGCGGCGCGGACCTGTTCGACGGCCTCGGCCTCGGCGGCCGTCTGCTGCGCGTCGGACCATTCGCCCAGGGCGATCAGGTGCTGTTTCAGGCGCATGACCGGGTCGCCGAGCGGCCATTTCTCATGCTCGTCAGCGGGGCGGTAGCGGCTGGGGTCGTCGGAGGTCGAGTGGGGGGCGCCGCGGTAGGTGAACAGCTCGATCACCGTCGCGCCCTGGTTGGAGCGGGCGCGTTCCTCGGCCCACTGGGTCGCGGCCCAGACGGCGAGGAAGTCATTGCCGTCGACCCGCAGGGCCGGCAGGCCATAGCCGATGGCCTTGGAGGCGAAGGTGGTCTCCAGCCCGCCGGCAATGCCTTGGAAGGAGCTGATGGCCCACTGGTTGTTGACGATGTTGAGGATGACCGGGGCGCGGTAGACGGCGGCGAAGGTCAGGGCGTTGTGGAAGTCGCCTTCCGCCGTGGCGCCGTCGCCGATCCAGGTGATGGCGATCTTGTCGTCGCCCTTGTAGGCGCTGGCCATGGCCCAGCCGACGGCCTGGGGCACCTGGGTGCCCAGATTGCCGCTGATAGTGAAGAAGCCGTAGTCCTTCGCCGAATACATGATCGGCAGTTGGCGGCCTTTGATCGGATCCGAGGCGTTGGAATAGATCTGGTTCATCATGGTCGCGAGCGGATAGCCGCGCGCGATCAGGAGGCCCTGCTGGCGATAGGTGGGGAAGCCCATGTCCTCGCGGGACAGGATCATGCCCTGGGCGACGGCGATGGCCTCCTCGCCCGTGCATTTCATATAGAAGCTGGTCTTGCCCTGGCGGTGGGCGCGATGCATCCGGTCGTCGAAGGCGCGGGTCAGGATCATGGCCTTGAGGCCGCGACGCAGGGTCTCGGGATCCAGCTTCGGATTCCACGGACCGACCGCCTTGCCGTCATCGTCCAGCACGCGCACCAGCCGGAAGGCGTGATCCCGCATCTCGAAGGGGGTGGTCGAGACCTCGGGGCGGTCCACCACGCCGGCGGGGTCGAGCTTCAGATGGCTGAAGTCGGTGGGGTCGCCGGGCCGGCCTGCAGGCTCCGGCACGCGCAGCGACAGGGCCTGGGTATTGGGCTTCTTCATTCCGTCCCGTCCGGTTGATCCGACCGCGTTTCCTGAGGCGCAATTAGCACGGGCGGCCAGACAAGGCTCGCTCGATTTTGACCTTGCCTTGGCAGGTTTTGCGGTATTTTATTGCGCCATACCTCAATCAGGAGAAACGCCTTGGCTGACGATCTCGATCCCGTCGACGCCCGGATTCTGGACATCCTGCAACAGGACGCCGGATTGTCGGTGGCCGAGGTCGCGGATCGGGTCGGCCTGTCGGCCTCGCCGTGCTGGCGGCGCATCAAGAGACTGGAGGATACGGGCTTCATCCGCAAGCGCGTGACCCTGCTCGATGCGACCCGGCTGGGTCTGGATTTCGAGGTCTATGCCATCGTCAAGCTGAGCCTGCCCTCGACCGAGAATCTCGACGCCTTCGAGGCCGCCGTCTCGGCCTGGCCCGAGGTGGTGCAATGCGCCACCATCACCGGACGCGAGGACTATGTGCTGCGCATCATCACCTCGGACATGCACGCCTTCGACCAGTTCCTGCGCCACAAGCTGCTGAGCCTCGGCATCGTTTCGGACTGCGAGAGCCATATCGTCACCCGCGGGGTAAAGAATGTGACGGCCCTGCCGCTGGGGATCATCACGCCACACGTCGCCTGACCTCGAACCAGACAAGCGGAACCAAGGGGTAAACCAGATGATCGAGATGGTGATCGACGCCCGTCGCAAGGATCTCGGGGGCTTTGAGGTCGGACGGATCCTGCCGTTCCACGCGCGCCGGATGGTCGGGCCCTTCATCTTTCTCGACCAGATGGGGCCGGCAGAGTTCACGCCGGGGTCCGAGGCGATCAATGTCCGCCCGCACCCGCATATCGGCCTTTCGACCCTGACCTATCTGTTCGAGGGCGAGATCGTCCATCGGGACAGCACCGGCGCAACCCAGACCATTCGCCCCGGCGAGGTGAACTGGATGACCGCCGGCAAGGGCATCGTCCATTCGGAGCGGACCACGCCTACCAAGCGATCCGAGGGCGGCCCCATGCACGGGATGCAGGCCTGGATCGCCCTGCCCGGTGAGAGCGAGGATTGCGACCCGAGCTTCCATCACTACGCCGGGCCCGACCTGCCGGCCTATGAGAACGCCGGCCTGTTCGCCCGACTGGTCGCGGGTGAAGCCTATGGCGCCTCGGCCCGTGTGAAGACCGCCTCGCCGCTGTTCTATGTGCATTGGGAACTGGCCGAGGGCGTGCGCACCGCGCCGCCGCCGGGCAAGGGCGCGGGCGGCCATTCGGAGCGGGCGCTGTATGTGGCCAAGGGCGAGATCGAGGTCGGAGACCGAACCTTCCACGAAGGGCAGATGATCGTCCTCGAGCCGACGGCCGAGCCGACCATCAGGGCGATCCGGCCCTCGACCGTCATGGTCATGGGCGGCGAGCCGGTTGGACCACGCGTCATCTGGTGGAATTTTGTCTCGTCATCCCAGGCGAAGATCGATGCGGCCAAGGCGGACTGGAAGGCCGGCCGCATGGCCCTGCCGGTCGAGGACGATGCGGAGTTCATCCCCCTGCCCGATGTGCCGTCGACGCCTGAGCCTGCGCCGCCGGTCGTGAAGCCCGAGCCGACGGGTCCGGTCTGACAGGGCAGCGAGCGGCACCCCTGCAAGGCGGGTACGGATTGTCACACCCACGGCCCCGACGGTTGACAGACCAGCGATCGCCGAGGCACCCACAGAGGGCGGCCCGGGCCCCGCTGACGATCACTTCGATCGTGATGTCGGGCCGCACCGTCGGCGGGCGTTCAGGCTTGAACGGTCGCCGCTCTTTCGAGGTGGAACCATCATGTCATCACTGTCCAAGGGCCGCTCCGGCCTGAAAATCCCTGCGCGCCTGGCGCTTCTCTCGGCCCTGGCGGCCGCAGTCCCGGGCGCGGCCCTGGCCCAGGGCTCGCCCCACGACCACAGCTGCCCCACGGTGTCCCGGGCGGATGTCGAAGCCCAATTCGCCCGGTTCAATGATGCCTGGGCAACCGGCAACCCGGATGTGGTCACGGCGCTTTTCACGAATGAACCGGTTCTGCTCGCAACGGTCTCCAATACGCCGCGCACCACGCCGGCCATGGTTCGGGACTATTTCGTCGGCTTCCTGCGGAACCGGCCGGTCGGTCAGATCAACACCAGCACGGTCGAGATCGATTGCCAGACGGCGAGCCGCCTCGGCACCTGGACGGTCACCCTGACCGACCCCGCCACCGGTGCCAAGACGGACGTCCGCGCCCGCTATTCGTTCATCTATCGCTTCGAAGGCGGCGACTGGAAGATCGACCATCTCCACTCGTCGATGATGCCGGAAGCCGCCCGCTAAGCGGTTCTTCCAGACTGTATCAGCCGCCGCGGGATCCCCCCCGCGGCGGCGCTTTCCGGACGGATGATCATGAAAAGACGGGTGCTGGCCACCTCGATCGCGGCGCTCTCGCTGGCGACGCCTGCCCTTGCGAGCGACGAGGAGGCCGAGTTCTGGTTCAATCCGACCGCCAGCAAGGCGGTGAACGGTCGCACCACCATCGAGCTCGAAACAGCGCAGCGATTCCGCAACGACCCGCGCCACGACACCTATTTCGTTCGCGGCTGGGTCAAACGCGACGATGACCGGGACAACACCTGGGGCGTCGGCATCGAGCAACGCTGGAACGGACCGGACCAGCGCGAGGTTCGACTGCTGCAACAGGTCAGCTATGGCCTGGGGCCGATCGATTTCCGCACGCGCACGGAACAGCGGTTCGTCTCGACGGATCCTCAGACGGGTTGGCGGGTGCGTCAGCGTATCGGCACCTCGATCCCGCTGGGTGACTCGGACGAGAGCTGGAGCCTGACCGCAGACGCCGAACTGTTCGTGACCTTGCGGAGCACGACCCCGGACGGCCAGACCGGCGTCACGGGTCTGCGGACCTTCGTCGGATTCGAACGGGAATTCGGTCGCTACGAAGTCAGCCTGGGCTATCTCCGCCAGCAGGACGTGCGTGACAATGCGCCCGACCGCATCGGCCACGCCCCCTTCATCGGGGTCGGCGTCGCCTTCTGAAACCGGGCATTCGAAGGCGCTGGCGGGTCCTCAGATTGAACGCCCGGCAGCCTGTGGACCGGCGACGCTGATCGTTCAGCCGTTCCGCGCAGCGCCGGGCAGCCCCGTCAGAAAATCGAGCAGCAGCCGGTTCACCTCATCTGACCGTTCCTGCTGGATCCAGTGCCCCGCACCGGGGACCACCACCTGCATCCGCAGGTCCGTCAGCCAGTCCTTCTGACCGGCCTCGTGCTGGCCGGAATAGTGACGAACCGGGTCGCGCTCGCCGACCACAAAGGCGGCAGGCACGGTGATGCGGGCGTCCTGCAGATGGGCCGTCAGCGACCAGTTGCGGTCCATGTTCCGGTACCAGTCGATGGGACCGCGGAAACCGCCGGCGGTAAAGGCGTCGACATAGTCGGCAAACCGCGCGGGACTCATCCACGGCGGCAGGGTGGCGTCGTCCGGCACGACAGAGATGAAGGTCTGGCCCTCGGGTACAAAGCCGTTCGACTGGCGGTCGTCCGGCGTGGCACCGTCATAGCCATAGAAGGCCTTGCGCAGGGCGGTGGCGGGGTCGGCGTCGAAGACCTCATGGGCGTCATCCGCCTGGAAGCGGCAGATGTAGAGATCGCCCCGGCCCAGTCGTTTCGAGATCGCCGCCATGGCGGCCAGCGGCGGCCCCTTGGGCCGGCGCGGCTGGAACGGGACGGACAGGCCGAACACCGCCCGGAACATGTCCGATCGCATCAGGGCACAGTGCCAGGCGATCGAAGCCCCCCAGTCGTGGCCGACCACCACGCAAGAGGTCTGGCCCAGGGCCCGGACCAGATCGACCATGTCGCCGACGAGATGGAAGATCGAACAGGCGTCCCGCGTCTCCGGCCGTTCGGTGCCGCCATAGCCGCGCATGTCGGGGGCGACGGCATGGTAGCCGGCATCGGCAAGGGCCTGCACCTGCGCCCGCCAGCTGAGCCCGAGCTCCGGGAAGCCGTGGATGAGCAGGACCAGGGGGCCGGACCCGGCCTCGAGGATCTGCTGGCGAAGGCCGTCGGTCTGGATCGTGCGTGTTTGCATTCGGCAACGGACCATTCTCAGGCGGCGCGGGCAAGTGTCTCCTCCCTTTCGCGAAACAATGGGGAGGGGGGGGGCCGCGAAGGGGTGGAGGGGCGATCCATCCCGGTTTGTGCGGCCGGTGCCCCTCCACCATGCTTCCCATGGTCCCCCTCCCCGCAGAGCGGGGAGGAGACGGCGTTACAGGGTCACGCCCGTGGTGCGCATGATCTCGGCGCGCAGTTCGGGCATGCCGTCGCCCTTTTCGGCCGAGGTGACGATGACGGCCGGATAGGCGGCGCCGCGTTTGGAGACGCCCTTCAGGGTCGCCTCCTGGACCTTTTCGGCCTCGCCCTTCTTGAGCTTGTCGGCCTTGGTCAGGATGATCTGGTAGCTGACGGCGGCGAGATCGAGGGCGTCGAGCGCCTCGTCATCGACCTTTTTCAGACCGTGGCGGGCATCGATCAGCAGATAGACCCGTTTCAAGGTCACCCGGCCGCGCAGATAGTCGCGACCCAGGTCCTGGAATTTCTTCACCGTCGACTTGGAGGCCTTGGCCCAGCCGTAGCCGGGCAGGTCGACCAGTCGCATCTTGCCGTCGAGGTCGAAGAAATTGACCTCGCGCGTGCGCCCCGGCTCGTTCGAGGCCCGGGCCAGTTTGTGCATGCCGACCAGGCCGTTGATCAGGCTGGACTTGCCGACGTTGGACCGGCCGGCGAAGGCGACCTCGGGCAGGTCAGGATCGGGCAGCTGCTCGATCTTGGCGCACCCCATGACGAAGGTCGCGGGGCGCGCGAACAGGATGCGCGCCTGCTCCAGCGCCTCAGGCGTGAAGTCGTCCAACTCAGGCCTTCGCCTTCTTCAGCCGCTCGATGAAGGTATCGATCGGGTTCTCGGCCTTCAGGCGGTGCATGATCACATACTGCTGGAAGATGGTCAGGATGTTGGACCAGGCCCAGTAGATCAGCAGACCCGCCGGGAAGGTGGCCATGATGAAGGTGAAGATGATCGGCATGAAGGCGAAAATCTTGCGCTGCATCGGATCCGGTGCCGGCGGGCTCATCGCCATCTGCAGCCACATGGTCAGGCCGTAGAAGATGGCCAGGACGCTGAGGGCGAAGGTGCCGGCCAGATAGGTCCCGATCAGGGGCGTCGAGGCCGGGTCCCAGGGGATCAGGCCGTACAGATTCCAGATCATGGACGGGTCCGCCGCCGACAGGTCGCGAATCCAGCCGAAGAAGGGCTGGTGGCGCATCTCGATGGTGACGAACAACATCTTGTAGACGGCGTAGAAGACCGGGATCTGAAGCAGGAGGGGAAGACAGCCCGCCAGCGGATTGATCTTCTCCTTCTGATACAGCGCCATCAGCTCCTGCTGCTGTTTCGCCGGATCGTCGGGGTGCTTCTTCTTCAGCTCCTCCATCTTCGGCTGGAGGGTCCGCATCTTGGACATGCTCTCGTAGCTCTTGTTGGCCAGCGGGAACATGAACAGGCGGACGGTCAGGGTCAGGCCGAGGATGGCCAGGCCGAAATTCCCGAACCAGCCGTAGTACAGCTCAACCAGCCAGAAGATCGGGCGGGTCAGGAAGAACAGGAAGCCCCAGTCGATCGCATAGACGAAGCGCGGCAGGTCCAGGCTCTTCTCATAGCCGGCCAGGATTTCGTTGCGCTTGGCGCCGGCGAAGAGGCGCTGGGTCTCGGTGATCTGGCGACCGGGGGCGATGGTGTGGGCCTCACCCAGCATGGTCGCCGAATGGATGTCCGCGTGGGCGGCATCGGTGACGCGGAAGGCCGCCTCGATCTGCTCGTCCTGCTGCGGGATAAGGGCGGCCAGCCAGTATTTGTCGGTGATCCCCATCCAGCCGCCGACGGAGGAATGCTCCTGCACCGGCTTCTTGGCCCAGGCCTGGTATTTCAGCTGTTGGGTCGTGTATTTTCCGTCGGTGCCGAAGGTCCCGATACCGCCTTCGTGCAGGACCTGCTGGCGGCCCAGATCGTCGGGCACGCCCTGGCGTTCGATCCGGCCCCAGGGCGCGATGGTGATCGGCTGGGCGCTGAGATTGGCGACCGTGTCGGTGATGGTGAAGAGATACTCGGAATCGACGGCGATGCGGCGCGTGAAGCGCAGGCCCGCACCATTGTCCCACGTCAGGGTGATCGGCGTGGCCGGGGTCAGGATCGTGCCCTCGGTCAGACGCCACGGCGTCGTCGGGCCCGGAACGCCGCCCTGGACATTGGGGCCGTTCCAGCCGAACTGGGCCTGATAGGCGTGACGCATGCCCTCGGGACGGAACAGTTCGACCGGCGGCGAGCCGGCCTCATTGGTTTCCCGATAGCGGGTCAGGAACAGGTCATCGATGCGCGCCCCGATCAGGGTCAGCGAACCGGTGACCGTCCCGGTCTGGATCGTCACCCGGGCACCGCCCCGCGCCAGGGCGACGGCGCGATCGTCCGTAAAGACGACGGCAGACGGCGCAGCGATGGTTCCGGCGATGGCCGGACCGGCGGCTGCCTGTTCGGCCGCGGCCTGCTGGGCAGCCCTCCGCTTCGCGGCCTGCGGCTCCATCACGAAGAAGCTGTAGGCGATCAGCATGATGCCCGCGATCACAACGAAGAGGATCGTGTTTCGGCTGTTGTCGTGTGGAGGCATGGAGATCAGGAATCCTGGCCGGCGGACGCGGGTTGGGGAGGCGCTGGACGGGGCGCCGATCGCGGGGTCGCGAGCCTTGTAAGCGCCGATTTCACATCGTCAAGCAAACGGTCCCACGGACGGTCCGCTGTGCCCATGCGGGCAATGAAGACATAGTCGCTGCCGGGGACCGCCAACAGGGGGACTGTGGCCCGCGCCGCCTCTCTCAGTCGACGTTTGGCGCGGTTGCGAATGACGGCGTTGCCGACCTTGCGGGTCGCCGTGAAGCCCAGGCCCACCGTGGAGGTGCCGTCCTGGCGGTCCAGCCGCTGCACCACCACCGCACCACGGGCCTCTGAAACGCCTTTCGCGGCCGCCAGGAACTGGGGCCGCGAAGTCAGGCGTTCAATTTTGAATGGGTCGCTCATTATTCCTCCCCCTTGGGGGAGGGGGACCGCGAAGCGGTGGAGGGGTTTATCCGCTTCACCGGTTCTCGTGGCCGACGCCCCTCCACCATGCTTCGCATGGTCCCCCTCCCCTGAAGGGGAGGAATGGAAGACTTAGGCCGTCAGGCGCTTGCGGCCCTTGGCGCGACGCCGCGCAACGATCTTCTGTCCGTTCTTGGTGGCCATCCGCGAACGGAAGCCGTGACGGCGCTTGCGCACGAGTCGCGACGGCTGATAGGTCCGCTTCACGTTCGGCTCCTGGGACTGAATACAAAAAGGCGGCGGAAAGCATCCGTCGCGGGAAGGGCGGGCGTATAAGCGGCAGGGCCCGCGGTGTCAACGCCGATGCCCCCGCTGCGGAGAGACAATGGACCGGATCAAACGCTTCCTGCCCCTGATTTTGCTGGCCGGCGTCATTGCCCTGATCTTCGCCATGGGTTGGAACCGGTATCTGTCGCTGGACACCATCCGGGTGCACGGCGCAGAATTCCAGGCCTTCAAGGACGCCAACTACCTGCTGTGCCTGCTGATCCTGATGGTCGTCTTCGCCGTCCTGACCGCCAGCGTGGTGCCGGGCGTGTTTTTCGTCACCATCACCGCGGGCTATCTGTTCGGGCCCTGGGTCGGCGGGGTCTCGACCTCGATCGCCGCCACGGTGGGAGCCCTGATCGTCTATGCTGTGGCGCGATCGGCGCTGGGCGCGGCCCTCAGACTGAAGGCCGAGCGTGACCAGGGCCTGATGCAGAAGGTCTGCAACGCGATCGACAAGGATACCTTCTGGTATGTTCTGGCCTCGCGCCTCGCCGTGGTGGTCCCTTTTCACATGATCAATGTCGCCGCCGGGATCATGTCGGTCCGGCTGACGCCCTATACGGTCGCCACCTTCATCGGCCTGCTGCCGGCCCACATCATCTATTGCTGGATCGGGGCGCGGCTGAGTGAACTGCTGCAGACCAACCCGGACCCGGATTTCCAGGCGCTGTTTGGCCAGTTCCGGGCCCCGATGGCGGGGGTCTTCGTCCTCGCGGTCGTTCTGCCGTTCGGTCTGAAGGCGTTGCAGCGCGCGCTCGCCCGAAAGGCTCCGGAATGAACCGGCTCCGGCCCCTTTTCGATCGCCTCCGGAGCCGCCTTCGCCTGCCGGCCGACTGGCGCGAGCGGCTGAAATTCCACGCCCCGGACGCGCTCGCCTGGCGGCTGCTGATGCTGACCTTTGTCTTCACCGTGGTGGTGGAGATCCTGATCATCGTTCCGAGCGCCGCCAGCTTCCACGAGCGCTGGCTTCTGGATCGGCTGCAGTCGGCTGAACTGGCCTCTGTCGGGGTCGAGGCCCTGCCCTATTCGGCGGTCGAGGACGACGCCGCTGAACAGTTGCTGGCGATCGGCGGCGTGCAGGCCGTGGTGGTCGGCGACCAGGGCGTCAGACGGCTGTTGCTGCAGGCCCCCAACCTGCCGAGGACACCCGATCTGATCGATTTGCGCCAGAGCCGGCCCATGACCCGGATCGCCGATCCCTGGCGCACCCTGTTCGGCCACCCTGACCGGTCGATCCGGGTCCAGGCCAGACCGCGCTACCGTTCGGGCGATTTCATCGAGATTCTGGCGCCGGCCGAGCCCCTGAAGGCCGAACTGGCGGCCTTTCTGGTCAACAGCCTGCTGGTGTCGCTGCTGATTTCGCTGGTCGCCGGGGGATTGCTGTACGGCGGTCTGGCCTTCCTGGTCCTGCAGCCGCTGCGCCGGGTCACCCGCTCGATCGAGCATTTCGCCCGCGACCCGGAGTCCGCGGGCACTCCGCCCGGTGACCGGCACGACGAGATCGGCCGGGTCGAGCGCGAACTGGCGCGCATGCAGGAAGAGGTCCGCGTCTCCCTGCGATCCCGCGCCCGGCTGGTGGCCCTCGGCGAGGCTGTGGCGAAGATCAACCACGACCTGCGCAACATGCTGACGTCGGCACAACTGGCATCCGAACGTCTGGCCGACTCGCCGGATCCCGAGGTGGCCCGCGTCCTGCCGCGGCTGGAGCGGGCCCTGGGCCGCGCGGCCACCCTCTCCCGCAATGTGCTGGAGTACGGCAAGAGCGAGGAGCCGCCGCCGCAGCGGGTCCGCATCCCCCTCGCCCCCGCCATTGCCGCAGCGGCCGAGGACGCCGGCCTGACGGCGGCGGGTGTCCGTCTGACAAAATCCATCCCGGCGAGGCTGGCCATCCAGGCGGATCCCGACCAGTTGCACCGCGTGCTGGTCAATCTGATGCGCAACGCCCGGCAGGCCATCGAGAGCGACCCGACCCGCAGAACAGCCCGGAAGGGCGTCGTCAGGGTCATCGCCTCGACCGAAGACAACGCCTGCATCATCCAGATCATCGATGACGGGCCCGGTATTCCGTCACGTCTGTCGGAAAGCCTGTTCGAGCCGTTCGTCAGTGGCCGCGCCTCGGGCGGCGCGGGCCTTGGACTGGCGATCTCGCGGGAACTGGCTGCCAACCACGGCGGGGCCCTGACCCTCGTAGAGACCGGACCGACGGGGACCACCTTTGCCCTGCGTCTGCCACACTGACAGGGCCAAATCGCCCGATCGGCGTTATCACTGGCAGCGCCGCAGGAAACCACCCAGCATCGCCTAGCGCCCATCTGTCCCGGAGGCTTTTCACATGATCCGCTTCACCCCCGCTGCCCTGGCCGTCCTGGCACTGGCCGCCGCGCCGGTCCTCGCCCAGACGACCCGGCCGCAGGCCCCGGTCCAGAGGACCACGCCCCAGCAGATCACGCCCCCGGCGGCACCGGCCGCAATCCCTGCGCCGGGGTCCGAGGAATGGCTGCGGCTGCGCGGAGAAACCTACAGCGCGGCCCCCGGGTCGGAGCAGGACCCCGCCGAGGTCGCAGAAACGATCCGGCTGAACGCGGCGATCGTCGCCCGCAACAACGCCGCCGAGCGCCGCGAGAACGAGGATATCGCCGCCTGGCGGGTTGAGGACGCCCGCTGGCGCGCCGAGGTCGCCCGGCTGGAAACCGAACGGGCGCAGTGGGAGGCCAACGTCGCCGCGAACGAAGCCGCCCGCCTTCGCTACGAGCGCGAGCGCGCCGCCTGGGCCGCCGAGGTGGCGGCCTGCGAGCGCTCGCCCCGAACCTGCGGGACCGGCACCCCGAAAGACTGACCCGAATGCACGTCCTGCTGATCCACGGCGAGATCGGGTCCGGCAAGACGCGGCGGGCTGCGGCCTGGATCGAGGCCGAGGGCCTGGCCGGACGACCCGTGGCCGGCGTTCTGGCCCTGAAATCACCGACAGGGCGGCGGCTCATGGACATTGCGACGGGGGAAGAGGTGCCCCTGGAGCATCCGGCCAGTGACGAGGTCGCTGTCACGGTCGGCCGGTTCCAGTTCCGCCAGGCCGCGTTCGACTGGGCGGTTCAGCATATCGATCAGGCGCTCGGGTCGGCCGGATCGGTGGTGATTGACGAGGTCGGTCCGCTGGAGATGCGGGGGGGCGGGTTTGCGCCGCTGCTGGATCGACTGGAGCGGGACCATCCGACAACCCGGCGGGTTCTTCTGGTCCGCACCTCCCTCATCGACGCAGTCGCCGACCGGTTCTGTCGGGGAGCCGTAACGATTTTCGACCCCGACCGGTAAACGCCCGGAAACGGACCGTGTGGCCGACCCGACAGTTGCACCCTGCGGGGTCCCGTGAGAGCGTCGTTCCGCGCGCGTCCGGAGGGAAGATTGACCGACATGGCAAATGCCCCATCCGATGACGACGGGCACGCCCCGGGCCGGGCCCGGGCCGCAGCATCCCGCTTTGCGGACCGGCCGCTGGCGAACGGCCGTACCGATACCTGGCGACATCCGGCCTGGGTAAGGCTGGCGCACTGGCTGAACGTCATTGCCGTCGTGGTGCTGATCATGAGCGGGCTCAACATCCTGCTGGCCCATCCGCACCTCTACTGGGGCGTTCGCTCCACCTTCGCCGATCCGTGGGTGAGTATTCCCCCGATTCCGAACTGGTTGCTGATCCCGCAGGGGCGCAACCTGGCCGAGGCGCGCAACTATCACTTCCTGTTCGCCTGGATCTTCGTTCTGAACGGCCTGGCCTATCTGACCCTCGGGCTGATCACGCGCCGGTTCGGCCGCCGCCTGGTGCCGACCAGCGCCGACCTGAAGGGCCTCGGCCCTTCCATCGTCGAACACGCCCGCTTCCATTTCCCGACGGACGATCACGCCCGTGCCTACAACGTCATCCAGAAGCTGACCTATCTGACCATGATCCTGGTCGTGCTGCCGATGATGCTGATCACCGGCCTGTCGATGTCGCCGGGTTTCAATGCCATCGGCGGCATTCTCCTGGACATCATGGGCGGGCGGCAGTCGGCGCGGACCCTGCATTTCATCTCGGCGGCCCTGATCGTCGGCTTTATCGCCATCCATGTCGGGCTGGTGATCTGGACCGGCCTGTTCAACAATATGCGTGCGATGATCACCGGCTGGTTCGTCATCGAGCCGCCCGGGTCCACTGCGGGACCGAAACGCCGCCACAAGCCGCCGACCGAACCGGGAGACCCGTCATGAACCGTCGTCGCTGGCTGACCGGGGCCGTCGCCACCGCCGCGACCGCCTTGCTCGCGGCCTGTAACCAGGCCGGGACCCGGCTGGCCGAGCAGGCCCGGCGGATGGGCGAGGGACTGACCCTCCGCTCCCAACGCCTTTTCCTCCCCCCCGACGCCCTGGCCCCGACCTACAGTCGGGCGCAGATCTCGCCGGACTTCAAGGCCAATGGCTCGGTCGACCCCGCAGCGGCCGACTACAAGGCGCTCAAGGCCGACGGGTTCGCCGGCTACAGACTGGTCATCGACGGGCTGGTCGAGCGGCCCCTTTCCCTGAGCCTGGAAGAACTGCGTACCCGCCCGGCGCAGAGCCAGATCACCAAACACGACTGTGTCGAGGGCTGGACCTCGATCGCAGAGTGGACCGGCGTAAGGCTGGAGACCCTGCTCGACGAGGCCGGGCTGAAGCCGCAGGCGCGCTACATCGTCTTCCACTGTTTCGACGCTCTCGATCAGCGTGAGGACGGGGAGCGGTATTATGAAAGCATCGATCTGATCGACGCCCGGCACCCCCAGACCATCCTCGCCTGGGAGATGAACGGAGAGGTTCTGCCGGTCCCGCACGGCGCGCCGTTGCGACTGCGTGTCGAGCGGCAGCTGGGCTACAAGCACGCCAAATACATCAAGCGGATCGAGGCCGTGGAAAGCTTCGCCCACCTGGGCGGCGGCAAGGGCGGCTATTGGGAAGACCGGGGCTACGAGTGGTACGCGGGCATCTGACCCGACGCGGGTTGGGGCTGGCGGCCGGCGCGGCGCTGGTTGTCCCTGCGGTCCCGGCCAGAGCCCGGCCGGTCAGCCTGATCGCGACGACCCGCCACGGCCCGGTCAGCGCCCATGTCGAGGGCGAGGTGCTGGCGTTCAGGGGCATCCCCTATGGCGCGGACACGGGCCCGCGGCGTTTCCGGCCGCCGATCCAGCCTTCCTCATGGCGAGAGCCCCTTGCCGGAAACGACTACGGCCCGGCCTCCCCCCAGCGCGGGACCGAGCCGAACCAATCCGAGGACTGCCTGCGCCTCAACGTCTGGACACCGGCGTTGGACACCGGGAGACGGCCGGTGATCGTCTATATCCACGGGGGAGCCTATTCGACGGGATCAGGCGCGAGTCCATTGACGAACGGTGCCCGGCTGGCGGCGCGGGGCGATGTGGTGATGGTGACCGTCAACCACCGTCTGGGGCCGCTGGGCTATGCCGCGCTGGCGCGACTGGCACCCGGGTTCGAGGACAGTGGCAATCTGGGGCAGCTGGATCTGGTGCTGGCGCTGCAGTGGGTGCGGGACAATATCGCGGCCTTCGGCGGCGATCCCGGCTCTGTCACCGTGGTCGGCCAGTCGGGTGGCGGGGCCAAGATCGCCACCCTGATGGCCATGCCCGCCGCCGCCGGCCTGTTCCACCGCGCCGTGACCATGAGTGGGCAGCAGGTGACGGTTTCAGGGCCGTTGAACGCCACGCGCCGGGCGGAGGTCTGGCTGGAGGCGCTGGGGCTGGGGCCGGACCGGATCGACGCGGTTCGCACGATGCCGGTCGAGCGGCTGATCGAGGCGGCGGGCGCGACCGACCCCATCCTGGGCGGTTCGCTGTATTTCGGGCCGGTGCTGGACGGGCGGACCCTGACCCGGCACCCGTTCTGGCCCGACGCCGCGCCGCAGTCGGCCCATGTTCCGATGATGATCGGCAATACGCGCGAGGAGACCCTGGCCTTCCTCGGCGGCGATCCGGCCAATGCGGGTCTGACGTGGGACGCCCTGCCCGCCCGGCTGACGCCGTCGCAGATGCGGATCGATGTGGCACCGGAAGAGGTCGTGGCCTGGTATCGCGCGAACCATCCCGGGATGAGCCCCGATCAGGTCCTGATCCGGGCCACCACGGCCGCCCGCAGCTGGCGTGCTGCGGTGATCGAGGCCGAGATGCGGGCGGCGCAGGGCTCGCCCGCCTTCGTCTGGCAGCTGGACTGGGCCTCGCGGATGCCGAACGGCCGGACCGGAGCCTTCCACACCTCGGATATTCCCCTGATGCTGGACAATGTCGCTGCCGAGGGCTCAGGCGCCGTCGGGCCGAACGCACAGGCCATGGCCGACCGGATGAGCGACGCCTTGCTGGCCTTCGCCCGCACCGGCAATCCGAACCACGCCGGCCTGCCGGGGTGGACGCCCTATTCGCTCGCGCGCCGTGAGACGATGATCATGGACCTGCCGCCCCGGATGGAGAACGATCCGCGCGGGGACGAGCGGCGGTTCTTCGGGCGTATTCCTTACATTCAGCCGGGGACGTGAGGACCGGTCAGGCCTCCACGCCCTCTGCCCGCTTCTTCATCATGGCGTCGAAACTGCCCCAGACGCCCTCGGCCCCATGCCAGGAACCGGTGGTGGCGGCCTTGGAGTATTCGGTGGCGCGGGCCTCGAAGAAGTTGGCGTGCTCCACGCCCGACAGGAGGGACTGCAGCCAGGGCAGGGGGTTTTCCTTGACGCCATAGACCTCCGGCAGGTGCAGCTGGCGCAGGCGCCAGTCGGCGATGAAGCGGATGTACTGTTTGATGTCGTCCGGCGTCATGCCGTTGACCGGGCCCATTTCGAAGGCGAGGTCGATGAAGCGGTCCTCCATCTCGACCACGGTCTTGCAGCAGTCGACGATGTCGGCGGCGACCTCCGGCGTGACGGCCCCGGTCTCCTTGTTGAAGGCGTGGTACAGCTTGATGATGCCTTCGCAGTGCAGGCTTTCGTCGCGCACCGACCAGCTGACGATCTGGCCCATACCCTTCATCTTGTTCTGGCGCGGGAAATTCATCAGCATCGCGAAGGAGGCGAACAGCTGAAGCCCCTCCGAGAAGCCGCCGAACATGGCCAGGGTGCGGGCGATGTCGGCGTTGGTCTCGACCCCGAACCGGCCCATGAAGTCATGCTTGTCGCGCATGGCCTCGTATTCCATGAAGGCCCCGAACTCGCTTTCGGGCATGCCGATGGTCTCGAGCAGCAGGGCGTAGGCCGCGATGTGGATGGTCTCCATGTTGGCGAAGGACGCCAGCATCATCTTGACCTCGGTCGGTTTGAACACCCGACCGTATTTTTCCATGTAGTTGTCCTGGACCTCGATGTCGGCCTGGGTGAAGAAGCGGAAGATCTGGGTCAGCAGGTTGCGCTCGGACGGGGTCAGATTGACCGCCCAGTCCTTCATGTCCTCGCCCAGCGGCACCTCTTCGGGCATCCAGTGGACCTGCTGCTGCTTCTTCCACATATCGAAAGCCCACGGATAGCGGAACGGCTTGTAGGCGGCCGACGGGGTCAGCAGTCCGGGGGTGGCCGGCTTGATCGAGACGTGCGCGTTCATCGGGTACGGGGCTCTGAAGAGTATCCGGGATTGAGGAAACACTATGCGGGTGGAAGGCCCCGGCGCCAAGCCAAATTGCGGCTATATTGCGATCACTTTTTCCAGAACCGCTACATGTGGTAGGATGGCCTCAGGTCTCTGGGGATGCCGCTGGGGACAAGCCCGCACCCTCGGCCTGACGACCTGAACGGTCATGCGCGGACCGGAGGGGCGGCGGACCGGGTCGGGGCGCGCCGCCGGCCAGGGGTATCAGGCGTCGGGGACCTGGAAGGCTTCGCGCGTCCGGAACCGGCGCCAGACCACCCAGATCAGCAGCGCAGTCGCCACGCCGAGCGTGTCCGCGAGGAGATCACCCCAGTTCGCGTCTCGCCCGATATAGCCCTGGACCACCTCGACCGCCGCTCCTAGGCCGACTGCCAGGAGCGCGGCCCATGCCCGCAGCATGCGCCGGAAGAGCACGCCGAAGCTCCAGAGGATCAGGCCAAAGGCGATGAAATGGGCGGCCTTGTCCCAGATCAGCCGCTCGGCCTCGATGGTCCCGCCGGGCGACAGCATCAGGGCCATCAGGACCAGCAGCACGACGGCACCGAGGATACGGAGTAGGGTACGCATACGCTTGGGGGCTTTCCGGACGGACCGCTTCTATCAGCCCGCGAGCAGGACCCAAACCCCGGTCGCTGCGAAACCCGCAGCGGCGGCCAGGCGAATCCAGCCCAGCGGCAGCCGTCTTGCCGCCGTTTCGCCCAGCAGAACGGCCGGGCCGTTGACCAGCATCATGCCGAGAGTCGAGCCTGCGACCACAAGCGGCAGGTTCTGGAACTGTGCGGCCAGCATGGCCGTCGCGACCTGGGTCTTGTCGCCCATCTCGATGAGGAAGAAGGCGACGGTGGTGGCCCAGAAGATTCCGGCCGGGGTCTTCGCGGTCCGGTCGGGTGCCTGATCGAACCGGTCGGGGATCAGCGCCCAGATCGCAAACCCGAGAAAGGTCAGGCCGACGACCCAGCGCACCCAGTCGCCGTCCATGAACCGCGCCAGCATCGACCCCGCCAGGGCCGCGACCGCATGGTTGGCCAGGGTCGCGACCACGATGCCGAGAAGGATCGGCAGCGGCCGCCGCCACGCCGCCGCCAGCATGATGGCCAGCAGCATGGTCTTGTCGCCGATCTCCGCAATGGAGACGAGGCCGGTCGAAATCAGGAAGGCTTCCAATACATCATCGTTCGCGGGGGTTCGGCGGACAGACCATTGGCATCCGCAGCCGGCCCCCGCGTGGAAGCACCCTGCGAAGCCAGCGGTCTTGCCGTGTTGGCGGGGCCTGACCGCGCGCGACACTGTCGCTCGCTGCCTGAGGCCCCGGAAACGTTCCGCGCCATCCTCTCCGGGCGAGAGGAAGTGTGTTGACGCGAACCCCGCTGATCGGTGCGGGCGGCTACTCCCCGATGACGGGCGGGTCTTTAGCGGTGACGGGATCGTCCGGCAAGAGCGCATGGTCCGGTCCGCGATGGATCACAGCCTGCCTGCGTTGCACCGCATGGGCCACCAGCCCCGGGGCCATGGCCCAATGCGCGGCCGGGACGAAAAGGGTGGCAAGGGCGGTGATTTCGGAAGCGGTCACCGGTCCCTGACAGTCCCGCTTGTGTGACGCTCCGATCACGCGTTCGTGATCACGATGGACTCAAGCCCGTTACGCCGTCGTTGCAGCCTGTCCACAGGCTCATCCCCCGCCATGAGAGCGATTCGGGCAGAAAGTGATCGTCAACCCCGTTGACGGTTGGTTAGCCATCTGCGCCCCATATCTGGACGCGAGAAACGTTCGGGCCACTAGATGATGTGGTCGGGGCGCGGAGTTCTCGCAACGATCCAGTTCAGGGGCGACAGCATTATGGCCGGCGGCGAAGCGTTGAAGACAGTGGAATTCCAGCCGGTTGCAGACGGTGATGCGATGCCGCGCCCCCAGCTTTCCGTGGTGCGTTCGCTCCAGCTTGACCGGTCCCGCGACGACCTGCTGACCGAATTCGGCAAGAAGACGCTGGAAGACCGCTATCTGCTGCCCGGCGAGAGCTATCAGGACATGTTCGCCCGCGTCGCCACGGCCTATGCCGACGACCACGACCATGCCCAGCGCGTCTATGATTACATGTCCAAGCTCTGGTTCATGCCCTCGACGCCGGTGCTGTCGAACGGCGGGGCCGACCGTGGCCTGCCGATCAGCTGCTTCCTGAACGCCGTGGCTGACAGCCTCGACGGCATCCAGTCGGTCTGGAACGAGAATGTGGCCCTCGCCTCCAACGGCGGCGGCATCGGCACCTACTGGGGCGGCGTCCGGTCGATCGGCGAGAAGGTCAAGGGCGCAGGCCAGACCTCGGGCATCATCCCCTTCATCCGCGTGATGGACTCCCTGACCCTGGCGATCAGCCAGGGTTCGCTGCGCCGCGGCTCGGCCGCCGTCTATCTGGACGTCCACCATCCGGAGATCGAGGAGTTCCTCGAGATCCGCAAACCCTCGGGCGACTTCAACCGCAAATCCCTGAACCTGCACCACGGCATCAACATCTCGGACGCCTTCATGGAAGCGGTGCGGGACGGCCGGACGTTCGACCTGCTCTCGCCCAAGAACCAGGCGGTGGTGAAGACCGTCGACGCCCGCGCCCTGTGGCAGAAGATCCTGGAAATCCGCCTGCAGACCGGCGAGCCCTATCTGATCTTCTCCGATACGGTGAACCGCCAGATGCCGCAGCATCAGCGCGATCTGGGCCTGTCGGTGAAACAATCCAACCTGTGCAGCGAGATCACCCTTCACACCGGCCGCGACCACCTGGGCGTCGACCGCACCGCCGTCTGCTGCCTGTCCTCGGTCAATGCCGAGAGCTTCCTGGAGTGGCGTGAGGAGCCCCGCTTCATCGAGGACGTGATGCGCTTCCTCGACAATGTTCTGGAAGACTTCATCCGCCGCGCCCCGCCCGCCATGGCGGCCGCCGTCTATTCGGCCAAGCGCGAGCGTTCGGTGGGTCTGGGCCTGATGGGCTTCCACTCCTTCCTGCAGGCGCAGGGTGTGGCCTTTGAATCGGCCATGGCCAAGTCGTGGAACATGCGGCTGTTCAAACATCTGCGTCGCGAGGCCGACAAGGCCAGCCGCCTGCTGGCCGAAGAAAAAGGGGCTTGCGAGGACGCGGCCGAGCGCGGCGTGATGGAGCGGTTCAGCCACAAGCTGGCCATCGCCCCGACGGCCTCGATCTCGATCATCTGCGGCGGCACCTCGGCCGGCATCGAGCCGATCCCGGCCAACATCTATACGCACAAGACCCTGTCGGGCTCGTTCGCCGTCAAGAACCCCTATCTGGAACGCCTGCTGGGCGAGAAGGGCATCGACACCGAGGCGGTGTGGAGCTCCATCCTCGAGCACGAAGGCTCGGTCCAGCATCTGGACGCCCTGAGCGACGACGAGAAGTCGATCTACAAGACCGCTTTCGAACTGGATCAGCGCTGGATCGTCGAACTGTCCGCCGACCGTGCGGCGGACGTCTGCCAGGCCCAGTCGATCAATCTGTTCATCCCGGGCGACGTCAACAAATGGGACCTGCACATGCTGCACTGGTCGGCCTGGGAGAAGGGCGTGAAGTCGCTCTACTATCTGCGCTCGAAGTCGGTTCAGCGCGCCGCCTTCGCAGGCGCAGATGACAAGGTCGAGGACGAGGTCGATCCGAACCAGCCGGACCTCTTCAGCGCGGCCCGCACCGACTATGATGAGTGCCTCGCCTGCCAGTAGGGCGTGAGGGGCTTCGGCCCTGCCGGGCTTACGGAACCCTGACGGCCTCCCGACGTTCATCCAGCAGGGCAAAAGCCTGTTGGCGAGACGATGCACATCGTGCAGAGTCGCGAACTGTTATCGGATCGGGAAAACCGTTGGTGGCTGTGACGGCCGTATCGATGTTTGGCTTGGCGACTGTGGCCCTGTCGGCCCCGGCGTCGGCGACGGCGTCGCCGGCCTCAATCCAGACGGCCCTGTCCAATCCGTGGATCGTGACGCGCGAATCCCCCTCGGCGTCGTCGGACCTTTCGATCCGGATCGACCGTGATGCGAGCTTCATCGCCGATGAGGCACGGCATGGGTACATACCGCCCCTGCGCGAAAGAGGCTCGCCATGGGCGGCGGCGAACCGGGACGTCTGGTTCGAGAACGGGGATTACGACGACCGCCTGCGGCTGCGGACCGAGGGCCCGGTGCGCCGGGTTGACGGCTCGCCCCTGCCACCCGGGCCGCTCGATCCCGCCGCCCATAACGCCGAACACTATGACCTGACCTTCACCCGCGGCTGGACAGGCACCCTGGCCAGGACGGCGTCCGGACTCGACGTCACCCTGTCACCCCATCTCGGGGTCGGCGTCGGCTCGCGGGGCAGCAGCACCGAGGCCGGGGCGACCCTGCGTATCGGACCGGATCTGGATCAGCTGATGCCCGCCGGCGAAGCGACGTTTGGCCAGCGACCCCGCTGGTATCTCTATGCGGCAGGGTCCGGCCGGGCGGTGGGCTACAACTGGGCCCGCACCCGTGACGGCGACTTCGCCCGTTCCGGAATCAGCCATGACACCGGCGCCTTCATGGGCGATGCCTCACTCGGCGTGGCCATACGCCAGGGACCGGTGCAGAGCTCCTTCGGCCTGATTTATCGTGAGCTCGGGCCAGAGGGTATGCGGGTCGGCGAAGGGGTCGATACCGATGTCACCGAAGGGGTCATCGCCTTCCAGCTGTCGATCAAGCCCGAATAGGGCCGGGCCTGAGATCAGGGATCAGCCCGGGTGCCCGTCATCCCACCCCATTGAATCGCGCACCTAGACCGTTCGTCGGCTCAGTTGGAGCGGGCCGAAAGGTTCATCACGGCGAGCACAACGCGGTCACAACGGACACGACGGGACCGTGCGGTTGCCGCGTGTGTCGATCCTTCCCGGCA
>NZ_JAIYCP010000012.1 GCF_027487935.1 Brevundimonas sp.
AGGTTCATCACGGCGAGCACAACGCGGTCACAACGGACACGACGGGACCGTGCGGTTGCCGCGTGTGTCGATCCTTCCCGGCAACGAAACGAGACAAGGGCGGCTTTGCCGCCGAACCTGCCTCCGACGAAAAACCGAGCCTGAAGGAAGCGATCGGCGATGGTGCCACGGTCTCCATCCCGTCGTGTCCGCTGTGGCCGCGTTGTGCGCGTTGTGAGGAACCCTTGTCGCTGGAAACCCATGCGTCAACTGGAGCGCCGATGGCTCCAGGGTCGCGTCAGGACAGGATGTCGAGCAGGCTGCCGTACATGTCGTCGGCCGTCTTCAGGACCGCGACATTGGCCGAGAAGGCCGTCTTGGCGGACATGCGTTCGACGGTCTCACCGGCCAGGTCGCCGAGGGGATCGATGGCGGTGCGGACGGCGCTGGCGGCGAAGCGGTCGCTGGCGGCGGTGATGCCGGCGGTGGCGATGGCGAAGACCTGCATGGGGCGACTCCGGGCGGGGAGGCCGGACTATCGGGCCGCCAGCCTTTCCCGATCGCTGACAGGCATGGTGAACGCCGCCGACTTGACCGCGCGGCGGGGCGGGGGGAGGTTGGGGCCATGACAAGCAAGCCCGCACCCGGTGAACGCTATCAGACGTTCGACGCCTTCTATCCCTATTATATCCACGAGCACTCCAACCGGACGTGCCGGCGCATCCATGTCGTCGGGACGGCGCTGGTGATCGGGGTGATGGCGCTGGCGCTGGTGACGCGCAACGCCTGGTGGCTGCTGGCCATGCCGGTGGTGGGCTATGGCTTTGCCTGGGTGGGGCATTTCTTCTTCGAGAAGAACCGGCCGGCGACGTTTCAGTATCCGCTGTGGAGCCTGATGGGCGACTGGCGGATGTTCTTCGAGACGGTCAGCGGCAGGCGGAAATTCTAGTCGCCGAGGCGGGTCAGGCGGGTCTGGTTGCGGAAGCGCCAGGCTGAGTCATCGGCCCCGACCGGGCGGACCTCCTTGACCGACATCAGGCTGTCGCCGTCGCGGGTCTCGGTGACGCGGATTTCGGCGGGCTGGTCGTCGTCCTCGGCGACGGACTCATAGACCAGGGTCCAGTGGGTCGGGTCGGTCCATGCGGCCAGCCGGACCGTCTCGGTCGTCAGCGCGACCGGCCGCCCGGCGCGGTAGCTGGCCGAGGTGACGGTGCCGGCGGCCTCGTCCAGCAGGCTGGTGGTGGTGATCCAGACCGGCTTGTCCGGTCCGTCATCGAACAGCGAGGTGCGGATCTGGGTCAGGCCGTCCGCGACCTGGACGATGGTGGTGGTGACGGGAATCTCGAACAGCCGGTCGCTCTGATAGTCGCGATAGCCCAGGGCACCGCTCCAGCGGCCGGCGGTGCCGCGCAGGGGGGTGGAGGCGGAGACCGCTGCAGGGGTCTGTGCCGGGGGACCATCCGCCGCGCCGGCAAGGGCGACCGACGGGGCCAGGACGAGGGCCAGGCTGCAGGCGAGGACGGTGAGAGGGCGCATGGGCAGACATCCGTTGACCAGCCAGGGGCAGACGCCCGAAGCTACGCTTGCAGCGCGATACCGGATGCCTAGCCTAGTTCGAGCCGGCGTTCGAGCCGGTTGAGGCCATCTGGGTCGTCTGGCCGGGGGTTTCGTCCCACGCGGGGGGGCAGCCGTCGAAGCGGCCGGCGTCGACCAGCGTCAGGTGGCGCTGGTTGAAGCGCATGGCCGGGGCCATCGAGCCGCGGCCGTGGCCGGTATAGAGGTCGATCTTCTGGCCCTTGATCGCGCCGCCGGTGTCGGAGGCGTACCAGTAGCCGTCGTGGACGGCGCCGTCGGGCATCCGCATGCCGACCGTCTCAGGGATGAACAGACGGGTGCGGCGGGGGATGTAGCGCGGGTCGGTGGCGAGGGTGCGCATGGCGACCGGGCGGCAACCCAGGCTGTCGTTGCCCGTCGCCCCGCCCCCGCCGGCATGGTAGAGATTGACCCGCGCGGTCCAGTCGGCCTCTTCGGCCATCAGGGCCTGTTGTTCGGGGGTGAGCACGCCCGTGCCGCTGTCGGAACCTTCATCGCCTGCGGCGGTTGATACGGCAGCCCGGTCAGCGGCGACAGCCACCTCATAGGGCACCGGATCCCCGGCGGCGGGGAAGGCTATCGCCCAGAGAAGGGCGAGCGCAGCGGCAGTGCCGAGCATGAATCGACTTACGGAATCACCGGCCCTGACGCGTCCGGCGGCGGGCTTGTGGGTTTCAAATGTGGCGAAAACCAGTCAAGCGAGACCGGGTGCGACCACCTGACCGATTTTGCGGTGGATAAGCCGGGCCTGCGATGGTTGTGCCCGGTCCCGCTTTGCGAAAGCGGAAAAATCTGTAAGCTGTATTCGCAGATCAGAAACACTTTGCTGGGGCGCGATGCTTACTGTCTATGGAGATATTCGTTCCGGCAACTGTTTGAAGGTCAAGTGGTTGCTGGACCGGCTCGGGCGTGATTATCGCTGGGTCGAAACAGATGTCACGGCCGGGGCGACGCGCAGCGCGGACTTCCTGGCCCGGAACCCCGCCGGCCAGGTGCCGGCGGTGGTGCTGGAGGACGGCCGGGTGCTGGCCCAGTCCAATGCCATCATCGGCTGGCTGGGCGAGGGGACGGCCTTCATCCCGGCCGACCCGTATGACCGCGCCCGGATGTATGAATGGCTGTTCTGGGAACAGTACAGCCACGAGCCTTACATTGCCGTGGTCCGGTTCCAGCGGCTGCTGGGCGGCCGGCGGGCGGACGAGATCGAGCCCCGGCTGATGGAGCGGGGCCATGCGGCCCTGGCCCGGATGGAGGCGGCGCTGACGGGGGCGGACTGGCTGGTCGGCAGCGGGCCGACACTCGCGGACCTGGCACTGGTCGCCTACACCCGTGTGGCGCACGAGGGGGATTTCGACCTTGCGGCCTATCCGGCGATCCAGCGATGGATCGTGCGGGTGGAGGGGGCGTTCGGTATCCAGTCCTCACCCGGAGCGTAGCGGGAGGGGGGCGGGAGCGGCGGTCAGGTGAGGCCGCCACCATAGCGGACACCAACAGCCTAGGAAGAGGAGACGCTCGCTGACCTGTTGTCACGTATGGCCATGTCCTTCCCGGCTCTATATCCGGACAGATAAGAAAGGGCATAAACCATCGTGAGCAGGAACACACACGCCGTAGCGAGTTGAATCAATTGCTTCTGGCTTTGGCGCATTCAGTTGTCTCCCAAGCGGACTTTCGTCGAAAGCTGAAGCGAGGGCAACGTCGGCTTTCCAACCTCAGGCAATGTTCGCCTCCCGACCCATAGCGAACCATAGCGATGGCGCGAGGAGCGCGGGATTACTTTTTAGTTCGAGCCAGCAACCGCGATGATCGTGCGAGGCGGCCGCCGCGGCCCCTGGGTAGCGGACTTTATGGCCCAACCCATCGGTCACACGAACGCGGACCCTCAGCGCCGGAGCTGGCGTAACGTGAGACGCCCGCTCGCGCTGGTGGCGGGCGGGCGTCTCGACGTCAGGCGTTCAGGGCGTGCCGGTGCTAATGCTTCCAGCTCAGCGTGAGCCCGAAAGTCCGGGGCCGCATGATGAAGTCATTCTGCGTGTCACCGAAATTCCCTGTGTAGGTCGCGGTGGTGACGGCGCGCTCATCGGTCAGGTTGTTGACGAAACCGATCAACTCCACGCCGTTGAGCGTAATCCCCCCGCGAAGGTCGAACACGTTGTAACCGCCGACTTCCGGCTCGCGTAGCGGGAACTGCTGGAGCAGCGCCGGGGCTGTTGACGCATAGCGGTGCGAAAGTTGAACGAAGGGGCTTCGCTCACCGTTCCATTCGTATCGAAGGATATTGGATGCGGACCAGTCAGATGCGCCCGGAAGTGCGGATCCGGATGTCACGCTGAAGATGAGGCCAGCTGCGGTATCCACGCTCGTCAGTTCCGCGTCCAGATATGTGACGCTGCTCTGCCAGGACAGCTGAGGCGTCAGCAGCCATTCGAAGGCCAGCTCGGCCCCGGAAATCTCGGCGTCGCCGGCGTTCACTATGCCCTGGGTGCCGCCCGCGGTGACGACGGGCAGTTGAATGTCCGACCAGTCGATCTTGAAGATGCTGGCGTCCAGCGTCAGCCGTTGGTCAAACCAGCGGTCGCGAATTCCGAACTCATAGTTCCAGATCGAATCGGAGCCGTAGTTCCGCGGCAACGACGGGTCTGGGTTCACATTGCTCCCACCAAAGCGGAACCCTTTCGTCGCCGACGCATAGAGCTGGGAGTCCTGCGAGAAGCGGTAGCTGAGCGCGACCTTGGGGCTGAAGCCCTCTTCCTCCTGGTAGGTGACAACCGGGTCAGAAACGATCAGGCCATTGACGAAGGCCGCATAGAGCAGACCGAACCCGTAGCTGTCGAAATCGGACTCGATCCGGAAGAGTCGCCCGCCGAGGGTTGCCTCGACACGGTCGTTGAACAGGTAGCTCGCTTCGCCGAACAGAGCGGTTTCCTGCCCGGAGAACTCTCCGAGGGTCTGGCCCCAGATGTTGCCGTCTGTGGCCAGGGCTCCGCCGCCTGGCCCGAGCAGTGCATCAGCGACCGCGGCGGCGTTGTCGGCGATCGCGTCCTCGGTGACGTCGACATCCGAATCGTCATGCATCACGCCGATCAGCCACCTCAGCGAACCCTCCCGGTCAGCCAAGCGGGCCTCGAAGGTCAGTCCCGTTGAGCTGACGCCGCTCTCAACGCCCGCATTCACGAACCCCAAGACGGCGAAGCGGCTCAGGTCCTGGGCGATGGAGGCTTCCTTCTCGCGATAGCTGATCAGCCCTGTGAACCTGGCGAAGGGCAGTTCGTGGTCGATGCGTAGGGAGTGAATGAGGATATTGGACTCGGCGATTTCGGGAATGCCTGTGCTCTTTGTGTATCTTGCGAGGTCAGGGTTCTCGTAGCCGACATCATCCGCCTCAGTGGCTTGGTAGAGGCTGAGCCAGGACACGGTGGAGTCCGGGCCAAGCACGTAGGTGGCCCCGAGACGGCCGCCGTACGATGTGGTGTCGTTTACGTCGCTCTGGCCGAGACCGGTGTTTTCTATGAAACCCGCCTCGCGGCGGTAGAAGCCCACGCCGCGAACCGCAAACCGGCCCTCTGCCACGGGGGCGTTCAGCATCACCCGCAGCGCGCCGTTGGGATCTCCTGCCGACGATGTCGAGCTCAGAGTGCCTTCAAGCCCCATATCGAAGCTGTCCACATCGGCTGGATTTGCGATGAAGTTGACCGCGCCACCAAGCGAAGCGGCACCGAAGAGGGTCCCCTGCGGCCCCCGATAGACTTCGACGCTACGTACGTCGAACGCATCAATGTCCGGCGCGCCACCGGTGAAATAGCCGTCCGTCAGCGGGATATCGTTAACGTAGCTGCCGGTCGTGCTCTGACTGATGTTGGCGAAACTCGTGGTCGTGTTGACCCCGCGGATCGTGATCGTGGAAAACCCCGGCTGCTGCTCATTGAAGCGCGCGCCCGGCACCGTGGCGAGATAGTCGCCCGCACCCTGGGCACCGAGATTGGAAAGGTCTTGCCCGGATACCGCGCTCACGGACCCGGCGATTTCGCGAAGATTCTGACCCGTCTTTGATGCGGTGACAATGACCTCGTCCAACTCCGATGCGCTTTGGGCAAAGGCCAGGCCCGGACCCCCGAACAGCGCCAGACCGGACACGGCTGACAACAAATAGCTACGAACTGCCGACATGCGTTACCCCCCAAACTCTTCTCGTTGCAAAAAGAGAGGTCATTCTTTTTTGGGAGTCAAGGGGCCAGGCTGACTAAGTCTCCTCCGGCTTCCTCATCGAGGAAAGAAGCAGTTCGATCGCGCGGTCGAACGGAGCGCTGTGCTCACTTCCCATAAGGGCAAGGAGGCGAAGACCGGCAATCAAGCCATTGATCGCGATCGCGGCGGCCGCCGGGTCAAGGTCACTCCTGAGTTCTCCGACCCTGACAAGTCGGGCGATGCTGCGCTCCAGTTCTCGGCCCTCGGCGTACTGACTGAATACAGAGGTGATCCACTTGTCATTTTGCCCCGACAAGAAGATCTGGAGTTCGATCCGCATTTTTTCTATTTCAGGCGGTTCCCGGCAGATCGTTGCGAGCTCGGACACACGCGCGCTCAGCTCCTGGGCGTCGTGGAAATCGAATTCTTCTTGCCGCCGACGCAAGGCCCGCTCAGCGATCGCCGCAAATACGTCATCCTTGCTCTTGAAGTGCGTGTAGAGGGCACCGGTCGAGATGCCGGCTTCACGGCAGAGCGCGGGTGTGGAGAGAGCGGCAGAGCCGTCACGGTTCATGACCGCCAGCGCCGCATCCACGATCTTCTCGCGGCGCGCCGCCATGTATTTCACATCACGCTTCGGCATCACTCACCATCGCTGGGCTCATCGTCACTTGACTTTATAAAGCGACTAACCTCTCGTTTTGCAGATGCAAACCCAACTGAGCAGACGCGCGTTCCTGGCGGCGACCGGGACCCTTGGGACAGGCTGCGCTTCTTCGCCCGCAACGTCCACTCCCGATCTTGAAACCGCCGGAACTGCACACCGGGCGGCGGGGATGCCGGGCTTCGTGGGTCTCCAGACGCTTCAGGACCGCAGGGACCGCCTGCTGGCGCGATACCCCGGACTGCTCACACGCCAGGTTGTTGGGCAGAGCCGCAATGGCCGCCCCATCGAGCTTGTGACCTTGGGGGGCGGTGCGCGGTCGGCCCTTGTCGTGGCCGGCATTCATGCAAACGAGCCCACGGGCTGCCTGGTCGCTGACTTGCTGATGCACGAGCTGACCGAGAACGATAGCTTGCGTCGGCGGCTGGACACCACTTGGCACTTCATCAACCCGTTGGACCCCGACGGATTCGTGCTCAATGAAGGCTGGTTCTCCAGTGCGCCGTCACTCTCGAACTACTTCCGGCATTTTTACCGGCCTGCGCTCGCCCGTCAGCCCGATTACACATTCCCCCTGAAAGTCGGGTCGCATGAGTTTTCGGAGCGGCCGCCGGAAAACCTCGCCTTCCAGGCCGCCCTGGATATCGCGCGGCCGCAACTGCTTTTTCCGCTGCACAGCTGCGATTTCGGCGGCGCGTTCTTCATCCTGTCGCGGTCCCTGCCGACCTTCGAGTCCCGGCTTCGGGAGCTGGCGGAGGAGCTCGGTGTGCCTGTCAGCGCGATCGGCGAGCCCTTCTCGGAACTTGCGCAGTTTTCCAGAGGTGTATTCGAGGCACCGCGTCCGCACGAAATGATCCGAAGTGCGCTCGAGCACGGGGTCGCTGATCCCCGGTCGGTCTGGCCCGCAGGCGGGTCGAGCATGGAATACGCGGATCGCTACGGTGCCCTGTCCGTAGTCATCGAAACGCCCGGTTGGAAAACCCGTCAGGTCCCCTCGACCCGGTGGACGCTCGGCCAGATCGTGGACGAGCAGGTGGCCCAGATGCAGACGACACTGCCCCTGATGGAGCAGTGGACCCCGCAGACCGCCGCCTCAGGGCCTTCGTCGGAACTGGCGTGGTCCAGCGCCGCGTATCTGGCCGCCCAACGCAAACAGATCGCCCGGCTGCCCGAACTCAAGGCTGCGGCGTCGGGGGACCTCCTGAGCGCAAGCGACACGGCGTCGCTCCGGATCCAGTTGGCGCTCATCGGCCTTCGCGGCCCGGCTACGCTGCTGCGCGTGCTTGCCGAGCCCTCCCACCGACCGAATCCGCGAGCGCTCCAGGACTTGCAGTCCGTGATCCGGTCAGGGCTGGCGGCAGTCGAACGGATCGCGCCGCTGGAACCGACCCATCGGCCCACCATGATCGCTCTCCAAGCGCGGGCGTGCCTGGAGGCGGCGCAGTTAGGCGGCCTCTGACCGGCAGGGAGTTTCGGCTGAACTGAACGGAGATTTGCCTCGGCGGCTCCCACCAGCAAACGAGTGCGCTACTCCCCCTGAACAGACATACGTCTCTGGTGCGTGTCGGCCGAAAAAAGCGCTGACTAAACTGACCTGCTCCCCTGAACCTCGTCCAGGAAAAGCAAGAACCCGCTAGCGGACGTTCCCAAGGTCCGCTCTTCATCCTCCTGAGCCGAATTCAGACCGTCCGCGTTCCGGCAGGCATCCAGCCTTCGCCAAGCACCCCGCCCAAGGCCCCTCCCGAGGCGCGTGGGAATGCGCTAGGACGCTTCGCATGAAACGTATCCTCATCGCCGCCGCCCTGCTGTCGCTCGCGGTCATTCCCGCCTCTGTCTCCGCCTGGGGCAATACCGGCCACCGGCTGATCGGCATGGCGGCTGTGCGGGGTCTGCCGGAGGAGCTGCCGGCCTTCCTGCGGACGCCGGCTGCGGCGGTCGAGGTCGGGGAGCTGTCGCGGGAGCCGGACCGGACCAAGGGGGGCGGTCAGCCGCACGACCGGGAGCGCGACACGGCCCATTTCGTCGACATGCTGGACGACGGCCGGATCATGGTCGCCGGGGGGCCGTCGATCGACGCCCTGCCGCGGCTGAAGTCGGAATATGATGCGGCCCTGGTGGCGGCGGGCAGTGATGTCGATGACGCCGGTTACCTGCCCTATGCGATCATGGACGGCTATCAGCAGCTGGTGCGCGACTTCGCCACCTGGCGGGTGCTGTATGCCGCCGAGGGGCGCGAGCGTGATCCCGGCAAACGCGCCTGGTATCGCGAGGACCGGGTCCGGCGCGAGGCCCTGATCCTGCGCGACATGGGCTATCTGGGCCACTATGTCGGCGACGGCTCGCAGCCGCACCACACGACCATCCACTACAATGGCTGGAACCGGGACACGCCCAATCCGCAGGGTTTCACGACCTCGCGCCAGACCCACAGCAGCTTTGAGGGGGCCTTCACCAACCGGGTCGCGCGGCTGGATGCGGTCGAGGCGGCCATGGCGGCGCCGGCGCTGGAGGGGTTTGAGCTGCGCGCCCGCGTGCCTGCCTATCTGAGGGCGACCCTGGCCGAGGTGACGCCCTTCTATGTGCTGGAAAAGGCCGGGGGCTTCCGCGACAGCGACGCGCGCGGCGGAGCCTTTGTGACGGCGCGGCTGGCGGCCGGGGCGTCGGAGCTGCGCGACCTGTTCATCCTCGCCTGGCGGGACTCGGCCGATGACTCGATCGGCTGGCCGGCGGTCAAGGTCAATGAGGTGGAGGCCGGGACGGCCGATCCCTGGCTGGCCATGTATGGCGAGGACTGATTGGCCGATCCTGCCGAAGCCCTGATGGCCCTGGCCTCGCGCCTGCGTGCAGCGGGGCGGGCCGAGGAGGCGGCCGAGGCCTATCGCCGGCTGCTGGCGATCCGGCCTGACCTGCCGGACAGCTGGTTCAACCTGGCCCTGATGGAGCGGCAGGCCGGCCGGTTTGCGGCGGCGCTGGACGCCTATGACGAGGCCGTGCGGCGCGGGGTCTCGGGGCCGGAGGAGGCCTGGCTGAACCGGGGCGTGATCCATGCGGATGACCTCGGGCGGCCCGATCTGGCGCTGCAGGATCTGGAGGCGGCGCTGGCGATCGCGCCGGACTGGCTGCCGGCGCTGCTGAACCTTGGAAACCTGCACGAGGACATGGGGCGGCGCGAGGCGGCGGCGGAGGTCTATGCGCAGGTGCTGGCCGTCGCGCCCGGGCATCCGGTGGCGATGGCGCGGGCGGCGGGGCTGGCGCGGCTGACGGGGCCGGACGATCCGGTGATCGCGACGCTGCGTTCGGCGCTGAGCCGGCCGGGTCAGGATGCCGCCGACCGGGCGGAGCTGGGCTTTGCGCTCGGGCGGGCGCTGGATCAGGTCGGGGCGTATGACGAGGCCTTCGCCGCCTATGCCGCCGCCAATGCCGCCAGCCGGGCCATCGACCCCGAGGGCGCGCGCTACGACCGGGCGGCGCATGAGCGGTTCATCGACAGCCTGATCGCGGCCTTTCCCGAACCGGCGGCGGCGGTTTCGGACGCCGGTGCGGCCCCGGTCTTCATCTGCGGCCTGTTCCGGTCGGGCTCGACGCTCGTCGAACAGATCATGGCCGGGCACAGCCGGGTCACGGGCGGCGGGGAGCTGGGGCTGGTGCCCGGTCTCGCGCGGGCGGTCGCCGGCTATCCGCAGGCGCTGGCCGGGGCGGGGCCGGAGGTGTTCGCACAGCTGAGGGGGCTGTACCTCGGCGGGCTGAAGACGGCGCGGCCACAGGCCGATGTGGTGACCGACAAACGACCCGACAATTTCCTGCACATCGGCCTGATCAAGGCGATGTTCCCGAACGCCCGCATCGTCCACACGGTGCGCGAGCCGCTGGATGTGATCCTGTCCAACTGGTTCCTGCATCTGGACCGGTCGATGGGCCATGCGCTGGACCTCGGGGACCTGGCGCACTGGCACGGGCAGTATGTGCGGCTGATGCGGCACTGGAAGACGCTGTATCCGGACATTCTCGACCTCGACTATGACGCCCTGGTGGTCGAGCCGCAGCCGGCGATCGAGCGGCTGCTGGCCTGGTGCGGGCTGGACTGGGAGGCGGCGGTGCTGGACTTCCACAAGGCCGCCGCCCCGGTGCGGACCGCCAGCGTCTGGCAGGTGCGCGAACCGCTGTACCGGCGCTCGTCCGGGCGGTGGCGGCACTATGAGCGACATCTGGACGGGGTGCGGGCGGCGCTGGGTGGGTGAGCATCTGCCGTGACGTGGTCCGTTTGGCGGGGATGTGGTTCATCACAACGGACACAACGGGGTCACAACGGACACGACGGGACCGGCAAGACGTCCGGATTCGATGACAGGGCGTCCGTCACGGGATTGCGGCTTCGCCGCCTTGATTGGTTTCAGCGAGGGGTTCGGGTCCTTGATCCTCCGGGGCCCCGTTGTGTCCGTTGTGACCCCGTTGTGTCCGTTGTGATGAAACAGCGGTCGCCGGGGCGGATGGCGCCCGACCGGTACAGCCTTGCTCGACCCCTGCCGGGAGACGCGATATGTGCGGGCCATGACCGCCCCCACGCCCCCCGTCGTCATCCTCGACAAGTCCCAGATGGCCGAGAATATCGGGGCGGTGGCGCGGGTGATGGCCAATTTCGGGCTGGCGGAGCTGCGGCTGGTGGCACCGCGTGACGGCTGGCCGCAGGAGCGGGCCTGGGCCACGGCCTCGGGCGCCGACTGGGTGCTGGAGGGGATCACGGTGTTCGACAGCGTGGCGGAGGCCATGGCCGATCTGAACACCGTCTTCGCCACCACCGCCCGGCCGCGCGAGACGCGCCAGCCGGTGCGCACGCCGCGCGAGGCGGCGCGGGTGCTGTATGACGACCGGGCCTCGGGTCTGGGCGTCGGCATCCTGTTCGGGGGCGAGCGGGCGGGGCTGGAGACCTCGGACATCGCCCTGTGCCAGGGCATCGTCACCATCCCCATCGATCCGCGCCACCAGAGCCTGAACCTGGCCCAGGCGGTGGCCATCACCGCCTATGAGTGGCGGACCCTGGTGCTGGACGCCCCGCCGCCGAATTTCCGCGAGGGCGAGCCGCCGGCGGACGGCGCGCTGACGCTGGGGATGTATGAGCATCTGGAGCGCGAGCTGGACGCCGCCGGCTTCTTCCATCCGCCGGAGAAATTCCGCTCGATGAGCCAGAACCTGCGGGTCATGCTGGGCCGGGCGGCGTTCACGGCGCAGGAGGTGGCGACCTTCCGGGGGGTGATCACGGCGCTGTCGAAGGGGCGGGGCCGGGTGCTGGAGAAGCTGGCGGCCCGGAAGGCCTCCCCCGACGGGGGAGGGGGCTGACCACAGGCACCGGCGTGGGGGCGAGAGCCCTCCGTCACGGCGCCCAGCGGCGCCGCGCCACCTCCCCCGATGGGGGAGGACCTATGCCAGCAGGGTCGCCGCGAACGTCGGAACGACCTCGGTGGCCGGACCGTAGAGGGCTTCGTCGAAGCGGCCCGGGGTCGGCTCCAGATTGATCTCCACCGTGCGGGCGCCGGCGAAGCGGGCCTGCTCCACGAACCCCGCCGCGGGCCAGACGGCCCCGGAGGTGCCGATGGAGACGAACAGGTCGCACCGCGCCAGCGCCGCCTCGATGCGGTCCATGTGCAGCGGCATCTCGCCGAACCAGACGATGTGGGGCCGCAGCCGGCCCTGCGGGTGGTGAGGCGAGGGTTGGTTGGGGGCGAGGTCGCCGGGCCAGTTGCAGACCCGGCCGGTGGCGGTGCAGTGCGCCTTGAGCAGTTCGCCGTGCATGTGGATCAGCTCGAAGCCGGACGCGGGTGGGGTCGCGGCATGGGCGCGGTCGTGCAGGTCGTCGACGTTCTGGGTGACCAGCAGGAAATCGCCGTCCCAATGCGCGGCCAGGTCGGCGAGGGCGTGGTGGGCGGCGTTGGGCTGCACGGTCGCCAGCTGGCGGCGGCGGCGGTTGTAGAAGTCCTGAACCAGCACCGGGTCGCGGGCGAAGGCCCCGGGCGTGGCGACGTCCTCGATGCGATGGCCCATCCACAGGCCGTCGTCGGCGCGGAAGGTGGGGACGCCGGACTCGGCCGAGATGCCGGCGCCGGTGAGGATGACGAGGTTTCTGTGCGCCATGCGGTTCCATAGCATCGCCGGTCTGTCCTAGAAGAATGGCGAACGCTCTCTGGAGACTCCCCCCCATGAAAACCCGCGCCGCTGTCGCCTTTGAGGCCAAACGTCCGCTGGAGATTGTCGAGGTCGATCTGGAGGGGCCGCGGGCCGGGGAGGTGCTGGTCGAGATCAAGGCCACCGGCATCTGCCATACCGACGCCTATACGCTGGACGGGCTGGACTCCGAGGGCATCTTCCCCTCGATCCTGGGCCATGAGGGCGCGGGGGTGGTGGTTGAGGTGGGGCCGGGGGTGACCTCGGTGGCGGTCGGGGATCATGTGATCCCGCTGTACACGCCCGAGTGCCGGCAGTGTAAAAGCTGCCTCAGCCGCAAGACCAATCTGTGCACCGCCATCCGGGGGACGCAGGGCAAGGGGCTGATGCCCGACGGCAGTTCGCGCTTCAGCTACAAGGGGCAGGCGATCGCCCACTATATGGGCTGTTCCACCTTTTCGAATTTCACCGTCCTGCCCGAGATCGCCCTGGCGAAGATCCGCAAGGACGCGCCCTTTGCCAGCGCCTGCTACGTCGGCTGCGGCGTGACCACGGGGGTGGGGGCGGTGGTCAACACGGCGAAGGTCGAGCCGGGGGCCAATTGCGTGGTCTTCGGGCTCGGCGGGATCGGGCTGAACGTCATCCAGGGGCTGAAGATGGTCGGGGCCGACATGATCGTCGGCGTGGACATCAATGACACCAAGGAAGCGTGGGGCCGTCGCTTCGGCATGACCCATTTCGTCAATCCGAAGAACGTCTCCGACGTGGTGGCGCATCTGGTCGAGATGACCGGCGGCGGGGCCGACTACACCTTCGACTGCACGGGCAACACCACGGTGATGCGTCAGGCGCTCGAGGCCTGCCACCGCGGCTGGGGCGAGAACATCGTCATCGGCGTGGCCGAGGCGGGCAAGGAGATCGCGACGCGGCCCTTCCAGCTGGTCACCGGCCGGGTCTGGCGCGGCTCGGCCTTCGGCGGCGCGCGCGGGCGGACGGATACGCCGAAGATCGTCGACTGGTATATGGACGGCAAGATCGAGATCGATCCGATGATTACGCATACGCTGCCGCTGGAGCGGATCAATGAGGCGTTTGACCTGATGCATGCGGGGGAGAGCATTCGGTCCGTGGTGGTGTTCTAGAGGATTTCGCGCTTGTCATCCCGGAAGCGCCGCAGGCGCTATCCGGGACGTTTCTGCCGAACCTTTCCACAGGTCCGGTCGCCGCTTGGGCGAACCGGACCGAGCGCGGAGAATGCACGGTTCGGGGTGACCTGACCCGGCTCCCGGTTCAGCCCTGCGGTCTGACCGGGAGGGACGTATGGGACCGTTCACGTCCCGGATAGCCGCTTCGCGGCTTCCGGGATGACAAGGCGGCGGGATCGGGGTTAGTCTCCAAACGAAACCTACTAATCGGAGGGAAGCCATGTTCACCCACATCACCGTCGGCGCGAACGACGTCGAGGCGTCGCGGAAATTCTATGATGCGGCGCTCGGTGCCCTGGGACTTGAGCCGGGGCAGGGGCCGGACGCCAAGGGGCGTTACTGGTGGCGCACGCGCATGGGGGCCTTTGCGGTCGGCAAGCCGATCGACGGCGAGGCCGCCTGCCACGCCAACGGCGGCACCATCGGCTTCGGAGCCAAATCGGCCGAGATGGTCCAGGCCTTTCATGACGCGGGCGTCGCCGCCGGCGGCACGTCGATCGAGGATCCGCCCGGCGAGCGCGCCGGCGGCCCGTTCGGCACGCTGAACCTGGCCTATCTGCGCGATCCGTCGGGCAACAAGATCTGCGCGTTGTACAGGGTGGGGTGACCGGATTTTCCTTCTCCGCTCATCCCGGCGAAAGCCGGGACCCAGTGCTTTGGATGATCGGTCGGGGTAGGCTGTCGGGAACGATGTCCTGAAACGCCGGCGTCACGCTGGACAGAACTGGGTCCCGGCTTTCGCCGGGATGAGCGGAATCAGAGGGACGGTCATACCGACCGAATGATCGAGATGTCGGAACAATCCGAGCTTGAGATCGAATGGACCACCGGCGACGGAGCCATGGTGCTGGGCCCTCGCTATCACGACGGCAACCTGGTCTCAGTCCATATCGACAAGCAACAGGTCGAGGTCGTGATCGACGCTGTTGGGGGCGGCCAGACCCGCTTCCGATTTCTGTGCGCAGAATTCGGCAGCATCGGCCTCGTCAGTCACGCGATCGTTTCGGACGTGTTCGCATTTCCGATCCACAGGTCGGACGATCCTGACCCAGCGATGAGTGAGGCCATTCATGTCCTCAATGGAGGCATGACCCCCTTGGGCGATATCGTCACGGAAAGCAGGTTCATGCTGGGTCACCATGAGAGCCTTCTGGTCTTCTTCACCTGCTCCTATGGCGGCCCTTTCAGCATCCTGTGCCACCAGATGATCGTCACTCGTCGAGGCTATTGATCGCCAATGCAGACCACCAAGACCCACGCCGTCCATGGCGGCACGCTGCGCTATCTGAAGCATGACAGCGCCACGACCGGCACGCCCATGACCCTGTCGGTCTTCGTGCCGGCGGGGGAGGGGCCGTTTCCGGTGCTGGTCTGGCTGTCGGGCCTGACCTGCACCGAGGACAATTTCACCACCAAGGCCGGGGCCTATGCGGCGGCGGCGGCGCACGGGGTGATCATCGTCGCGCCCGATACCTCGCCGCGCGGGGAAGGGGTCGCGGACGACCCGGCGTACGATCTGGGGCAGGGCGCGGGCTTCTATGTCGATGCGACCGAGGCGCCCTGGGCGCCTCATTTCCGCATGGAGACCTGGGTCATCGGGGAGCTGATCGGGCTGATCGACGCCGAATTCCCGACGACGAGGACGCGGTCGATCAGCGGCCATTCGATGGGCGGGCACGGGGCGCTGACGCTGGCGCTGCGGCATCCGCATCTGTTCCGGTCGGTCTCTGCCTTTGCGCCCATCTGTTCGCCGACGCGGTGTCCGTGGGGGGAGAAGGCCTTCTCCGCCTATCTGGGCGAGGATCGCGCGCTGTGGGAGGCGCATGATGCGGCGCGGCTGATCGAGGGCGGTGTGGGTGAGGGCTGTTTCGACGACATCCTGATCGACCAGGGCGAGGCCGATCCGTTTCTTGTGGAACAACTGAAGCCCGAACTGCTGGTCGCGGCGGGCGCGGCGGCGGGGCAGAAAATCTCCCTGCGGATGCAGCCGGGATACGACCACTCCTATTTCTTCATGGCCAGTTTCATCGCCGACCATGTGGCCTTCCACGCGAAAAGGCTTAAGGCCTGAGCGCATGACTGACGCCGCCCACGCCGAAATGTTCGCCGCCCTGTGCAAGGAGGTCGGCTTCTGCCTGCATCCCAAGGGGGAGAAGCGGGTGCTGGAGGCGCTGCCGAACGGTCTGGACGCGGCGACGCGGGCGGTGTTCGACGCCGAGGGGGTGGATTTCGCCTCGGCCACGGGTGACCTGCGGCGCGCGGTGCGGGACTGTCTGAAGGCCAATCTGCCGCAGGTCTGAGGGGAACGAATTCCGGCCGTCGGGCTTGGGTTCCGGGGCGGGGTCCCCAGATGGGGGTCTCTGAACCCCCGTCGAAGGAGACTCCCCATGGCCTTTGTGCTGCCGCCCCTGCCCTATGCCCATGACGCCCTGGAGCCGGCCATCGACAAGGCGACGATGGAATTCCATCACGGCAAGCACCATCAGGCCTATGTCGACAATCTGAACAAGGCCGTGGACGCCGACAGCGCCCTGCAGGGCCGGTCACTGGAAGAGCTGTTCGCCACGATGTCCGGGGTGCCGAAGGCGGTGCGCAACAACGGCGGCGGGCACTGGAACCACAGTCTGTTCTGGGAGCTGCTGGCCCCGGTCGGCGAGACCGGTGAGCCCTCTGCCGAACTGGCCGCCGCCATCGACCGCGACCTCGGCGGGATGGAGGCGTTCAAGACCGCCTTCAACGCCGCCGGTGCCGGCCAGTTCGGCTCGGGCTGGGCCTGGCTGATCGTGCAGGACGGCAGGCTGAAGGTCACCGCGACGCCGAACCAGGACAATCCGCTGATGGATGTGGCCGAGGACAGGGGGGCCGTGGTTCTGGCCGCCGATGTCTGGGAGCACGCCTATTATCTGAACTACCAGAACCGCCGGGCCGACTATCTGAAGGCCTTCTGGACGGTGGTGAACTGGAACAAGGCCAACGCCCTGTTCGCGGCCGCGATGGCCTGAGGCCGGCACCTGCCTTGACGGATGGACGGCGCGCGGTCATAAGCGCGCCCTTCACGCCGTCGGGTCCGCCCGTCTGCGCGAACCACTACGGACGATGCGTGGACCGCCGTTGAGATCGTCTCTCCAGTTGGGGAGGGACCGGGCCGCATCACGAAGAAGAGTGACACATGTCCAAGCGCCATAGCGCCAAGTACAAACTCGACCGGGTCATGGGTGAAAACCTGTGGGGTCGCGCCAAGTCCCCCGTCAACAAACGCTCGTATGGCCCCGGCCAGCACGGCCAGCGTCGCAAGCAGAAGGTCTCGGACTTCGGCCTGCAGCTGAAGGCCAAGCAGAAGCTGAAGGGCTACTACGGCAACATCACCGAGAAGCAGTTCGCCGCGACCTATGAGGAAGCCTCGCGTCGCAAGGGCAACAGCTCGGAGAACCTGATCGGCCTGCTGGAGTCGCGCCTCGACGCCCTGGTCTATCGCGCCAAATTCGTCCCGACTGTCTGGTCGGCCCGTCAGTTCGTCAGCCACGGCCACGTGACGGTGAACGGCAAGAAGGTCGACATCGCCTCCTACCGCGTGAAGGTCGGCGACGTCGTCGAGGTCAAGGAAAAGTCCCGCAACATGGCGCTGGTGCTCGAAGCCCAGCAGTCGTCGGAACGCGACATCCCCGACTATATCGAAATCGGTGACCGCGGCTTCTCGGTCCGCTTCGTCCGCGTGCCGGAACTGGCCGATGTGCCGTTCCCGGTGAAGATGGAGCCGAACCTGGTGGTGGAATACTACTCCTCGTAAGGGCGCTAACGCTCGCCGCGCGGCGGCTCACTGCTTGAGCGCGGAGTGCGCGGCGGCGGCCCGCGTCGGGTCGGGAAGGCGGAGCCTTCTGACCGCGGGCCAGAAAACAAGAGAGGCCCCGGAGCGATCCGGGGCCTTTTTGCTATGGGGCTTCCTTACCAAAGCTTCACTTGGCCACGCCGGTAAAGGTCGCTTTACATGGCCCCGGAACCTTGAAGGGGGCAGGGATGGATCGCAGGGTATTTCTCGGGACGGTGGGGGCGGCGGCCGTGCTGCCGGCGACGGGATGGGCGCAGGACGCAGCCCCCGGCTGGGTCAAGCTGCCGACCGAGCCCTATCGCGGCAAGCAGGACGACATCAGTTTCGTCGACGCCCTGACCGGCTGGTACGGCAACGGGGCCGGCAAGCTGTTCAGGACCACCGACGGCGGCCAGACCTGGACCCAGCAGATGGACCGGCCCGGCACCTTTGTGCGGGCGCTCGGCTTCATCGATGAAAAGCGCGGCTTTCTGGGCAATATCGGGCCGGACTATTTCCCCAATGTCTCGGACACGACACCGCTGTATCGCACGCGCGACGGTGGCGAGAGCTGGGAGCCGGTCGTGATCGACGGCCCGCCGGTCAAGGGCATCTGCGCCATCGACATCCTGAAGACGCCCTTCATCAATGCGGGTGTGCTGGATCATCGGGTGACGGTGCGGGCGGGCGGCCGGGTCGGCACGCCGGCGGCCCTGGCGACGTCGCGCGACGGCGGCGAGACCTGGACCTCGGAAGACATGACGGCCCATACTGCCATGATCCTGGACATCCATTTCGTCAGCGAACGGGTGGGCTTCATCGCCGGGGCCTCGGACGGCGATGTCCAGGTGTCGAAAGCCGTCATCCTGCGCACGGACGACGGCGGACGCAGCTGGACGCGGGTTTATGAGGGCACCCGCCCTTGGGAGCTGACCTGGAAGATGGCCTGGCCGTCGGCGAACGTCGGCTATGTCACGGTGCAGAGCTACAATCCTGACCCGGCGGCGTCGCAGCGGTTCGTGGCGAAGACCACCGACGGCGGCCGGACCTGGAGCGAGCTGCCGTTCGTCGACAATGCCGCGGTGCGCGAGTTCGGCATCGGTTTCGTCAGCGAGACCCGCGGCTGGGTCGGGGCTGTGCCCAACGGCTATGAGACCACCGACGGCGGGGCGAGCTGGGCCCCGGTCCGGATGGGCAATGCGGTGAACAAGGTGCGGATCGTGCCGCTGCCGGGCGGCGGCCATGCGGTGTTCGCGATCGGGGTCGAACTGCACCGGCTCGATCTGCCGGCCTGAGGCGGTCGGGAGGCCCTGCCGGTCCTTGCCTCGCCCGTCGAACGGATTTCAGACCGCCCAGCCGGTCGGGTCGTCGAGATCGATGACGCTGTTCTGGCGGTGGATGATCGACACGGTCGTGCCGGGATGGCCGTCGGCGACCTGGACGCGCGCGTGCAGCTGATGGGCCAGAGCCCGGACGATGCTGGTTCCCAGGCCGGGCGTCGCACTTTCCGCATCGGTCGGCATGCCCACGCCGTCATCGGCAACGGACAGCGTCCAGTTGGGGCCTTGGCGGTTGTAGCTGACGATGATCCGCCCCTTTCGCCCGCCCGGGTAGGCGTGTTTGAGCGAATTGATCACCAGTTCGGTCACGATCAGGCCGAGACTGATCGAGATGTCCGCGTCGACGACGCTGTCGTCGCAGTCCACATGCAGTGACAGCTGGCCATGATCGCGGATCATGGAGGCACCGACGCTGACACACAGCTGGTCGAAATAGGGTTTGAGCGCGACCTCGCCGAGGCGGGAGGCGGCCAGCTGCTGTTGCAGGGCGGCGACGGACATGACCCGGCTGTGGGCGTCCTGCAGATGGCCGCGGGTCTCTTCGGACCGGGATTGGCGAGCGCTTTGCAGGATGACGCTGGCGATGATCTGCAGGCTGTTGGCGACACGGTGCTGGACCTCCTGAAGGAGGATGGCCTTTTCGCGCAGCAGGTTGTCCTTGAGCTTTTCGCCGGCCCGGGCGTCGGTGACATCAGATACGCCCAGCAGCAGCCGGAGGTCGGCACCGTCGCCCCAGGCGAGCAGATGGGCATTCAGCAGCAGGGAGCGGACGCCGCCGAGACGTTCGCTCTTCAGGTCCATCTCATAGGCGTCGACGTGGGCTGTGCCGGACAGGGTGGCGGTCAGCAGGGAGCGGAGCCGGGGTCGGTTCCACTCGCCGTCGCCGAGGCTGAGGAAGGGTTCGCCGACGGCACCCGCGGGATTGATCTGGAAGGCAGCGAAGAAGGAGGCGCTGGCCGCAATGACGTTCAGGTCGCCGTCCAGCAGCACCAGGGGCGCGGTCGAGGATCCGACCACGGCCAGGGCCAGGCTGAGGGGACCATCGGGGTGGAGTGGGGTGGGGGCAGCCAGGGCCGGCCCTCCAGACAGTTACCGGAGACTCGCGAAGCGCAAGTCATACCCGTCTCAGAATGTCGGCAAGGCTGACCCGACGCGTTCCTTGATCGGGTATGACCTTAAGGGACCCTAGGCGCTTTACGTTGCGCAGGCACAATGATTTCCGGTCGACCGTCTGCGAACGAGTCCGGAATGGATGCGCCCGGCTTGAGGCGGCGATCGGTTGCAGCGATAAACCCTGCAGGTTCCGGAGCCCCTTCCATGCTGTTGCTTCTGCTCGCCCTGACTATGCCGCAGGCTGTGCCTGCTGCCCCGGCCGACCCGGCCGTGACCGCGGCCGCCCTTCCGCTGGTGGAAATCCCCGGGCCCATCGAACGCCGGGCACGCGAGGCAGAGGCCCTGGGGCATACGGGGGATGTGACGCTCGAGGTCGTGGTCCAGCCCGACGGCTCCAAGGGTCCGGCGACGGTGGTGGAGTCGTCCCGTTCGGACCTGCTGGACGCCGAAGCGACGCGGCTGGTCAGCGGGGCCGGTTTTGGTGCCCCGGCCGAGGCCACGCGCTATCGGGTTACGGTCGGGTTCCAGGGGGCCGACGATGCCCTGACCTGCGCCGCCATGGCGCGGCAGGTCCGCTGGTTCCAGCAGACCTGGCCGGAGCGTCCCCTGAAGGACATGCCGCTCTACAAGATGTCCAGCGGCATCCTGCTGATGGCCGGGGTGCCGGCAACGCCAAACCGGGCCTCGGCCCAGGCGGCGGTGAACCAGATGCAGCGACTGGAGGCCGATTTCCCGGCGCTGGCCGATCAGTGCGAACGGGAGCCGGAACGCGCCTGGTATCCGTTTCTCGGAGAGTGGGCGCGGCGCACGTCCCGCTGATCAGCGCCGTTCGAAGGTCGGCAGCATGTCTGCCGGGATGCGGTGGGGCCGCATGGTGGTGGAATCCACCAGAACCCATTCGGTGATGCCCTGGGCGCAGACCCGGCCCTCGCCGTCCTCGATCCGGACATAGCGGTTGAAGCGCGGGCCGTGCGGGTCGCCGACCCAGGTGCGGGCTACAACGCCGGTGGAGTCCGGCATCAGGGGACGGAGATAGTCGATCTCGTGCCGGGTCCCGACCCAGGACCAGCGGCCGCGGGTCGCCTCATCGAAACGGGCGTTCCAGTGGGCTGTTCCGGCATCCTGCAGCCAGCCGACATAGACGACATTGTTGACGTGGCCGTTCTCGTCGATGTGTTCCGGGCGAACCTCGAGCGGGACGATGAAGATCTCGCGGTCGGCCCGGGGTTCGAGGATGGCGCGTGCCATCAGGCGTCGGCTTGCTCGCCGAGGGGCACGCCCTTTTCGGCCATCAGCGCCTGCAGCTCGCCGGCGTTGAACATCTCGCGCACGATGTCAGACCCGCCGACGAATTCACCCTTCACATAGAGCTGGGGGATGGTCGGCCAGTCGCTGAAGGTCTTGATGCCGTCGCGCAGGCCCTCGTCCTGAAGCACATCGACGCCTACGAAATCCGCGCCGATATGGTCGAGGATCTGCACGGCCAGCGAGGAGAAGCCGCAACGCGGCGCGTCGGGCGAGCCCTTCATGAACAGGACCACGGCATGGTCCTTGAGGGTGTCGGCGATGAAGGCGTGGATGGGATCGGATTCGACTTGATCGGTCACGGACACTGGCCTTTCGGTGAAGGGCGTCAGGTATGGACCGCAAGCTTGCCGGTCAAGGGTGTCAGGCGGCCCGTGCACCCGCGACCCGGGCCATTTCGATCTGGGCGGACAGACCCGAGGGCATGTCACGGTCCGGCACCATCGACAGGGTATTGAGCCGTTCGATATCGCTGGCCTGGATCATGACGCTGGACACCGAGGGGTCGTTCAGGGCGTAGGCCAGGCAGATGGCCTCGGCTGACCAGTTGCGGGTTTGGTACAGGAAGGCGAAATTGCCGGCATGGGCGAGATCACCATCTTCCGGTTTCGGTTTGCCCCCGAAGCCGAAGAAGCCTGTTTTCCGGACATTGGGAGAGGTCGCTTTTTTGGCCGTGTTCAGGCTATCCGGGAAATATCCATAGACGAAAACGGCCATGTCACCCTCGCGCGCGGCGCGCAGGCGGGCGCGCACCTGCCAGCTGCAGTTGACGTGCAGCGGTGAGGCCAGGACGTCGAAGGCACCGGTCGAGACATAGGCGTCCATCACTGCGCCGTCGCCCGAGATGCCCAGCAGTCGCACCTGTTCGGTGGCGCGCAGGGCCTTGAGAGCGCTCAGCGTGGACTGCGGCAGCTCATGTTCTGCGGGCTCATCGAGGAGAGCCAGGTCGAAATATCCCAGGCCGGAGACGTTCAGGGTCTTGTCGATCGCTGCCGTGATGCCCTGGGCCGAGAAGTCGCGGTCCGAACCGCGGCGGCCGTCGCCGGCACCGAGGGTCAGGGACACCTGCACCAGCTTGCGATCGACATGCCCCAATGCCTGACCCAGGACCTCGGCCAGCACCGGGTCGGCGTTCTCGAGGCGGTAGGAGTTGATGCCGGCTTCCAGGGCCGAATAGATCAGTTCGCGACCGGCATCAGGCCCGGCGGTGATGTCGCGGATCCCGAAACTGAGGGTCAGGCAGGAAACGGCCTGTCCGGTCAGGCCGAAGGGACGGTAGCGCATGGGGTTAGTCTCCCTGCTGGGTCGAGGCGGGCGGGGCTGAGGTCTCAAGCGCCAGCGCATGCAGTTCGCCACCCATCTTGCCCTTCAGGGCGGCATAGACGAGTTGATGCTGGCGCACCCGGGGCAGACCCGCGAAGGTCGGGGCCACGATCCGCGCGCGATAATGATCGCCGTCGCCGGCCAGATCGTCGATGACGATCTCGGCATCGGGAAAGGCTTCGGTCAGATGGCCGCGAAGCGTTTCGACGGACATGGGCATGGACGGCGCGGTCTCCGGATTCGTGCCCGAGGATGACGCATAAACCTTAATGGGGGGCTACGGTCCTTCACGCCCGGGCCGCTCCAGCAGCACGACGGGTGAGCCCTTGTAGAGGGTCTCGGCATAGGGGCGGTAGCCGACCCGCGCCGCCAGGGCGTGGGACGGGGCATTGTCGGGGGAGATCATGCAGACGGTGCGCGCGGCCTTCAGGGTGTCATCGCACCAGGCCAGGGCCGCTGATACGGCCTCGAAGGCCAGACCCTTGCCCTGGAAACGCGGAGCCACGCCCCAGCCGAGTTCGGGGACATCGAAGGCGGGTTCGAGGATGCGGCGGTAGTCCAGCACCCCGACGCTGCCGACATAGTCGCCGGTCGCCGTCTCGCGGATCGACCAGTTTCCGTGGCCCTTGACCTGCCAATGCCCGACGTCGCGCAGCAGGCGGAACCAGACGTCCTCGGATGTCAGGGGGGCGGGAAAGATGGCGGTGGCGAAGACCGGGTCGCCCCACAGGGCGATGAGGTCGTCGAGGTCGTCCGACTGGACCGGCGTCAGGGTCAGACGGTCGGTGCGGCGTATGGTCATGCGAACAGGGCTCCCGCGCGCTCGATCCGGGCCCACCGCCCGATCACGCGTCGACAGGCGGCCAGCCGGGTCCTGCGCGAAGGGTCGCTCACATCAGCCCCAGCTGTTTGAAACTGGCCACGCCGTCGCGGCCGACGATCAGGTGATCGTGGACGTCGATACCGAGGGCGCGGGCGGCCTCGATGATCTGGCGGGTCATCTCGATGTCGGGGCGGGAGGGGGTCGGGTCGCCGGACGGGTGGTTGTGGACGATGATCATCGACTTGGCCGACAGCTCCAGCGCCCGGCGCACCACCTCGCGCGGATAGACCGGAGCATGGTCGACCGTGCCGCGATTCTGGATTTCGTCGAGGATCAACTGGTTGCGGTTGTCGAGATAGAGGACGCGGAACTGCTCGCGGGCCTCATGCTGCAGCGACAGGCGGACATAGGCGACCAGGGCGGTCCAGGAGGAGATGACGGTGCGTTTGGCGGCCTGTTCCTTGATGACCCGGCGGGCGACCTCATGCAGGGCGGCGAGGTCCAGAGCGGTTTCGGTGCCGATGCCTTTCGTCCGGCCCTTCGTGTCCTCGGCCCTGACCGTGATCAGGTCCTCGACCGGGGCGGCGAGCACGGCGGCCAGGGAGCCGAAGCGGGCCAGCAAGGCCTTGGCGATGGGTTTGACGTCGCCCTGGGGCTGGCTGCGGAACAGGAACAGTTCGAGCAGTTCATAGTCGGGCAGGTGGTGGATGCCGGCGCCGCGGGCGCGGTCCCGCAGGCGTTCGCGGTGGCCCGTGTGGTGGGGTTTGGGCGCGGGTGCCGGTGCCGTGGCGTCCATGGTCAGGCGGCGGCCCGGCGGTTTGAAACCCTCAGCTCGAAATGGTCGTAGGGGAAGATAACCTTGCCGCTCTCGCCGCGCCGGACGACGCCGCTCTTGATCAGGCCGGTGACGTCGCCGTGTACAGCCTTGACGTCACGGTCGACCTTTCGCGCCACCTCACGGATGCTCATCTCGCCGGCTCCGGCCATGGCGGTCAGTATGTCCCAGCGCTTGCCGGTCAGGATGCGCCAGAGCAGGTCGGACGTGATGAAACTGATCTCGGCGTAACCCTTCTCGACGCCTTCAAAGGCGCTTCGGAAGTCGGCGAAGACCTCATCTTCGGTCCTCACGCTGAAGACGACCATTCTGAAGTCGCCATTCTCGTACCGTTCGTCGGAAATCGAGTTCGAGCCGGGCGAGGTCATGAAATTCATAGGGCATCTCCGCGTCACCGATGTGGACGTGGTCGCCTTTGCCCCGCTCGTTATCGAAACGAACGACGCAGACCTCGTCGCAGACGAAGGCCAGGCTGTATTTGTAAAAATGGGTCGAGCCGACGACCGGGACCGGCACTTCCCAAACCCGGATGTGCATGGCCTCATCCTCGCCGACGCCGACCTCATCCTCACGGATCAACCGCGCCTTCATGTTGGAGCATGCTCCAACAGATTAGGTGTTGTCAACTGGTCCAACAGCGCCTCCCGACTGTGCGGAAGAGCAACCTATCCTAGAATACGGGTCTGAACAGTCCCGCCGGGCTGGCGCTGAACAGTTCCACGCCGGTTTCGGTGACACCGCAGGTATGTTCGCACTGGGCCGACAGCGACTTGTCGCGGGTGACGGCGGTCCAGCCGTCGGACAGGACCTTCACGTGCGGCTTGCCCAGGTTCACCATCGGCTCGACGGTGAAGAACATGCCGGCTTTCAGCGTCGCGCCCTCGCCGCGGCGGCCGTAGTGCAGGACGTTGGGGCTGTCGTGGAACAGGCGGCCGATGCCGTGGCCGCAGAAGTCGCGGACCACCGACATGCGGGCGGCCTCGACCACCTGCTGGATGGCATAGCCGATGTCGCCGAAGGTATTGCCCGGCCTGATCATGGCCAGACCGGCCTCGAGCGAGTCATAGGTGACCTCGATCAGCTTGCGGGCGCGGGCGTTGATCTCGCCGACGGCGTACATGCGGCTGGAATCGCCATGCCAGCCGTCGACGATGACGGTGTGGTCGATGTTGACGATATCGCCCTCCTTCAGAACCTTGTCGCCGGGAATGCCGTGGCAGACGACGTGGTTGATCGAGGTGCAGATGGTCTTCTCATAGCCCTTGTAGCCGAGGCAGGCGGGCAGGGCCCCGTGGTCGAGGGTGAACTCGCGCATGCGGTCGTCCAGCTCGCCCGTGGTCACGCCGGGGACCACGAAGGGCGTGATCATGTCCAGCGCGGCACCCACCAGACGGCCGGCCGCGCGCATACCCTCCCAGGCCTCGTCGCCCTCATGGATGCGGATCTCGTGGGTGCGGACGAAGGCGTCGCTGTCCAGTTCGGGGGTCTCGTACATGGGGGGCTTTCGGCAGGCGGCAGGCTCGGTTCAGATGACGACCATAGCACAGATGCTCAAGGCGACACGATGACCGGGCGGCGACGGGGGTCTAGGGTGTGGCCATGACCGAATCCTCCCCCACCGCTGCCGTCCTCATCATCGGTGACGAGGTCCTGTCCGGCCGGACGCAGGACACCAATCTGAACACCATCGCCCGGTTCCTGGCGGCGCTGGGGATCGACCTCGAGGAGGCGCGAACGATCGGCGACCGCAAGGACCAGATCGTCGACAGTCTGAACGCCCTGCGGGTGGCCCACGACTATGTCTTCACCACCGGCGGTATCGGGCCGACCCATGACGACATCACCGCCGATGCGGTGGCGACGGCCTTCGGCGTGGCCCTGCCCGAGCATCCGGACGCCATGGCGATCCTGGGGCGACGGTATGGCGACGCGTTCAATACGGCGCGGCGGCGGATGGCGCGGATCCCGGAGGGCGGGACGCTGATCGCCAATCCGGTGACCGATGCGCCGGGGTTCCAGATCGGCAATGTCTTCGTCATGGCCGGGGTGCCGAAGATCATGACCGCCATGCTGGAGGATGTGGCGCCCCGGCTGCGGACCGGGGCGGTGGTGCATGCGCGGACCGTCCGGGTGACCGGGGTGGGCGAGGGCGCGATCGCCGACCTGCTGACCGCCGCGGCGCGGGCCGAGCGCGAGATCAGCTTCGGCAGCTATCCCTTCGGCCATGGCTCGGTGGGCGAGCTGGGGACGAATCTGGTGGTGCGGGGGCGGGATGAAGCGAAGGTCGAGGCGGCGGTTGATGGACTACTGGCGGACCTCGCGATGGCGGGGATTGAGGCGGTTCAGATCTGATCCTTCTCCCGTTGGGAGAAGGTGGCGCGCAGCGCCGGATGTGGGTCGGCGGGTTGAAGCGGCGAAGCCGCCCAGAGGTGATAGACCCACACCCTTTCGCCTTGCCGATCGCTTCGCTCCCGGAGGCTCAAGCCCTCTCCCAATGGGAGAGGGTCAGCGTTGGAACGCTTCGGCCACGGCGTGAAAGGCCGGATTGGCGCCGCCCCGGGCGTCAAGCAGCAGGGCGCTTTCGTCGGGCCGGTTCTTGCCCTCGGCCCGGACCAGCCAGCTGTCGGTGTCGCGCAGGCCCCAGGTGGTGAAGGCGTAGCGCTGGTGTTCCGGCAGGGCCATGAAGGCCTCGGCCAGCTCGCCGACGCGGGCGACCTGCTGGGCGCGGCGTTCGGCGGTCGAGCGCAGGTCCGGCATCCGGCCGCCGTCGCGCTGCATGGGGAAGTCGAGCTCGGAGACGTGGATCGGCAGGCCGAGCGAGGCGGCGTCGCGCATGAAGGCGGTGATCTGTCCGGCCGGGATCTCGATGTCGAGATGTGACTGGGTGCCGATGCCGCCGATCGGGGCCCCGAGTTTCAGCAGGCGTTCGACCAGTTTGAGGAAGGTCGCGCCTTTGCGCGGGATGTTCTCGAGATTGTATTCGTTGAGGAAGAGGACGGCTTCCGGATCGGCCGCCTTCGCCTGTTCGAAGGCGCGGACCATATAGCCGTCCATGCCCAGCGCCCGGCTCCAGTGGCAGTCGCGCAGTCCGTTGCCGTCCTCGGCCACGGGCTCGTTGACCACGTCCCAGCCGGCCATCCGGCCCCGGTAGCGACCGACGAAAGTGGTGATGTAGCGGTCGTATTCGGCGGCGAAGCGGGCGCGGGACAGCTGCGCATCATCGAAGACCTCCGCCCCCTGGGAGTACCAGATGACGGTGTGGCCATGGACGCGCAGGCCGTTGTGGTGGGCGAAGGCCACGACCCGGTCGGAGGGCTCGAAATCGTAGCTGAAGCCGGGGCCGAGGGTGCGCTCCATCTTCTGCTCCCATTCGGGGGTCAGCTGGGAGCAATGGCGCAGCGTCTGCTCGACCCAGTCCGGCTGGTCGAGCTGCCAGGTCATGCCGGTGGCGCCGAAGGGAAAGGGGGCGAGGGCCTTCAGCGGTGGGGCGAGCGGACCGTCGGCGGTCCGGGCCGAGGCGAGGCGGTCACAGGCTGCAAGTGCCAGGGGCGCCGCGAGCAGGGCGCGGCGGTTCAGTCCGGGCGGATCAGCCCGCACGCCGCCTCAGGCCCAACTCATCAAACGCGGCCGTCTCGCGCTTGCCGGCCTCGATCGCGGCGTTGAGGCGGGTCATTTCGGCGACGTGTTCGAACTTCTTCAGTTCCTCGAAGGCGCTGGTCAGGGCGTCGCGGGCCCCTTCTTCCTCGGCGTCCATGACGACGACGTCAGCCTCTGCGGCGCCCTTGCGCAGTTTCCAGCCGTTCAGATAGGCCTGCAGCATCATGGCGGCGTCGGCGTCCCCGCGGGCGCGCTCCTGTTCGATCTCGGCCTCGGCATCGAGCACGGCGATGCGCATTTCGGCCGAGGCGCGGCGCGCGGTGATCTCGGCGAGACGCTTCTGCAGCGTCTCGACCTCATAGTTCGAGATCCTGATCAACGATTGGGCCCAGGCGGTCATCGATATTCTCCGTTCACTGGATCATGCCTTGATTCAGGATTGCTTCCAGCCGGGTAAAGGAATCGGAAAGACCGGTGTGGTCGTCCTTGTCCTGGCCGAGGAAGGCTTCCAGCGCCGGGTTCAGGGTGATGGCCCGGTCGACGATGGGGTCGGCTCCGGCGCGATAGGCCCCGATGCGGATCAGTTCTTCCATATTGGCATAGGCCGACAGGCTCTGGCGGGCGCGCTTGTTCAGCTCGCGCTCGGGCGGGGTCTGGCAGGCGGGCAGGGTGCGACTGACGGATTTGAGCACATCGATGGCCGGGAAACGGCCCCGCTCGGCGATCTTGCGGTCCATGACGATATGGCCGTCGAGGATACCGCGCACGGCGTCGGCGATCGGCTCGTCGTGGTCGCCACCGTCCACCAGCACGGTGAACAGGGCGGTGATGGGCCCGGCCGTGGTGCCGTCGGGCCGCACCGGGCCCGGGCCCGCCCGCTCCAGCAGCTTGGGCAGTTCGGTGAAGACGGTCGGGGTATAGCCCTTGGTGGTCGGCGGCTCGCCGGCGGCGAGGCCGATTTCGCGCTGGGCCATGGCGAACCGGGTGACCGAGTCCATCAGGCACAGGACCTCGAGGTCCTGATCGCGCATGTATTCGCTGATCGCCATGGTCATATAGGCCGCCTGGCGGCGCTTCAGGGCCGGTTCGTCACTGGTGGCGACCACGACGATGGCGCGGCGCAACCCTTCCTCGCCGAGGGTTTCCTCGATGAACTCCCGAACCTCCCGGCCCCGTTCGCCGATCAGGCCGACCACGACAACGTCACAGCTGGCCTGACGCGCCAGCATGGACAGCAGCACCGACTTGCCGACGCCGGAGCCGGCGAAAATGCCCAGACGCTGGCCGCGGCAGGTGGTGGTGAAGACGTCCATGGCGCGGACGCCGAGATCGAGCCGCTCGCCGACCCGGCCGCGCGAATGGGCCGGGGGCGGGGGTGCGCGCAGGGGATAGGCGGCGGGCCCGACGGGCAGGGGGCCCTTGCCGTCGATCGGCTGACCGAAGGCGTCGATGATCCGGCCCAGCCAGGCGGTGGTCGGGCGGACGCTGGCCGCGGCGGAGACGATACGGATGTCGGCACCGGGGGCCACGCCCTCGACCGGGCCGAACGGCATCAGCAGGGCCTTGGCATCGCGGAAGCCGACCACCTCGGCGGGCAGGGGGGCCAGGTGCCGCCGCTCGATCTCGGCCCGGGCCCCGACCGACAGGCGCGACAGACCGCCCCGGGACTCGATCAGCAGACCGTTCACGCCCGCGACCTTGCCGGTCACGACCAGCGGGTCGATCGCTTCAACGGCGGCGATGAGAGCGTGCAAGCGAAGGATCCCGGAACAGCCCGTTAACGTTTGCTGCATCGTGGTTAACGGGGGGTGAAGGCGAGCGGTGCCCGCCCGGTCAGATCAACACTTCGATGGTTGCACGAACGGAGTCGCCGACCTCAAGGCCCAGACCTCGACGTTGAATTCGTGGATCACCGGCCCCTCGCGTCGCGCCTGTGAGCATCCATCATGGGAACCAAGGGTCAAGACGCAGCCTTCGGGTTTGCGTCGGTCGTATTCGACCTATGTACTGACAACTGAATCGGAGAAGCCCCCCATGACCAACGCCCCCTATGACGCCTCCCGCCATCGGAAAGCCGGGCGGGGCAAGGTCTTTGCCTCGATCCTCGATACCATCGGGGACACACCGCTGGTGGGGCTGCCGCGGTTGACGGCGGAGTATCGGCCCAAGGCGACGGTGCTGGCCAAGCTGGAGTTCTTCAATCCGCTGGCCTCGGTCAAGGACCGGATCGGGGTGGCCATGATCGAGGCGCTGGAGCAGTCGGGGCTGATCGGGCCGGATACGGTGCTGATCGAGCCGACATCCGGCAACACGGGCATCGCCCTGGCCTTTGTGGCGGCGGCCAAGGGCTATCGGCTGATCCTGGTCATGCCCGAGAGCATGTCGATCGAGCGGCGCAAGATGCTGGCCCTGCTGGGCGCCGAACTGGTGCTGACTCCCGCCGAGAAGGGGATGAAGGGGGCCATCGCCATGGCCGAAGAGCTGCTCGTGCGGACGCCCGGCGCGGTCAGTCCTGCCCAGTTCGACAATCCGGCCAATCCGGCGATCCACAGGGTCTCGACGGCCGAGGAAATCTGGAACGACACGGCGGGCGCGGTGGACATGGTGATTGCCGGCGTGGGCACGGGCGGCACCATCACCGGCGTCGGCCAGGTGCTGAAGGCGTACAAGCCCTCGCTGCGCATGATCGCAGTCGAGCCGACCGCCTCGCCGGTCCTGTCGGGCGGCGAGCCCGGCCCGCACAAGATCCAGGGCATAGGCGCCGGCTTCATCCCGTCCATCGTCGACCGCTCGGTCATCGACGGCGTCGAACAGGTGTCGAATGAGGACGCCTTCGACATGGCCCGCAAGGCCGCCCGCGTGGAGGGGATTCCCGTCGGCATTTCGTCGGGCGCGGCCCTGGTCGCCGCCTTCCGTCAGGCGGCGCTGGAGGAGAATGCCGGCAAGACCATCGTCGCCATCATCCCCAGCTTCGCCGAACGCTATCTGTCGACGGCGCTGTTCGAGGGTTTGTGACCGTCACGACCGGTTAACCGGCGCGGTTCTAGGATTCGCCGGATATGTTCGAGACTTCGCACAGCCCCGAGGTGGTCGCCCCTGACGGCGGGTTCCGCGCGCGTCATGCCTTGCTGAAGCGCCTCGCTGACGTCGTTTCCCTGCCCGCCAGCCGGATCAATGCCTTTGAGCGCGCCGTCACCGGCGACCTGCTGGTGGAAATGCTGCGGCTGGCCTCGCCGGAGGACCGCCGCCGGGTCGCGGCCCGGCTTGCGCCCCTGGCCGAAGTCCCCAACGCCCTGGTGCGTATCCTGCTGCGCGATGACCCCGCGATCGCGGGTCTTCTGATCGAGCAATGCGCTTCCTTGACCGACGCCGACCTGGTTGCCTGCGCCCGGGACGCCACCTCGGCCCATCGCCTGCTGATCGCCGGCCGCCGGTCGCTGTCCGAGGTCGTCACGGAGACCCTTCTGGGCTTCGGCGAATGGGATGTCACCGAGGCGGTGCTGCGCAACAGCACGGCGCGCCTCAGCCAGACGGCCATCGAGTCTGTGGTCAGCCTGAGCCGACAGGAGTCGCAGCTGTGCGGCCCGGCCCTGAAACGGCCGGAGCTGCGTCCTTCGGGGGCTTATGTGATGTTCTGGTGGTGCGGTCCGGAGGAGCGCCGCACGATATTGCAGCGGTTCGCCGTGTCGCGCGAGGTCATGCAGGAGGTGTCGGAAGACATCTTCGTCATGGCGGCGGCCGAGACCTGGCAGGATCCGGTCTCACGCAAGGCTTTGCAGTTCATCGAGCGGCGCCAGAGAAACCGGGGTGCCATCGCCAAGAGCCCTTACGAAGGCCTGGAGGAGGCTGTCGCGGCCGCGGCCGCGCATGGCCTCAATCGTGAGGTGGCGTCCGAGATCGCCTATCTGTCCGGGATAAAGCCGATCACGGGGGCCAAGATCATGGGCGATCCCGGCGGCGAACCCCTCGCGATCCTGTGCAAGGCGACCGGCCTGGGCAAGGGCGACCTGACCAACCTGTGGCGCTCGATGCGCCGGCCGGAAACGGCAGAGGACGGCACCGTCCATCCCGCCTGGGCGCGGGTGCAGATCACCTATGACATGCTGGCGGTCGACCGGGCCCAGACCGTGCTGCGTTACTGGAACTGGTCGCTGTCTTCTGCCCTGACGCCGGTTCTGCTCAGGGCCATCCGCGATGGCGAGGAAGATAGTCTGGTCGACTATACAACACCGGAACGTGCGGCCATTCTGGCACTGGCGGACAGTTTCAGCCGTTGAAGACAGTCGCCGGTCTCCGGGACCGGATATATTCTGAACTCAAAGACAATCCGGAGCTTCCCGGCGAGCATGGCCCTCGTTGTTGCTTTCGCACGGGAACAAATCTATTCATCCGATAACGGCTGATTCAATCGAAAATCCAACCAGACAAGGTGAGGCTGACCCATGGAAGACAACGCGCAAATCCTCGAAATGACCGCAGACATCGTGTCGGCCTATGTCGGCAATAACAATGTCCAGGCGGCGGAAGTTCCGGGCCTCATCTCCAGCATCCATGCCGCCCTGACCCAGGTCTCGACCGGTGCCGTTGAGCCGGAGCCCGAGCTCAAGGATCCGGCCGTGCCGGTGCGCAAGTCGATCACGCCCGACTTCCTGATCTGCCTGGAAGACGGCCGCAAATTCAAATCGCTGAAGCGCCACCTGCGCACGAAATACAATATGAGCCCCGAGGAATACCGGGCGAAATGGGGCCTGGCCAAAGACTATCCGATGGTTGCCCCCAACTATGCCAAGGCCCGGTCAGACCTGGCCAAGCAGATGGGTCTGGGCCAGGGTGGTCGTAAACCTGCCCGCGCCGCCGGGGGCCGCGCCAAGAAGTAATCCGGGACTTTCGTCCGACTATAACGCCCGCTTCCGGCACCGGAGGCGGGCGTTTTGCTGTGGGGGCGGGACTGGTGGCCGGTCGCTGACGACCAGCCGCCACCCAGGCTGCGACGGCTCAGTTGGCGCGGGCCGAAAGGTTCATCACGGCGAGCACAACGCGGTCACAACGGACACGACGGGACCGTGCGGTTGCCGCGTGTGTCGATCCTTCCCGGCAACGAAACGAGACAAGGGCGGCTTTGC
>NZ_JAIYCP010000034.1 GCF_027487935.1 Brevundimonas sp.
CCCTGAACACCGTTCCCGATTGACCTGATCGGACCGCGCGAGCTACCAAGCGCGCCTGCCGAAGCGAGCAACCGGCCTGTGCGGGCGTGGTGGAACTGGTAGACGCGCCGGACTCAAAATCCGGTTCCGAGAGGAGTGTCGGTTCGAGCCCGACCGCCCGCACCATCCTGCTTCGCCCTTCGGGCTTCGCAGGACCCGTCCCGGCAGATCAGGCGAAGCAGGGCCGGTTCAGACCACCTGGCCGTCTTCCTTGACGAAGCGGTCCGGCGCTTGCTCCAGCAGGTCGAACACCTTTTCCGACGGGCGGCACAGGGCGGCCCCCTTCGGCGTGCGTACGATCGGGCGGTTGACCAGCACCGGATGGGTGACCATGGCGGCAAGGATGGCGGTGTCCGGGGTGCCGGGGTCCAGCAGGCCGAGTTCGGTCGCCGGAGAGCCCTTCTCGCGCATGGCTTCGCGCGGCGTCAGGCCGGCCTTGGCGAACAGGGCCTTCAACTGATCGACGGTCCAGCCGGCTTTCAGATATTCGACCACCTCGGGCCGGTAGCCGGCGGCCTCGACCATGGCCACGACATTGCGCGAGGTGCCGCAGGCCGGGTTGTGGAAGATGGTGACGGGGAAGTCGGTCATGGGGCGCTCCGGGAGGAGGACCTAACATCCGGCCCGGGAGAAATCACCCTCCGCCGCCGTTTCGAGGCTTGCGCCCGCAATCCGCAGCCCGCATCTGACCCCGATGACTGCGCTTGGCTCCGGACCCGCCGCCCCCGCCTTCAAGGGCCCGGGCTTTCCCGAGTTCGTGGCCCTGATCGCCATGATGATGGCGCTGAACGCCCTGGCCATCGACGCCATGCTGCCCGCCCTACCGGCCATCGGCGATGCCCTGGGCGTGGCATCGGAGAACGGTCGGCAGTGGGTCATCACCGCCTATCTGCTGGGCTTCGGCATCGCCCAGATCGTCTATGGCCCGCTGGCCGACCGGTTCGGGCGCAAGCCGGTTCTGATGACCGGACTGGCCCTCTATGTCGTGTTCAGTCTGCTGGCGGCGTTTTCACCGACGTTCGAACTGCTGATCGCGGCCCGGGTCGGCACAGGGATCGGCGCGGCGGCCCTGCGGGTGCTGGCCGTGTCGATCGTGCGCGACCGCTATTCGGGGCGGACCATGGCGCGGGTGATGTCTCTGAGTTTTCTGGTCTTCCTCGGCGTGCCCATCCTGGCCCCGGCGCTGGGCCAGCTGGTCCTGACCATGGCCCCCTGGCGCGGGGTCTTCGGCGTGCTGGCGGCCGCCGGCACCGCCTTCGCGATCTGGGCCGCGATCCGCCTGCCCGAGACCCTGCATCCGGAGGACCGGATGCCGATCCAGGTCGGCCGCATCGCCTCGGCCTTCCGCCTGGCCCTGACCAACCGGCGGTCCATCGGCTATACCCTCGCCATCACGGCCATCTCGGGGGCCCTGTTCGGCTTCATCAATTCCAGCCAGCAGATCTTCTTCGACGTCTTCCATGAGCCGGGCCTGTTCACCGTCCTGTTCGGCGCGGTTGCGGGCGGCATAGCGGTGGCCTCCCTGCTCAATGCGCGGCTGGTCGAGCGGCTGGGGTCGCGACTGATCTCGCACACGGCCCTGCTGGGCTTCATCACCATGTCGACGATCCATGCGGCGGTGGCGGTGTCGGGCCATGAGACGATCTGGACCTTCGCTGTCCTGCAGGCCCTGACCATGTTCTGCTTCGGCTTCATCGCCGGCAATTTCGGCGCCATGGCCATGGAGCCGATGGGCCATATCGCGGGCACGGCCTCGTCAGCCCAGGGGTTCATCTCGACCACCGGCGGGGCGACACTGGGCTTTCTGATCGGCCAGCAGTTCAACGGCTCGACCGTGCCGATGACGACCGGCTTCGTCCTGCTGGGTCTGGCGGCACTGGTCTTCGTCCTGTTCGCGGAGCGCGGACAGCTGTTCCGGGCGCGGAACCTGCCTGCGGTTCCGGCCGCCTCTTGATCTTTCCGGCCGGACGGGGCGTTGTCCGCAGCGTTGACGTTCAAGGACACAGTCATGTTCCGCACGCTGCTTTCGGCCCTCTCGACGGCTCTCATCGTCGCGGCCTGTGCCACGCTCCCATCAGCGGCCCCTGACGCGGCACCGATGCCGTCATCGCCCCCAGCGGTCACAGCCGCCGACATCGGCAGGATGTTCTACGGCGTTCGGCAGTGGCCGGAACCGATACCCGGGGTGCGCGACGTTCACTCCCACGCCCGGCCGGAAATCGCCCGCGTGGTGAATGTTTCACTGCTGCTGACTGCGGATTTCGACGCCAAGGTTCTCTCGGGCACTGCCCAACTCGGCGTCATCGGCCGGCCGGGCGCGGACCACGTTGTTCTCGACACGCGGAACCTGGACATCCACTGGGTCATAGGTGGCGACAAGGTGCTGCGTTACGAACTCGGGCCCGAGGATCCGATTCTTGGCCGGTCGCTGACCGTGTGGTTCGACACGCCGACGACAGCGGAAGACAATTTCCGCACCGTCGTAATCGCCTATTCGACGCGTCCGGATGCCGCCGCCCTGCAATGGCTCAAGCCGGAACAGACCGCCGGCGGCCAGAAGCCCTATCTGTTCAGCCAAGGGCAGGCCATCCTGACCCGCACCTGGATTCCCACCCAGGACAGCCCCGGCATTCGACAGTCCTGGCAGGCCGGTATTGATGTGCCCGCTGGCCTGAGAGCCGTCATGAGCGGTGAGATGCGTTCGCCCGACGAGGGCGAAATCCCGACCTTGTACCACCAGGAGACGGGGCAACGGCGCTGGAACTTCCGCATGACCAATCCGGTCCCGCCGTATCTGATTGCGATTGCTGTCGGCGATGTCGCCTTCGCGCCGATCGATGAGCGCACCGGCGTCTGGACCGAGCCTTCGATGCTGCATGCCGCCGAGGCTGAACTGGCCCCCACGGCCGGGATGGTCGATGCGGCCGAGGCGCTCTACGGCCCCTATCGCTGGGGCCGCTATGACCTGCTGGTCCTGCCGCCCAGCTTCCCCTTCGGCGGGATGGAGAATCCGCGCCTGACCTTCGCCACCCCGACCATCATCGCCGGCGACCAGTCGCTGGTCAGTCTGGTGGCGCATGAGCTGGCGCACAGCTGGTCGGGCAATCTGGTCACCAATGCCACCTGGGACGACTTCTGGCTCAATGAGGGGTTCACCGTCTATTTCGAGAACCGGATCATGGAGGCGGTCTATGGCCGCGACCGCGCCCTGATGCTGCAGTCGCTGGGCTGGGGCGACCTGCAGTCGGTCCTCGCGAGACTGCCCCCCGAAGACACCCGGCTGAAGCTCAACCTGGTCGGACGTGATCCCGACGAGGGCATGAACGATGTGGCCTATGAGAAGGGCGCGGCCCTGCTGTTCACCATCGAGCGGATTGTCGGACGCGAACGGTTCGATGTCTGGCTGAAGGGCTATTTCGAGCGCAACGCCTTCCGGCCGATGACCACGGAGATGTTCCTCGCGGACATCCGCACCCATCTGGTCACGACCCGCGCCCTGGAAGACCAGCTGATGATGGACGCCTGGATCTATCAGTCGGGCATGCCGTCGAACTGGGTGCCGCCGGTGTCGGGGGCCTTTGCGCCGGTGGATGCGGCGGCCCGGTCCTTCCATGCCGGTGGCCCGGCCGCTGCGGTGCCCTGGGCCGGCTGGTCGACGCAGGAGCGCCAGCGCTTCCTCGCCTGGCGTCCCGAGGGCCGCGTCGCGGGCGCCGACTGGCTGACCCCGGCCCAGCTGGCCGATCTGGAGGCGACCCTGAAGCTGCGCGAGGAAGGCAATGCCGAGCTGGTGTTCGCCTGGCTGCAGATCGCGGTCCAGCACCACTACCAGCCTGCCGTGCCGACGCTGGAGCGGTTCCTGACCACCATGGGGCGGCGCAAATTCGTCCTGCCGCTGTTCACCAGCCTGTGGGCCGAGGGCGACTGGGGCCGGGGCATCGCCACGTCGCTGTATGCCCGGGCTCGCCCCGGCTATCACCCGGTGACGACCAATTCGGTCGATGCCGTGGTGGGTCGCCCCTGAGCCATGCGCCCGGATCGCCGCAGCCTGATCGCCGCCGCCGCGGTCCTGCCCTGGATCGGCAGTGCCGCGCGCGCAGGCACGGAGGCCGGGACGCTCGCCGCCCTGGCCGATCCGGCCCGGCCGGACACGGTCATGGGCGTCGGCGTGATCGCCCGGGACGGTGCCGGGCGGGTGGTGCTGGAAGAGGCCCACGGGTCGGGGCGGCTGACGGTCGGCGGCAGCTTGCGGACCCGCCCCTTCACCCTCGACACGCCGATGCGGATCGCCTCGGTCACCAAGCTGGTGGCCATTACCGCGCTGATGACCCTGGTCGAGGCGGGCCGGCTCTCGCTCGACGACGACGCGGGTGATCTGGCGGGCTTTCGCCTGCGCCATCCGGACCATCCGGACATCCGCATCACCCCCGCCATGCTGGCCAGTCACACCTCGAGCCTGCGCAACGGCCCCAGCTATCCGGTCCCGCTCGGGCATCATCTGGCCGAGGCCTTCACCGCCGGCGGGCGGCATTTCGACGACGGCGGCTGGTTCGCCCCGGCGTCCGAGCCGCCGGGCTTCTTCGCCTATGCCGATGTCAATTTCGCCGTCCTCGCCCAGATCGCGGAGCGGGTGTCCGGCGAGCGGTTCGACCGTTTCCTGAAACGCACCACGCTGGACCCGCTGGGCCTTTACAGCGGGCTGAACTGGAGCGGCGTGCCCGACAGCGTCCGCGCCCGCGCCTCCGCCGCCTGCCGGCCGGTCGACGGGGTCTGGGAGCCGCAGGTCGATGGCGAGGTTGCCCCCGCCCCGGCCATTCGCGTCACCACCCCGGCCGAGACCCCCGGCCTGACGGCGGATGACTATGTCCCCGGCGAGAACGGCTTTGTCTTTTCGCCCCAGGGCGGGCTGCGGGCCTCGGTCCGCGACCTCGACCGGCTGGCCCGGTCCTATGCCGGTCATGACGGCGTTCCGAAGATGGTCGCGCGTGAGACCATAGAACGCATGAGCGCGCCGCTCTGGACCTGGGATCCCGCAGCCCCGAACGGCGATCCGGACCGGGGCCTGCTCCAGAGCTATGGCCTGTCGGTACACATCCTGACCGGGCGCGAGGGCGACGCCTTCCTGGGTCCCGATTCGCGGGACTGGCGCGGTCATTTCGGCATCGCCTACGGCCTGCAGTCCGGCCTGTTCTGGAACCGGCGGGACGGCCGCACCCTGACCTATATGATCTCCGGCACGCCCCGGGACGGCGAGGGCCTGTCGGGTGCGCGCTCGGCCGCCGCTCCGTGGGAGGAGTTGATTTTCGACGCCGCCCTGGCCGCCTTTGCCGGGCGCGGGTGACGCTCCCGGCCCTGTGACCACGCCCCACCTTCCCTTCGCGCCTCTCCGCCCCTAGTTTCCGCCCGACAAACGGCGGCCAACGCCGACACGCGCTTTCAGGAGCCCCCCATGCATGACGCCCCCCAAACCGACGCGGCCGCGCGCCTCGACAAGGAAAACCCGCTGGGCGTCGACGGCTTTGAATTCGTCGAATTCACCGGCCCCGATCCGGCGGCCATGGTGGCGCGGCTGGAGCTGATGGGGTTCACCGCCACCCATGTGAACCCGGCCAATGATGTGGTGCGCCTGAAACAGGGCGACATCACCATGCTGGTCCACCGCTCGCCCAAGGGGCAGGCGGCCGCCTTCGCCGGTGAGCACGGCCCCTCGGCCAACGGCATGGCCTTCCGCGTCCGTGATGCGAAATCGGCCTTCGAGGGCGCGGTGTCGCGCGGTGCCAAGCCGGCCGAGGGTCACGAGGGCGGGGCCCTGGCCGGCGGCTATCCCTATGTGCTGCAGGGCATCGGCGGCTCGCTGCTCTACATCATCGACGCCTATGGCGAGGCCGGCTCCCTCTATGACAGCTGGGACGAGATCGAGGGCTGGGAAGAGGCCGAGCGCAAGAATTCGGTGAACCTGTTCAGCCTCGACCACCTGACCCACAACGTCCGGCGCGGCCAGATGCGCACCTGGTCCGGCTTCTACGGCGACGTCTTCGCCTTCGAGGAGCAGAAATACTTCAACATCAAGGGCAAGGCGACCGGCCTGCTGTCCCAGGCGATGATCGCCCCCGACCGCGCCATCCGCATCCCGCTGAACGAGAGCCAGGACGAGAACAGCCAGATCGAGGAATTCCTGCGCCGCTACAATGGCGAGGGCATCCAGCACATCGCACTGGCGACCGACAATATCTTCGAGACGGTGGAAGAGCTGAAGCGTCGCGGCATTCCCTTCCAGGATACGATCGAGACCTATTTCGACCTGATCGACAAACGCCTGCCCAACCACGGCGAGGACGTGGCCCGGATGCGGCTGAACCGCATCCTGATCGACGGCTCGGACGAGGACGGCCTGCTGCTGCAGATCTTCACCCAGGACACCTTCGGTCCGATCTTCTTCGAGATCATCCAGCGCAAGGGCAACCAGGCGTTCGGCGAGGGCAATTTCCAGGCCCTGTTCGACTCCATCGAGCTGGACCAGATCCGGCGCGGCGTCATCAAGGTAGATGCGTAAGCCGCCGTACTGGCTGCCCTGGCTCGGCCCGCTGCTCGCGGCCGTGGTCGGGGCCGCGGTCGGCGAATACGGCCTCGGCGGCGGCTTCTGGACGGTCCTGATCGCCGCGCTGGTGGGCGGGTTTGCGCCGATCGTGGGGTATCGCGTTTGGGTGTGGCGGGTGCGGCGGCGGGGGTAGGCTGAAGTTCAGGGCACCCGGCTCGGCGTCAGCGGTCCCCAGCATCGCAGTAGCGCCGATACGGCGTCATGCCCCCACCGACTGTAGTCGTTGCCCCCGGCCACTTCGACCGAGGCATAGGAACCGTCGGCGGTCTCGGACGCGAACGCCAGCCGGGTCGAGAAGCCGTCCTTCCTTGAGGGCGACATCGGCAGGGCCGCGCCGGGTTCGCCGCCGTGAGCGACGGACGGCATCGGCCGGACCTGTAACGGCGGCAGGGTTGCGAAAGACAGGGCGATCGTGCGCAATGCGGGGCAGGCGTCGGAGTCGATGGTTTCGGTCCCTCTTTCGGAGGTGCGCGTCGCCGTCCATGAGCGACCTTCCAGCTCCGCCCCGGTTCGCGCGTAAACGGGCTGGCCCGCCTCGATGACGATCGAATGAGCGATTGTGTAAGGCCGGTCTTCGGTGACCGTGATGGTCACCAACCGGTCGGACGGTATCTGGCGATCCTGGGCGCTGGCGATGGCGGGCGTGCTCAGTAGCACTGTGAGGACGCCAAATCGGACGAAGCTGCGGCAATCCATGATCGGCTCCTATTTGTGTCGGGCACGATGCCATCATCGGAGTGCAGTCACCACATCCCACGGAAGGCGATGAACGCTTGTCATCCCGGACGCCGCGCAGCGGCGATCCGGGACGCTTGTGCCCACCACTCGTTCACCCTCCCGGACGCTGCGTCAGCAGCGAGCCGGGAGACGGGTCAGGTCACAGCGCGGCACCCGCCCGTCTCCCGGCTCAGCCCTGCGGGCTGTCCGGGAGGGACAGATGGAAAGCCCGTCCCGTCCCCGATCTCCGCTTCGCTCCGTCGGGGATGACAAGGACCGCGCCACCCTCAATGAAATTCCCGCGACCCCGGCAGCACCCGCACATCGCGCGGATGCCGACCGCGGGCCGGGGCGTGGGCTGAGCCCGGGGCGGTGTCCGGGGTCAGGTCGCCCAGCATCGGGGTCCAGTCGTCCAGATGGTCGACGACCAGATGGGTCACGCCCTCGGCGGTCTGGACCTTGCCCCGCGCCAGCACCATGCGCGCGCCCATCGCCACAGGCCGGAAACGTTCGAACACATCGGGCCAGAGGACCAGATTGGCCACGCCGGTCTCGTCCTCCAGGGTCATGAAGCAGACGCCCTTGGCCGTGCCGGGCCGCTGGCGGACCAGCACCACCCCGCCGACGGCGACCTTCCGGCCGTTGGGGCGCGCCGGATAGTCACGCGCCGTCAGGGCTCCGACGCCCGTCAGCCGCTCGCGCAGGAAGCTGACCGGATGGCCCTTCAGCGACAGGCGCAGGGTCTGGTAGTCGCCGACCACCTCCTCCGACGGCGTCAGCAGCGGCAGGGCCTCGGGCGGGCGGCCGTCGGCCTCGTTCAGCCCCATGGCCTCGAACAGGGGCGCGGAGGCCGCCGGGGCCGCGCCCCTGGCCGCCCAGACGCCCTGCCGTCGGGTCAGATCGAGCGACCCGTAAGCATCCGCCTCGGCCAGCCGGTCCAGCGCCGGCGGTGTCAGGGCGGCGCGGCGGCGCAGGTCGTCGAGGTCGAGGAAGGGGCCCTCCGCCCGCGCGTCCATGATCGCCTCGGCCCAGTCCCGGCGGAAGCCGTCGATGGAGCGCATCCCCAGCCGCAGGGCGTGGCGGCGGCGGCGCGAGCGGGGCTCCAGGGAGGCATCCCAGTCGCTGGCGTTCACATCCGGATGCCGCACCTCGACCCCGTGCTCGCGGGCGTCGCGGACGATCTGGGCCGGGGCATAGAAGCCCATGGGCTGGCTGTTCAGCAGGCAGGCGGCGAAGACGTCCGGGTACAACCATTTCACCCAGGCCGAGACATAGACCAGATGGGCGAAGGAACAGGCGTGGCTCTCGGGGAAGCCGTATTCGCCGAAGCCCTTGATCTGGTTGAAACAGTTCTGCGCGAATTCGGCGTCATAGCCGCGCGCGATCATCCGCCCGACCATCTTCTCCTCGAAATTGCCGATGGTGCCGTTGTGCCGGAAGGTGGCCATGGCGCGGCGCAGGCCATTGGCCTCCTCGCCGGTGAATTCGGCCGCGACCATGGCGATCTTCATCGCCTGTTCCTGGAACAGGGGCACGCCGAGCGTCTTGCGCAGGACATTGGCCAGTTCGTCCGGATCGGCGGCCGAGCCCGGCATGGAGAAGCGGTAGCTGCCCGGCCCGTGCCGCGCCTCATGGGTCCGCCGTTCCAGCCGCCGCTGCAGATAGGGGTGCACCATATTGCCCTGGATCGGGCCGGGCCGGACGATGGCGACCTGGACCACCAGATCGTAGAATTCCATCGGCCGCAGGCGCGGCAGCATCGACATCTGGGCCCGGCTCTCGACCTGGAAGACGCCCACGGAATCCGCCCGGCACAGCATGCGGTAGACCCCCCGCCGCTCGACCGGGACGGCGGCGGTGTCGGGCAGGGGCCGGCCATAGGTGGTTTCGATCATGCGGAAGGCCCGCTTCATCGCCGTCAGCATGCCGAGCGCCAGCACATCGACCTTCATCAGCTTGAGGAAGTCGATGTCGTCCTTGTCCCATTCGATGAAGGTCCGGTCGGCCATGGCCGCATTGCCGACGGGCACGATCTCGATCAGCGGGCTCTGGCTGAGCACAAAGCCGCCGACGTGCTGGCTGAGATGGCGGGGGAACCGGATCAGTTCGGCGGTCAGTTCGAGGGCCAGCTTCATGCGGACGTCGTCGCGGCTCAGCCCGGCGCGATCGACATGTTCGTCCTTCACCCCGGCTCCCCCCGAGCCCCAGACGGTGTCGGCCATGCGGGCGGTGACGTCCTCGGTCAGGCCAAGAACCTTGCCCACGTCGCGGATCGCCGAGCGCGGGCGGTAGTGGATGATGGTCGCCACAATCCCCGCCCGGTCGCGGCCGTAGCGCTGATAGACATACTGCATCACCTGTTCGCGCCGCTCGTGCTCGAAATCGACGTCGATGTCGGGCGGCTCGGACCGGTTGGCGGAGATGAACCGCTCGATCAGCACCTCCTGTCGGGTGGGGTCGACATTGGTGATGCCCAGACAGAAGCAGATCACCGAATTGGCCGCCGACCCCCGGCCCTGGCACAGGATCGGATCGGGCCGGGACCGGGCCCAGGCGACGATGTCGTGGACGGTCAGGAAATAGGGGGCATAGCGAAGCTCGCGGACCAGCCGGAGCTCCTTGAGGATGATCGCCCGGATCGCCTTAGGGACGCCGCCGGGCCAGCGCGACCGGGCCCCCTTCAGGGTCAGCCGGGCCAGCCAGCCCTGGGCGGAATAGCCCGACGGGACCGGTTCGTCCGGGTACTGATAGCTGAGCTCCCGCAGTGAGAAAGTGCAGGCCCGCGCCACCGTCATGGTCCGCGCCAGCGCCGCCTCATGGCCCCGGAACAGCCGCGCCATCTGGGCCGGCGGCTTCAGATGGCGCTCGGCATTGGCCTGCAGCCGCCGCCCGGCCCTGTCGATCGTCGTCCCCTCGCGGATGCAGGTCAGGACGTCCTGCAGGGTCCGCCGTCCGGGGTGGTGATACAGCACGGCATTGGTGGCGATCATCGGGGCCCCGGTACGCTGCGCCATGGCCGCCAGCCGGTTAATCCGTGCACGGTCATCGCCCCGCCACAGGGGAGCCACGGCCAGATACAGGTCGTCCGGCCAGCGCCTTCGCCAGGCCGCCAGCCGCGCCTCGAAGGCTGCGTCGGGCCGTTCCGGCGCAGGAACGAGGGCGATCATCCCCTCACCCAGCGCCAGCGCCTGTTCGAAGGTCAGCCGCGTCTCGGCTTTTTCGATACGTGTCTCCTCCTCACGCAGTGGGGAGGAGAAGGCCTCGCTCTTGCCCAGGGACAGCAGGCGGCACAGGCGGCCGTAAGCGGCGCGATCGCGCGGGAAGACGATCAGCTCGGTCCCGTCAGTGAAGCCCAGCCGGGACCCCACGACCAGCGGGAGGTCGACGGCCTCCGCCCCCATCAGGGCCCGGACCATGCCCGCCAGGGTATTGCGGTCAGCCACGCCGACGGCGGCCAGGCCGAGGGATTTCGCCTGATGCATCAGCTCGGCGGGATGCGACGCCCCCTCCAGAAAGCTGAAATTGGTCATGGCCCCGAGCTCGGCATACGCGCCGTCCCAGCCGATCACGGCAGGACCCCGTGCATCCACCACGAAGGCGCGCGCTCGGCCGGGTCGCCGGAGTATTCCCGGCCGTACAGCCCTTCGCGGAACAGCCAGTAGCGCCCGCCCGCGTCATCCTCGACGCGGTAATAGTCGCGGGTGCGGACCTGCCGGTCGTCGGGGCGGGGCCGCCACCATTCGGGCGACAGCCGCTCCGGGCCGTCGGCGCGGGTCACCCGTCGCGACAGCCTGCGCCAGGTGAAGCGGGCCGGGGCCCCGTCGGGCAGTTCGGCGATGGCCTCCACCGGCTCGGGCGGATCGAGCAGCAGGAGGGGCCGACGGCCCATGTCGTCATTCGCCGCCGTCGGCGACCGCCCCAGCGCCGGCCGCCAGCGCTCGGCCCGTTCGGGGACCCAGCTGTCCACCGGCTCGGGCGTCAGCACCCGGTCCTCGCCCAGCCGGGCCGTCAGCCGGTCGATCAGGGCGGCCAGGCTTTCGGCCTGTTTCGCCCCGGCCTCGCTTTCCAGCACCCCCTGAAGTGCCGTCATCGGCTCAACTTCGTCGGCGGTCAGCATCAGGGCGTCGAGACCGAAGCCCAGTTCCAGCCGGCCCAGCCCCGCCTCGCGGAACAGTCGCAGCCAGATGCCGGCGTCTCGCCCCGGCCGGCCCATGCGCACCGACAGACCGGAGGTCCCGCCGTCCGAACGGAAGCCCGTCAGGGTCAGGGCCTTCGCCCCCTGCCCGTCGCGCAGCAGTGGCGCGGACAGGTCGACGGCCAGTTCGCTCAACCGCGCCGCCACGCCCTCGATGTCCTCGACCGGCTCCATCCAGGTCCGCCAGGCCCGGTATTTCGGTGGTGGCCGCACCGGGGTCAGGGCCTCGCCCGCGAACCCCAGCGCCTGATCCAGTCGTTGCACCAGCCCCACGCCCGCCCCGTCCCGGAAGCGCCGCGCCAGTCCTGCGCGCGGCATGGGATAGAGGTCGCCGATCCGCTTCAGCCCGAACCGCCGCGCCTGGGCCAGGGTCCGTTGATCGATGCGCAGGGCCTCGACCGGCAGGGGAGCCAGACGGTCCCGGACCGTCTCCTCGTCGGCGATCGCCCCCTCGCCCCCCGCCTCGCCCCAGCGGGCCAGGGCCCAGGCCGCGCCGGGGGTGGGGGCCACGGCCACGCGCGCCCGCGCCCCGGCCTCGGCCAGCCGGTCCCGGATCTGGGCCAGCAGCGCCGCCTCGCCGCCGAACAGATGGGTCGCGCCGGTGACATCGAGGAACAGGCCCTCCAGCCCATCGCTGGCTGGATCGAGGCTGATCGAGGGCGACCAGCGCCCGGCCCAGACCGCCAGCGCCGTCAGAGCCCGGGCGTCGGCCTCTGGATCGGCCGGCTTGCAGATCAGGTGCGGGATCATGGCCCGGGCGTCGGCCTGGGTCTGGCCCCGGCGCAGACCGGCCCGGCGCGCGGCCGGATTGAGGGCGTGCAGGATCGCCGCGCCCCGACTGTTCTTCAGGACCAGGGCGAAGGGGGTCTGTGGATCAAGGGCGGGGTCAGGCGGCGAGGCCGGACGGCGCGCCCGCATGGCCGATCGCCGCCAGACCGTCACCGGCCAGTCGATCAGCCAGACGGAGACGATGCGTCTCATCATCCTGCTCCAGTATCCAGGCACCCGGCCGCTCGCCCCGGCCGCGGACCAGTTCGGCGACCAGCCGCGCCGGACCGGGGGCCCGGGGGTCGTCGGGGTCCGTCGCACTCCCGCAGGTCGAGATGCGCCAGCGCCGCCGCGCCGCGCTCAGCCCGTCCAGGCCCCGGGGCAGGATCAGGCCCACCGCCTCGCCCTGTCTGGCCGCGAAATCCAGCCGCCGCGTCTGAGCCAGGCTGGCCCCGTCCACCGCCCCCAGGGCCAGGGCCACCGCCCCGGAGCGCAGGGCCTGTTCCAGGGCCCACAGTGCCTCGGCCGCCGTCGTCGTCGGGGCCAGGATCAGTGGAACGCCCGCTGCGCCGGGCCCGTAAGGCCGCCCATGCTCCCTGAACCAGGCCCGGGGCGCGGTCATCAGCACGGGCCGCCGGTCCCCCGCGATCCGCCGTGACAGGGCGAACAGCAACAGGGCCGCCATGTCGCGGGGCTCTGACGCGCACGCCTCCTCCAGCGGTGCCGGCGGCTCCGGATAGGGGTCTGACGAGAGAGGGGAAGCGGCGGTCATGGGAATCCGGAAAACGATATGTTCACTTTTTGTTCCATATCCGCCCGGAGTCAAATCCTGAATCCGGCGCGGCCCGGCCGGGCCTGTTCCAGCGCCGCCGGAGCTGGCCCGCTTCCTGCGTCGATGCGGCCCCGGAGGCTGATCCTGCCCCGAAAAGAGACCCGACCAGAAATGGTGCCCCGCGAACTGACCCCGGACGACTACCCCGCTGTCCAGGCGCTGCACCGCCTGGTCGGCTGGCCGGCGCGTTCGGCCGCAGGTTGGCGCTGGCTGTATGACAATCCGGCCCGGCTCGAGGCGAAGGCGGCGGCCGGATGGGTGACAGACGGCCCCGACGGACAACCGGCGGCCCATGTCGGCAATCTGGTGCAGCGCTTCTGGCTGGGCGATCAGGTCCTGTACGGGGCGACAGGGTTTTCCGTCATCGTCGCGCCCGGGGCCCGCGGAGCCAGCCGCGTCCTGCTCGAAGCCTTCAGCCACCAGCCCGGCATGTTTGCCACCTGGGTCTTCAACGCCAACCGCCGGTCACAACCCCTGTATCACCGCCACGGCATGGTCGCCTGGCCGGAACAGACCCATGCGCTGAAGCTCAGCTGGATCCTGTCGCCCCTGCCCCTTCTGGCCGGACGGGCCCTGAGGGCGGCCGGCCGGATTGCGCCGCACACGATCGCCGCCCTGGACGAGCCACTGCTGAACGCCCGACTGTGGGAGACACCGCGGATCACCTTTCCAATCGGCGTGTCGCTGCTGACCGAGTTGACCGACGATTCGCCCTTCGCCCGCTTCTGGAAAACACTGCAAAACGAGGGTCGACTGCTGGCCGACCGCAGCCCGGCCATGCTGCGCTGGCGCCTGGCCGATCCGGATATCACCATCCCGCCCCTGCTGCTGGCCCATCGGCGCGACGGGGCCGTCACCGGCTATGCCATGGCCCAGATGGCCAAGGGCAACAGCCTGGAGCCGCCGGTGCTGGAGATCATCGACCTTGAGGCCCTCGCGGACGACAGCGAGGCCATTCCGACGCTGATGGACGGCCTGAAACTGGCCGCCCGGGCCATGGGGGCCGCCAAGCTGAGGCTGCAGACCATGACGCCGCAGGGCCTCTCACGCCTGGGCCGGCATGCCAATGTCACGCGGCGCGAAGGGGGCTGGGGTCACTGTCACGTCCGGTTCGCCCAAGGGGCTCCGGATCCGGCCCTGTGGTCGCCGACCCCCTATGACGGCGACTATGCCGCCTGTCTGAGACCCTTGCCGCTGCAGAACCGCTCCGTGGCACGCCGCGGCAGGGTCCTGGCGACGGTCACCGCCCGGGCCTGACGAGGGTTCGCGCGAGGTCGGTCAGACGCGCGGCCGCGCCTTCAGTTCATCGCGGATCTCGGCCAGCAGGGCCTCGGTCGCGGTCGGGGCGGGTGGTGCCTCCGGCTCGGCCGCCTTCTCGCGGCGCAGCTTGTTGATCGCCTTGACCATCAGGAAGATCACAAAGGCGACGATCGCGAACTGGATCAGGGTGTTGATGAAGGCACCGTACTGGATGGCCACTTCCTCGACCGCCGTGGTGGCCGGATCCTCGGGTGACAACACCCATTTCAGGTTCGAGAAATCGACCTTGCCCAGCAACAGGCCGATCGGCGGCATGACGACCTGTTCCACCAGACTGGTGACGATCTTCCCGAAGGCGGCCCCGATGATCACGCCGACCGCCAGGTCGATGACGTTACCGCGCGAGATGAAGTCCTTGAACTCGGAGATCATTCCCATGGTGGCCTCAGGCGTCCCCGGCGTTCAGCCGCTCACGCAGCTCCTTGCCGCTCTTGAAGAAGGGCACCGCCTTGGCGGGCACATCGACGGTCTCGCCGGTCCGCGGATTGCGTCCGGCCCGGGCCGGGCGGGCCCGCACCGAAAAGGCCCCGAAGCCACGCAGTTCAACGCGACCGCCGTCGCCCAGTGAATCCACCATCCGCCCCAGCACGATATTGACCACCCGCTCGACCTCGGTGTGGGTCAGGTGCGTATTCTCGGCAGCGAGTTTTTCGATCAGCTCTGACTTGATCATCCGGCAGGCCCCCGCCCAGTTGGCCGCATCCGGGTGCATCCGAACGCGGTTTGCTGAAGCACACTAGCCCTCCCCTGTCGGGGGAAAAAGGCCCGAGATGCGGATTAACGGCCGAAATGTCCGTTAACGCTCATAAATCTGCCCGTTCCGCGCATGAAAAAGGCGGCGGGATTGCTCCCGCCGCCTGATCCGTTTCATCGGGTGAAGGAGACTATTCCTTCGACGCCGCCTTCTCACGCATGGCCGCGCCCAGGATGTCGCCCAGCGAGGCACCCGAGTCCGAGGAGCCGAACTGTTCGATGGCCGAGGCCTCGTCCTTCATTTCCAGCGCCTTGACCGACACCGAGACGCGGCGCGAGGCCTTGTCGATGGCGGTGATCATGGCGTCGACGCGGTCGCCGACCGAATAGCGCTCGGGGTTCTGCTCATTGCGGTCGCGCGACAGGTCGGACTTGCGGATGAAGGCCGAGACCGGCGCGTCATCCTCGCCGAACTTGACCTCGATGCCGCCGGACTCGATCGAGGTGACCGTGACCGTGACCTGCTGGCCCTTCTTGTAGGTGTCGCCTTCGGCGATCGGATCGCCACCCAGCTGCTTGATGCCCAGCGAGACACGTTCTTTCTCGACGTCGACGTCGAGAACCTTGGCCTTGACCATCTCGCCCTTGCGGTAGCGCTGGATGGCCTCCTCGCCGGAGACGTTCCAGTCGAGGTCGGACAGGTGCACCATGCCGTCGATGTCGTTGTCCAGACCGATGAACAGGCCGAATTCGGTGGCGTTCTTGACCTCGCCCTCGACGGTCGAACCGATCGGGTTGGCGGCCACGAAGGCATCCCACGGATTGTCCTGGGCCTGTTTGAGGCCCAGCGAGATACGGCGCTTGGAGGCGTCGACATCCAGCACGACCACATCGACTTCCTGCGAGGTCGAGACGATCTTGCCCGGGTGGACGTTCTTCTTGGTCCAGGACATTTCCGAGACGTGGACCAGGCCTTCGACGCCGGCTTCCAGCTCAACAAACGCACCGTAGTCGGTGATGTTGGTGATGCGGCCGGTCATCTTGGCGCCGACCGGATATTTGGCTTCCACGCCGTCCCACGGATCGGTCTGCAGCTGCTTCATGCCGAGGCTGATACGCTGGGTGTCCGGGTTGATCTTGACGATCTGGACCTTGACGGTGTCGCCGACGGCGAGGACCTGCGAGGGGTGCGAGACGCGCTTCCACGACATGTCGGTGACGTGCAGCAGGCCGTCGATGCCGCCCAGGTCCACGAATGCGCCGTAGTCGGTGATGTTCTTGACCACGCCTTCGCGGACTTCGCCTTCCAGCAGCTGGCCGACCAGTTCGGTGCGCTGCTCGGCGCGGGCTTCCTCGAGGATGGCGCGACGCGAGACGACGATGTTGCCGCGCGGACGGTCCATTTTCAGGATGGCGAAAGGCTGTTCCTTGCCCATCAGCGGGCCGACGTCGCGCACCGGGCGGATATCGACCTGGGAGCCCGGCAGGAAGGCCGAGGCACCGCCGAGGTCGACGGTGAAGCCACCCTTGACGCGGCCGACGATGGCGCCGTTGACCGGCACGCCCTCGGCGAACACGACTTCCAGACGGGTCCAGGCTTCTTCGCGACGGGCCTTGTCGCGGCTGATGACGGCTTCACCCAGGGCGTTCTCGACGCGCTCGAGATAGACTTCGACATTGTCGCCGACCTTCGGGATGACGGCGCCTTCGCCGATGCCGAACTCGCGGGCCGGGATACGGCCTTCGGTCTTCAGACCGACGTCGATGATCAGGATGTCCTTTTCGATACCGACGACGCGGCCGTGGACGACCTGACCTTCGCCGAGGTCACGGCCTTGAAGGGTTTCGTCGAGCAGCGCGGCGAAATCATCGCGCGAGGGGGAGAAGCTGGTGTCAGTCATACGGTGGTTGGGTTTCTAACGGTTATGGCGCGCGACCGAAGGGCCCCGCGCGAGGTGGTTGAAAAGCAGGATCAGGTCGTCGGGATACGAGGCCGGTAAAGGTCAGAACGCCCGCGGAAGCCGAGGATGACGCGCTGGATTTGCCTTGGGGTCCCTAAAGACCGTGCCGGACACGCGCCGCCTCGACGATACGGCGGGCCGCATCGAAGGCCGCCTCTATATCCATATCGGTCGTATCCAGCAAGACGGCGTCTTCGGCCTGGACCATGGGGGCGGCGCCGCGGCCGGCGTCGCGTTCGTCCCGGCGCATGATGTCGGCCAGCATGTCCTCATAGGCGATGACGTCGCCGCGGCCGGTCAGCTGCTTCCAGCGACGCATGGCGCGGACCTCCGGCGTCGCCGTGATGAACAGCTTGGCCATGGCGTCGGGGGCGATGACGGTGCCGATGTCGCGCCCGTCCAGCACCGCCCCGCCCGGCCGGGCGGCGAAGGCGCGCTGGAAGTCCAGCAGGGCGGCGCGGACGCCGGGATAGCCGGCGACCCGGCTGGCGGCCTCGCCGGCGTCGCCACTGGTCAGGCGGTCGGTGTCGTGCAGGCTCTCGGCCTTCAGCGCCCGCGCCACGGCCTCGGCGGCGGCCGCGTCATCCAGCGAACCGCCCGCATCGAGCACGCCGACCCCGACCGCGCGGTACAACAGACCGGTATCGAGGAACGGCAGGCCATAGAGCGCAGCCAGCCGGGCAGCGATGGTGCCCTTGCCCGAGGCGGCGGGCCCGTCGACGGCGATGATGAGGAGTGAGTTCATGGGCGAGGCACGTAACGCTGACCTGCGGCACCGAGAAGAAGAATGATCCCGGCTGTGCCGAAAAACACGGCCGGCATGACGCCGCGCAGCATAACGATGGTCTTGAAGTCCTGTGCGTTTGTCGCGGCATCCACCTGGCGGAAGAACGGGCCATCCTCGTACCGCGACCGCTTTCGCCACGTCGAGCCGTCACGCAGGTCGATCCATGAGGCACCGGCCCAGACAAGAGCCAGGACGATGACGAGCAGACCGGCATGCGCCAGCTTCCGGGCCAGCAAGACGGGCGCTCCCCTCATGCGATCACGCCGCCCAGCCCGCGCATCAAAGCCACAAACCCCGGGAAGCTCGTCGCGATCATTCCCGGCTCGTCTACCGTCACCGCCTCGTCCGCCGCCAGCCCAAGCACCAGATGGCTCATGGCGATGCGGTGGTCGCCGTGGGTGGTGACGGTCGCACCGCCTCGCACCGGGCCGCCGAAGACGGTGAACCCCTCCGGCTCCTCCTCGACGCGGACGCCGCAGGCGGTGAGCCCCGCCGCCATGAGGGCAATGCGGTCGCTCTCCTTGACCCGCATCTCACCGATGCCGCGCATCACCGTGGCCCCCTCCCCGAAGGCGGCGGTCGCCGCGAGGACCGGATATTCGTCGATCATCGCGGCAGCCCGCTCCGGCGGCACGACCACACCCTTCAGCGTCGAATGCCGGGCAGTGATGTCGCCGACCTCCTCGCCCCCGGCCATGCGACGGTTCGAGACGGTCAGGTCGGCGCCCATCTCGCGCCAGGTCTCGAACAAACCGGTGCGCAGCGGGTTCAGCATCACGCCCCCTACCGTCACTTCCGATCCGGGGACGATCAGCCCCGCCGCCAGAGGGAAGGCGGCCGACGACGGGTCGCCGGGGACGTTGACGACGGTTCCGGCAAGCGCCTGTCCGCCCTGGAGGCTGACGAGCCAGCCCGCGCCGACCGGCCGGACCCCGACCTCGATCCCGAAAGCCCTGAGCATCCGCTCGGTATGGTCCCGGCTGGGCTCCGCCTCCGTCACCGTGGTGATGCCCTCTGCGTTGAGCCCGGCCAGCAGGATGGCCGACTTGATCTGGGCCGAGGCGACGGTCTGGATATGGTCGATGGCCGACAGCCCCCCACCGGCGACCGTGACCGGCAGCCGGTCCGCGGCATCCTGCCAGCCGAACCGGGCACCCATTTCGGCCAGCGGTCCGGTCACCCGCTTCATCGGTCGTTTCCGCAGGCTGGCGTCACCATCGAAATCCGTGGTGATCGGATATCCCGCCGCCGCCCCCATCAGCAGGCGAACCCCCGTCCCGGCATTACCGCAGTCGATGACACCGGCCGGTTGCCTGAACCCGCCCCGGCCCGTGACCCGCCAGCGGCCTTCGCCCAGACGTTCGACCGTCGCGCCGAAGGCCTCGACCGCCCGCGCCGTGGCCAGGATATCGTCGCCTTCCAGCAGGCCCTCGATCCCGGTCACGCCCGTCGCCATGGCCCCGAGGATCAGGGCGCGGTGGGAGATGGACTTGTCACCCGGTGCCCGCACCCGGCCGGACAGCGCGGGGCTGCGGCAGGCGGTCAGATGGGCGGGAATCGACACCCGGCGGTCTCCGAACAGGTCAATCGGGCGCGGGGGCGCAGAGATGGCTTTTGACAGCGGCGTCAGGGGGTGGCAAGGGAGCCGCCCGTTTTCCCCACTCCCGCCAAAGGTCTTCAACCGTGGCCAAACCCGAACTGGGCCAGAAGCAGGTCTGCCCGAACTGCCAGGCCAAATTCTACGACCTGGGCCGTCGCCCCGCCCACTGCCCCAAATGCGGCACCGACTTCGATCCGGAGGAGGCGCTGAAGCTGCGCAACCGTCGCGGCCGCCCGGCCGGCTATGCCGCCGACGACTCTGATGAAGATCAGGTCAAGGACAAGAAGGTCGACGGCGACGAGGACGAGGAAGAAGAAGCGGTCGCAACGCCCGAGATCGATGAGGAAGGCCACGAGCCGATCCTGACGCCGGACGACGATGACGACGCCGTCGTCGACCCGACCGAAGAGCCCGGCATGGGTGAAGCGACCGAGGATGACGACGTCCTGGCCGACGATGACGATGACGACTCCGTCCCCTTCATCGAGGACGAGGACGACGACAATTTCGAAGATGAGATCAAGGCGCCGAAGGACGACGAATAGGACTTTCCGGGCCCCAGCCGCGCTTCGCCTTCCTGGCAGCGCGGCAGGATCGGGCCTCCTGACGGCGGCGTGTCGGGAGGTCCCGGAGGGCCGGCGATGGCGGTCCAAAATAAATGGCTGAACCGGGCTTGATCGTGATCAGGCCCTGACATAGGTTCCGCCGCCTCGCCGCAGGGCCTCCCGGCCCCCACGCGATCCGACCGGCAGGCCCCGCGCCTGACGATTGGGGCTTTAGCTCAGCTGGTAGAGCGCTTGCATGGCATGCAAGAGGTCAGCGGTTCGACTCCGCTAAGCTCCACCATCGAAGGCCCTGCGGGAGACCGCGGGGCCTTCGTCCATTTCGGGACCCCGTTGATCTCTGCGCCATCCCGCCCCATCTGGTGTCTGGCCGACGCCTTGCCGATGACGGGGGGCGCAGACGGCTGAAGGCCTGCTTCGGGGGCGAGAGACCATGACGACACGGACCATCCTTTTCGACAGCCCCTTCCTGCTGGGCTTCGACCATACCCGCGCCCTGATCGACCGCGCCGCCCGGGCTGCGGCGGACAGCTACCCCCCCTACAATGTCGAACAGCGCGGCGAGCATTCGGTACGCATCTCCCTGGCCGTGGCCGGCTTCGGGCCGGATGATCTGATGATCACCCTCGAAGGCCGCCAGCTGACCATCGCCGGCAAACGCGAGCCGGGTCCCGAACAGGCCGAACAGGCCTTCCTGCATCGCGGCATCGCCGGGCGCGGCTTCGTCCGCAGCTTCGTGCTCGCCGACGGTCTGGAGGTCGATGCGGCCCACCTCGAGCACGGTCTGCTGCACGTCGACATGAGCCGCCCGGAGGACCTCCCGGCCGTCCGGCGAATCCCCATCACCACCGGCTGACCGTGATGACGCCCACCACCCTCATGTCCGGAGAAGATTTCAGGGGTCTGGGCGCGCCCGACCTCGTCTATGTGCGCGAGATCCGCGCCGCCGACGTCATGGACCAGGTCGCCGCAACCACGACCCGGGGCCTGTCGATCGATCCCGAAGCCATCCTGTACGCCGTGCATGGCGCGGACGGCGAGCGGCTGGCCGTCATGATGGACCGCGAATCCGCCTTCGCCGCCGCCCTGGCCCATGCGCTGGAGCCCGTCTCGGTTCATTGAGGGGCAGCGGTTCGTTTCATCACGACGGGATCGAACTGCGGTCAGGTTCGTCGCCCTGCCGCGCCTCACAAGAGCGCGGCGTCCGCCGCGTTGAGCGGGCTCAGGCCGCCGACGCCGAAACCTGATCCCTGACGAACAGGGCGCGGACTGCGTCGACGGTTCGGGCCTGACGCAATTGCTCGCGCATCTCGGGGGAACGAAGCGCACGGGACACAGCCGCGAGCGCGCGGAGGTGTTCGGCTCCGTCGCAGGGCGGGGCGAACAGGGCGAACAACAGATCCACGGGCCGGTCGTCGACGGCACCATAGGCGACGGGCGTATCCAGCCGGACGAACACCGCCGTCACCCGCGAGATACCCTCAAGCCGGGCGTGCGGGACGGCAACCCCGGAACCCAGCCCGGTCGAACCCAGGGCCTCGCGTTCCAGCAGGGCTTCCATGATCCGGCCTTCCGGCAGGCCAAACGTGTGCGCGGCGGCCTCAGCCACCGTATGCAGGGCCTGACGCTTTGACGAGGCACCGCTGTGCAGGACGACACCGCCGTCCGCCAGCAATTCACCGATATCCATAAGGAGTTCCCGACTCAGCCCATCCGTCCCGAATGGGCGGGGGCCCAGTAGACCACCCGCCTCGATTGGGGAAGACTATACGTCGCTACCCTTTACCGATCGTTGTCCGTTGATCGACTTCACCGTTCGTTCCGGATCAATCCAGCCCACATTGCCGTCCGGCCGACGATAGACCACCGATATGCCGCCATGGGCTGCATTGCGGAACAGCACGACCGGATAGCCGGTCATGTCCAGCTCAAGAACCGCCCGGCCTACGGTGATGGTGCGAATTTCCGAAACGGTCTCGGCGATGACCATGCCGACCGGTGGTGGCTCGTCCGGAGCGCCTGCGTCACCGAAGGCGTCGTCCTCAACCGCATCCGGGCTGCGAAGGACCATGCTGCGGGCCACGTCACGCGCGGCGTTCTCGGTCTTCTCGGGCGACAGGCCGCGCGGGCCGGCGTGATGATTCTTGAGCCGGCGCTTGTAGCGACGGACCCGCTTCTCGAGCTTCTCGAGCGAGTCAGAGAAGGCCGCGTGGGCGTCGCCGCCAAGGCCGCTGGTGACGATGGCCTCTCCCGAGGCGAGGCGAACCCAGCAGTCCACCTTGAAGCCGTGGCCGTCCTTGGACACCACCACCTCGGCGTCCTGGGCCCCGCGTTCGAAATATTTTCCGATCCCGTCTTCGAGTTCCCGGGAGATGCGCGAGCCTAACGCGTCGCCGACATCCACTTGTTTGCCACTGATCTGGATTTGCATGGGCCTAGAACGCGACTGTTCCAGCCGGGTGTCAACGGCGATCACCGAAATGTGGTGAGGGTTGTCGGGGGTCGCTTCTCTCTCCGCCGAAGGGGGGAGGGAGAGGCCGGACGCCTACCCCGTTTTCAGCATCCGCTTGCGCTCGACCGAGGACGGTATCCTCAAGGCCTCGCGGTATTTCGCCACGGTGCGGCGGGCGATGTCGATGCCCGTCTCCTTGAGGATCTCCACGATCCGGTCGTCGCTGAGCACGTCGCCGTCACGGGCCTCGCTGTCGATCATCGCCTTGATCCGGTGGCGCACGGCCTCGGCCGAATGGGTCGCGCCACCGTCGGAGGACTGGATCGCCGCGGTGAAGAAGAATTTCAGCTCGAACACCCCGCGCGGTGTCGAGATGTATTTGTTCGAGGTCACCCGGCTGACAGTCGATTCATGCATGCTGATGGCGTCGGCCACGGTCTTGAGATTCAGCGGGCGCAGGAATTCGACGCCGAAGGCCAGGAAGGCATCCTGCTGGCGCACGATTTCCGACGACACCTTGAGGATGGTCTTGGCCCGCTGGTCCAGCGACTTGACCAGCCAGCTGGCCTGGGCGGCGCAATCGGCGACAAAGGTCTTCTCCACGTCCGAGCGCGAACCGGCGGCGACCACGCCATGATAGCGTTTGTCCATGATCAGGCGCGGCAGGGTGTCCGTGTTCAGCTCGACCTTCCAGCCGCCGGCGGGATCGGACCGGACATGCACATCGGGGATCACCGTCTGGGCCGGCTCGCCGCCGAAGCCGGCACCGGGCCGGGGTGTCAGGGCCTTCAGCTCGGCGATCATCTCGGCCATGTCCTCGGCGTCGACACCGCAGGCCTTGCGAAGCGCCGTCAGATCCCGTTTGGCCAGCAGGTCGAGGTTGGCCAGCAGGCTGTCCATCGCCGGATCAAACCGGTTGCGCTCGATCAGCTGCAGTTTCAGGCATTCCGGCACCGACCGGGCCATGACGCCCGTGGGCTCGAAACCATGGCAAATGGTCAGGACCGCCTCGATCCGTTCCAGCGGAACGCCGAGACGGTCGGCAATTTCGGCCAGTTCGCCGCGCAGATAGCCGCCCTCATCGACGGAATCGATCAGGGTCAGGGCGATGGCGTGGTCGGAGGACGAAAAGCCGGCCTGTGAAGCCTGAGCCTGCAGATGCTCCCACAGGGTCATTTCGCGGCTGTCGGGCTGCTCACGGCCCTCGCCGTCCGGAAGCCCCCCGCCGGACCCGGCGCGGGACCAGTCATTGAGCCCGACCTGGGCCTCGCCGACGCCGACGTCCTCCATCCGGTCGGAGGTCCGCTCGCCGGGGCTGGCATCGCCGTAAACATCGTCGGAGCGGGCATCGAGCATGCGGTCGGCGTCCGTGACCCGACCCTCATCGAAACTCATCTCGGCGGCGTCATGGCTTTCCGTGGGGGCCGGCGCCTCGATCTCGCCGCCGGGCTCGGCGTCCTCGCGCTGCAGCAGCGGATTGCGCTCGAGCTCGGCCTCAATGAAGGCGTCCAGCTCCTGGCTGGACAGTTGCAGCAGCTTGATCGCCTGCTGCAGCTGGGGCGTGATGACCAGTCCCTGGCCCTGCCTGATGTCCAGCCTCTGTCCGAGCACCGTTCTTTTTCCTCTACTCCCGGGCGTGGCCCGAAACTTGCTCAGGCCACCTTGTGGCCTGACCGGTTAACGGCGTTCTAAACCGCTGGACGTCGCGCGCGCGCTTTGCTCCCCTGTCCCGACCGTCCGTCCAGAGCGAGAGCCCCGATGCGCCTGATCCTAGCTGCCCTGCTGCTTCTGGCCCTGCCCGGTGGTGCCCTGGCGCAGTCCACGCCCGCCGAACAGACGATGGTCCGGACGGTCGCCACCGAGCATGACCGCCACATCGCCCTGCTCGAAACGCTGGTGAACCAGAACAGCGGCACCCTGAACCTGCCGGGCGTCCGTCTCGTCGGCGACAGGGTCCGGGCCGAGCTGGAGCCGCTGGGCTTTACGGTTCGCTGGGTGGACATGGCGGAGACCGGCCGCGCCGGCCATCTGATCGCCACCCATGAGGGCCCGGGCCGGAACGTCCTGCTGATCGGCCACCTCGACACCGTCTTCGAGGCCGACAACCCCTTCCAGCGGTTCGAGCGCACGGGGATGCGCGCAACCGGCCCCGGCGTCGGCGATGACAAGGGCGGGGTGGTGGTCATCATTGCCGCCCTGCGCGCCATGCAGGCGGCCGGCACGCTGGAGGACGCCAATGTCACCGTCTTCCTGACCGGGGACGAGGAACGGATCGGCGCGCCGCTGGCGATCGCCCGCCGCGACCTGATCGAGGCCGGCCGCACGGCCGCCTTCGCCCTGGAGTTCGAGAATCTGGCGGTCGAGGACGAGGCGGATTTCGGCACCATTGCCCGGCGCAGTTCGTCCAACTGGACCCTGACCACGACGGGCCGCACAGGACACTCCAGCGGGGTGTTCAACGACGCGCTCGGCTATGGGGCGATCTATGAGCTGGCCCGCATCCTCGACGGTTTCCGCCGCGAACTTCCCGAGCCCAACCTGACCTACAATGTCGGGGTGGTCGCCGGGGGCACGCCCGCCGCCATCGACGCCGAGGGCTTCAATGTCACGGCCTCGGGCAAGACCAATATCGTGGCCTCGACCGCCATCGCCCGGGGCGACCTGCGCACCCTGACCCGCGAACAGGACCAACGCGTCCGGGCCCGGATGCAGGCCATCGTCGCCGAAAACCTGCCCCGCACCGACGCCGAACTGGTCTTTGGCGAGGGCGGCTATCCGCCCATGGCCCCGAGCGAGGGTAACCGCGCCCTGCTGGCCCGTCTGAACGCGGTCAACCGCGACCTCGGCCTGCCCGAAATGGCCGAATACGACCCCGCTCGCCGCGGGGCCGCCGACAGCGGTTTCGTAGCCGGGGATGTCGACACCCTGGGCGGCCTCGGCATGGCCGGCGGCAATGCCCATGCGGACGGGGAGTGGGTCGATCTGGACAGTCTGGTGCGGCAGGCCCAGCGGGCCGCGGTGCTGATCTCGCGGCTGAGCAACGGAGCGACGTCCGCCTCAGACTGAATACCGGCCTGCGATTATGGGGCTCGACCAAAGGCAGGCGAAAACCTTCAAGGGCCTGACCTGCGAAACCCGACGGAAAACTGGACGTGGGTTTCGACCGGACGACCATCAATTGTCCTCGGCGTCAGGCGGACGGCCCGGACTGCGGCCAACGCCTCACGTCCGAAGCTGAAGCCCGGTGGCGTCTCCTCAGTGATCTCGCAGTTCCGGAATCGCCCCTGGACAGTCACGATGCAACTCAATCGCACCGTACCCGCACGAACCTGGCCACGCATAGCTTCGCGAGGAAATCTCGGGATCGGCGTTGTCAGCCAGCCGACATGCGTAACGACCTGACCTGGAAGGGCCTCAACCTCAACAAAGGTGGACGCCGGTGCCGAGGGCACGTCCTGGAGCGCCGCCATCATGAGAACAAGGGCCAGCATGGACAACTCCTTTGGGAACGCTGCGGAAGTAGTTCAATGCCAAATGGCGAAGATTTTCCTGCCGGTCCACTTAAGATTGCGAGACAACGAGACCCGAGGTCCCCGATCACCCCGCCTCACCCGTACATATCGCCCAGATAGACTCGACGCACTTCCGGGTCGCGGATCACGTCCTCGGCCTTGCCCTCGAACAGCACGGCCCCGCCCGAGATGATGGAGGCGTGGTCGATGATCTCGAGCGTCTCACGCACATTGTGGTCGGTGATCAGGACGCCGATGCCCTGACCGGCCAGATAGCGGATCACCTGACGGATGTCGGCGATGGCCAGGGGGTCGATGCCGGCGAAGGGTTCGTCCAGCAGCATGAAGCTGGGCTTGCCCGCCAGCGCCCGGGCGATCTCGCAGCGCCGCCGCTCGCCGCCCGACAGGCCCGAGGCCGGGGCGTGGCGCAGGTGGTCGATGCGCAGCTCTTCCAGCAGACGGCTGGTCTCCTCCGCAATGGCGGCCTGGCCGGTGTGATGCAGCTCCACCACCGCCATGACGTTGTGCTCGACCGTCATGCCGCGGAAGATCGAGGCCTCCTGCGCCAGATAGCCCAGACCCATGCGGGCGCGCTGGTACATCGGCTGGGCCGTGATGTCCTCGCCGTCCAGCCAGATGGTGCCGCTGTCGGGCGGGATCAGGCCGGTGATCATGTAGAAGCAGGTGGTCTTGCCGGCCCCGTTCGGCCCCAGCAGGCCCGCGACCTGACCGCGCTCGACATGCAGGGAGACATCGCGCACCACCTGCCGCTGGCCGAAGGCGCGGGCGATGTGCTCGACCCGCAGGCCGGTCAGGCGCGCGGGCTCGGCCGCCGGGGTTGCCGGGGCCTCGATCACATTGAGGGCTGAGAGTTCCTTGCGCGCCAATGGTCAGACCGGGCCGGGGCTCAGTTGCCGCTGCGTTCAGGATAGAAGACGCCGCGAATACGCCCGCCGTTCGATCCGGCCCCGCCGGCCATGGTGACCGCCTGGGTGGCTGTATTGTAGGTCAGCCGGCCACCCGTCATGACATTCTGGCCCTGGGTCACGATGACGTCACCGGTTATGACCACGAGGTTGTCCCCCGGCGTATAGACGGCCCGGTCGCCACGAATGGTCTGATCAGGCGTGACGAAATAGACGTTGCCGATGGCCTCGATCCGCTCCGTCCCGCTATCGGTACCGGAACCGTTTATGGCGTCGGCGCGAAGGCGGTTCTGTCCCTGCACGACTTCAGCCCGGCCGCGCAGCGACAGGCTGTTCGGCGTCGCTTCACCGGCATCTGCCCCATAGGAGATGGCCCCCTGGCCCAGCCGGGGCGTTGTCTGGGGCGCGGACTGAGGCGTTGTCTGTGGCGTCGTTTGGGCACCGCCGATGGTCGGCAGGGCCAGAAGCGCCAGCGCCGCCGTCGCGATCGTCAGGGTTCTGGTCATGCTCATTGGGTCGCCCCTCCGGCGTTGATCGTGCCGCGTATCTTGTTCTCGCCGGAGCCCCGAAACTCGACGCGCCCGCCCTGCTCCCGGATCACATAGGACGAAGCGGAGAAGGTTCCAAGCGGGCCGGAGCCCTGAACGCCCTTGTTCCCGCTCACAATACCGGTCGCGGTGTCGACCACTGCCTCGGGCGTGACAAGGGTAAAGCCCGAGCCGCCGTCGGAAATCCGCACATTGGGGCCGATCACCACGCGCTTGCCGGCCTCGTCATAGACCCCGCCGTCGGCGGTCAGGGTGGTCACCTTGCGACCGCCGAGGTTCAGCCGCAGGGCCGGGCCGATCAGGCGGTAGCGGCCCGTGTCCGGATCGCGCACAGCCCCCTCCGCGCCGATAACGAAGCTGCGGCCCGCCGCGTCCTGACCGTGGAACCTCAGCTTATCAAGGCGGATCTCGCGACTGGTCCCGGCCTTGCGCTCGACGTCGGACATGACGCTGCGCAGCACGATCCAGCTAACCGTGCCGCCGGCCAGCAGAATGATCGCGACCGGCAGCACCCGGCGCAGCAGCTGCACCCGCCGCGACCGCGCGCGGAAGGCCCGGGCTGTCGCGGCGACGCGGGCCTCGTCCTGATGCGCATGGATGTCGGCGGGATCGGTCATCAGCTGTGCGCGAACACGTCCATCTCGTCCCAGCCGGCCAGGTCCAGCGCCGAGCGGGTGGGCAGGAAGTCGAAACACTGGCGGGCCAGTTCGGTCCGGCCCTCGCGCGCGAGCATTTCGTCCAGCCGGACCCTGGCGGCATGCAGATAGAGGACGTCGGAGGCGGCGTATTCCAGCTGGGCAGGCGAAAGCTCGTCTGCGCCCCAGTCGCTGGACTGCTGGGCCTTGGACAGATCGACCCCGACCAGTTCGCGCACCACATCCTTCAGGCCGTGGCGGTCGGTATAGGTGCGGGCCAGTTTCGAGGCGATCTTGGTGCAATAGACCGGGCGGGTCTCGACCCCCAGGTGCAGCTGGAACATGCCGATGTCGAACCGGCCGAAATGGAACAGCTTCAGCACCTTCGGATCGGTCAGCAGGCGTTTGAGATTCGGGCAGTCATAGGCCGGGCGGTTCAGGCGCACGACATGGGCGTCGCCGTCACCGGCCGACAGCTGCACCACGCACAGGGGATCACGCCGGAAGCGCAGCCCCATGGTCTCGGAATCAACGGCGACCTCGGGGCCGAGATCGAGGCCGTCGGGCAGGTCGCCGTCGTGGAGGAACACCGTCATTCGTGAAACCCTTTCAAGCCCTCAACTAGCGTGTGGCGGCGGGGATGTCTCCCTCCGGCTCGGAGTGGCTGGTGGCTAGTGGTCAGTGATTGGTGGCAGAGGCTGAACAGGCGACGCCGAAGGCTTCTGGCCAGCGAACCCGCCCCCGCCAGTCACTAACCACCAGCCACTCCTCAAAGACAAACGGCGCCGCACCGAAGCGCGACGCCGTTCAGAATATTGGTGCCCAGGAGAGGACTCGAACCTCCACGACATTTCTATCACTGGCACCTGAAGCCAGCGCGTCTACCAATTCCGCCACCTGGGCCCAGACGTCTTGCGTTTGCACACGTTTCGTCCGGAAGGCGCGGACCCTTAAGGCAGGGTCCGGGGCCGGTCAACAGGGATTTGCGGCCTTTGCGTTGCGAGGGCTGCGGCCATCGTCTAATCCCCGGCGCTTCGAGGCTCTTGCGTCCTCGCACCGTCGCCCAATGGAGCCTGTCATGAACGAAGTCGCCCCCGGCCTTGTCACCGTCTTCGGCGGCTCCGGTTTCGTCGGGAGCCAGGTGGTCCAGGCGCTGGCCAAACGCGGCTGGCGGGTGCGCATCGCCTGCCGCCGTCCCGACCTCGCCTGGAAGCTGCAGACCTCCGGCACGGTCGGCCAGTTGCAGTCGGTCCGCTGCGACGTGACCCGGCCGGAAGACGTGGCTGCGGCCCTCAGGGGTGCGGACGCGGCGATCAATCTGGTCGGTATCCTGTATGAATCCGGACGTCGCACCTTCCAGAGCCTGCATGTCGACGCCTCGCGCAACATCGCCGAGGCCTGCGCGGCCGGCGGTGTCGGTCGTCTGGTCCAGGTCTCGGCCATCGGTGCCAGCCCGGAAAGCCGCTCCGACTACGCCCTGTCCAAGGCCGCGGCCGAGATGGCGGTGCGCGAGATCAAGCCGGACGCCGTGGTGATCCGGCCGTCGATCGTCTTCGGGGCCGGTGACGACTTCCTGAACCGTTTCGCCGCCCTGGCCTCCATGGCCCCGGCCCTGCCGCTGATCGGCGGCGGCCAGACGAAATTCCAGCCGGTCTATGTCGCCGATGTCGCCGAGGCCATCGCCCGCGCGACCGTGTCCCCCGAGGCGGCAGGCCGGACCTTTGAACTGGGCGGCCCGGCGGTGATGACCTTCGAGGACGTGCTGAAATTGATCCGGCGCGAGACCTATCGGGCCTTTGTCCTGGTTCCCCTGCCCTTTTTCGCAGCCCGCGCCATCGGCTCAATGGCCCAGTTGACCGCCATGATCGGCATCGCCCCGGTGCTGACCCGTGACCAGGTGACCCTGCTGGAGAGCGACAATGTCGTCGCCGACGGTGCCGAGGGTCTGGCGGCGCTGGGGATCGAGCCGACCGGCATCGAGGCCATCGCCCCGTCCTACCTCTGGCGCTACCGCCGCGGCGGCCAGTTCGCAGAGGCTCCGGCGGCCTGAAGCCTGAGGCCTGCGCTGCCGCGCGCTGGTTCACCACAACGAACACAACGGCGTCACGACGGACACAACGGGTCCCGGGAGGCTGACCGTCCCGGCCACCGCACGCTGAACGTCAGCGCCGGCCTGACTCAGTAGAGCCAGATCGCCAGCAGACCGACGGTGCCGACCAGGATGCGCCAGGCCGAAAACGGGGCGAAACCGAAGCGGCCGACAAAATCCACCAGGAAGCGGACGACGAACAGGCCGCTGATGAAGGACACCACGAAGCCGATCGCGATCAGGCCGGCGACGTCGTTGGTGATCATCTCCCGGCTCTCCCAGAAGTCGAGGGTGAACGCGCCGACCATGGTGGGAATGGCCAGAAAGAACGAAAACTCTGCAGCGGCCTTCTTGTCGACACCCAGCAGCAAGCCCCCGACGATCGTCGCGCCGCTGCGCGATACGCCCGGAATGATCGACAGACATTGCCACAGGCCGATGCCCAGCGCCGTCTTCCATGACAGCTTCATGGAGTCCTCGATCAGGTCACGCTGTTCGAGGGTCTCGACCCCGTCCCTGACCACGCGCCTCAGACCCATGGTGCCGGCATCGGACCAGCGTTCCAGCACGATCAGGGCGATCCCGCCGACAATCAGCGTGACGCAGACGATGGTGGTATTGAACAGCACGCCCTTGATGAAGTCGTGAAACAGCAGGCCCAGGAGCGCCGAGGGGAAGAAGGCCAGAAGGACGGAAATGGCGAACCGCCGTGCGGCGGGATCCTTGCCCGGCAGACCCAGCAGCACCTTCCAGAGCCGGGCGAAATACACGGCGACCACGGCCAGGATCGCGCCCAGCTGGATCATCACGATGAAGGTGTCCCAGGGCGTATTGGGAAGACCGAGAGCTTCCTTGGCCAGCAACAGATGGCCGGTCGAAGAAACCGGAATGAACTCCGTCAGCCCCTCGACGAGCCCGAGAATGATTGCCGCAATCCAGTCCTTCACGCACGCCCCCGATGTCCAAGGGCCGTCAATGCGCGCCCGGTTCGGGTCCCACATAGCGCAGCCGCGCCCGGATAGGCGAGCCATTCGTCGCCTGATCCAGCGCATGACCCAGCAAGCCGGCCAGACGGCCCAGCAGCAGCAGGTCCCGGGCGGCGTCGCGGGGCAGTTCCAGACGCCGGGCGATGACCGCCAGCGCCAGGCCGAAATTGGCCGGCTGCCCGGTGGCAGCTTCGCCCTCCTGCACGGCGCGGGACAGGTCAGACGGCAGGTCCGCCGCGCTGATCAGCGCGACGGCGCGTGGATCGCCGGCGGGGTATTCAGCGCTGCCGAAACCGGCCAGTCCACCGGCGGCATGGGCCCGACGCGCGGCGTCGGTGGCCTGGCGGCGTACGGCCACCACCCAGTCCGATGCCCGCATCAGCTCGGCCATCGCCTCGGACCCGCTCAGGGTCATCAGTCCGGAGAAGGCTGCTGCAGCGGGGGCCGCCCCGCCGCTGACCGCCGCCCGGGTGGCCAGGACCGAGGCATTCATCTCGTGGTCCGCTGACAGGACCAGCGCGCGGCGGATCAGGTGGGCGTCGCGGTCCGGCGTCTTCCACGATCGGGCCAGCCGCTGGTGCAGGAACAGGCGGGGCCCCGAGCCGGCTGCGGCATCCACCGCCTCATCCAGCACCCGGGCGCATTCCAGCCGCAGGTCCTCGACGGTGCGCGCCTTGGGATCGGCGTCCTCCTCGGCGCGGCGCGCGAGGGCTGCAAACAAACGGGCCCGGATCGACCCGCCGGGCACGGCACCGACGCGCGGCCGGATCTCGGCGAAAGGGTTGGCGGATCGGGCGTCCCAAAGTCGCCGGGCCACATCTTCCAGTGTCGCCGTCTCGGCAAGCTGGATAGCATCCAGCCCGCGATAGAACAGTCGCCCGTCGTCGATCACCGTCAGGGATGATGAGACCTCGGCCTCGCCGCGGCTGGCCAGCCGGGGGATGCGGCGCTGTGCCGCCTGAACCTCATCGTCGACGATATCGCCGCTCAGACGGGCGATGTCCTGAACGGCATAGAGGCTGCGCCGGGGATCTGTCGGGTCCGGTCGGGCGGCGATCCGGCCACGGCTGACATAGGCATAGAGGGTCTGGGTCTTGACCCCGAGCCGGGCCAATGCCTCGCCCCGTCCGATCCAGCGGACGGCTTCCATGACCGGGTCGACACGCTCCAAGTCGCAACCTCCGCGGGGAGCCCAAGGCTCCGTCCCCTATCGGAACGCCACCATGGGGCCGTTTCGTGACGATCCCCCTAACAGGCTTAACAGACCGGTCTTGGCAGGGAACGGGCTTTCCGCGACAAGGCAGCCATGACGTCCGCCCCCTCACTCATCGATATCCACGCCGAGGGTCATGCCGCGACCCGCGCCGTCACCCGCCTGTCGGTGGGTGTCGCGGTGTTGCTGATCGCGCTCAAGGCCTTCGCCCTCGGGGCCTCCGGCTCGGTGTCGATCCTGGCCTCACTGGCCGACTCGGCGCTGGACCTGCTGGCGTCTCTGGGCGTGTTCTTCGCCGTGCGCTGGGCCGCCATGCCGGCCGACGAGGATCACCGCTACGGTCATGGCAAGGGCGAGGCCCTGGCTGCGCTGGTTCAGGCCGGTCTGGTCTTTGCCTCCGCCCTTTTCATCGGCTGGGAAGCGGTCCAGCGCATGCTCGACCCCCGGCCGATCGCCTCGGGCTACTGGGGCGTTCTGGTCATCCTGATCTCGATCGCCCTGACCGGATGGCTCGTCTGGATGCAGGGCCGTGCCATGCGCCAGAGCGGCTCCATGGCGGTCGCCGCCGATCGCGCCCACTACGCCGGCGACCTGGCGGCCAATGGTGTGGTCCTGATCGGCGTGATCTCCGGCTCCTTCCTGGCCGCGCCCGGCCTTGATGCGGCAGCGGGCCTGGTCGTCGCGGTCTGGCTGTTCTGGGGAGCACTGAGCGTCCTGAAAACCGCGGCCGACCATCTGGTTGACCGGGCCGTGCCCGATGCCGACCGGATCACCATCACCACCGCCGTCCTGGCGGATCCCCGGATCTCGGGCGTGCACCAGCTGCGCACGCGGATGGCCGGCTCCGCGATGATGATCCAGATGCACATCGACCTCGAGCCGACCCTGACCCTGGAAGCGGCCCACGCCATCGTCGTGGAGGCCGAGAACCGGCTGCTGGCGGCCTTTCCGCGCGCGGATGTCCTGATCCACGCGGACCCGCGCGGCCGGGCCGAATCCCACGGCGGCGCTTTCGGGGAAAAGGAACAGCCCGACCTCAACTGAGGCATGGCCTCACAGGCCGCACGGGCAAGACAGCTAACGCGGACTTAACGCCCTCGCGTGCAAGACGGACCCATGTCGAGCTTCGTCCTCTATCATTTTGCCTTCGATCCGGGCTCGCGCGCCGTCCGACTGGCGCTGGGCGAGGCAAGGATCGAATTCTCCGAGACCCCCGTCCGCCCCTGGGAAGACGACTGCCCGCTGGCGACGCTGAACCCGTCGGGCATGCCCCCGGTGCTGCGGATCGGCGACGACAACGGACGCGCCCTGACCCTTTGCGAACCCGCCGCCATCCTCGGCTGGCTGGAGGAGCGGACGGCCGAACCCCTGCTCCTGCCCACGGACGTCGCCGAACGGGCTGAGGTGCGGCGACTGCTGGCCTGGTTCGACCGGCGGTTCACAGACGAGGTGAATGCGGTCCTGCTGCACGAGCGGATGGAAAAGCCACTCCTGCGTCTCGGTCCGCCCGAGGCTCGCGCCCTGCGCGCCGGGCGCGAGGCGCTCCGGTCCCATCTGGCGATGCTGGAGGCGCTGTTGACCCAACGCGACGCCCTTGCCGGCCGCCGGATCAGCCTGGCCGACATCGTCGCCGCCGCCCACCTCTCGGTGCTGGACTATTTCGGCGAGATCTCCTGGGTGTCGTATCCGGGTCTGAAGACCTGGTACATGAAGCTGAAGTCGCGACCCTGCTTCCGGCCCCTGCTCGCCGACCGCTTTCCGGGCGTCGCCGCCTCGGCCTGGTACGCCGATCTGGATTTCTGATTTCGCTGAACCGGGCGGTATGGGAGACAGGGCCATGCTGGCCGACCCCCGCGACACCCTCCGTCAAGGCGCTGCAGCCCTGGGCTTCGACGTCTGCCGCTTTGCCTCCGCGACCGAGCCATGGAGTGCGGGCGAACGGCTGGCGCATTTCGTCGAGGCGGGGCGGCACGGCGAGATGGGCTGGATGGAGACGACGCTGGAGCGCCGCGCCCATCCCACCGCCATGTGGGACGGGGCCCGGACCGCCGTGGTGCTTGGCCTCAACTATGGGCCGGAGCACGACCCCCTTCCCGAAATGGCGGACCGCTCGGCCGGCTATATCTCGGTCTACGCCCGGGGCGATGACTATCACGAGGTCATCAAGGGTCGCCTCAAGACCCTGGCCGGCCAGATCGCCGCCCGGACAGGCGAGGAGGTCAAGGTCTTCGTCGACACCGCCCCGCTGATGGAAAAGCCGCTGGCCCAGCGCGCCGGCCTCGGCTGGCAGGGCAAACACACCAACCTGCTGAGCCGCACCCACGGCAACTGGTTGTTTCTCGGCGTGATATTGACCGCTGCCACGTTCGAGCCGGATCCGCCCGAGCACGAGCATTGTGGCACCTGCACAGCCTGTCTGGACATCTGCCCGACGCAGGCCTTTCCGGCCCCTTTCCAGCTCGATGCACGCCGCTGCCTGTCCTATCTGACCATCGAGTTCGCCGGGCCGTGGCCGGAAGCGTTCAGGGTGGCGACAGGCAGCCGGATCTATGGCTGCGACGACTGTCTGGCCGTCTGTCCATGGAACAAATTCGCGGCGGCCTCGCGGGAGTCGCGGGTGCAGGCGCGCGAGGCCCTGGTCTCGCCCCGGCTGGCCGATCTCGCCGCCCTGGACGACGCGGCCTTCCGCACCCTGTTCGCAAAGAGTCCGGTCAAGCGGATCGGTCGCCACCGCTTCGTGCGCAATGTCCTCTATGCGATCGGCAACAGCGGTGACACGGGGCTGATCCCCGCAGCGGAGCGGCTGCTGGACGATCCGGACGCCGTGGTGCGTGACGCTGCGCTTTGGGCGGTAGGACGGCTGAGGGAGACCGTCCCGGCGTCCTAACCTTCCGCCACGGCCCCGCCGCGCTCGCCGCCGGGCGCGCGGGCGATGTCCAGCAACTTCAGTCGGAACACCATGACCGAATTGGGCGGGATGCCCGGACGGCCCTGTTCTCCGTAGCCGAGCGCCGGGGGCAGATAGATGATCCACTCGTCACCGACCCGCATCTCCTGCAGGACCTCCGTCCAGCCGGGTACGACATCACTGACCGTGAACACCGCCGGCTGGCCGTTCTGGAACGAGCTGTCAAACACCGTCCCGTCGGTCAGGGTGCCCTCATAGTCGACGCGGACCAGATCGTTGCGGTCCGGATGCTCGCCACCGGGCGGGCCCGAATGGACGACCTTGTACTGGACGCCCGACGGCAGGGTCTTCACGCCCTCCACCCGTGCGTTGGACGTCAGGAAGAATTCGGCTGCGCGCAGATTCTGCGCCGCCGTCTCGTCCGGGGCCGGCGTTCCGCGATCACAGGCGGCCAGCGGCCCCGCCAGGACCGCGACCATCGCCAGCGCCGATGCGCGCCTAACCCATCCGTAATTCATATCCCGCCTCTTCCAGTGCATGTCTGATTTCAATGACGTGGGCCTCGCCACGGGTCTCGACCATGATGTCGAACTCCGCGCCCTTGGCCGGTACGTCCAGCGCTAGCCGGTTGTGCACCACGTCGATGATATTGCCGCCGAGACCGCCGATCACGGCGCTCATCTTTGACAGCATGCCGGGGCGGTCGTCGCCGAGGATGCGATAGACGATCATCTTCTTTTCGCGCACCAATTCGCGATTGAGGACCACGGCCAGCATGCGCGCGTCGATGTTGCCGCCACAGAGCACCAGCCCGACCTTCATGCCGCGGAATTTGTCCGGATAGGCCAGCAGGGCCGCGAGGCCGCCGGCACCGGCTCCCTCGGCCACCGTCTTCTCAAGGGTGGCATAGTAGGCCACCGCCGTCTCGAAATGGGCCTCCTCGCAGACAAGGACGTCCTCGACCAAGGGGTCGGCAAGGGCGAAGGGAATGTCGCCCACGGCCTTGATGGCGATCCCCTCGGCGATGGTCTGGCCACCACATTTCGGCGTCTCGCCGCGCCGTCTGGCACTGAACGACGCATACATGGCCGCCTCGACGCCGAAGATGCGGATGTCCGGCCTCATCGCCTTCGCCGCTATCGAACTGCCCGCGATCAGTCCGCCGCCGCCGATGGGGATGATCAGGGCCTCCAGGTCCGGTGCGTCCTCCAGGAACTCCACCGCGCAGACGCCCTGGCCCGTGACGATCCCCTCATCATCAAAGGCGGAAACAAAGACAAAGCCCTCCTCGTCGCGCAGCCGGTGCGCCTCCTCGGTCGAGCCGGAGAAGTCGAGCCCCTTGATCACCACGGTGGCACCGTGGGCGCGGGTGCCGTCGGCCTTGGTGAAGGGCGTGCCCTCGGGCATGACGATGGTCACAGGCACACCCAGCCGGGCACCGTGATAGGCGAGGGCCTGGGCATGGTTGCCGGCACTGGCTGCCACCACGCCGCGCCGGCGCTCGTCCGGCGTCAGCTGCAGCAGCCGGTTCAGGGCTCCGCGCTCCTTGAAGCTGCCGGTGAAATGCAGGTTGTCGAACTTGACCCAGACCTCGGCACCGGTCAGCTGCGACAGGCGTCGGGAATAGCGGACCGGCGTCCGGTCCACCTGGCCGGCGATGCGGTCCCGGGCCGCCAGAATGTCGTCAAACGTGACTGTCATGGACGCTCCCTATACCCGGTCTGCGCCGGGTTTATGCGCGCTTTTGGCCCACGGCCCGATGCGCCGCAACCTTGACCTTATGGCGGCGTTGAGCGTCTGATCGGGATGTTCGACCCGCACCCTCGACGGAGAGAGCCTGCATGTCTGCCCGCCACCTGTTCCTTGTCGCTGCACTCGGTGCCGCCCTCGCGGGCTGCGCGACTGTTCCCACGGGCGATTCCGCATCCGGCGGGGCCGCCGCTTCAGCCTTCCGTGCGGAAGATTTCGCCTGGTCGGCGGCATCGGGACGCGGGTCTATCGACGGGCGCATCGCCTTCAACCGCGGCGGCCAGGCCTTCACCTGCACGGGTTCGGTCGCGCTCACGCCCTACACCCCCTATACCCGCGCCCGGTTCCAGACCCTGTACGGGTCGACCGACCGCGCCGCGGTTCCGGAAGCGGTGGTGCGGACGCGGACCGTGGAGAACCCCAGCGCCGACTATCGCTCCTTCGTCCGCTCAACGACCTGCGAGAATGGCCGGTTCGAATTCCCGGGATTGCCGGACGGGGCCTGGTTCATCATCAGCCCGGTCAGCGCCGGGGGAGACCGCATCGTGCTGATGCGCCGTATCGTCACCCGCGGCGGACGCGTGTCCGTCACACTCTAACCGGTTCACCTGCCTTTGCCGGCTGTCATTGAGGCCGTGTTTCCGGCCGCTTCGGAGCGTTAACCATGATCCGTCTCGCCCTTGTCGCCATCGCCGGCCTGAGCCTGTCCGCCGTCCCGGCCGTCGCCCAGTCGTGGGGCGGAACCCACGACCCGAGCGACCGGGGTGGCGACCGCTTCAGCCCCTACCCGAGCGGATACGGCGAACGAGCCTACCCGGGCGGCTACGGCGCCCGTCGCTCCAACGCCGTTCCGTCGAATTTCGACTGGCGCGGCCAGCTGGACCGGCCCGGCGACTTCCGCTGCGACCGGTTCCAGGACGCAAACCGGGATGACTGCGGTGCCGGCTGGCGCGACCAGCGCCGTCAGGCCGGCCTGCAGGCATCGCGCAATGATCGCGAACTGGCCGGCGACCGCCACGACGATTCCGGTCGCGGACCTTACGGCTACGCGAATCAACGGGGCCATGGCGCGGCCTGGAACCAGGACCATGCCCGGGGCTCGACGACCTGGCACGGGGCCTATGGCCGACCCGACCACGTCTATCCGGGCCGCGGCGTGGTCTACAGCCGTGGCCATGCCGGCGGATACAACAGCGGCTACGGATCACGCGCCGACTGGTGCCGCGCCAGCTTTCAGTCCTACGACCCGCACACCGGCTACTACCGCGCCTACTCCGGTCGACTGATCTATTGCGGCTGACGCGCTCAGACAGGGCGCGACCTCCACGCGCCCCAGAGCAGGATCCGGGATCGCTCTTTTGATCACGGATTGGTGCTTAAGCGCCGTTCGCCATTGTTTGGCCTTGTCCGACCCGCTTCGGTGGCCGCGACCCGCAACGGGTGGTGGACCAGGGAGCGCGTATATGTCCCAGCACAATATCTCGGGATCGGAGGTTTTCGGCCCCAAGCCCGGCGTGATGGTACGGTCCGTCAGGACCAGCGGCCTGCGGCGGCAGCGGGCCGCCCGAACCTGGGCGGCCTTCATCGCCGGCGCGATCGTCGCCGTGGCAGGCGGTGCCATCGCCATGGCCGCCATCTTCGGACCTACTCTGTTCGGCTGACCGGATCGCCTCCGGTCTGGACTTCTCTGCCGGTCGCTGATTGGAATGGGGGGTGATCGGGGGCCAGATCAAATGACATCGCCAGAAGCAGCCACTGTCCGGCCGGTGCGCGACAGGGTGTTCTTCACCTCCATGGCGGCGATCGTCCTGGTGGTGATCTTCATCGGCTTCGCACCCAGCTATTATCTGCGCGGCATCCTGCCGGCCCCCCATCCCTATGAGGCCATCAGCCCTGTGGTGATGGCTCACGGCCTGGTTTTTTCAGCTTGGGTGATCCTGTTCGCGATCCAGGCCAGCCTGGTGGCGACCAACAGGGTCGCCGTGCACCGCCGGCTCGGCACGGTGGGCATGGTCCTGATCGCGATCATGATTCCCCTGGCGGTCGTCACCGCGCTCCAGGGCGTTGACCGGCCGTTCTCGAGGCCGCCGGGGATCCCTGGGCTGACCTGGCTGGCCGTGCCCCTGCTGGACGTCCCGGTTTTCGGTGGCCTGATCGTCGCGGCCCTCGCGTTCCGAAGGACTCCGGCCATCCACAAGCGGCTGATGCTGATCGCCATGATCGATCTTCTTCAGCCTGCACTGGGGCGAATTCCCGACCCGGCATGGCTGCCGATGGCGCTCTCCCCTCTCCAGACACTGGTGTTTCTGCTGCCGCTGTTCGTCTGGGACCTGTTCACCCTGAAACGTATCCATCCGGCGACGCTCTGGGGCAGCGTCGTCATCGCCGCCGTGATGTTCACGGTGCCGCTGATCTGGACCTCGCCGGCCTGGCTGGCGTTTGCAGGCTGGGCCCACGGGCTGACCGGCTGATCAGGCCAGCCAGACCATGCGACGGATCTCGGTCTCGGCACCGCGCGCCCGGCTGAACCCCTTGCGCACTTCGCCGGTGTAGAGAAAGCCGGCCTTTTCCAGCACCCGGCCGGAGGCCGGATTGTCGCTGAAATGCCCCGCCACCAGGGCGCGCCGCTTCCACGACCGGCCGGCCCAGGCCGTCGCCCCCTGCAGGGCCTCGGTGGCAAGGCCACGGCCCCAGAAGGGACGGGCAATCCAGTAGCCGACCTCGGGTGCCGGATCGCCGTCCTCGAACAGGCCGATGACGCCGACCGGGCCATGGTCCTCATGTTCAATCAGGAAGGTGCGGGCCCGTGCGGGGTCCTGGACCGCCACCTTCAGCACAAACTCCTCGGCGTCCGCGACACCATAGGGGTGCGGCATGCGCAGGGTCATACGCGCAATGGCCGGATCATTGGCAAAGGCGGCAAGGCGGGCGACATCCTGGGCCCCCGGCGCACGCAGGACCAGGCGTCGCGTCTCGACGACGGCAGAGGGTTCGATCAGGCACATCAGACGCAAGCCTCGTTCGATATGCCGCCTCCTTGGAGGGCCCGGGCGGCTTCGAGGCGGGGAAACGCAAACGGGGAGCCTGGTGATCCAGACTCCCCGCGGAAACTTGTCCCTTGGTCCGGATCGCGGCTCTTGAGCCTTGCGCGATCCGGATGATCTTCCGTTCGCGCTACTCGGCAGCCATGGCCTGTTCGGCGGTGTCGTTGGCCGGAAGAATCGATACGTAACAACGGCCGTTGGCCTTCCGGGTGAATTTCACGGCGCCATGGGCGGTCGCGAAAAGGGTGTGGTCGCGGCCGAGGCCGACGTTGTCACCCGGGTGGAAGGTGGTGCCGCGCTGGCGCACGAGGATGTTGCCGGCCAGAACGTTCTCGCCGCCGAACTTCTTCACGCCGAGGCGCTTGGAATGAGAGTCGCGACCGTTACGCGACGAACCACCGGATTTCTTGTGAGCCATAGGTCTGCTCCCTGTCTCTGACTGTTCTTACGCTTCTTCGGTGGAGGCGGGCTTGGCCTTGGGCGCAGCCTTCTTGGCCGGAGCCTTCTTGGCGGCGGCCTTGACCGGCTCGGCTTCGGTCGCTTCGACGCGCGGGGCCAGGCCACGGGCACGAAGGTTCATTTCAGCCTTGGTCATCAGCGAGGTCTCGCCGTCCCATTTGGCCTTCTCGCCGGCACCGTCGATGCCGGTGATGCGCAGGACGGTTTCCATCTGGCGATGGCCGTTGGTGCGGCGATAGCCCTGACGGCGGGTCTTCTTGAAGATCTTGATCTTCTCGCCCTTGCGGGTCTCGACCAGGGTCGCGGCGACCGCGGCACCCGCGATCATCGGAGCGCCCACCGTCACGCCCTTTTCGCCGCCCAGCATCAGGACGTCGCCGAACGAAACGTTCGAACCGGCCTCGCCGTCGAGCTTCTCGACCACGATGACGTCGCCCGGTTGAACCCGGTACTGCTTGCCGCCGGTCTTGATCACCGCGTACATGTTGAAGCCTCAGCGAAACGCAAAAAGAATAAGCCCGACGGGGGACCCCCTCGGGCGAAGAGCGGCGACATAGACGCAGAGGGCTGTTCGAGTCAACGCGGACGGGCGAAAAATCGGGGGTTGGCTGATCACCCCGGCCAGAATGACGGGCCGCTCTGGACTGTTATAAGATAACATTCTATGAGGGCCGACGATGATGCCGCCCGACCTCCAGCAACCCGTCCTGTTGTCCGTCCTCGGCGTCGGCTTCGCCACGGCCTTCCTGCACGCGGCCCTGCCGACCCACTGGCTACCGTTTGTGCTCGTCGGACGCGGTCAGCGCTGGACCCTGACCCAGGTGCTGACGACCGTGGCCATCGCGGGGTCGGCCCATATCGTCACCACCGCCGTCGTGGGCGGCCTGATCGTGGCCGCCGGCCTGGTCGTGGACCAGTGGATTACCGGCCTGCTGCCCGGCCTGTCCGCCGGACTGCTTTTCCTGTTCGGCGCCTTCTATCTCGGCAAGGCCCTGCTGCGCCCGGCGGTCCTGGCCGGCGGCCCGTCCCTGGCCCTGTCCGAACCGACCGTTTCGCACACCGCCGCCTTCTGGGGGCTGGTCGTCATGATGGCTGTATCGCCGGGCGAGGTGTTGTTGCCGATCTATCTGTCGCAGGCGACAGAGGGGCCCGTGGTTCTGACCGCACTGACCCTGGCCTTCGGTGTCGGCACGGTGCTCGGCATGGCCCTTTTCACGGTTCTGGCCCGTGCGGGCTGGTCCGTGCTCAGGCTGGAGCGCTGGGTCCGATACGAGGGCATCATCCTCGGCCTCGCCCTGATCCTGATCGGCCTTCTCGTGATCCTGCGCCCGCACTAAGGATAGCGGAATGGCGCACGCCCACGGATCTCACGACCACGCACACGATCACAGCCTTGGGCACGGGCACGGGCATGACCACAGCCATGGTCCGGGCGGCCATCACCACGGTCCCGTCGATACCGGCGACTGGCGCTATGCCGTCGGCCTGCTGGTCAATCTGGCCTTTGTCGCCGTCGAGTTCGGAGCGGGGATCGTCAGCGGCTCAACCGCCCTGATGGCCGACGCCGGCCACAATCTGTCCGATGTAATGGGTCTGGCCATGGCCGGTGGTGCGGCCTGGCTGGCGCGGCGCGCAAGCGGACCGGGCAAGACCTATGGCTACGGCAAGGCCACGGTGCTGGCCGCCCTCGCCAACGCCCTGCTGCTGATCTTCGCCTGCGGGGCCATCGCCTTCGAAGCGGTCCGCCGCCTGGCCGAACCGGCCCCGGTGATGAGCGGGCTGATCATGGGCGTGGCCGCGATCGGCTTCGTCATCAACCTGGGCACCGCCCTGCTGTTCATGCGCGACCAGCACAGCGACCTGAACGCCCGCGGGGCCTATCTGCACATGATGGCCGACGCCGCCGTCTCGATCGGCGTGGTCATTGCCGGTGCCGTGATCATGTTCAGTGGCTGGTCGATCATCGACCCGCTGGTCAGCATCGTCATCGTCGCTGTCATCCTGCTGGGCACCTGGGGCCTGCTGAAGGACTCGGTCAATCTGGCCATCGACGCCGCGCCGCGTGGCGTGGACGTCGAGGCCATCCGCGCCGCCTTCCTGACCCTGCCCGGCGTCACCGCCGTGCACGATCTCCATGTCTGGGGCCTGTCGACCACGGAAACCGCCCTGACCGCCCACCTCTGTCACGACCGGACCGATAGCGACGCACTTCTGGCCGAGGCCCAGGCGCTGGCCCGCGGAAAATTCCGCATCGGCCACACGACGCTGCAGCTGGAAGCCGCACCGCTGGCGGACTGCCCGACCTGCTGACCGTACCCGGCCGCCTCCGCCAGAAGGTTCATCACAAAGGACACGAAGGGATCACGAAGGACACAAAGAGACCGTGCGGGTCATGACGCGGCACGCGTCAATCCTTCCAGAGTCCCTGGCTCGCTGCCCCGGACACGCCCCGGCCCCTTCGTGTCCTTGGTGACCTTCTTTGTGTCCTTCGTGTTGAACCAGCCGCCTTCAACCATGACGGCGCCTGCGGCGCGGCAGTCGATCTCACTGGCGCCATGCGCCCCCCGCCCCTAGATGAGCCCCATGACCGACAAAATCCCCGTCACCGTCCTCACCGGCTACCTCGGCGCCGGCAAGACCACCCTGCTGAACCGCATCCTCACCGAGGACCACGGCAAGCGTTATGCCGTCATCGTCAATGAGTTCGGCGAGATCGGCATCGACAATGACCTGGTCGTCGGGGCCGACGAGGACGTGTTCGAGATGAACAACGGCTGCGTCTGCTGCACGGTGCGCGGCGATCTGATCCGCATCATCGCCGGGCTGATGAAACGCCAGAAGCCCGGCACCCGCGCTTTCGACGCCATCATCGTCGAGACCACCGGCCTGGCCGACCCCGGCCCGGTGGCCCAGACCTTCTTTGTCGATGAGGACGTCAAGGCGAAGACGCAGCTCGACAGCGTCACCGCCCTGGTTGACGCCAAACACGTCATGGCCCGGCTGGACGACTCGAAAGAGGCCCGCGAGCAGGTCGCCTTCGCCGACCGCATCATCCTCAACAAGACCGACCTCGTCAGCGAGGCCGAACTGGTCGCGGTCGAGGCGCGCCTGCGCAAGCTCAACCCGCTGGCCCCCATCACCCGCGCCGAGCGCGCCAATGTTCCGCTGGACCAGGTGCTGGGCCTCGGCGGATTCGACCTCGGCCGGATCCTCGACATCAATCCCGAGTTCGCCAATCCGGCCCATGGCGAGCCGGGCCATGTCCATGACGAGCACTGCGGCCATGATCACCACGATCACGACCACGCGCATCATGATCATGACCATACTCACGACCATCCGCATGACGCCCCGTCTTCAGGCGCGAGGGGCCATGCGCACGAGGACGACATCAAGGGCATTTCCCTGTCGCTCGACCGGCCGATGGACGGGACCAAATTCACCGCCTGGCTCGACCGGCTGCTGGGCGAGCAGGGTCAGAACATCCTGCGCGCCAAGGGCATCATCGACGTCAGCGGCGAGGACCGTCGGCTGGTCTTCCAGGCCGTGCACATGATCCTCGAGGGGGATCTTCAACGCGAGTGGGGTCCCAACGAGCGCCGCTGGTCCCGCGCCGTCTTCATCGGCCGCGAACTGGACGAGGCCGCCCTGAAGTCGGGCTTCGAGGCCTGCGCGGCATGACTGGCTTTGTCGATCCGACCCGCGAGGACATGGCCCTGTTCCGCGACCTGCCGGCGGACCGGCCGATCGCGATGATCAACCTGCTCCGTTTCCGGGAGACAGCCACCTATCCGGCCGATCATCCGGACCATGCCGGGACCCGGACCGGGGCCGAGGCCTATGCCGCCTACGGCCGTACCGCCGCGCCGCCCTTTTCCCGGGCAGGCGGTAAACAGGTCTGGCTCGGCCGTCCGGAGATGACCCTGATCGGGCCCCGGGACGAAACCTGGGACCTGGCCTTCATCGCCTGGTACCCCTCGGGAGAGGCCTTCGGGGCCATGCTGCGCGATCCCGAGTACCGGACGGCTGTCGTGCACCGTCAGGCCGCGGTGGCCGACTCCCGGCTGATCCGGTGCTTCCCGTCGGAGCCCGGTGCCGGTTTCGGCGAGAGCCGCCCGGCATGAGGACCTCCTCTTTCGACGCCCAGATCACCGCCGTCGTCTTCGACGCCGAGGGCGCGATCTTCGCCCTGGGCGACGGTTCGGTCCGCTTCGAGGGCGGCGAATTCAGTGCCGCCCATGACGGCGCGATCCTGTGCGCGGTGGCCCATCCGTCCGGTGACGGCGTGGTGACCGGCGGCGACGACGGCCGTCTGATCTGGCACCGCCGCACGGACGCCGGGGTGCTGGCCACCAGCGCCAAAGGCCAGTGGATCGATGCAGTCGACGCCTCGGCCGAGAGCGGCCTGATCGCCTTCTCCGCCGGCAAGACCCTGACCGTCCTGGATGCGAAGGACGCCGGCTTCCGGCGTGATTTCCAGCATGAGCGTACCGTCTCCGGCGTGGCCTTCGAACCCAGGGGTCGTCGGATCGCAACCTCGACCTATGGCGGGGCCGCCCTGTGGTTCGCCCGGATCGCCGAGCAGAAGCCGACCTTCCTCAAATGGGCCGGGTCGCACACCGCCGTGACCTTCTCGCCCGACGGGGCCTTTGTGGTCACCGCCATGCAGGATTCCCAGCTGCATGGCTGGCGGTTGAAGGACCAGAAGAACATGCGGATGGGCGGCTATCCGTCCAAGGTCCGGGCCTTCAGCTTTCTGTCCAACGGCCAGTTGCTGGCGACCTCCGGGGCCCAGGGTGCCGTGCTCTGGCCCTTCGTCGGTGCCAACGGACCCATGGGGCGCGAGGCTACAGAGATCGGCTTCGACGAGGGCAGTCTGGTCGCTCTCGTTGCGTCACAGCCGAAACAGGGCGTCCTGGCCGCCGGCCTGAACGACGGCCGCGTCTGGCTGGCCGATCCGGCGGGACAGGGTCTGAATTTCCTCAAGGCCGAACGGGGTGCCCCGATCACGGCCCTCGCCATGAGCCCCGACGCGACCCGGGTCGCCTGGGCCGACGAGGACGGGAACGCGGGGGTTTCGACCCTCTAGCGATCGTCATTCCGGGCGGAGAGATGAATCGGCCTCTTGCTCCCCACCCTCGCCCGCGCCACCATCGTCCCATGTCCGGGGTGAAGAGAACTGCGAAGAAGGGCCGCCCGTTGCTGGCGCTTTTCCTCCTGCTCGTCCTGCTGGCATCCGGCAGTGTTGTGATCCAGCGTTTCGTGGCCCCGCCGCCCACCTTTCTGATGGTCAGCCGCGCGATCGAGGGTGAGGGCCTGTCGTACCGCTGGCGGTCGCTGGACGACATCTCGCCCCGGCTGGTCCAGGCCGTCATCGCCTCCGAGGATTCAACATTCTGCGCCCACAACGGCTTCGACATGAAGGCCATCGAACGCGCGCTGCAAGCCAATGCCCGGGCCGAAAAGCGCGGGTCCGGCCGTATCCGCGGTGGTTCAACGATCAGTCAGCAGACCGCGAAGAACGTCTTTCTCTGGCCGGGTCGCGACTGGATCCGCAAGGGGCTGGAGGCCGGCTACACCGTCGCCATCGAGACCGTCTGGGGCAAGCGGCGGATCATGGAGGTCTATCTCAATGTCGCCGAATGGGCCCCGGGCGTCTATGGTGCCGAGGCCGCCGCCCAGCACTGGTTCGGCAAGTCGGCAGACGCGCTGACCGCCCGCGAGGCCGCCCGGCTGGCCGCCATCCTGCCCTCACCGCGTCGTTACAGCGCCTCCTCGCCCGGCCCCTATGTCCGCCGCCGCACCTCGCGCATCCAGGCCGCCATGGGCACGGTGCGGGAGCAGGGTCTGGCCGCCTGCGTACTGGGCTGAACGGCGACGCTTGACGCGACCGCTCCACTCCCTTCACCTGCCCGCCCAAAGGCGCGGCGGCAGACCGCGCCCCGGAGGAAATTTCCATGAAACGCACCCTGATGACGGCAGCCGCCGCCTGCGCCTTCACCCTTGGGCTGGTCGGCTGTGCCAGCCTCGGCATGACCGATGAAGCGATGGACACAGCATCGGTCGATGAGGACGCCGTCGCCGCAGCGGTGCGAGCGGTGGAGGCCGCCGCCGTCCCGACAGCGGCGGACGCCATCGCCTTCGTCGCCGACGCCGAGACCCGTCTCGCCGCCCTCAGCGAGGAGGCCGCGCGCATCCAGTGGAGCCGGGCCACCAACATCACCTATGACACCATGTGGCTGGAGAGCCGGGTCAACGCCGAATACACCGAGCTGCAGGTCGAGCTGGCCAATGGCGCGGCCGGCTTCAACGACGTCGAGGTTCCGGCCGATGTGCGGCGCAAGCTGAACCTGCTGCGGCTTGGTATCGTCCTGCCGGCCCCCAACCGCCCCGGCGCCGCAGGCGAACTGGCCGAGATCACCACCCGACTGGATTCGACCTATGCCACCGGCAAATTCGAATACCAGGGCCGTCAGATCACGCTTGAGGAAGCCTCAGCCCTGCTGGCCACGACCCGTGATCCGGCCGAGGCGCGCGCCCTGTACGAAGGCTGGCGCACCATTTCCCCGGTCATGGCCTCCGACTACGCCCGTATGGTCGAGATCGCCAATGAGGGTGCCTCCGAGCTGGGCTTCGCCGACACCGGGGCCATGTGGCGCTCCGGCTATGACATGGAGCCGGATGCCTTCGCCGCCGAGACCGACCGGCTGTGGGCCCAGGTCAAACCCTTCTACGAAAACCTGCACTGCTATGTGCGCGGTCGCCTGAACGACCGCTACGGCGACGCCGTCCAGCCGGACCAGGGCCCGATCCGCGCGGACCTGCTGGGCAATATGTGGTCGCAGCAGTGGGGCAATATCTATGACGTCGTGGCCCCGGCGACGGGCGGCGGCTCCAGCTATGACCTGACCGAGCGGCTGGTCGCCTCAGGCTATGATGCCCGCAGGATGGTCGAGACCGGCGAGGGCTTCTACGTCTCCATGGGCCTGCCGGCGCTGCCCGGCACCTTCTGGGAACGCAGCCAGATCACCCGGCCGCGCGACCGCGAAGTCGTCTGCCACGCCTCGGCCTGGGACCTCGACAACCTCGAGGACATCCGGATCAAGATGTGCACCGAGGTCAATGCCGAGGACTTCTATACGGTCCACCATGAGCTCGGGCACAACTACTACCAGCGCGCCTACAAGGATCAGCCCTTCCTGTTCAAGAACGGGGCGAACGACGGCTTCCACGAGGCGATCGGGGACTTCGTCGGCCTGTCGGCCCTGACCCCGACCTATCTCAACCAGATCGGCCTGCTGCAGACCGTGCCGGGTGAGGCCGAGGACATCCCCTTCCTGCTCAAGATGGCGCTCGACAAGATCGCCTTCATGCCGTTCGGCCTGATGGTCGATCGCTGGCGCTGGGGGGTGTTCAACGGCGAGACCAGCCCGACCGAATACAATGACGCCTGGTCGGCCAATATGCTGCGCTACCAGGGCCTTGTCCCGCCCGGACCGCGTCCCGCGAACGCATTCGACGCCGGTGCGAAATACCATATCCCCGGCAACACCCCGTACACCCGCTATTTCCTGGCCCACATCTACCAGTTCCAGTTCCATCGTGCGGCCTGCGAACAGGCCGGCTGGACCGGGCCGCTGCATCGCTGCTCGGTGTATGGAAATGCAGAGGTCGGCGCGCGCTTCAACGCCATGATGGAGATGGGCCAGTCCCGTCCGTGGCCCGAGGCGATGGAGGCCTTTACCGGCCAGCGCGAGAATGACGCTTCGGCGGTGGCCGACTATTTCGCACCGCTGAACGCCTGGCTGACCGTCCAGAACCGCGGCAAGGATTGCGGCTGGGAGGCCTGACGCCCGCGTCGAAGCGCGATCGCATTAACCCTTGGCGTTGAGCCTTCCCTTAACCGAACTGGTTCAGTCTTGCGCGGTCGAGTGTGTGCGCCTTGCACCCGCGATCAACGGCGGAACCGGTGATGGGGCTAAAAACCTGGATGAAGGGCATGAACCGGTCCCTGTCGGCGTTCACCCGCCGCCTGGCCGAAAATTCCGGCGGCAATGTCGCCCTGATGTTCGCCATCAGCCTGCCCGTGCTGATCCTGTTGACCGTCGGCGGCGTGGACATCCATCGCGCCTCGACCGTGCGCGCCAATCTTCAGGACGCGCTGGACGCCGCCGCCCTCGCAGCCGCGCGTTCGCCCTATACGGCCAATTCCGACCTGCAGCGCGTGGGGCTGGCGGCCCTGAAAGCCAACCTTAAAGCCTTTCCGGAGGTCACCCTCAGCGAGGACGATACCAGCTTCGTCATGAATGACGACAATGTGGTGATCGCCACATCCAAGGTGTCCGTAAAGGCCATGGTCGCCCACATCGTCCTGCCGCCCTACGGCCGGTTCATGGACGAATACCTGCTGGTCCGCGCCGATTCCGAGGTCGACCGCTCGTCCAAGAACATCGAGGTCGGACTCGTACTCGACATCACGGGGTCCATGGGAGGACGACGCATCGCTGACCTCAAGGCGGCGGCAACCCAGTTGGTCGACATCGTGGTTGAGGACGTCCAGACGCCGTTCTACACCCGGATGGCGATCATACCCTATTCGATGGGGGTCAATCTCGGTGGCTATGCCGACGACGCCCGCGGGACTCCGATCGGAGCCCGGGCGATCTCGGACATGGAATGGGCGGACTCCAGCGCCAAGAACATCAGCGACATCACCCGCGCCAGCACGGGCGTGGTCACCACCGCCTCCAGCCACGGCCTCCAGACCAATGACTTTGTCTGGATCCGGAACGTCTCCGGCATGCCGCAGGTGAACGATCGCGCCTACCGGGTCCAGAGGATCAATGACACCAGCTTTTCCCTGCAATCGTGGAACGGCACATCCTGGGAAACCTTACAGACCAGCGGTTACGGCCGCTATAGCCGCAGGGGCGAGGTTCGAAAGTGCCGTCTTTCGGACTGCACGGTTCAGGTGAGCGCTGCGGGCCATGGGCTCGCAAACGGAGACGGGGTCTATATCACGGGGGTCAACGGCATGACCGAGGTCAACGCCCGGCCCTTTATCGTCTCCCATGTCACGGAAAACACCTATTCGATCGGCTTCAACGGCGCGGAATGGGGGACCTATACGTCCGGTGGCTCCAGCTGGTGCGGCCAGGACGGCTGCCAATGGCGGGTCTTCTACAATCCTTCGGGTGACCTGCGCGCGCTTGAAACCAGCACCTGCGTCAGCGAACGCACGGGCCGTCAGGCCTATACCGATGCCGCGCCTGACGCCTCGGCCCGGGTCGGGCGCAACTATCCGTCAACCTCGGGCAATCCCTGCCCGTCTGCGACCATCCTGCCGCTCAGCAGCGACCGGGCGACGTTGAAGTCCCGTATCCGCGACCTGTCCGTCGTCGGCTCCACCGCGGGCCAGATCGGCATGGCCTGGGGCTGGTACGCCGTATCGCCGAACTTCAACGGCCTCTGGCCCGGCAGCCCGGCAGGTGCCTATGCCCCCGAGGATACATTGAAGGCGGTCATCATCATGACCGACGGCGAGTTCAACACCCCCTACAATAGCGGCGTGATCGCGGTGGACGCCGGAGCGGGATCCGGCGGGAACCGTGACAAGATCAATCAGAACGCGACCAATGGTGACCCTTTCGCCCAGGGGCGGGCCCTGTGCGACAGCATGAAGGCGGCGGGCGTCATCGTCTACACGGTCGGTTTCCAGATTTCCGCGGGCGGCAACGCGGCGGCCCTGCTGGCCGATTGCGCCACCAGCCCGCAACACGCCCATCTTCCCGCCAGCGGGGCCGACCTCTCCACAGCCTTCGCCGAAATCGGGCGCGACATCACCAGGCTGAGAATCTCGAAATAGGTTCCGACGCGCCGGTCAGATCAGCCGGATTTCCCTGAGCCGCTCGGTCAGGAAATCCTCGGCCATGATCGCCTTGCCCGCATAGCGGTCGGGATTGGTTTCCGAGATCATGCCCGGCAGGGTCTCGATGACGAAGTCCGGGTTGAAATGCAGGAAGAAGGGCGTCGAATAGCGGGCGAAGCTGGCCCGCTCCGGCGTCGGATTGATCACCCGGTGGCTGGTCGACGGCAGCACATGGTTGGTCAGTCGCTGCAGCATGTCACCGATATTGACCACCAGGGCACCCGGCGGCGGGGCGATATCCAGCCACTCACCATCGGCATCCTTCAGCTGCAGCCCCGCCTCCTCGGCGCCGAGCAGCAGGGTGATGACATTGATGTCCTCATGGGCTCCGGCCCGGACACCCGAAGCGCCGGCGGGTACCGGCGGATAGTGCAGCATCCTCAGGATCGAATTGCCCATCTCGACCTTGTCCTCGAAGAAGTCGTCTCCGAGTTCCAGGTAGCGGGCTATGGCCCGCAGGATCCGTCGGCCCAGGGCGTCCATGGCGGTGAACATGCCGTAGAGGTGGGGTCGAAAGCCCTCGATCTCGGTCGGCCAGACATTGTCGCGCATGTATTTGCGATAGGGGTGGCCCGCCGGCAGCTCGCGCCCGACGTGCCAGAACTCCTTCAGGTCGACCGTGGCCGCACCCTTGGCCGCCTCAACACCGAACGGCGTCAGCCCGCGCGCGCCGCCCGTGCCGGGCAGGTGATACTGACGCTTGGTTTCATCCGGCAGGGCGAAGAAGGCCTTGGTGTCGGCGACGGCTGCGTCGAGCACCGACTCGTCGAGACCGTGATCGGCGATCACCGCGAACCCGTAGCGTTTGAACGAGGATCCCAACCGGTCGGCGAACGCCTGGAAGTCCGAATCGTGGAGAGACATCGACACGGGTTCAATCGCCTTGCGGGCCATGGCTGCGGTCTCCGGGCTCGGGGTCGTACTCACTTAAGGCCTCATCATTCGGGAGCAAACGGTTCCTTACGCCCTAAGGCGCGAACCTGGCAAAGTCGGGACGGGATCACATCCGCCTCGTTCGTTCAGGTGCCATACAGGTCGGAACCTTCACCATAAGCTCGCGTTTCGCCGCCAGACCGTTTTTTCAGACAGGATTCCCCACAATGCGCAGCAAGCTTCTCCTTACCGGTGCCAGCATCGCCATCCTTCTGGGCGGGGTCGCCTGCACCACCACGGATCCCTACAGCTCGGCGCCGCGTCGCAACAACACCGGCACGGGCGTGATCGCCGGTGCCCTGGGCGGGGCCCTGCTGGGCTATCTGACCAACACCTCGAACTCCGAGGAAGGCCGCAAGAACGCCCTGATCGGTGCCGGGATCGGCGCCCTGGGCGGCGCGGCCGTTGGCCAGTACATGGACCGTCAACAGCGCGAACTGGAAGCCGAGCTCTCCGGATCAGGTGTCGGCGTGGCGCGCCAGGGCGACAACCTGGTCCTGCGCATGCCGTCCGATGTGACGTTCGCCTCCAACCAGGCTTCAATCAATCCGCGCTTCAACACGACACTGGACGATGTGGCCGGCGTGCTGAACCGCTATGATCAATCCATCGTCGACATCGTCGGCCATGCGGATTCGGACGGTACGGACGAGTACAATCTCGACCTGTCACGCCGTCGCGCCTCGTCAGTGGCCCAGTATCTGGTCAGCCGTAACGTCCTTGCCGACCGCGTCTATGTGGACGGCCGCGGCGAAAGCGCCCCGATCGCTTCCAATGCCACCGCCGAAGGCAAGGCGCAGAATCGCCGGGTCGAGATCCTGATCCGCCCGTTCCGCGGCTAGGCTGCGGCGCGCCCGGGCAGAGCGTCTGTTATCCGCGTGAATGACGGGATGCTTCAGCTGCCCTGGTTTACGGGTACCCGGAAATCAGGGCGGGGCGTCGCGGCCCCGCCCTTTTTTGTTACTGGACACCGTTCCGTGACTTGCGATGCGGCGCGTCCGGTGCTGGATACGAACAGCACACGTCGCGGGGGAATCGGTTGCTTCGAGAACATCAGGAACTCGCCGACGGAGCGAAGCTGGCCGCTATCGCTGCCGTCTCGGCGGTACTGACCGCGATCGTCGTCATTTTTGCCGGCCGGGCCTTGCTGGCCCAGCCGCACGCCGCCGCCAGTGAACGTCCTGCGCTCACCTCTGTCGAGCTGCGTCAGGCCCTGCCGATCGAGGCATAGCGGAAGCCGCGGGCCCGCACTTCTGCGGGGCGATAGACGTTTCGCAGATCGACCATGACCGGCTGACGCATCAGACCCTTGATCCGGTCAATGTCCAGCGCCCGGAACTGGTCCCATTCGGTCAGGATCACCACCACATCGGCGCCCGTGACCGCCTCATAGGGACCGTCCCTGAACTGGACGCCTTCCAGCAGCTTTGCGGCCTCATCCATGCCTTCCGGGTCGAACGCCTGGACGGTCGCGCCCATGGCCATCAGGGCGGGGGCGACGTCCAGCGAGGGGGCATCGCGCATGTCATCGGTGTTCGGCTTGAAGGTCAGGCCCAACAGGGCCACCGTCTTGCCGGCCAGGTCCCCGTCCAGGGCCGAGGCCACCTTGCCGGCCATGGCCTTCTTGCGCGCGTCATTGATCGCCACGGTCGTCTCGATCAGCCGCACCGGTGCCCCGGCGTCCGCGGCGGTCCGCACCAGGGCGATCGTGTCCTTGGGAAAGCAGGAGCCGCCATAGCCGGGTCCGGCGTGCAGGAATTTGGAGCCGATCCGCTTGTCCAGACCGATCCCCCGCGCGACCTGCTGCACATCGGCACCGACGGCCTCGCACAGGTCCGCCATCTCGTTGATGAAGGTGATCTTCATCGCCAGGAAGGCGTTGGCGGCATATTTGATCAGCTCTGACGTTCGCCGCCCCGTAAACAGGATCGGCGTCTCATTGAGGTTCAGCGGCCGATAGAGTTCGCGCATCACCGCCTGGGCACGCGGATCCTCGGTGCCCACAACGACCCGGTCCGGCCTCTTGAAATCCTCGATCGCGGCCCCTTCGCGCAGGAACTCCGGATTGGAGACCACGGCGAAGTCTGCATCGGGGCGGCGTGCGCGGATGATCCGCTCGATCTCGTCACCCGTGCCGACCGGAACCGTGGACTTGGTCACCACCACGGTGAAGCCCTCGATCAGCCCGGCGATCTCTTCCGCGGCTGCATGGACATAGGAGAGGTCGGCATGGCCGTCGCCGCGCCGTGACGGGGTACCCACGGCGATGAAGACGGCATCGGCTGTGCGGATCGCCTCGGCCGCGTCGAGCGCGAAGCTCAACCGCCCACCACGGACATTGGCCGCGACCAGATCGTCCAGACCCGGCTCGAAGATCGGAATCTCGCCCTGCTCCAGCCGCCCGATCTTGGACGGGTCCTTGTCGACGCAGATCACCTCATGGCCGAAGTCGGCGAAACAGGCCCCCGAGACCAGGCCCACATAGCCGGTGCCAATCATCGCAACGCGCATCGAAACCTGTCCCTTGTTCGTCGGGCGGAGATAGCGAGCGGCCGGGGCTTTGGCCACCCCGCGATCCGTTCCTCGCCCGACAAAGCAAAACCGCCGGCCCCCTTTCGGGAGCCGGCGGCTGCTTTTGGTCTGGCCGATCGGCCTTCCGGGTTTAGCGGAAGTTGATGCCGATGGTGGCGCGACGGTTGAGCGGCTCACG
>NZ_JAIYCP010000001.1 GCF_027487935.1 Brevundimonas sp.
TAGGGCTTAGGGCTTAGGGCTTAGGGCTTAGGGCTTAGGGCTTAGGGCTTAGGGCTTAGGGCTTAGGGCTTAGGGCTTAGGGCTTAGGGCTTAGGGGCCGAAGATCGGGGCGAAAGGCGGCGGCGTTTTGCCCGGCCCTACTCCCTAAGCCCTAAGCCCTAGCCCCGGCGCCCTCCTGTCGTTAAACATTTCCATGAAGGCCCCCCACCCGTGAGGGCCATGCTTGGAACAAGGAAACGCACATGGCTCGAGTGGCTCTGGTCACGGGTGGGACCCGCGGCATCGGCAAGGCGATCGTTCAGCGTCTGAAGGAAGACGGCATGCTGGTCGCCGCAGGCTATTCCGGCAATGTCGAGGCCGCCGAGGCGACCGCGAAAGAGCTGGGCGTCATGGTGGTCAAGGGCAATGTCGGATCCTATGACGACTGCGCCCGGGCGGTGCAGGAGGTCGAGGCCGAGCTGGGACCGGTCGACATCCTGATCAACAATGCCGGCATCACCCGCGACGGCTTCTTCCACAAGATGAGCTCGGAGCAATGGTCCGACGTCATCCGGGTGAACATGGACAGCGTCTTCAACATGACGCGCCAGGTGATCAACGGCATGCGCGACCGCGGCTTCGGCCGGATCGTCAACATCAGCTCGATCAACGGACAGAAGGGCCAGATCGGCCAGACCAACTATTCGGCGGCCAAGGCCGGGATGATCGGCTTCACCAAGGCGCTGGCGCTGGAAAATGCTCGCAAGGGCGTGACGGTGAACTGTATCGCGCCGGGCTATATCGACACCGAAATGGTCGGGGCCATGGACGAGAAGGTCCTGGCGGGGATCATCGCCCAGATTCCGGTCGGGCGACTCGGAAAAGGCGAGGAAATCGCCGACATGGTGTCCTGGCTGGCCGGGGAACGTGCCGGATATGTCACAGGCTGCACCCTGTCGCTGAACGGAGGGCAGTATCTGGTCGGCTGACCGGGTCCTGCCCAAAATCCGCCGCGGGCCGATTGCACGACTCCGCCCCATGGAGTTGACGGTGAGGGTCAGAAGGGCGCGAACGCCGCTTCCGGCGGCGATGGCGATTGCCCTCGCCGCGGCGGCGCTGTCTTCGCTGTCCACCGCTTCACAGGCCCAGGCCCAGAACCAGGGCAATGCCCAGGCCGAGCAGAGTCAGTCGCTGCGCAACCGCAACGCCGTTGAGGCGCGGGCGGTGCCGCCGACCGGCCGTTATGTGGCTGAGTCCGGCGAGGCCTTCATTCTGGACCGGTCAGGCCAGCGGCCCCTGCTGCGCTTCGACCGGCGCGACGAGACCTGGGTGCTGCGGCCCACGGCCGCGCCCCGCGGGGATGTGATCTATCGCAATGACGCCGGCGACCAGCTGCTGCGGGTGACACCCGGCGGCGGCATGACCGTCTATACGCCCCTCGCGCCCGGCGGATCGCCCGCCTCCCTGTCCGGTCCGGGCCAGAGCCTGTCGCCGCCGACCCTCGGCCCCCTGCAGCTATGGAGCCTGATGGCGCGGCGGAGCGACATGATCAGCCAGGCCCTCGGCCGTCTGGTCGCCATCAATCTGACGGGCGAGCGTTCCGAGTCCCTGTGCGTGGAGGCGCTGATCGTGACGACCGACGCCGTCCTGCGCATTGCCCGCTCGCCGACGGCCCGACAAAGCCTCGACCGGCTGACCACCATCACCATCATCGAGGGTGATCGCGCCTCGGTCACCTATATCGGGGGACGGCTGGTGGTGACGGTCGATCCCGATGAAGGCCTGGCGGGGCGTCCGTCCTCGGCGCGGGTGATCCAGGCCTTCCTTGGCCCGACCGAAGGCGGTCGTCGCTAGAACACGTCCTTGGCCGCCCGGACGGCGGCAAAGGTTTCGGCATCGCCCGCGCGCAGGAAGGGATTGAAGGCCTTTTCCGCGCCGATGGTGGTCGGGACCGTCGCCTCGCCCCGCTCGCGCATCGCGAAAATCTCCGCCGCCCGGGCCGCCATTTCCGGCCGGTCATCGACGCTGAGGGCGAAGCGGGCGTTGGCGGCGGTGTATTCATGGGCGCACCAGACGACCGTCTCATCGGGCCAGGCCGCCAGGGTCTGCAGGCTGTTCCACATCTGGGCCGGGGTTCCCTCGAACAGCCGTCCGCAACCGAGGTTGAACAGCACGTCGCCGACGAAGGCCTGGGCGTCTGCGGGCGAGCGATAGACGATGTGGCCGAGGGTATGGCCGGGCGTGTCGGTCACCTCCAGGGCCGTCCCGCCCAGCATGACCGTGTCGCCCCCCGCCACGACCCGGTCGAGCGGCGCGGCGCGGCGGACCTCTTCGGGGCCGACGATCTCGCAGCCGGTTTCGGCCTTCAGCCGGGCGTTGCCCTGGGTGTGATCGGGATGCCAGTGGGTGTTGAGGATCAGGTCCAGCCGACCCCAGCCCGATCGCTCCAGCTCGGCCAGGATGGCGTCCGCGTCGGGTGTGTCGATCGTCGCCACCCTGCCGCTGTCCCGATCCCGGACCAGCAGGCCGTAGTTGTCGGTGAGGCAGGGGAAGAGGCGCACATCGAGGGTCATACGGGTCTTCTAGCAGCCGCCCCCGGCGCGGCCTATGGTGCAGCCATGCGGCGCAGTATCGAGGAACTCCGGACCTTCTACGGCGAGCCCGCCGGTGCCCTGGCGCGGCGGCTGCTGGCGCGTCGGCTCGAGGACGCCTGGGGCGAGGCGACCAACAGCGATGTGCTGGGTCTCGGTTATGCCACGCCCTGGCTGGACGCCTTCGTCGGCGCGCGGCGGGTGGTCGCCGCCATGCCGGGCGGTCAGGGTGTCGAACCCTGGCCGGCGGCAGGCAAGAACCGCACCCTTCTGGTCGATGACCGACGCCTGCCCTTTGCGGCCGGATCGTTCGACCGCATCCTGATGATCCATGCCCTGGAGGAGGCGGACGACGCCCAGGCCCTGATGAACGAGGCGGTGCGCGCCCTGTCTCCGGCCGGACGGATCATCCTGGTGGCGGCGGCCCGGGGCGGGTTGTGGGCACGATCCGAGTCGACCCCGTTCGGATACGGACAGCCCTTCACGCGCCGTCAGCTGGAGCGGCTGGTGCGGGCAGCGGGACTGGAGCCCACGGCCTGGTCACAGACTCTCTATGTGCCGCCCTGGGGTCCCTTGCTGCCCCTCGCCGACGGACTGGAACAGATCGGCAAGCGTATCATGCCGGGGGCGGCGGGCGTCATCCTGCTGGAGGCGACCCGGCAGGCCTATGCCCGGATCCGCCCGGGCGGGGCGGTGGCAACGGTGCCGGTGATGGCACCCGCGCTCCAGCCCCAGCCCGCCTCGCGATCACCACGCGATCTGTCGGACAGTGATCTGGCGGGAAACGGCGAACGCCCTTAAAGCCCTGCCCATGCAGCGACTGATCCTGATGCGTCACGCCGAGGCGGAGCCGGCCGCCGGTTCCGGTCGGGACCGCGACCGGGTCCTGTCCGGCCGGGGTCGAAAGGATGCCGCCGCCATGGCGCGCGCCCTGGCCGGGCGTGGCATGCGCCCCGATCTGGCGCTGGTCTCGCCGGCCGCCCGCACCCGCCAGACCTGGGAGCTGCTGCATGATGCCTTCGGCGACGTGCAGGTGCGGGAAGACGAGCCCCTCTACAATGGCGGCTCCGAAACCCTGCGTCGCTACATCGAGGCGGTCGAGGATGAGGCCGGTTGCCTGATGGTCGTGGCCCATAATCCCGGCATTCATCTGCTGGCCGTGGACTATCTGGTCGAGGGGGCCGCCTCGCCGGCGGTGCTGGACCGGATGAGCGGCGGCTTCCCGCCGGGCGCGGCCGCGATCTTCTCCGTCGACGTCGCCGGCCGCTGCAGCTTCGAAGGCTTCATCCAGCCGCGCGATCTGGGCGGCCAATGAGCGGGGTCGCCTACAAGCTGGTCGATCGCAGCGAATGGATCGCCGCGCTGGCCGCCGGTGCCTATGCCGGGTCGGCGGTCGACCGGGCCGACGGCTATATCCATATGTCGACGGCGGCGCAGTTGGCGGAGACGGCGCGGCGGCACTACGCCGGGCGGCGCGAGCTGGTGCTGGTCGAGGTCGACCTCGCCCCGCTCGGCGCGGCCCTGAAATGGGAGCCGTCGCGCGGCGGCGACCTGTTCCCGCATCTGTTCACCCCCCTGCCCGCCAGCGCCGACGCGCCGCAACGCGGCCTGTCGGTCGATACCGACGGCGTCATGCACTTCGAGGATGGAGCGATCGGATGGCCGTGACCGACATCGGTGCCGCCCTGCTGCGCACAATCGACCCGGAGACGGCCCACGGCCTCGCGATCCGGGCCCTGCAACTGGCTCCCCTGCCGCCCGCGCGGGCGGATGACCCCATCCTTGCCACCACCGTCGCCGGTCTGCACCTGCCCAATCCCGTCGGGCTGGCCGCCGGTCTGGACAAGAACGGCGAGGCCCTGCACGGCCTGTCACGGCTCGGCTTTGGCTTTGTCGAATGCGGCTCGGTGACTCCCCTGGCCCAGCCGGGCAATCCGAAACCGCGCCTGTTCCGCCTGAGCGAGGACCGGGCGATCATCAACCGGATGGGGTTCAACAACGCCGGTCTGGAGGCCTTTGCCGGCCGGCTGGCGGCCCGGCCGCGCAAGGCCGTGATCGGTGCCAATCTGGGGGCCAACAAGGATACGGAGGACAAGGCGGCGGACTATGTCGCGGGGCTGATCCGGCTGAAGGGTCTGGCCGACTATGTCACGGTCAATGTCTCCTCGCCCAATACGCCGGGCCTGCGCGCCCTGCAGGGACGGGCGGCGCTGGACGACCTGCTGGGGCGGCTGGCCGAGGCGCGGGGCACAGACCCGACGCCGGTCTTCCTCAAGATCGCACCGGATCTGACCCCGGCCGAGATCGGCCTGATCGTTGAGGCCAGCCTCGATCACCGGATCGACGCCCTGATTGTGTCAAACACCACCCTGGACCGGCCCGACAGCCTGCGGTCGCGTGACCGGGCCGAGGCGGGAGGCCTGTCGGGCGCGCCGCTGAAGGCGCGATCCGGCTCCGCCCTGCGCGCCGCGGCCGAGGCCGGTGGGGGGCGGCTGCCCCTGATCGCGGCGGGCGGCATCGACAGCGGCGCCGAGGCCTGGGCCCGCATCCGGGCCGGGGCCTGCGCCGTCCAGCTGTATTCCGCCCTGATCTATGAGGGGCCGGGACTGATCGGACGGATCAAGCGCGACCTCGCCGCGCGGCTGCGTGCCGAGGGATTTTCCACCGTCGCAGAGGCTGTTTCAGCCGCCCGTTGACGGAGCGTTAGGGCGAGCCGGTCATGATCCCGGGTGGGGCAGAAACGCCCGTTTCGGGGAGCCGCATGGCGAAAGCAGCAGACGACATGCCTCCCGGTGCGGCCGTCGCTGATTCCGGCGACTGGGCCAGGGCGATCCGCCAAAGGCGCAAGTCCCTGCTGCAGCGGCTCGGCCTTGCCGTGGCTCTTGCCTTGATCTTCAGTCCGGTCCTGGGTTGGCCACTGAGCCTGGGCTGGGTGGTCGGCTATTTCGCCGTCCAGCTGCTGGACCTCTGGATCTTTACCCCGATCACCGCCGGCAAGACCGACCGGTTGTCCGGTGCCCGACGCGTCGCGTCCTGGATTTCCCTGGTCCTGAACGCGGCCTTTTTCTGCAGCCTGTCCATAGCGCTCTGGCTCATCGGTGGTCCCGCCGGAGGCGTCTGCGCGATCCTGCTGCTTGCGGGGGCGGCCATCTACGCATTGGGCAATGCCTCAAGCTCAGGGTCGGTGATGCTGCTGACCGCTTCCTGGCCCCTGCTGCTTCTGGCGATGACGCCGGTGTTCATGGCCACCGAGGGAGCGACGTCCAGCATGCTGACCGTCGCCGCCTTCTGTGCCGGTGCCTTTGTCACCTTCTGCCTGTCGACCTGGAGGCGCATGAACCGGGCGCACCAGTCGGAGCGTGCGGCCCGCGTCGAGGCCCAGGCCAAACGGCTGGAGGCCGAACAAATCCTGGCCGGTCGCAGCGCCTTCCTGGCCGCGATCGGCCACGACCTGCGAACCCCGATCAGCGCCATCCTGACCGGCGCTGCGGAGCTGGAAAATGGAGCATCGGATGCTGCTGCCCGGTCCCAGGCCCTTCTGATCACCGACGCCAGCCTCATGATGAAGGCCATGCTGGACGACCTGCTGGATCACGCCAAGCTGGACGCCGGCCACATGACGGTCGACCATGTGGACTTCAACCTGCGCAGCCTGCTGACACAGACGATGCGACTGTGGCGCGGCCCGATCCGGGGCAAGGGCCTGAAACTGCGGGTCGAGGGCGCAGCATCGATCCCGGCCGCCGTCCGGGGCGATCCGCTGCGGGTGCGCCAGATCCTCAACAACCTCGTCTCCAACGCGATGAAATTCACCGGGACGGGCTCGATCACCCTGCGTCTCGAGGCCTGGAGCGAGGAGCCCGGTGGCCATGCGGTGCTGATCACTGTCGAGGACACCGGCCCGGGCATGACCGACGACCAGCTCGACCGGCTGTTCACGCCATTCGATCAGACCCTGTCGGGAGTCAGCGCGCTTCACGGCGGCACCGGACTGGGCCTTGCCATCAGCCGCCAGCTTGCAGAACTGATGGGTGGACGGTTGACCGTTCGCAGCAGTCCGGGCACCGGCACCAGCTTCACCCTGTCGCTGTTCCTGCTGCAGGCCCAGCGGGCAGAAGCCGCCCCGACGACGCTCGACCGTGAGAGCCGCGACGCCGTCGCCCGGGCCCTGCCCGACCGCATGCCGGGCTCGACCGTTCGAAACCCGTCGGGCCATTCGCCGGCTATGGAAACGACCTCATCCCCGGCCCGGGTTGAGCCTGTGGCGCACCAGGACCCGGAAGGGGTATTGGACGACAGCGAGGCGGACGAAGGCCGGCCGATGCGGGTGCTGGTGGTCGACGACCATGACATCAACCGACGCGCCCTCCAGTTGATCCTGCAGCCGTTGGGCTGCGATATCGCCACAGCGGCCGACGGCCTGACGGCGGTCAGTATCTGCGAGCAGACCGCCTTCGACCTGATCTTCATGGATGTGCGGATGCCCGAGATGGATGGCCGCGAGGCCACACGACGGATCCGCGCCGGAGGTGGCCCCAACGCCGGGGTGCCGATCATCGCCGTCACCGCTGATACAGCGCCGGACGACATCGCCGCCTGCACCGAGGCCGGCATGACCTATTTTGTGTCCAAGCCGATCACCCCGCCGATGCTGCTGGGGGCCGTCACCCATGTGATGACCCTGGCGCAGGCTGACGAGGTCGCCGAGGCGGAACCCGTCGCGGCCTAGGCGGACTTCGGGGACATCCGCGGTAAAGTCCTCCCCCATCGGGGGAGGTGGCGCGGCGCGGCTTCGCGCCGTGACGGAGGGGCCGTGAAGCTGCCGCCAGTGCCCCTCCACCATCCTTCGCCTTCGGCTTCGGATGGTCCCCCTCCCCCGATGGGGGAGGATTTAGCCCCTACAGCTGCGCCAGAAGGTGTTCGGCGGAGGAGACGCGGAATTCGCCGGGCTGTTCGACGTTCAGCTGGCTGACCACGCCGTCCTTGACGATCATGGAATAGCGCTGCGAACGCTCGCCCATGCCGAAGCCCTTGGCGTCCATGGTCAGGCCCAGCTGGCGGGTCAGATCGCCGTTGCCGTCGCCCAGCATGACGATCTCGTCCTTGCCTATGCCCTGGCTGTCGGCCCAGGCACCCATGACGAAGGCGTCATTGACCGAGATGCAGGCGATGGTGTCGACGCCCTTGGCCGCCATCTCTTCGCGGTGGTCCTTGAAGCCCGGCAGGTGGCGGGCCGAGCAGGTCGGGGTGAAGGCACCGGGCACGGCGAACAGGGCCACGGTCTTGCCGGAGAAGAGGTCGTCGGTGGTGACGGGCTTGGGGCCGTCGTCAGTGGCGCGGGTCAGGGTGGCCGAGGGGATGCGGTCGCCGATCTGGACGGTCATGGGGGGCTCCGGGAGGATGTGGGACAGTGCGTCAACGCCCAGATAGGGGTTGTGGTTCGCGACGCCAAGCCGATCATGTCCTTTCGTCGCCTTGCGTCCGCGGGCCGGCGTGCCGATGATAAGGTCATGGTCGAATTCCAATCCCTGGTCGGACGACTGCTGGTGGCCATGCCGGGCATCAGCGACAGCCGGTTCGAACACGCCGTGATCCTGATCTGCGCCCATCGGCCGGACCACGCCATGGGCCTGAGGCTGGACCGGCCGGCGCCGGGGGTGGACCTGAAGAAGGTGCTCGACAAGCTGAAGACCCAGGCCCCGGACGAGGCGGCCAGGCGGCGGGTGCTGATCGGCGGACCGGTGGAGCGGGAGCGCGGCTTTGTGCTGCACACCGACGACTGGCTGATCGACGACGCCTCCCTGGCCTTTGCCGAGGGTCTGGCGATGACGGGCACGCGCGAGGCCCTGGCGGCCATGGTGGACCCGGCGGCGGGGCCGCACCGGTCGGTGCTGCTGCTGGGCTATGCCGGCTGGGGCGAGGGTCAGCTGGAGGATGAGTTGGGCGAGAACGTCTGGCTGACGGCCGATGCCGACCCGGAGCTGATCTTCGACGCCGACTACGACGGGAAATGGGCCAGGGCGGTGTCGGGTCTGGGCATCGATCCGGCGCAGCTGTCGGGGCAGAGCGGACGGGCCTGAGGCCGAGCCGGGTTTCGACCCGTCAGGGCACCACAGCCGACTTCAGGGACACCTGACCGAGGGCTTCCGGCTCATCAGTATCCAGTCATTGGCGGCGTCATTCCAGCGCGCATAAATCGTGTGCCGGCATGTCTCCCGGATGATCTGCTCGCCGACGTGATCGGTCCGCCGCTTGCTCCACTGGTACTGGCGGCGTCCGTCCGGCATGTCCAGAACGGTGTCAGGTTGCCCGTAGCGGGCGACCGCGACCTCGACAGGCTGGTCGAGAAAGTTGATCCGGTAGGTCGGGGTGGAGGCGCAGGCGCCCAGCGCCAGCAAGCCAATGAGCGCGGTCGTTATCCGGTGCATATCGTCTCCTCCGAGAGGTCGAACGATGTTATTCTAGCAAGACTTGCATGCGCGGATCAACCGGCGCGAGGCCGGCGTACCCCCGCCCTAGGCCGACCGCGCCTTGATCGGGGCCGTGCCGTCGGCGAGGGACTCGTTCAGATAGACCTCGGCCTCCTGGGCCGGCAGGGCGGGTGCGTAGCCGAAGCCCTGGCCGTAGTGGCACTGGGCGTCGAGCAGGAGTTTGGCGAGGCTGGCGTTTTCGACGCCCTCGGCGACGACTTCCAGCGACAGGTCGCGGCCGAGGTTGACCACCGATTTGACGATCTTGGCCGAGCCCTCGTCCTTGTCCATGGTCAGAACGAAATAGCGGTCGATCTTCAGCGTATCGAACGGCAGTTTGGCCAGCCAGGTCAGGGAGCTGAAGCCGGTGCCGAAGTCGTCGAGCGCCAGGGAGGCGCCGGCCGCGCGCAGCCGGGTCAGGGTGTCGGCCGCGCGGGTGGTATCGCGCATGATGTCGCCCTCGGTGACCTCCAGCTTCAGCGCGCCGCGGGGCAGGCCCGCCTCGGCGATGATCCGGGTCACGTCCTCGACCAGATTGGGCCGCTCGATCTCGCCGACCGAAAGATTGACGCTGCAGAACAGCTTGCCCGCGGACGGATGGCGGACCAGCCATTCGGCCAGCTGACGCGCGGCCTGGGTCATCATCAGCAGGCCGAGATCGTTCATCAGGCCCATCTCGTCGGCGAGGCCGAGGAATTCATCGGGCGGGACAACACCCCGCCGGGGGTGGCGCCAGCGGGCCAGGGCCTCGAACCCGGCCACAGCCCCGGTCAGCAGATTGACGACCGGCTGATAGAAGGCCTCGATCTCACCACGCAGGAAAGCGTTGCGCAGGTCGGCCTCCATGGCCAGCCGGGACAGGCTGTCGCTTTCCAGGGCACGGCCATAGGCGGCGGCGCCGCCGCGGCCTGCGGTCTTGGCCTGTTCGACCGCCAGTTCGACCCGACGCAGAAGCTCGGCGGGATCCGGCGCGTCCAGCCCACCCTCGGCCTGGGCCGAACCGATCGAGACGGTCGGATAGATGTCGAAGCCGGCGACGCGCAGGGGCTGTTCGAGGGCCTCGCGCACCCGCTCGGCCACGGTGCCGCTGCCGCGCGAGGCGAGGACGGCGAACTCGTCCTCGCCGATGCGGGCGGCATGGGCGTCCTTGGCGAAGGCGGCGTTCAGGCGTGATCCGAGGGCGGCCAGAACCAGATCGGTGCGCTCATGGCCCAGGGCCTCATTGAGACGGCGCAGGCGGTCGACGTCGGCCACCACCAGCTCATAGTCGCCGGGCTGGACCAGCTGCTCCCCGGCGCGGGCGAGGAAGGTGCGACGGTCGAGCAGACCTGTCAGCCGGTCGAGGTGGGAGGCGGCGAATTTCGTTTCCAGGGCGACGACGCCGGCCGCGCGCAGCCCGTCCTCGAGCCAGACGCCACGCCAGATGCAGGTCTCTGAGTCCCGCATGCGCAGGCGGACGGCGACCTCGGTGCCCTCGGCCTGCGGCTTGAGAATCTTCTCGGCCAGCGCCCGATCCTGGGGAATGGCCACGGCGGTGAAGGCCGCCCCCGAGCACTCCGGGGCCAGCGGACCGAGGCCGAGAGACCGCGTCGCGCCGGTAAAGCGCATCTGGTCCTCGGACGGGGTCCAGATCCACAGGGCGGTGTCCGCGGCGGCCAACGCCTCAATGGCCGTCGTCGCGTCCCAAGCCAGACTTCTGGAGCGAGTGTTCAAACGCCTGAAGGGTCCCGACAGGACGGCCGGAATCAGCCGCCGAGTCCGACCCCGTCATTGACGAGACCGAACAGAAGATGATCTGCCCAAACGCCGTTAATTTTCAGATAAGCCCGGGCCCTTCCCTCAAGATGAAAGCCTGACTTTTCAAGCACGCGGCGGGAGGCGGTATTGTCCGGCACACAGGCCGCCTCGACTCGGTGCAGGTTCAGGTCCTGGCAGGCCCAGGCGACGATGGCCCGGGCCGCAGCCGTGGCGTATCCGCGACCGGCGTAACGGCGACCGATCCAGTAGCCCAGGGTGCCGGTCTCGGCCACGCCACGCCGGACATTGGACAGGGTTATCGCCCCCACCAGCGACTGATCCGAATCGGCGAAAATGAAGAAGGGCCAGGCGTTGCCGGCCTCCATCTCGCGGGCATAGATCGACAGGCGACGCCGGAAGGCGGCCCGGGTCAGATCGTTCTCGGGCCAGAGGGGCTCCCAGGGCTGAAGCCAGGCTTGCGACGCCAGCCGCTCGGCCGCCCAGGCCTCGTGATCGGACAGGCGCGGCGGACGCAGGGTCACGCCCTGGCCCTTCACCACCGGCCCGGTCGCTTCGTTGATCCAGTCCAGCAGGGCCATGGGACTGTTTTAGCGCAGTGTTCCGGCGAGGTGAACCACACCGGACAGCGCCCCGGCGCTTTCGGGATGACAAGGAGTCCCGGGAACTAGCCGAAAAGGGCTTCGCGGAAGGCCGCGCCGGCGGGGGCCGCCGCCTTCGGGCCCAGCACCGCGGTGGCGCAGAGCCCGGCTGTCAGCGAGGCGGCGGCGGCGCTGCGGACTGTATCGACAGTCTGGGCCAGGGTCCGTTCCGACATGGTCTGTGACGGGATCAGGGCCCCGAAGATCAGCACCTGGGCGGCGGCGCGGCCGGCGCGGGCGGCGGGGCTTTCGTCCGACATCCACAGGCCGGCGTTGAGCACCGCCTTGGCACGCGACAATTCGGCGGCGGTCGGACCGGTTTCGGCCAGGGCCCTGAGTTCGGCGGCGCACACCTGGGCCAGCTCAACGGCCCGGTCGGCGGCGGCTCCGGCGTAGATCCCCAGCAGGCCCGCGTCCTCATAGGGCTCGTGCCAGGCATCAATGGCATAGGCGAGGCCGCGCTCCTCGCGGGCGCTCTGGAACAGACGCGAGGCCATGCCGCCGCCGAGGATCTCGCTCATCAGCCGGGTCGCGGCATAGGACGGATCGCGGGCCGAAGGCGCGGGCAGCTGGAAGACGATGTTGGCCTGTTCGATCCGCCGGGTCAGGGCTGCTTCGCCGCCGGTGAACCGGGGCACGGGCGGTGCTTCGGCCGGGGTCGAGGCCTCGGTGCCGAACCAGCGCTCCGCAAGGGCCAGAAGCTGGGTCTCGTCCACCGCGCCGGAGACGGCCACGACCATCCGGTCCGGCGAATACAGACGGGCGCGCCAGTCGCCGATGGCGGCGCGGGTGACGGGCTTGAGGCTGGCCACGGAGCCGAGGATCGGCCGGCCGAGCGGCTGGCCCTCGAAGGCGCGGGTCTGGGCCATTTCGAAGACGTGGTCGTCGGGGGTGTCGAAGGCCTCGGCGATCTCCTGGGCCACCACGTCCTTCTCGCGCTCGATCTCGGCGGGGTCGAGCGTGGGCCGGAAGACCAGGTCGGACACCACCTGCATGGCCAGCGGCAGGGAGCCGTGCAGGGCGCGGACCTCGAAACTGGTGCGCTCATAGCCGGTCGAGGCGTTCAGGGAGCCGCCCTCGGCCTCGATCCGTTCGACGATCTCGCGCGCGCCCATGTCGCCCGCGCCCTTGAACACCAGATGTTCGAGGCAGTGGGACCAGCCCGAGGTCGCCTCGGTCTCCCATTTGGCCCCGCCACGCACGGCGACGGTCAGGGCCAGGGTGCGCAGGCCGGGCATGGGATCGCAGACGACGCGGACGCCGTTGGACAGGGTGTGGAGGGTGGCGGTCAGGAGGATTCTTCTTTCCCTATCGCCTCGCTCGCGGAGCGAGGCTGCTTGAGGGTTCTGCGGAGCAGCACGATGTAGAAACCGACCAGCGCCAGCGCCAGACCGAACCAGGTCAGGGCATAGCCCAGATGGTTGTTCGAAAAGGCCGCCGGCGGGGCGGACGGCTGGAGCGCCGGCCACTCCGGATTGGATGAGGTCAGGGCGAACAGGGTGTTCGGATCGGGGTCGGCCACGCCGAGGGCCGCGGCCATCCCCGCCATGTCCCGCGCGAAGAACCGTCCCTTGTCGACGGGCAGGGCCATGGGACCCGGCGGCGGCGTCTCCCGGACCTCGGCCACCAGCGGGAAGGACTCCGTCGAGGGCTCGACCGGCGGGCGGGCGGAAATGGTCCCGGCGACAAAGCCGCGGTCGATCAGGAAGACCGACGGGGAGCCGGCCGGCCGACAGGCCGAGATCAGCCGCACCCCGGGCTCGCCGTCATGGATGGTCTGAAGCTCGACCCAGGGGGCGGTGGCCAACCCCGGGCAATCGATGGCCACCTTGCGAAAGGCAGGATCGGGCATGGCCATCACGGCGGCAAGCGGCGCGGGCGGAACGGCGGCGGCGGCCTCGGCCTGGTCGATCAGGCCGTTCTTCCACTGCATCCGCTGCACCTGCCAGACGCCGAGGCCGCACAGCAGGGCGAGGGCAAGGGCGCAGACGATCGTCAGGCCGAACGGGAAGCGGGGGCGCATGGCCTCAGCTGTCATGGCGCGACTGCCCCGACTTGTTGCGCATCTGAAGGGCGATCATCACGCCCTTGCCGGGGCGCATGAGGCCGAGCGACAGGCCGGCGACCAGCGGCAGGGCGACGATCAGCATGGCCCAGATCGGCGGGTTGAAGGCCACCTGCACAAACAGGGCTCCGAACACCACGATGCCGCCGGCGATCTGCATGATGAAGATGGCGGCCCCGTCGCCGGTGTTCAGCCGGGTGAAGTCGAAGCCGCAGACGGCGCAGCGGTCGACCACCTTGAGAAAGCCGCTGAACAGCGGGCCCTTGCCGCAGTGGGGACAGCGACAAAGAAGTCCGGCGCGGATCGGGTCGATCCGCGCCGGCTCAAGATCAAGCCCTGTGGGGCCGTCCGTCACCCGAAGGTGACGTAGACGAAGGCGAAGAGGAACAGCCAGACCACGTCCACGAAATGCCAGTACCAGGCCGCCGCCTCGAAGCCGAAATGCTTCTGCGGGGTCATCTGGCCGGCCATCAGGCGCAGCAGGCAGACCAGGAGGAAGATGGTGCCGAGCAGGACGTGGAAACCGTGGAAGCCGGTCGCCATGAAGAAGATCGAGCCATAGAGCCCCGAGTTCGCGGCCTCTTCGTTGAAGAACAGGTGCTCGTGCAGGATGTGCTGGTACTCATAGACCTGCACCGCGGTGAACAGGATGCCGAGCAGGACGGTGATGATCAGGCCGGTCCGGGCCCCCTTGCGGTCACCGACCTGCAGCGCATGGTGGGCCCAGGTCACCGTCGTGCCGCTGAGCAGCAGGATGACGGTGTTGAGCAGCGGCAGCTGCCAGGCGTCGAGGGTCTCGATACCCTTGGGCGGCCAGGTCGACCAGGCGGCGGCGGTATCGGCCCAGCCGGCGACTTCCGGGATGTGGGCGCGGGCTTCGTTGAAGACCGCCATCTCGAAGAAGATCCAGAAGAAGGCGGCGAAGAACATCACTTCCGAGGCGATGAACATGATCATGCCGTAGCGCAGGCCGATCGAAACCACCGGTGTATGATCCCCGGCCTTGCTTTCCTTGATCACGTCCGCCCACCAGGCGACGGCGGAAAACAGAACCCCGGCCAGGCCGGCGAAGAACAGGACCTTGTCACCTTTGGCCAGCAGGGCGGCCGCGATCGGGCCCGCATCGGGCCCGACAAGGCCCTTCATCCACACGACAGCGCCGATGAACATGAGGGTGGTCGCGATCGAGGCGATCAGCGGCCAGGGGCTGGGGTTCACCAGGTGATAGTCGTGGTGGGGAGTGGCGTGTGCGTCGGCCATCAGGGTCTCTTGAAACAGTCGAGAGTCGTTAGGGGCAGGCTATAGCGTCGGCTATCCCGCCGCGCCAGAGGCTTGGGCATTTGGAGCGATGTCCGCTTTTGCAGCCTGCTCGAAGCCCTGGGTGGGATAGAAGGTATAGCTGAGGGTGATCTCCTCTACGCCCCGGCTTTCACGATCGGTCGCCATTTCGGGTGCCACGAAATACTGGACGGGGAATTTCATCGTCTGGCCGGGCTGGATGGTCTGCCCCTCGAAGCAGAAGCACTGCAGCTTCTGGAAATAGGGGCCGGCCCGCTCGGGGACGACGTTGTACCCGGCCGTGGCCCTGATCGGACGGTCGGAGGTATTGGTCACATCGAAATAGGCGATGCCGGTCTCGCCGATGTGGACGCGCTGGCTGACCTGTTCGGCCCGGAAGGTCATGGGCAGGCCGCGCACATTGGTGTCGAACCGAATCAACACCGTCTCGTCCAGCTGGACATCCGGTGCCTTGTCTGCCTTGCGGACCGTGCCGTCGAAGCCGGTGACCTGGCAGAACAGCTGGTAAAGGGGCACGGCGGCGAAGGCCGCGCCGGTCATGAACATCACGCCGGCGGCGCAGGCGATGGCAACAAGGTGGTTGGAGGTCGGCTTCTTCACCGGGCGTACTCCACAGGGGCACCGGCCGCGAGCGCTTCCTTGCGGGCGTCGATGTTGCGCTTGAGGTTCAGGACGGTGACCGTGAACACCAGCAGGATGAAGGCGACCAGGGCACCGGCGATGGCGAGGTTGCGCTTGTTGCGGGCGGAGAGTTCTGCGGGAGTCAGGCGACGCATGATCATGACAGTCCGGGAAGGGCGGTGATGCTCTCGACCAGAAGGGCCGCGAACAGAGCCATCAGGTACAGGATCGAGAAGGCGAACAGGTTGCGGGCTGGTTTGGCCTCGACGCGGACGTCATACAATGCGGCCTCTCGTCCCACGGCCTCGGCCTTGTCGGGCTGATCACCGGCGCGACTGCGCCACAGACGGACGGCCAGGAACAGGAAGGCCAGCCCGCCGCTGATCGACACCGCCAGATACAGGGGCCCGCCGAGGCCCAGCAGGCCCGGTGCGACAGCCACCGGCACGAACACGAGACTGTAGACCAGGATCTGCAGCCGGGTGCTTTTCGCCCCGCGCGCCACCGGCATCATGGGAATACCCGCCCGGGCGTAGTCACCGGCCGAATAAAGGGCGAGCGCCCAGCTGTGCGGCGGGGTCCAGAGGAAGATGATGGCGAACAGCAGCCAGGCCTGCCAGGGAGCTTCGCCCGTCGCCGCTGCCCAGCCGATGACCGGTGGAAAGGCTCCGGCGGCACCGCCGATGACGATGTTCTGGGGCGTCCGGCGCTTCAGCAGCAGGGTGTAGAAGACCGCATAGTAGAGGATGGTCATCAACAGCAGGCCGCCGGCCAGCCAGTTGGTGGTCATGCCCAGCAGCATGACCGAAAAAACCGACAGGATGACGCCGAAGGTCATGGCGTCGTTCTTGCTGACCCGTCCGGCCGCCACGGGCCGTCCCCGCGTACGCCGCATCAGGGCGTCGGTCTCGCCCTCCAGGGCCATGTTGAGCGCCCCTGCCGCCCCGGCGCCGACGGCGATGCACAGGATGGCGATGGCCGCCGACAGCCAGTCAAGGTCACCGCCCGCGACGACCAGACCGGTCACGGCGGTGAAGATCACCAGTGACATCACGCGCGGCTTCAACAGCTGGAAGAAATCTTCCGGCTGGGCCGTCGAGACGGTGACTGTGGCGGGTTCGGTCATGGGGCTTTCAACGCTTGAGGGCCGCCCCCTGTTGAAGGAGCGGCCCCCGATTTTTCGCGGTCCGGACAGTCCGGACTAGTGCTGGTCGTCCTTGACCACCGGCAGTTCATTGAACTGGTGGTGGGGCGGGGGCGAGGACAGGGTCCACTCCAGGGTCGTGGCGCCTTCACCCCAGGGGTTGGCGACGCCCGGACGACGCCGGATGGCGGCCTCGGCCAGCATGATCAGGAAGACCAGGACGCCGACGACGGTGATGACGTAGCCCCAGGTCGAGACCATGTTCCAGTAGGCGTAGCCGTCCGAATAGTCGACGTAGCGGCGCGGCATGCCCTGCAGGCCCAGGAAATGCTGGGGGAAGAAGATGATGTTGACACCGACGAACATCAGCCAGAAATGCAGGCAGCCGAGGAACTCGTTGTACTTCACGCCGAACATCTTCTCGAACCAGTAGTAGAAGCCCGCGAAGATGGCGAAGACGGCGCCCAGCGACAGCACATAGTGGAAGTGGGCCACGACGTAATAGGTGTCGTGCAGGCTGTAATCGATGCCCGCATTGGACAGGACCACGCCGGTCACGCCGCCGACCGTGAACAGGAAGATGAAGCCGATCGCCCACAGCATGGGCGTCTTGAAGCTGATGGAGCCGCCCCACATGGTCGCGATCCAGCTGAAGATCTTCACGCCCGTGGGGACGGCGATGATCATGGTCGCGGCGATGAAATAGGCGCGCAGGTTCACGCCCATGCCCACCGTATACATGTGGTGCGCCCAGACGATGAAGCCGACAAAGCCGATGGCGACCATGGCGTAGGCCATGGCGAGGTAGCCGAAGATCGGCTTCTTCGAGAAGGTCGAGACGATGTGGCTGATGATGCCGAAGCCCGGCAGGATCAGGATGTAGACCTCGGGGTGGCCGAAGAACCAGAACAGGTGCTGGAACATGACGGGGTCACCGCCGCCGGCCGGGTCGAAGAAGCTGGTGCCGAAGTTGCGGTCGGCCAGCAGCATGGTGATGGCACCGGCCAGGACCGGCAGGGACAGCAGCAGCAGGAAGGCGGTGATCAGCACCGACCAGGCGAACAGCGGCATCCGGTGCAGGGTCATGCCCGGCGCGCGCATGTTGAAGATGGTGGTGATGAAGTTGATGGCGCCGAGGATCGAGCTGGCACCGGCCACGTGGAGCGAGAAGATCGCCAGGTCCATGGCCGGACCGGGATGCCCCTTGGTCGAAAGCGGCGGATAGATGGTCCAGCCGCCGCCGAAGCCGAGGCCGCCGCCGGGCTCACCCGGGACGAACATCGACACGATCAGCAGCACCCAGGCTGCCACCAGCAGCCAGAAGGAGATGTTGTTCATCCGCGGGAAGGCCATGTCCGGCGCGCCGATCATGATCGGTACGAACCAGTTGCCGAAGCCGCCGATCATGGCGGGCATGACCATGAAGAAGATCATGATCAGGGCGTGGCCGGTGACGACGACGTTGTAGCCGTGCTTGGACGCCTGGACGAGGCCAAGCCCGTCGATCAGCCCGCCCTCGCGGAACAGCTGGATGCCCGGCTCGGCCAGTTCCCAGCGAATCAGACCGGACAGGGCACCACCGACCAGGCCCGCCATGATGGCGAACAGCAGGTAGAGGGTGCCGATGTCCTTGTGATTGGTCGACAGGAACCAGCGGGTGAAGAAACCCGGCTTGTGGTCATGATGCCCGTCGTGGTCGTGGACGAGGTTTTCGGCTGCGGTGGCCATAGCTGTGGGGCTCTCGCGGTTCGTTACTGGGCGGCCGGAGCGACGGCGGGAGCCGTGGCGGGCGCAGCGGGTTGAGCGGGGGCGGCGACGGGGACAGCCGCATCGGTGGCGGCGGGTGCACCGGCGACTGCCGGGGCCGCCGGCGTGGCCGGGGCGGGGGCCGCCGGCGTCATCGAGCCACCCTTGGAGGCGACCCAGGCGGCGAACTCGGCCTCGGTGACGACATTGATCTGGATCGGCATGAAGGCGTGGTCGACGCCGCACAGTTCCGAGCACTGGCCGTAGAAGGTGCCGACGCGATCGGCGCGGAACCAGGTCTCATTGACCCGGCCGGGGATGGCGTCGGTCTTCAGACCGAAGGCCGGCAGGGCGAAGGCGTGGATGACGTCGGTCGCGGTGACCAGAACCCGGACCGTCTTGCCGACCGGGACGACGATCGGCTCGTCGGCGGCGAGGCGGTACAGGCTGTGCGGCATGCCGCGGGCTGCGATCTCGTCTTCCGGCAGCATGTTGGAGACGTATTCGGGGACACCCTGGTCCGGATACTCATAGGACCAGTTCCACTGGTTGCCGGTGGCCTTCACCGTCAGGTCCGGCTTAGGCATGTCGTGATAGGCGTACAGCAGGCGGAACGAGAACAGCGAGATCCCGACCAGGATCAGCACCGGCAGGACCGTCCAGACAACCTCGATGAAGGTGTTGTGGCTCCATTTGGCCGGAACCGGATTGGATTTCTTGTTGTAGCGAATGACGATCCAGATCAGCAGGCCCAGCACCAGCAGGGTGATGCCCGTGATCACCGGCATCAGCACGGCATTGTGGAAGAAATGCACCTGCTCCTTCAGCGGCGACGCCGCCGGCTGCAGACCCATATTGCCGTCAGTGGGCTGACCCATCAGGTCCTGCGCCCACGACGGCGTGGCGGAGAAAACGGCCAGGCCCAGGGCGGTGATGCCACCGCCGATGAACGCCCGGGCCCGCGTGCCCATCCCCATGCGAGATATCCTCATTAAACCGTTTCGCCGCAAACGCTTGCGAGTGAATCGCAATCACCTGCCGGGGCCCTTTGGCCACAGCAGTAGTTCGGGCGGTCCATATCGCCCCCTCCGGCGCTTGCCAAGCGATTGCCGATGGATTGAACGCCGCAGGGGGTGCGCAGGCCCGGATTAATTCTCCGTCATGTTATGACAGCTACCTTGTGTTGCCAGATACCTTGCGATACGTCTCGGCATCAGAAGGAGGGCTGACAGTGCCTGAAGCCATTGAGATACAGCTGAAGAAGGGGGTGCTGACGCTATGCGTCCTGGCCCTGCTGAACCGGCATGACAGCTATGCCTATGAGATCGCCTCCACCCTCTCGGATGCGATCGATATGGGTGAAGGGACCATCTATCCGCTGATGCGGCGGATGCAGTCCGACGGACAGGTGGAGACCTATCTGGTCGAATCGCCGTCCGGGCCGTCGCGCAAATACTATCGCCTGACCGATGCCGGCCGCCGGGCGCTCGACGCCCAGACGACCGAGTGGCGCGCCTTCGCCCACGCGGTCGAATCCGTTCTCGACGGTGCGACACCTGTCGCAGCCGCCGCCGGGACCACCGAAGACGTCACTGCCGAAAGGGGAGCTGAACAATGACCCGCGCCGAATTCATGGGCCGGTTGAGGCGGGGCCTGGTCGGCATGCCGGCCGCCGCCGCCGCCGACATCGCCTCGGACTACGAAATCCATTTTGAGGACGGCCTCGCCGCCGGGCGCTCGGAAGCCGAGGTGGCGGCCGCGCTCGGCGATCCCGATCGGCTGGCCCGCGAGCTGAGGGCCGAAGCCGGCGCCCAGCGCTGGCATCAGGAAAAGAACCCGTCCGCCGCCGTGGCCGCCATCTTTGCGGTCCTGGGGCTGGGTGCGATCAGTATCCTGTTCCTGCTGCCGATCCTGATGAGTGTGGTCGGCGTTCTGTTCGGCCTGTTCATGGCCGCCATCGGCGTCTTCATCGCCGGTGGTGCCATCATGGTCGCCGGACCCTTCGCCGGCTTCCCGGGCGGTCCCGCCGCCGCCATCCTGGCCGGACTGGGCCTGATGGCGGGGTCGACAACCCTGGCCGCCCTGACCGCCGTTCTGACCATCTGGCTGATCAACGGTGTCGTCTGGTTCGCCCGCCTGCACTACCGGCTGCTCAAGCCGGCGCTGAACACCCCAACCCAAGACGCGGCCCAGGAGAGCTGAAGATGATCAAGACCCTTTTCATCATCGCAGGTGCCGGCGTTGTGCTGGCGACCGGCTCACTCCTCGGGGCGGCCGCCCTGGCCGGGGGCGACCTCCGGCACAATGACTGGACCTGGTCCCTGGTCGACAATGACGTCGGCAGCGACGACTTCCGGATGGAGCGCGGCGGAAGCCAGCCCGAGGTGACCCGCACCCTGACCTGGGCCGGCGGCGACCGTCTGCAGATCGAGGTCCCCGGCGAGGTCGTCTATGTCCAGGGTGCCAATCCCGGCATCGTCGTCACCGGGCCGAAAGACCTCGCCGACCGTATCCGCGTCGTCGGCGACCGCCTGACCCTGGATGAAGAAGACGGCTCCGCGCATGGCTACATCCGCTGGAACGGCCACGGCTTCCATGTCTGGAGCGCAGAGGACCGGATCAAGGTCACGGTCACGGCCCCGGCCGTCACCAGTTTCGATCTGGTCGGTTCCGCAGACCTGGAGCTTCGCGACTATGACCAGCCGCAGCTGAACCTGATCCTGTCCGGCTCGGGCGATGTCACGGGGGGCGGCGCGGCCCGCACGGTCCGGATCGATGTGTCCGGCGCGGGCGACGTCGATCTGACGGCCCTGAACACGGTGGACGCCGATGTGCAGGTTTCGGGCTCCGGCGATGTCCGGGTCGGTCCGACCGGCAAGGCGGTGGTGGATATCTCGGGCTCCGGCGATGTCGACCTGACCCGCAGGGCGGCCGAGGTGAGGCGCACGCTTTCCGGGGACGGCGATATCGACGAAAACTGACCCGGTGACGCGGGGACGGTCAGCCCCTACTTAGGCACCATGACCGTCCCCGTATCCCTCCCCGCGATTCTCGATTCCGCCGAAGTCGGTGCCGATGAGGCCCTGACCCTCCTGCAGGAGGCCCTGACCGGGGCCGATGACGGCGAACTGTTCCTGGAGCGGTCCGAGCTCGAATCCCTGGTGTTCGACGACGGCCGGCTGAAATCCGCCGCCTATGACGCCAGCGAGGGCTTCGGCCTGCGGGTGGTGGCGGGCGAGACCGCCGGCTATGCCCATGCCAATGAGATCAGCGGCCCCGCCATCCGCCGCGCCGCCGAGAGCGCCGGCCTGGCCCGCTCCGGCCATGCCGGGATCACCGCCGAGGGCCCGCGCGCGACCAACCAGCAGCTTTATGCGCCGGTAGACCCCCTCGCCTCGCCTGCCTTCTCCGACAAGATCGCCCTGCTGACCGAGATCGACGCCTGGGCCCGGGCCCGCGATCCGCGCGTCGTTCAGGTGTCGGCCAGCATGGTCGGCGAGCGGCGTCACATCGAGATCCTGCGCGGCGACGGCCGCCGCGTCACCGACATCCGCCCGCTGGTCCGGCTGAACGTATCGATCACCGTCGAGAAGGACGGCCGACGCGAGAGCGCCTCGTCCGGGGCCGGCGGCCGGGCCGGGTTCGAGACCTGGATCGCGCCCGACCGCTGGCAGTGGCAGGTCGATGAGGCCCTGCGTCAGGCCCTGGTCAATCTGGAAGCCGTCGACTGCCCCGCCGGCGAGATGGATGTGGTGCTGGGCGCGGGCTGGCCGGGCGTGCTGCTGCATGAGGCCATCGGCCACGGTTTCGAGGGCGACTTCCACCGCAAGGGCAGTTCGGTCTTCACGGGCATGATGGGCAAGCGGGTCGCCGCGCCGGGCGTCACGGTCGTCGACGACGGTTCGATTGCAGGCCGTCGCGGCTCCCTGTCGGTCGATGACGAGGGCACGCCCACCTCGCGCACCGTCCTGATCGAGGACGGCATCATGGTCGGGCTGATGCACGACCGGCTGTCGGCCCGTCAGCTGGGCGCGAAGGCCACCGGCAACGGCCGGCGCCAGTCCTTTGCCCATATGCCGATGCCGCGCATGACCAACACCTTCATGGAGGGCGGCAAGGACTCCCAGGCCGACATGATCGCCTCGACGAAGCGGGGGCTCTATGCCGCCAATTTCGGCGGCGGCCAGGTGGATATCACCAACGGAAAGTTCGTCTTCCAGTGCACCGAGGCCTATCTGATCGAGGACGGCAAGATCACCGCGCCGGTGCGGGGCGCGACCCTGATCGGTGACGGGGCCACGGCCCTGCAGCATGTGCAGATGATCGGTGACGACTTCGCCTTCGATCCGGGCGTCGGCGTCTGCGGCAAGGCCGGTCAGGGCGTGCCGGTGGGCATCGGCCAGCCGTCGCTCAAGATCGCCGGGCTGACGGTGGGGGGGACGGCGGTCTGAGGGCTTGGGGATTAGGGCTTAGGGCTTAGGGATTAGGGGTTGGCGGTGGGGGGTTGGGAGATCGAGACCGTGAAGGTGTCCTGCCCGGGTCTGTCCGGTCCGCTTCCCTAATCCCTAATCCCTAATCCCCAAGCCCTAAGCCCTAAGCCCCAAGACCTAAGCCCTGCCCCACACCCCTACTTCCACTCCGGCCCCACCACCTCAAAGCCGCGGGCCTCGAGGCCGTCCAGAACGCCGCCCTCCTCGGCCAGCAGACGGATCGGGGCAACGCCCATGATCACGCCCGGCGAGACCAGGGCCGTCTCGATCGCGGCCGCCCACTGCTGACGCAGCTGCGGTGCGATCTCGGGATCACCCCAGGGCCAGCACTGGTTCAGGGCCCGGTCGATCGGTGAGGCGACCACATCGGCGACGCGCAGGGCGCGCCAGTCCTCGGCCCGGATACGCGCGGAGTCAGGCCCCTGCTCAGCCGCCACGATGGCCGCCTCGACACAGGGCACATGGGTCGTCTGGGGGGCGGTGATCAGGCTTTCGACCAGTTCGTCGCCGCGGACCGTGCCGACCGGCCGGACCGGAACCCGCGCGCGGCGCGCGGCCCGGCGGATGACGTCCATGGCGTCGTCTCCGGATCGGCCGGCCCGGTAGCCGGCCTTGTCCTGCATCAGCTGGAAGCCGACCAGCAGCAGGCTTTCGGTCCGCCAGTCCTGATTGCGCTCATCGGCCATGATCGCCTCCAGCCGCGCCTGGTAGTCCGGCGTCAGATAGTCGGCCGTGGTCTGGCCCTGGGGCATCATGCCGATGGTGCGGGCCCGCCAAATGATCCGGAAAATGTCGCTGACAGAGACCCGCCCCTCCTGCGGGGACAGGATCTGGTTGGAGCGCGCCGCGGCCGCCTCGAGGTCGTCGGGACGCCAGGCCAGGTCGCGCGGAATGCCGGTGATGGCCCCGACGAGGATCAGGGTGCTGTCGCCTCGCGTAACCGTCCACATCGGGGCACCGGACCGCCGGGCCAGGACCACGATCTCATCCAGTTCCGCCACCTGAGGCTCCGCCGTCTGGGCAGCGGACCGGTCCGGGAGTCCCGCCCCGATCAGCATGATCAGGAACGAAACGGCGATGGCCAATTTTCTCACAACGATACCCGCCTTGATCCAATAGAATTGAGTAACAATACGCCTTCTTCAGAACATCATTCTTACATTTCTGTAATAATGACTTCGATTTAATGCATCTGTCTGTCTTGTAACTGGAGAGTGGAGCGACAGAACGCCACAGCTTCGTCACACGACGAGGGGAATTCTGCAATGACCAAGACCATCCTGCTGGCGACGACGGCCATCCTGCTGACCGCAGGCACGGCCGCCGCCCAGACCCCCCCGTCGTCGCCCGCGGCCCCGGCGGCGGACGCCGCCCAGCAGGGCGTCCTGGTCTTCACCCCGGACTTCTTCGCCGACCAGCGACCGAACACCGCCCTCGACATGGTCGGCCGCGTTCCCGGCTTCTCGGTCCAGGACGGCGACGGCTCACGCGGCTTCGAGGGTGCGGTCGGCAACATCCTGATCAATGGATCGCGCCCCGCCTCCAAGAACGACACCGGCTCCTCGGTCCTGTCGCGGACCCTGGTCGCCCAGGTCGAGCGCATCGAGCTGATCCGGGGCGGGGCTCCGGGCATCGATATGCAGGGCTATGCCGTCGTCGTGAACGTCATCACCCGGAGTCAGGCCAGCACCGAACAGATCCTGACGGCCAATATGGCCTTCTTCGAGGGCGGCACCGATCGCGGCTTCGGCCAGTACCAGTTCACCCGCCGCAATGGCGACCGGGTCTGGGGCTTCACCCTCGCCGACGGCGTCGCGATCAACGATTCCAGCGGCGTGGGCCGTGTCATCCGCCGCGACGCAAACGGGGCCGTGATCCGCGACGAGGGCTACTACGACGACCAGACCGGCGGCGGCCAGGCCGCGCGGGTCAATTTCGCCGACGCCTTCATGGGCGGCAAGATCGACCTGACCGCCCGGATCGACCGGAATGACTACAGCCAGTTCAGCCTGCAGGACGGGCCGACGATCCTCCGCGACAACCGCTATGCCGAGAAGGGCACGAGCGGCGAGGTCGGCGCGGTCTTCACCCGTCCCATGGGCGCGGGCCTGTCCTCCGAGACCCGCTTCATCCGCGAGTGGAGCGAGGAGGACGGGGCCTCAACCTCGAGGACCACCGTCGCCGGCGTGGCCGGCTCCGAGCAGCGCTTCGAATCCATCGAAGAGGCCTCCGAGACCATCCTGCGCTCACTCCTGCGCTGGGAGCGGTCGCCCTCGGTCACGCTCGAGGCCGGCGGCGAGATCGCCTACAACATGCTGGAGGTCGACCAGGCCTTCACCGACGGCGGCGTCAACATTCCGCTGCCGTCTGACCAGATCATGGTCGAGGAGACGCGGGGAGAGCTGTTCGGCAAGGCGACCTGGCGCGTGCGGCCGGACCTGAATGTCGAAGGCGGACTGCGGCTCGAGGCCTCGACCATCACCCAGTCCGGCGATGCCGACCAGGAGAAGAGCTTCTATTTCGCCAAGCCGCGCCTGCAGCTGACCTGGACGCCGCGGCCGCAGAATCAGCTCCGGTTCCGCTTCGAGCGCGACATCGGCCAGCTGGACTTCGGCGACTTCGCAGCGGGGGCAGACCTGGAAGACGAGCAGGTGTTCGGCGGCAATGTGAACCTCGAGCCCGAGGAACGCTGGATCTCCGAACTGACCTATGAGCGCCGGTTCCTCGGCGACGGCATCCTTTCCATCGGCTACCGCCACGACGAGATCATCGGCGTCATCGACCGCCTGCCCTTGCCGATGGGCCTGTCGGCGGTCGGCAATATCGGCGACGGGACGCTGGACCAGCTGGCCGTCAACTTCGTCCTGCCGCTGGACTGGACCGGGTTCTCCGGCGGTCAGTTCCTGTTCCGGAACACCTGGAACGAAACGGCAGTGACCGATCCGACCTCGCGGGAAGAGCGCCCCATTTCGGGCGTCAGGCCGTCCCAGCCGATCTTCGCCCTCTCCCAGGACATCACCAGCTGGAAGATCAACTGGGCGGTGACCTATATCGAGAGCCTGCGCCAGTTCAACTATGCCCCCGACCAGGTCTCGGGCTTCGCCGGCAGCGACTATTTCGAGGCGAACATCGAATACAAGCCGACGCCGACCCTGGCGATCCGGGCCCAGGTCAATGTCTGGAACGACTTCCAGGGCGAACGCACGGTCTTCGCCGACCGCTCGCCGGCCCGCCCCGTCGCCTTCACCGAACTGCGCCCCTCGGACCCGCGCACCTTCTGGCAGATCCGGGTGCGCAAGACGTTCTGAGTCAGCGCCTCCGGACCGCCCCGAACCTGACGGCGATTTAATCCACCTGTCCGGCTTGTCACTGTATGCGCGGCCGGATGTCGGTCACCCTTGCCCGGCAGGAGAGGGATCGATGACCAAGGCAATCTGGCTGGCCGGCGCGGCCGCATGCGCCCTTCTGGCTGGCCCCGCACTGGCACAGACCGCACCGGCCCAGGATGCGCCGGTCGGCGATGTCGCCCCGCAGGGCGTGCTGGTCTTCGAGCCCGCCTTCTTCGCCGATTCCCGGCCCGATACGGCTCTGGACCTGATCGCCCGCCTGCCGGGCTTCGCCTTCGAGTCCGGAGACAGCGGGACGCGCGGCCTGGCGGGCACGGCGGGCAATGTGCTGATCGACGGCCGGCGGCCCTCGACCAAGAGCGACAGCCTCGACCAGATCCTGCGGCGTATCTCGGCCGCCGGCGTCGCTCGCGTCGAGCTGATTCGGGGCGGCGCGCCCGGGATCGACATGCAGGGCCGGTCGGTCGTCGCCAACGTCGTCCTCATCCGCACGGTGACCACCGAACGGGTGTTCGAGGCCAACAGCTATGTCTATCCCGACGGCCACCTCGGTCCTGTTCTCGCGGCTCGCTGGTCCCGGCGCGAGGGCGACGACCAGATCGAGGGATCCATCAGCGGCTTCTCGGACCGGACCGACGGCACCGGCGACGGCTTCCGCCGCCGGTACAATCCAGCCGGAAGCCTCATCCAGGACGCCGACCTGGTGCTGTGGGACCGGATCCGGAACCTGCGCGCCACCGGGGCCGTCCAGCGCCGGGTCGGCGGCGGCCTGCTGCGCGTCAACGGCCTGCTGGGCTGGTTCGGCAATGAGAATGCGCAGGACCTGCTGATCCGTTCCGGGGGCGGGTTCGACAGTTTCAACGACGAGGAAGCCAACGACATCAACAGCGAGTTGGGCGTCAGCTGGGCCCGGGACCTGAACCCGCGCCTGGATCTGGAGCTGACCGGTCTGCAGCGATACGCGGCGGAAGACTACACCGGCGTCTCCGAGAGCCGCGGCGACAGTTCGACCTTCACCGCCGACGCGACCTCGGGCGAATCGATCGGTCGCGCCATCCTGCGGTTCCGCCCCGGTAGCCGCTGGTCGTTCGAGACCGGGGGCGAGGTGGCCTATAATTTCCTCGACAGTGCCACGACCTATGCCGAGAACGGCGTCCCGGTCCCGCTGCCGTCATCCTCGGTGAAGGTCGAGGAACTGCGCGGCGAGGTCTTCGGCCAGGCGACCTGGCGGCCCGACCCGACCCTGACCCTCGAGGGCGGCCTTCGCGTCGAGGTGTCAGAGATCAGCCAGTCAGGCGACAGCGACCTGACCAAATCCTTCGTCTATCCCAAGCCCCGCATCCAGGCGACCTGGACGCCCCGGACCGGGCACCAGTTCCGTTTCCGCGCCGAGCGGGAGGTGGGCCAGCTGGACTTCGGCGACTTCATCGCCTCGGCCGATATCGACATCGGCCAGGTCGAGGGCGGCAACCCGGACCTGGAGCCGGAGAAGTCGACGGTGATCGAGGCCATCTACGAACATCGCTTCGACGGCGAGGGGGTGATCGAGGTGACCGTGAGCCATGCCGACATCGAGGACGTGGTGGACGTCATCCCCCTGACGGGCGGTTTCGACGGGGTCGGCAATATCGGCGACGGCAATGCGGACTTCTTCCAGCTGCGCCTGACCCTGCCGACTGACCGGCTGGGCATTCCCAACGGCCGCTTCCAGACGCGCGGCAGCTGGTCCTCGACCTCGGTGCTTGATCCGGTCACGGGCGAGGCGCGCCGGTTCCAGGGCAACCAGGCCTTCGGCTGCGGCGTCTCCTTCAATCAGGACCTGATGGGCGGGCGCTGGTCCTGGGGCTTCGAGCACGGCTGCAATATCGACAAGGGCCGCGCCTTCCGGGTGCGCGAGGTCCGCGCCTTCCATGAGGAGCCGGACGTCGAGGCCTTCGTTCAGTGGAAGCCGGAGCGCGACCTGACCGTCCGCGTGGACCTCGGCAATGCCACGGATCGCGCGCAGGGCAATGATCGCGAAATCTACGCCGGCCCGCGCGACACGGCCCCACTGGCATTTCGCGAGGTGCGCCGCACCCGGATGAGCCCCTGGCTGTTCGTCCAGGTCAGAAAGACCTTCTGAGGACAGCGTCCCCTCACCGCCCGAAGCGGTCGGGGCGCCGACCGCCGCGCACAGAAAAGGGCGGAACCCTGCGGTTCCGCCCTTCCTGCATTCGGCCGTCCGTCTGGATCAGTGCGACGGATGGTTTCCGGCGTCATTGGCCCCGTTGGACCAGCCCTTGATCAGAAAGCTGATCAGGATGAAGCCGATGCCGATGCCGACGCCCCAGGTGCCCAGCTTGTTGAAGCCGTCCAGGGAGGTGGCGAGCGCGCCCTGCGGGTCCAGGACCTGACCCCCGACCGTCTCCGTACCCATCAGGCCGGCGATCTTGCCGCCGACGAACTGGGCGATGGAGCTGGCCAGGAACCAGACGGCCATCATGAAGCTGACGACCGAAGGCATGGACAGTTTGGTGATCTCCGACAGGCCCACCGGCGAGAGGAAGAGCTCCCCCGTCGTGTGCAGCATGTAGAGCAGGGCCAGGATGATCAGCGGCATCTGGAAGGTCGGGCTGACCATGCCGGAGCCGGCGGCCCATACCACCACCAGGAAGCCGAGACCGACCTGAACCAGGCCGAGACCGAACTTCATGGTCGGGTCGGGATCCATCTTCTTCGAGGCCAGCCAGGCCCACAGCGCCGCGAAGATCGGGGCGAAGATGAGGATGAAGCCGGCGTTGAAGGACTGGACCTGGGCGGCCGTGATGGTCGCGTCGATCCAGAAGCCGGTGGGCGTGATGCCCGCAGCGGCCAGCTGGTCCGGCGTACCGATCGTGATACCGAGGAACTGCATCGCGGTCGGGGCGATGGTCAGGTCCACGTTACGGTCGGCGAACAGGTTCAGCGAGGTGCCGGCCTGTTCGAACAGGGTGAAGAAGACCACCGCGCCGAAGATCAGCACCAGGGCCAGCATCATCCGCTGACGCTGGGCCCAGGTCTTGCAGACGCCGACGATGACCCAGAGGATCGCGGCCAGGGACAGCAGGGTCGAAATGCCAAGGACGGCACCGACCAGGGCGTTGCGCTGGACCATGAACCAGACCACGGCGACGCCGAGGACGCCGAGGATGTAGATCAGCCATTCGCGGTTCAGCGGTCCGAACAGCGGCCGCTTGAGCAGTTCGGGGTTCGGCGGTTCGCCATGGCCTTCCAGCAGCGGCTTGCCGAGAACGAAAACGACCCAGCCCAGCGCCATACCGACACCGGCGAGACCGAAACCGGCCCACCAGCCCACGGTCTGGCCCAGGAAGCCACACAGCACCGCCGCCCAGAAGGCGCCGAGGTTGATGCCGTAGTAGTAGAGGGTGAAGCCGGAATCCCGGCGCGGGTCCCCCTGCGGATACAGCTGGCCCACGATGGTCGAGATGTTCGGCTTCAGGAAGCCGACGCCCATAATGATCAGCGACAGGGCGAGGTAGAAGATGTCGACGCCGGCCTGGTCGCGGGTCTTCTTCACCTCATAGCTGCCGGGTGCCAGGGTCGCCGGCAGGGTCGAGCCCTCCGGCAGGCCCGCGACGGCAATGCCGCCGCCCTCGGCCGGGCCGAAGGCGTATTTCTGGCCGTTGACGACGATGTTCACGTCCCGCGACGCGCCGCGTCCCTCGGCCGAAATCTCATACGCCTTGCCGGCATAGGTCAGGGTTTCGGTCGCCGGACGGCCCTCGAAGGCCATCATCCCGTGACCGGCCACCAGCAGCAGGGCCCCGAAGGCGATGGCCTTGCGGGTGCCGATGTAGCGGTCGGCGAGAATGCCGCCGACCAGCGGCAGCAGATAGACCAGCGAGGTATAGGAGCCGTAGGTCGATCCCGCCGTGGCGTCGTCGAACAGGAAATGCTGGGTCAGGAAGAAGATCAGGATGCCGCGCATACCGTAGTAGGAGAAGCGCTCCCACATCTCGGCGAAGAACAGGATGATCAGTCCGCGCGGGTGGTTCTTCAGGATCTGCATCAGCACGGGGATGCCCGTGAGCAGCGTGATGATCAGGCCGGCAATGATGACGATGTTCATGCCCGACCTCCCCGAATGCGTCGGGACCTAATTCCCTGGAGCGTCGTAACCGCCCCCCCATTGTCCGTCGTACTCAACGGCTCACTCCCTTGTTGCTGCGCCCCACCTGACGCGCGAGGCCGCATAAGCAGCACGGGGAGCAAGACCGGACAAGGGTTAAGGGTAAATTGGCTGTGAGGTGGCGCAGGGACGGGGCAGGCGGCAGGATGGAGGGGAATCATGCGGGACGGGCTGGAATGACGACGACGCGGCGGGCGGCGCTGATCGGGGCAGGCACGGCCTTTACGCTGGCGGCCTGCGGCCCCGCCTCGCCGCGCGCGGCCGGAGACGTGATCGCGGCGGGGCAGCCGGCCGCCCTGCTGATCTGGGCCGTGGCGCGTGATCGGCTGGCCGGCTGGCCGCGCAGGCCGACGGCACAGGCGCTGAGGGTCCTGCCCGCGCGCGCGGCGGACCTGGCCGAGCTGGGTGCCCTGGCCGGCGGCGGACAGCCGGCGAATCTGGAGGCCGTCGCGGCGCTGAAGCCGCGACTGGTGATCGACTATGGCGACACCGATGCCGAGAATCAGGCGCTCGGCGACCGGCTGAAGACCCGGCTGGGTGTCGACTGGCGGCTGATCGACGGGACCCTGGCGAAGATTCCCGAAGCCATCCGCGAGGCCGCCGTCCTGCTGGAGGCCGGTCAGGCCGCCGCCGGCCTGGCCGATGCGGCGGCCCGTGTTCTGGATCGGTGGAGGGGCGCCCCCGGCGGACCGTCCTTCTACTATGCCCGCGGTGCCGACGGTCTGGAGACCGGATTTCGCGGCTCCCTGGCCACCGAAGTGCTGGAAGGGGCCGGCTGGAGCAATGTCGCCGGGGAGGCGAACGATATCGGCCGGGTCACCCGCGAACAGGTCGTCGCCTGGGATCCGGAGGCCCTGGTGACCCTGAGCCCCGTCTTTGCCGCCGCCGTTCGCGATGATCCGGTCTGGCGCACCCGGCGCGACGGCCGACGGCGGCGGCTGTTGCTGCTGCCTGAGCAGCCGTTCGGCTGGATCGACCGGCCACCGTCGCTGAACCGCCTGCTGGCCTGCGCCTGGCTGGCCGATCCGGCCGGGTCGCAGGCGACCATCGCCGACCTCAGCCGCCGCCTGTACGGCCTGGCCCCGGTGGCGCCGGTGATGCCGCAGTGGATTCCGTGAACCGGCTGAAGGCCGCCCTGCTCCCCGCCGGCCTGATCCTGCTGGCGCTGGTCGGGGCGCTGACGGTCATGGCCACCGGGCCTCTGGCCGTGGCACCCGAAGCCCTGCTGGCGGCCGTCATCGGCACCGGCTCGCCCGAGGCCGAGCTGGCGCTGGCCCTGCGCGGCCCCCGACTGCTGGCGGCCCTGACCTGCGGGGCCGCCCTGGCGGGGGCCGGGGCCGGGTTCCAGATCCTGTTCCGCAATCCGCTGGCGGCCCCCGATCTGCTGGGCGTGTCGTCGGGAGCCGGTCTGGGTGCGGCCCTCGCCCTGCTGCTGGGCGCGGGCGCGGCGCTGGTGCAGGGGGCGGCCTTTGCCGGTGGACTGGCCGCCGGTGGACTGGCCCTGGCCTGCGCCGCCCTGACCCGCAGCGGCGACGGGCGCCTCGCCCTGATCCTTTGCGGGGTCGTGGCGGGAGCCCTGGCCTCGGCCGGGCTTGGGCTGGTGGTGATCGTCGCCGAACCCTATTCGCAGCTGCCGTCGATTACCTACTGGCTGCTGGGCAGCTTCACTCGGGCAACCCTGCCGGAAGCGGTCGACGCGGTGGTTCCGGTGGCGCTCGGCGCGGGGGTGCTGATCTGGCTGGGCTTCCGGCTGGACACTCTTTCGTTGGGCGATGAGCAGGCGCGGTCGTTGGGACTGCCGGCCCGGCCCCTGCGCCTGCTGGCCCTAGCCGCCGCGGCCCTGATGACCTCCTCGGCCGTGGCGGTGGCCGGGGTGGTCGGCTGGATCGGCCTGCTGGCACCCCATGCAGCGCGGCTGATCGTCGGCGAGCGGGCCGGGCGGCTGATCCCGGCGTCCATGGCGCTGGGGGCCCTGTTCGCCCTGCTGATCGACCGGCTGGCCACAGCCTTCGGTCCGGCGGAGGTTCCCGTCGGCCTGCTGTCGGCCGCCATCGGTGCCCCCGCCTTCCTGATCCTGTTCGTCACCACATCGAGGCGGTCATGAGCGGGCTGAGGCTCGAGGGGCTGGTCGCCGGGCGCGGGTCTTTCCGCCTGCCGCCGCTCGAGCTGACCGTCGCCCCGGGCGAGGTGCTGGCCCTGATCGGCCCCAACGGCGTCGGCAAGACCACCCTGCTGAAGACCCTCGCCGGCCTGCTGCCGCCGCTTTCGGGCGCGGTCGTGGATATGGGTGCCCCGGCGTATCTGCCACCGCCGGGGGCGGTGTCGGCCGGTTTCTCCGCCCTGCACCTCACCGCCCTGGGCCGGGCGCATCTGCGTCGCTGGTCGCCCGGCCTGACGCCGGAAGATGTCGACGCGGCTCGCGGCGCGCTGGACCGGCTGGAGGTGGGCGACCTCGCGGACCGGCCGTTCGACCGCCTGTCCAGCGGCCAGCAGCAGCTGGTGCTGATCGCCCGGCTGTTCGTGCAGGATGCGCCGGTCTGTCTGCTGGATGAGCCTCTGGCCCTGCTCGACCCGGCCCATGCGCAGGCGGTGGAGGCGGCGATCCGGGCGCTGGCCGGAGAAGGCCGCGTCGTCGTCGCCTCGACCCACCACCTGCCCTTCGCCGCCCGCGCCGACCGGGTGCTGGCGCTGGGTCCCGACGGGATGGCGGTGGGTGCGCCCGCCGAGGCCCTGGCCCCCGACCGCATCCGCGCCCTGTTCGGGGTCGAGGTTTCCGGCTGTCCGTGCTGCGGTCAGGCCTTGAGTTAGGCATCGGCATCGTCGACCTTGGCCGGCGGATCGGGGAGCGAGGCATGGCGATCAGACTGTTTGGAGGACTGGCGGGATTGCTCGCGATTCTTGCCGGCGCTCCGACCGCGGCCGGCACGCCCGCGCACCAGGCCAAGGCTGCGCCTGCGCCTGCGCCTGCGCCGGGCGAGGCCGCCCAGTTGGCGCGCAAGGCCCGGTCGGAGGCGATTCTGACCGCCGAGGGCGTCCCCTTTATTGCCTGGCTTCCCCTGGTCGAGGACGAGGGGGACTATCGTCCCCGCTCGGCCGAAGAGATCGTCGGCCGCGCGTATGCCCTGACCCTCGTGGCCTACAAGGCATCGTCGGGCGACCACGAGGGTGCCAACGACGCCTATGCACAGGTGAAGGACCGGGTGATCCTCTCGGCTTCGGAGATCGACTTTCTGCGCGACCCGCGGCCTTCCGATCAGGATCGCATCCATTTCAGCTGGCAGTCGGAGGCGGCTTATCCGCTGTTCTGGATGCTCGGCTACGTGGACGCCCTCGGCCGCCCCGAGAATCAGATCGACCCGGACCCGATGGTCCGGCTGGTGTCGGGCCGCACCTTCGACGCGCTTGTCGCCGGCGCCCGACTGAGACCGCAGGCTGAAATGCTGGATGCGCTGGACCTGACCTATCGCTACCATTGGGCCGTGCGTCAGGCCGGGCTCGACGGTGCGCTGCCGCCCGCCAAACTCAATCCGGACGTGCTGATGGAAAGGCACAAGGCCTTGAACTGGCTCGTGCGCTACAACGACGACGCGTCGTGGGACGACGTCACGACGGACACCTGAACCGGAAACCTGACGCCATGCGCTTCTGTCTCTCCACCGTTCTCGCCGCAGCGACCTTGCTCGCCGCGCCCGCCGCCGCGCAGGAGGCCCCGCGCTGGTCGTTCGCCATCCACGGCGGGGCGGGGGTGATCGAGCGCGCCAGTCTGACGCCGGAGCAGGACGCCGCCTATCGCGCGGCCCTGCACCGGGCGCTGGAGGCCGGGTCGGCCGTGCTGGCGGCCGGCGGGTCCTCGCTGGACGCGGTGCAGGCGGCGATCGAGCTGATGGAGGACGATCCCCTGTTCAACGCCGGGCGCGGTGCGGTCTTCACCGCCGCCGGGCGCAATGAGCTGGACGCCGCCGTGATGAACGGCGCGGACCTGACCGCCGGGTCCGTCGCCGGCCTGACCACCACCCGCCACCCGATCGCGGCTGCCCGGGCGGTGATGGAGCGGTCGCCGCACGTCATGCTGATCGGCGAGGGCGCCGACACCTTCGCCGCCTCGGTCGGGCTGGAGCAGGTCGACCCGGCCTTCTTCTTCACCGAACGACGCTGGCGCGGGCTGGAGTCGGCGCTGAGGGCGCAGAACCTGCCGATCCCGGAACGGCCCGCCGGGGCGCCGGGGCCGATGGCGGAAAACACCCTGCCCGCCCCGCCCCTCAACGAACGGAAATTCGGCACGGTGGGCGCGGTGGCGCTGGACAGCCAGGGCCGGCTGGCGGCGGGGACCTCGACCGGCGGCATGACCGCCAAGCGCTGGGGCCGGGTCGGGGATGTGCCGGTGATCGGGGCCGGGACCTATGCCTCGAACCGCGAGGGCTGCGCGGTGTCGGCGACCGGGGACGGGGAGTTCTACATCCGGGCCAGCGTCGCCCGCGACATCTGCGCCCGGATCGCCAATGGGTCGGCGACCCAGGCTGCGGCCCAGGCCGAGGTGGACGACGCCCTGTCGCTCGGGGGGTCCGGGGGCGTCATCGTCATGGACCTGCAGGGACAGCCCAGTTTCGCGATGACCAGTTCCGGCATGTATCGCGGAGCCGCCTCCAATGTGGCTCCGGCTGCCGTGGCCATCTATGGCGACGAGGCCCTGCGGCCGTGAGCTCGCGCGCCGCCGTCTCCGACTTCACCGCCCCGCAGGGACAGAAGATCTGATGAGCAAGACCGACACCCCCGGCGTCATCGCCCCGCCGCCGCTGATCTATCTCGGCTTCCTGTTCGTCGGCTGGGGTCTGGCCGAGCTCGGGGGCCGGCCGGAGGCGGTCGGGGCCGGGTACCGCTGGCTGGCGGCCGGGTTCGGGCTGGAGATGGAGGTTCGGCGCGGTGTGGCCCTGACCCTGATCATCGGCGGCCTGTTGCTGGACGGTATGGCCGCGGGCCTGTTCCGGCGGCGGGGCACGGCGGTCGAGCCGTGGAAGCCGTCGACCGTCCTGATCAACGAGGGCCCCTACCGTTTCAGCCGCAATCCGATCTATGTCGGCTTTGCCATCACCTATGCTGGCCTGGCCATCGCCATGGACAGCGCGCTCGCCCTGTTCCTGCTGCTGCCCTGTCTGGCGGTGGTCGACCAGTTCGTGATCCAGCGCGAGGAGCGCTATCTGGCGGCCAAATTCGGGGCCGACTACGAGGCCTATCGCCAGAAGGTCCGGCGATGGCTGTGAGTGATGACGAGCTTTCGGCCATGGCCATCGAGGAGCTGGACCAGGCCTGCAGCCTGATCTGGCCGGAGCTGGTGAAGATCACGCCCTGGGGCGACACCTTTACCGGCATTGCGCCGTCCGGCCGCGAGGTCGAGGTCGAGCGCCGCTATCTCTGGGCCCATGAGCCCGAGGGGGCCGTGGCCGTCGAGATCGAGGTCCGCGACATCGGCGCCCGCACCGGGGCCGAGGCCCGGGCGCTGATCACCCCGCCCCGTTGAGCGCCTCAAAAATCACCCCTGACGGGAATCGGTCGCACCGTTAACCTTTGTCGTTGCCAAGCGTCGCGGCGGCGGCAAGATGCCCCCCGAACACTGACGTCGATCCAGGGGAGCAGCATGTCCTACGGCGCAGACTTTGCCACCGCCGACCCCGGCAACGCTCCGCTGGATCCCGTCATCATGATCGGGGCCGCACCCTCATTCTGGGGGGCGATCCTGCTGGCGCTGCTGGCCGCCGGCCTGATTGGCTGGATCATGGGCCAATACTTCGCCCGATCGAAGGTCGACGCGGCCGAAGCAATCTGGAACGCGGTCAATGACGCCGTAAAGGACGCGATGAAGGCGAGCACGGAAGCCTTGCCGGATCGTGCGGGCAATCTGAAGCGCGTTCTGCAGGACCGTCTCGGCAAGACCCTGAAATTTGGCGGTGATCTGGGAAAAAATATCGAGGACCTGGAAAAGGCGATCAAGGGCGAGATTGAAGACAAGGCCCCGGCGGCACCTCCGGTGGCCAAGACCGAGGCCGGCTCCAAGGAAGCCGGCACGGGATCGGCCGCTACAGCCGCAGCGGCAGCCGCCAACAATGTGACCATCGTCTCCCTGTGCCCCCAGCCCACTCCGGCCCCTGCAGTGGCCCCCGTCCCGCCCGCCAAGCCCGAAAAGCGGCCGATGACGACCAAGGAGCAGAACGACGCCCTTCGCCTCGCGGTCGCGACGTTCGACGATTACTGGCGCCACAAGCAGTTACGCGCGGCCGATATGCGCGAGGTGGTGGCCGAACTGACCAATCCGGGGCCGAAGCCGGCCAAGGACTCCCATGGGCATGGCCACGGCGGCGCGGCCGCAGGCCATTGAACCGGGCCAGGCTGTTTCCCCTTCCGAAAAAACCGCCTAAGCCTTGAGCCATGAAACTCGCCTCTCTCAAGCACGGCCGTGACGGTCGACTGGTCATCGTCTCACGCGATCTCGCCTGGTTCACCGACGCCTTCCTGATCGCCCCGACCCTGCAGGCGGCGCTGGACGACTGGGACCGGCTCGAGCCCGACCTGCGGGCCCTGGCCGAAAGCCTCGAACACGGCGGCGTGCCGCGCGGGCGGTTCCACGAGCGCGAGGCTGCGGCCCCCCTGCCCCGCGCCTATCAGTGGGCCGACGGCTCGGCCTATGTGAACCACGTCGCCCTGGTGCGTCAGGCGCGCGGCGCTGAAATGCCCGACAGTTTCTGGACCGATCCCCTGATGTACCAGGGCGGGTCTGACGGCTTCCTCGCGCCGCGCGAGCCGATCCCCCTGGCCGACGAAAGCTGGGGCTGCGACCTCGAGGCCGAGGTGGTGGTGGTCACCGGCGACGTGCCCCAGGGCGTGACGCGCGAAGAGGCGCTGGAGCACATCCGCCTGGTCGGCCTGGTCAATGACGTCTCCCTGCGCAACCTGATTCCGGCCGAGCTGGCCAAGGGGTTCGGCTTCGTCCAGTCCAAGCCCGCCTCGGCCCTGTCGCCGGTCTTCGTCACCCCGGGCGCACTCGGCGACCGCTGGGTCGACGGCAAGCTCAAGGGCACCTTGAGCGTTCAGCTGAACGGTGCCGATTTCGGCAAGGCCGACGCCGGGGTCGACATGACCTTCGACTTCGGCACCCTGATCGCCCATCTGGCCAAAACCCGGTCCCTTTGCGCCGGCACCATCATCGGCTCGGGCACGGTCTCGAACCGCGACGCCGACGGCGGCCCGGGCAGGCCGGTCAGCGAGGGCGGCCTCGGCTATTCCTGCATCGCCGAGGTCCGCACGGTCGAGACCCTCCTGCGCGGCAAGCCCGAGACCCCCTTCCTCAAGGCGGGCGACATGGTCCGCATCGAAATGCTGGACGACCAGCATCACTCGATCTTCGGGGCCATCGAGCAGACGGTCGCGGGGGCATAGGGCGTCTGCGCCAGCACCGCCGCCGGTCCCTGACAGGACAGGACCAGACCGCTCAGGGCGATCGTCAGCCATCGTCTCATCTTGCGGCTCCTTCGGTTTCCCGGAGAAGAGGCGCCGATGCCGCTTTACGGATGCGCGGGACGGATTAAGCTTTGGCCACGTCTGCAGCCCGAGGGGGGCGAGCCGGACGCCACAGGGACGGGACACGCTCAATGCCGGATATGTCGCCCCAGGTTCTCATACCGCTGATCGTGATGGCGATCGTCCTGCCGCTGGTCTTCCTGCGCAACCGCAGGCCCCGGACCCTGTATCCGCAACGGATGTGGATCATGCCGGCGATCATCGTGCCCATGATGGGCCTCGCGCTGTGGGGAACCAGTATGGACCCGACGATGCCGCACACTGCCTTTGACGGGCTCGCCTGGGCCATCCTGGCGGTCGGCCTGATCCTCGGCGGCGCCTTCGGCTGGTGGCGGGGCAAGATGACCACGATCGAGAAACACGCCGACGGCACGCTGAAGGCGCAGGCCTCGCCCATCGGCCTGATCCTGATCATCGCCGTCATGCTGGGCCGTCGCGCCCTGAGCAGCTTCCTTGAGCCGCACGCCGCGGAATGGGGGCTGAATGCCCTGGCCATCACGGACGCCTTCCTTCTGTTCGTCGTCGGCATGATTGTGATGCAGCGGCTGGAGATGTTCATCCGCGCGCGCCGCATTCAGTCCGGCGCGGGCGACAGCCATGTCGAGACGGTGGCGTGAGGCCCCTTCGCCCGAGCCGACGGCCGGGCGCCCTGAACACCGTTCCCGATTGACCTGATCGGACCGCGCGAGCTACCAAGCGCGCCTGCCGAAGCGAGCAACCGGCCTGTGCGGGCGTGGTGGAACTGGTAGACGCGCCGGACTCAAAA
>NZ_JAIYCP010000028.1 GCF_027487935.1 Brevundimonas sp.
CATCCCGTCGGTGGGGAGGGCGTCGGATCCAGCGCCCCGATGTCGGCGGGCTGTGGTCGAGCGATGAAGCCCGGGGGATGGATACTTCGGGGGTCCTTGCGGAGGTCGATGGATGGCCTCCGTTTGCTCGCCGCGCGCTTCCTGTGCGGACCGCTGACGAAAGTCATGTCCGCCGCGCCTCGCAGTCAGTAATGGCTGCGGGGCGATCCGGTCAGGTCCGAACTCAGGGCCACTACCCGGAAGGCGCGTGGAAAACGGCCGCGCGGGGCGATCTGTCTCGTCGAAACGGTAAATCTACAACAGCACCGGGCGAGGCCCGGCCGCCCCGCGCCCTCCCCGACCTTTCCGGCAGCGATGCCGGAGGGCGATCAGTCATGGGTGGTTGGTGACTGGTGATTGGTGGCGGCTGCCTCCTCGACGGTGGAAGGACGGCGCGAACCGCACCCGCGCCCCAACCAACCACCAATCACCAGTCACCCGCCACGCCTTCTCTCCCCGGAACAAATGAGGCACAAGGCCGCCATGCTCGCCGACTCGGTCCTTTCCCCGCCTGCTCCGTCGCCAGAGGGGCCGTCCCTGGCCGACGCCCGGGCGACGCTGGAGCGGGTCTGGGGCCATGCGGACTTCCGTGGGCGTCAGGCCGAGGTGGTGACCGAAATCCTCGCCGGTCGCGATGTGGTCGCCGTCCTGCCGACCGGCGGCGGCAAGTCGGTCTGCTACCAGATCCCGGCCATGCTGCGGCCCGGTCTCGGCCTCGTCGTCTCGCCCCTGATCGCCCTGATGACAGACCAGGTCGAGGCGTTGAAACAGCAGGGGGTGGCGGCGGCCCGGCTCGATTCCGGCGTCTCCATGGACGACCGCTCGGCCATCTGGCGGCAGGCCCGGGCGGGCGAGCTGGACCTGCTTTATGTCTCACCAGAGGGACTGGCGCAGCCGCATCTGATCGATCGCCTCCACGACCTGCCGCTTTCACTGATCGCCATCGATGAAGCCCACTGTGTCTCGCAATGGGGACATGATTTCCGCCCGGATTACAGGACGTTGGGTCGGCTGGCCGAGCTGTTTCCCGGCGTGCCGCGCATCGCCGTCACCGCCACGGCCGACGCCCGCACCCGCGAGGATATCGTCCGCTCTCTGCGGCTGGAGAATGCGAAGGTCGTCGTCGACAGCTTCGCCCGGCCCAATCTGCAGCTCTCGGCCATCCCCAAGGAGAACGCCTCGCGGGCGAAGACCGATGCCGCCGTCATCGATCTGGTGCGCCAGCGGCGCGGAAAGTCCGGCGTGGTCTATTGCGGCAGCCGCGACGGCTGCGAACGGGTGGCCGAAGCCCTGCGCGCCGCCGGGACCCATGCCATCGCCTATCACGCCGGTATGGAGGCCCGTGACCGCGACCGCCGGCTGGAGCGGTTCCTGGCCGAGGACGGGGCCGTCATGGTCGCGACCATCGCCTTCGGCATGGGGGTCGACAAGGCCGACGTCCGCTTCGTCATCCACGCCGATCCGCCCGGTTCGCTGGAGGCCTATTGGCAGGAGATCGGCCGCGCCGGCCGTGACGGCGAGCCGGCCGACGGCATCACCCTGTACGGCCCCTCCGACATCGCCTGGACCCTGAAGCGGCTCGAAGGCCGCCCCATGGCCGAAGAGGTCAAGGCGGTGCAGGTGAAGAAGGCCCGCCAGCTGTTCGCCATGCTGGATGGTGCCACCTGCCGCGCGCAGACGGTGCGCCGCTATTTCGGGGAAGAGGGTGCCGAACGCTGCGGTGTCTGCGACCTCTGCCTCGACCCGCCCGCCATCTTCGACGCCACCGTCCCGGCCCAGAAGGCCCTGGCGGCGGTGCAGCGGCTCGGCGAGCGGTTCGGCAAGACCCGGGTCATCGACCACCTGCTCGGCCGGACGAAGGACGTCCAGCCCTGGGAGGCGGCCCTCTCGACCTGGGCCATCGGCGCCGACACCGGCCAGCACACATGGCGCGACATCGTCGACCATCTGATGTTCGAGGGCCTGCTGGTCGAGGACCCCAATGAGGGCAAGCCGCTGGTGATGCTGGGCGATCCGGAGGCCGTGCGCGCCGTCTATCGCGGCGAACGGACCATCGAGGTCCGCGTGGCGGCCGCCCGGGCCACCTCAGCCCCCCGCGAGCGCACCCGGACCGGTCGCAACGCCGCGCTGGAAACCCTGGACACCGACGTCCGCGCCCGGTTCGAGACCCTGCGCGCCTGGCGCCGCGACCGCGCCGCCGAACAGCGCGTCCCGCCCTATGTCATCTTCCAGGACCGGACCCTGCTGGAGATCGCGATCAAACAGCCCCGCGACATGACGGCGCTCGCGGGCGTTTCGGGCGTCGGTCAGTCAAAAATCGACCGCTACGGCGCAGCTGTGCTGGAGGTCTTGCGGCTCGGCGCGAACCTCGAAGACGAAGGCAGGCCGGAAACCATCATTGATCGCGCACGCGATCTGCGACGCGGGATGAGCCTCCCCGAGGTCCAGTTGTGGCCGCGATTGAGCAGCCGCAAGCTACGCGGTCTGAAGTTCCGTCGGCAGCACCCGGTCGAGCCGTTCATCATCGATTTCTACTGCGCGGAGGCACGGCTGGCCGTCGAAATCGACGGCATCGGACACGAGCATCCCGAAAGGATCGCAAAGGATCGCCAGCGAGATGCGATTCTTCTTGAGAAGGGCATCCGGACGCTGCGTATCGCCGCCCGGGACGTCTTCGAGGACATGGACGCGGTACTCGACAGAATCGCCCGCGCCGCCGGTGCAGCAAATTGAGCCTTCTCCCGTTCACGGGAGAAGTGTCCCGGCCTCGGGCGGAGCCCGAGCAGGGACGATGAGGGAATTCTTCTTGCCTGAAGGATCCAGCCCCCATCGTCGCTGGCTTGCTTCGCAAGCGACGCGACACTTCCCCCGCAAGCGGGGGAAGACGTTCTCAGCGCAGATCATCGTTCGCCGGTTAAGCTCCGCGCAAGGTCTTGGAAGGGCGGCCTTAAACTTTCGCCCTCACATTCGACCGGTGATCTCCAGCCGTACCCCGTCCCCGATCGACAAACTGGCCGTCGCCGTCGTGCATCAGCCCGAACGCGCCATTCCTGCGCCGGTGGGGGCGCGCGAGGAATCGCTGCGACTGCTGCTTCAGACGGCCGCCGATTCCGGTGTGACCCGTGTCGCGACCCGGCCCGATGGCGACGGTGAACGCTGGCTGGGCCAGGCCTGGCCCTTCCCCTCTCCCTTCCAGGTCTCGGTCTGCACCGTATCGGTCAACGACGGCGTCGACCGGGTCGAGGCCCGCGCCCGCCGCTCGCTGGAACGGCTCGGTCTGCCACGCGGTGACCTGCTGCTGGTCTCCAGCGCCAGCGACCTGGCCGGGGCCGAGGGTCGCGCCCTCTGGGACCGGCTGCTGGCCCTGAAGGACCGCGGCCTCTACCGCCGCATCGGCTTCTGCGCGACGATCGAGGACGGCCCGGCCCTGCTGGCCCGTCGCTTCCAGCCCGATGTGGTGCAGCTGGGCTGCAACCTGCTCGACCAGCGCGCCCAGCACACCGGCGTCCTCGCCGAACTGGCGGCCCTCGAGGTGGACATCCATGCCGCCTCGGTCTTCGCCGACGGACTGCTGTTCATGAGCGGCGAGGCCCTGCCGCTCGAAATGCACCGCCATGCGCCGACCCTGTCGCGCATCCGGCGCCGTCTGGCCGAAGCCCGCGTCGATCCGATGCAGGCGACCCTGGCCTATGCCATGGGCCTGCCCGAGGTGACGGCCGTCGTCGCCAGCATCGCTTCGGCCGCAGAACTTCGCGCCGTCATCGCCGCCACCCATGCCACCACGCCCGACCTCGACTGGGCCACCATGCAGCTTGAGCCGGCAAACAGCGCCGCCGGTTCCCGCCGGATCAATAGCGCAGCCTGATCCCCACGAAGCCGGACCGGCCCGGCTCGCCATAGCCGAGCGCCTGCTGGTAGCGGCGGTCGGCCAGATTTTCGAGCCGCACGGTCAGGGTCGCCGCCTCGCTCAGGACCCAGGACCCGTTCAGGTTCGCCGTGATGAAGCCCGGCCGGATCCCGCCCGCATCGTCCTGATCGCCCTCACCCCGAATCGTGAGCGCCCCCGATAACCGCGCGCCGGTCCAGCCGAGCGTCGCCGACCCCGACCGCTCCGGCACCCGCAGCAGCCGCGCCCCGGTCCGCTCGTCCCGCGCATCGGTCCAGGCCCCGGCCAGGCTCAGGTCGAAGCCCTGCCCCAGCTGCGCCCGGGCCTCCAGTTCGACACCGTCGGTCAGGGTCCGCGCGACATTGACGTAGACGCTCTCGAACGTCCCCGGATCGAGGACATAGGTGATCTGGTCCTCGACGCCGAGCCGATAGACGGTGGCCCTTGCCTCGATCCGCCCGTTCGCCGGGGCCCAGCCGATGGCGGCTTCGTAACCTTGGGCCGTCTCGGGCCGCAGCGCCGGGAACGGCCGGGACGAGACGCAGAAGTCGCAAACGGCCTGGCTGATGGACGGGGTCTTGAACCCTGTCCCCCAGGCCGCCGACAGGATGAAGCCCGCGCCGGCGTCCAGGGCCCCGGAGACCCGGCCCGTGACCTTGGCGCCGAAGTCGTCGGTGTCATCGAACCGCACGGCCGCGGTCAGATTGAGCCGCTCCGCCGGTTCGATCCGCGCCGTGGCGAAGGCCGAGGTCGTACCCAGCTGTTCGGTCCGTCCTGTGGACAGACTGCCCCGGCTCTCCTCCCGTTCGGCACCGATGACGAAATCCAGACCCTGGAAGGTACCGTCCGCCTGCCAGCGCAGGGCCTGTCGGTCCGCCTCAAAGGCCGAGGGGAAGGCCGAGACGGTCTGCCGCGCGATGTCCGAGGCCGACAGGCTGAACTGGTGCTGAAGGCCCGACGCGTTCAGGCGGAGGCGGCCGAAGCCGGACCATTGCCGGCTCGACTGGGTGTCCGACGTGTCGGCCAGGGCATAGGCCGGAGGGGGAAAGCCGTCGAGGTCGGCGTCGCTGTCAGTCCAGCGCAGCGCCCCGTCGACCGCCACGTCCGCGGAGACGGCGAAGCGGCCGCGAACCCCCGCCGTGGTCGAGGCAAGGCCGTCGGCTTCCGGATTGCCGTCGGCCTCGTCTGCCGCCGAAATGCCGTCGGTGCGAAACTGCGAGACCCAGGCCCCGAAGCCGTAGCGCCCGGTCGAGACCCCCGCCGCCAACCGGCCCCGGACCGTGTCGAATGACCCCGTCTCCCACTCGGTCGTAAGGCCGTCGAGGTCGCGGGTGGTGAAGGCGATCACCCCGCCGATGGCGTCGGAACCCCACAGGGACGACTGCGGCCCGGACAGCACCTCGATCCGTTCGATATCCGACAGGTCGAAACCCGAGACGTCGAAGGCGCCGTTGATCTCGGCCGGGTCATTGACCGGCACGCCGTCGACCAGGACCAGGGTCTTGCCCGGCGAGGCCCCGCGTATCCGCACCTGGGCAACCCCGCCGAAGGCCCCCGACCGGACCACCGACAGACCGGGGACGTCACCGAGGATGTCGGCGGCGAAGGTCGCGCCGCGCTGATCGAGGGTGCGTCGGTCAATCACCCGCGCACCGGGCGTCCGGGTGACGATGGCCGACAGCCGGGTGGCGGTGACGATCACCTCGGGCAGGGTGTCGTCCGGACCGTCGACCGTCCGGCCCCATGCAGGCACGGGCAGGAGCACGGCCGCGGCCGTGGCAAGAAGGATGGATCGCGTCATGACGCGGGCCTCCGTCGCCCCGCGCTGACGCTGCGCGGCGGCGTGTGACAGCGACCGACCCGCCCCCCGGAAGGGGGACGGCGCTGGGGTCGGGTCGCTTCGACGGAACAGTTTCCGCGCAAACGGAAGGTTGGCCCCACGCCTCTGTCTGGTCCCGGACAGCGGACGAGCGACATCGGCGGCCAGGTCTCCTGGCTTGCGGGTCAACAATCGCTGTCCACGCCTTCCCGGTTTCCCAGTGGCGCCGGAAGCGAACTTCCGGATCGGACGACAATCTCGCCGCCTACAGTTGCGGGCACAGCCGCGGTGTTCGACCGCGTTCCCTTAACCGCCTGTGGCGCTTGTCGCAGGCTGACCGGCCCTGTGCAAGGACGCGCCATTCCGCTTGAGCGCGCCCCCGCAATCCTTCACCCTGTGGCGTCACCATGAACGCCCCCCTCGTCCACCCTCCGACAGCCGACACCGTCCCGTCCAGCGAGGGGACGACGCCGGTCATGGCGCAATTCCTGGCGGCCAAGGCCAGCCAGCCCGACGCCATCGTCTTCTTCCGCATGGGCGATTTCTACGAGCTGTTCTTCAAGGACGCCGAGATCGCCTCAAAGGCGCTAGGCATCACCCTGACCAAACGCGGCAAGCACCAGGGGCAGGACATCCCCATGGCCGGCGTGCCGGTGCATGCGCTGGACGGCTATCTGGCGCGGCTGATCCGCCAGGGGTTCAAGGCGGCCATCTGTGAGCAGATGGAAGCGCCGTCCGAAGCACGAAAGCGCGGCTCCAAGGCCGTGGTTCATCGCGACATCGTGCGCGTCGTCACACCCGGAACCCTGACCGAGGACAGTCTGCTGGACGCACGCGGGGCCAACCGTCTGGCCGCCGTCTCGGTGCGCAAGGGCCGGGCCGCCGTCGCGGTGGTGGAACTGTCGGCCGGATCGGTCGACGCGGTCGCCTGTTCGCTGGAGGACCTTGGAGCCACCCTCGCTTCGTTCCGGCCCTCGGAAGTGCTGGTGCCCGACCGGCTGTTTTCGGACGAGGCGACCAAGGCCGCGCTGGACGGATCCGGCGGCGTGGTCCAGGCCCTGCCGCAGGCCTTGGCCGAGCCGGTCGGGGCCCGGGTGCGGGTCGAGCGGCTTTACGGCGTCGCCTCGCTGGACGGCTTCGGCGCCTTCGAGGAGGCCGAGGTTTCGGCCCTGGGCCTGATCGCGGCCTATCTGGAGACGACCCAGGCCGGCAAGATCCCCGCCCTGTCGCCACCGCGCCGGTCGGGCGACAGCGGCTTCCTGGCCATCGACCCGGCGACCCGGTTGAGCCTCGAAATCGACCGCACCCAGCGCGGCGAGCGCGAGGGCTCGCTGCTGGCCTGCATCGACCGCACCGTCACCTCGGGCGGGGCCCGCGCCCTGGCCGAACGGATCGCCCGGCCGCTCTGCGACCCCGCCGCAATCAATCATGGACTCGATGCGGTCGAATGGCTGCTGGCGCGACGCGACCTGCGCCGCGACCTGCGTGACGGACTGAGGGCCTCCTCGGATGTGGCCCGTGCCGTGTCGCGACTGGTTCTGGGCCGCGGCGGGCCGCGCGATCTGGCCGCCATCCGCACCGGCCTGTCGATCGCCGAGGGAATCGCCGGCCTGTTTCCGCCGGCGCGCGAGCCTCTCTCCGGCCCGCCCGCCCGGCTCGTCGCCTGTCTCGACCGGTTGGCCCTGTCGCCTGACCTCGGGCGGCTGTTGGCCGATCTGGCGCAGGGCCTGGTCGCCGAGCCGCCACATCTGGCCCGTGACGGCGGCTTCGTCGCCCCCGGCTATCGCCCCGAACTGGAGGAGGCCCGCCGCCTGCGCGACGACAGCCGCCGCGTCGTCGCGGACCTCGAGGCCCGGGCCGTGGCCGAGGCCGGCGTGCCGTTCAAGGTCCGTCACAATGCCGTGCTCGGCTATTTCCTCGAGACCAGCGCCAGGGCCGCCGAACCCCTGCTGCGGCCGACGGGCGAGAGCCCCTTCATTCACCGTCAGACCCTCGCCAACCAGGTCCGCTTCACCACCGTCGAACTGTCCGAGCTGGACGCGAAGATCAGCCAGGCGGGATATAGAGCCCTGGCCATCGAGGGAGAGACCTTCGAGACCTGGCGGACGACGGTCCAGTCCCAGGCTCGGCCGCTGCAGGCCCTGGCCGAGGCCCTGGCCGAGCTCGACGCCCATGCCGCCCTGGCCGAATGGGCCGAGGAGGTCGACGGCGTTCGCCCCGTCATCGATGATTCGCTCTGTTTCGATGTCACCGCAGGCCGTCACCCGGTGGTCGAGGCGGCGGTCCGGTCCCAGGGCGACCCCTATACGCCCAATGACGGCCGGCTGGACGGTTCCGGCGCGGCCGCCTCGCGGCTCTCGATCGTCACCGGGCCGAACATGGCGGGCAAGTCGACCTTCCTGCGCCAGAACGCCCTGCTGGTCGTGCTGGCCCAGGCCGGGGCCTTCGTGCCGGCGAAGGCCATGCGACTGGGCGTGGTCGACCGGCTGTTCAGCCGCGTCGGTGCCGGCGATGATCTGGCGCGCGGGCGCTCCACCTTCATGACCGAGATGGTCGAGACGGCCGCCATCCTGACCCAGGCGACGGACCGGAGCTTCGTCGTGCTGGACGAGATCGGGCGCGGCACAGCCACCTATGACGGACTGGCCATCGCCTGGGCAGTGGCCGAGGCCCTGCACGACCACAACCGCACCCGCACCCTGTTCGCCACCCACTATCATGAGCTGGCCGGGCTGGAGACGCGGCTGGCCCATGTCTGCAACCTGTCGATGGCAGCGCGGGAATGGAACGGTGATCTCGTGTTCCTGCACGAGGCCCGTCCTGGTGCTGCCGACCGCTCCTATGGCGTCCAGGTCGCGAAACTGGCCGGGGTGCCCGCCGCCGTTGTCAGCCGCGCCCGCGAGGTGCTCGACAGGCTGGAAGGCGAGAAGGCTGCGGCCATCAGCCTGGACGACCTGCCGCTGTTCGCCGTGACCGAGCCCGCGCCACCCCCGCGGTCCTCAGCCGTCGAGGACGCCCTGCAGGCCATCGAGCCCGACGAACTGTCACCACGCGAGGCGCTGGAGGCCCTTTATCGCCTCAAGGGTCTGGGCCGCCGGTGACCGATGCCCTGGACGACCGGCTGATCGAGGCCGCGTCTGCGACCGATGTGCGCAGGGCCGTGGCGGCCATTCTGAAGGAGTCCTTCGACGCCGCCCGCGTCCGCATTGCCCGCCGCCTCGACGCCGGAGGGGCGGGGGTCGAGGTCGCCCACCTCTATTCGGCCGCTGCGGATGAGTTGTTGAACGCCCTCTGGCGGTTCACCACCGAAACCCTCTATCCGGCCGCCAACCCCAGCGAGGCCGAACGATTGAGCCTGATCGCCGTCGGCGGCTACGGGCGGGGCGTGCTGGCCCCCTTTTCGGACCTGGATCTGCTGTTCCTGCGCCCGTGGAAGTCCATCCCGCGCACGGAACAGGTGATCGAGTTCATGCTCTATGTCCTTTGGGACCTGGGCATAAAGGTCGGCCAGTCGGCACGTTCGGTCGACGAGTGTCTGGCGCTCGCGAAATCGGACATGACCGTGCGCACGGCCCTGCTGGAAGCGCGCGCCCTGGCCGGGGATGACAGACTGGCCGCCGACTTCATCGCCCGCTTCCGCGCCCAGGTGGTCAAGGCCGACCCCCGGCATTTCATCACTGCAAAGCTGGAGGAACGCGACGTCCGGCACCAGAAGTCCGGCGCGGTGCGGTATCGGGTCGAGCCCAACGTCAAGGACGGCAAGGGCGGCCTGCGCGACCTCAACACCCTGTTCTGGATCGCCCGGTCACTGGCACCGGACAGCCCGCTGGGTGCGCGGGTGATGGAAGGCCTGCTGACCGCCCGAGAACGCCGGACCTTCGAGGAGGCCTTCGACTTCCTGTGGCGGGTCCGGGCCCATCTGCACCTGACGGCGGGGCGGCCCGAGGAAAAACTGACCTTCGACCTTCAGCCGGAGGTCGCCCGACGCATGGGCTGGCGCGGACGCGGGGACGAGCCGGCGGTGGAGCGGTTCATGCGCCGCTATTTCCTCGTGGCCCGCGACGTCGGCGGGCTGACCCGGGCACTCTCTGCCAAGCTCGAAGCGCGCCAGCAGAAGTCGACGATGAGTCTGTCGCGACTCATTCCTGGCCGCAAACGCAAGCTCGGCGTCGAAGGCTTCATCGAGGACTCCGGCCGCCTGTCCGTCACCGGCCCCGAGGTGTTCACCGCCGCGCCCGAAAAACTGCTGATGCTGTTCCGCACGGCGGATCAGCACGACCTCGACCTGCACCCGGACGCCTTTTCGGCCGTCAGCCGGTCCCTGTCGCTGGTCACGCCGTCGCTGCGTCGTGATCCGGAGGCCACCCGCGCCTTCCTGGACATACTGGCGCACGGCCAGCGGCCCTATCGGGTGCTGAGCCTGATGAACGAGACCGGTCTGCTGGGCCGGTTCCTGCCCGAATGGGGCCGGATCGTCGGCCAGACCCAGTTCAACATGTATCACGCCTATACGGTGGACGAGCACACGCTGCAGGCCATCGGCATCATCAATGACATCTGGCGCGGCAAGCTGAAGGCCGACCATCCCTCCTCATCCGAGATCGTGCACCGGATTGACGACTTCGAGGCCCTGATGCTGGCCATGCTTCTGCACGACGTCGGCAAGGGCGGTGACCGGGGACAACTCGAGGACGGCGCCATCGCCGCGCGTCGCGCCTGCGACCGGCTGGGGCTCGATCCGCGGCGGACCGAGTTCGTGGTCTGGCTTGTGCGCAACCATCTCGCTCTCAGCGACTATGCCCAGAAGCGCGACGTGTCGGACCCGGCGACCGTCAAGGCCTTCACCCGACTGGTGGGGGATCCGGAGCGGCTGCGGACGCTGCTGATCCTCACTGTGGCCGACATCCGCGCCGTCGGGCCGGGTGTCTGGAACGCCTGGAAGGGCAACCTCATCCGCGACCTGTATCAACGCACCGAAGGCGTGTTCCGCGGGGAGGACGTGACCCACGCCGACCCGCTGGACGACTATCCCGACCTGGTCGCTCGGGCCCGGCTCAAGGGGGCCGCCGCCGAGGTCCTGATGGTCCGGGATGACGAGGCGGGGGAACACCCCGCCACCCGCGTCGCCGTCGCCGCGCGCGACCGGCCGGGGCTGTTTGTCGATCTGGCCGGTGCCCTGGCCGGTGCCGGGGCGGATGTCGTCGGTGCCCGGGTCGCGACCGCGGCGGACGGCACGGCCCTGGACGTTTTCGAGCTGCAGGACGGCGGCGGGGCGCCCTATGGCCAGGCCGAGCCGCGGCGCCTGACCCGGCTCATTGCCACACTGGAGGCCTCCGCACAGGGGGGCGTCCGGATCGCGCCGGCCCCGGTTGCGACACCCAGTCCGCGTCGGGCCGCCTTCGACGTCCGGCCGACCGCCATTGTCGATCTGGATGAAAGCCCCGACGCCGCCGTGGTCGAGGTGTCCGGTGCCGATCGGCCGGGTCTGCTGGCCGACCTCGCGCGCGTACTGGCCGACCATGGCCTGTCGATCCGCTCGGCCCATATCGCCGGCTTCGGCGAGCGGGCGGTGGACAGTTTCTACGTCACCGATCCCGAGGGCCGGAAACCGAACCCGGGGCCGAAGCTGGAACAGCTGAGGCTCGAGCTTGAGGCGGTGCTGGACCGGGTCGACCGGGCCGGAACCCGGCTGTCCGCGCCCGTTCGGGCCAGCCTGCGCGACGTGTCTGAAGTCGGGCGGCGAGGTTCTGCGTCAGACTCCGTATCGCGCGCGCCACAAGCAGGATAAGCGCTGATTCAAACCTCTCCATCGAGCCCCTGATGAGCCTCGCCCGCAACACCCTGGTGCAAGCCACCCTGACCCTGGGAAGTCGGGTGCTCGGCTTCGTCCGCGATATGGCTCTGGCCGCCCGGTTCGGCCAGGGGCCGATGATGGACGCCTTCACCACGGCGCTGATGATACCCAACCTGTTTCGGCGACTGTTCGCCGAAGGGGCCTTCGCCCAGGCCTTCGTACCGGTCTATGGCGGCGTCCGCGCCCGCGAAGGCGACAAGGCGGCGGCGGTGACGGCATCCGAGGCCATGTCCTTCATGCTGGCCGTGGTGGCTGCCTTCTGCATCCTGCTGCAGGTTCTGATGCCATGGATCATGCCCTGGCTGCTCTCGGCCTATCGGGGTCAGCCGGAGGTCATGACGGTGGCGGTGACCGCCACCCAGATCGCCATGCCCTATCTGGCCTGTATGACCGTGGCCTCGCTGCTTTCGGGCGTGCTCAACACCGGCGGCCGGTTCGCCCTGTCGGCGGGCGTGCCGGTATTCCTGAACCTGTGCACCCTCGCCCCCCTGCTGGCGGCCCAGGTCATTCCCGCCAGCCAGCCGCAGGTGCTGTTGTGGGTCACCGCCGCCGTGACCGTCTCCGGCCTGATCCAGGCGGGGCTGCTGTGGTGGGGCGTACAGCGGCTCGGGATCACCCTCCGCCTGTCGTGGCCGCGGCTGACGCCCAATGTAAAGCGGGCCCTCGCCCTCGCCGTGCCGGGCGCGATGGCCGGCGGGGCGATGCAGGTCAACTCCCTGGTCAGCCAGATGCTGGCGGGATCCGACGAGGGGGCCCGGTCGGTCCTCTACAACGCCGACCGCCTTTACCAGCTGCCGCTGGGCCTGATCGGGGTCGCCATCGGCCTGGCCCTGGTGCCACGACTGACCCGGGCCTTCGTCGCCGATGATCACGAAGGCGGGCGCAAGACGCTGGATGACGGCATCACCCTGGCCATGGCCTTCACCCTGCCCGCGGCGGTGGCCCTGTTCGTCATTCCCTTCTTCATCATCGACGCCACCGTGACGCGCGGGGCCTTTACCAGCGCCGATGCAGCCCGGACCGCCGATGTGTTGCGCCAGTTCGCCTGGGGCGTGCCGGCCTTTGTCCTGGCCAAGGTGCTGACACCGCCCTTCTTCGCCCGCGAGGACACCCGTCGGCCCATGATCTATGCCGTCGCTGCCGTCGTCTTCACCATCGTGGTCGGGGCGGGCCTGTTCTTCTGGCTCTCGCGAATGGGCGTCGACGGCGTGCTGGGTCTGGCCGTCGCCACCAGCCTGTCAGCCTGGATCAATGTCTCACTGCTGGCCGGCACCCTCATGCGCGAGGATGCCTGGCGGCCGTCGCCGGCCTTTCTGTCGCGTCTGTCCCGTGTCCTGGCCGCCAGCGCCGTCATGGCGGCCCTGCTGGTCGCCGCCGGTATGGGCTATGGCACCCTCAGCCGTGTCCTGCTGGCCAAGGAGATCGCCGTCCTGATCGTCTGCGGTGCCGGGGGCCTTGTCTATGCCGCCTGCATCGTGCTTTTCCGCGCCGTCAGCGTGTCCGAGCTCAAGGCGACGCTGAAGCGTGAACCCGGCGCAGCAACGCCGACCGGACTCGATTGATGACTGAAGCCGCTCCCAACCCCGCTCCCGCCTATTCCGGCCCCCGCCGCATCCTGTCCGGCATCCAGGCCTCGGGCGCCCTGCATCTGGGCAACTATCTCGGGGCCCTGAAGCGGTTCACCCAGCTGCAGGACACGGGCGCGCCCTGCTTCCTGTTCGTCGCCGACCTGCATGCCATTACCGTCTGGCAGGATCCGGCCCTGCTGACCGCCCAGACCCGTGAGATCGCCGCCGCCTATCTGGCGTCCGGCCTCGATCCGGCGCGGTCGGTGATCTTCCCCCAGTCGGCGGTGCGGGCCCATTCCGAACTGGCCTGGATCCTCAACTGCGTCGCCCGCCTCGGCTGGCTGGACCGGATGACCCAGTTCAAGGAGAAGTCGGGCAAGCACAAGGAGCGCTCCAGCGTCGGCCTCTACACCTATCCGGTGCTGCAGGCTGCCGACATCCTGCTCTACAAGGCCACCGAGGTGCCGACCGGCGAGGACCAGAAGCAGCATCTGGAGCTGACCCGCGACATCGCCGCCAAATTCAACAACGACTTCAACGCGCCCGGCTTCTTCCCCCTGCCCGAGCCCCTGACCCAGGGGCCGGCGCCGCGGGTCATGAGCCTGCGCGACGGCGCGGCCAAGATGAGCAAGTCCGACCCGTCGGACCAGTCGCGCATCAATCTGACCGATGACGCCGACACCATCGTGGCCAAGATCCGCAAGGCCCGCACCGACCCCGACGCCCTGCCCGAAACGCTGGAAGGCCTCGAGGGCCGCGCCGAGGCCAAGAACCTCGTCACCATCTATGCCGCCCTGGCCGACATCAGTCGCGAGGCGGTATTGGCCCAATTCGCCGGCCAGGGCTTCGGCGTATTCAAGCCCGCGCTGGCCGACCTCGCCGTCGCCTCCATGGCCCCGGTCAGCGCCGAAATGCGCCGGCTGATGGCCGATCCGGCCGAAATCGACCGCGTGCTCAAGGACGGCGCCGAACGGGCCGCCGCCATCGCCGATCCGGTGGTGGACGAGGTCAAGAAGATCGTCGGCTTCTGGAGGGCGTGATGCTGGCGCTGATCTGGGCCCTCGTCGCCGGGCCGCTTGCGCAGGAAACCGCGACGGAACCGCCGGCGTCGGCCCGGAGCGGAGACCTGACCGTGTCGCAGGGGGCCATGATGGCCTGGAGCGTGAACGGCGGCCTCGGCGGTCAGGTGACGGTCCTGGTCGATAACGCCGGTGCCGGAACGGACCGGATTCTGTCCATGACCACGCCCTCGGGGACGGTCGGCGACGTCGGCGTCTATCCGATCGTCAACGGTCGCGGCGAACGCGCGCCGGATGGCGATCTGACGATCCGTCCCGGCCGGACCGGGGTGCTGGCGGAGTTGACCGATCTCGCTTCGGGCGTACCGGCACCGGTGCTGACCACGGTCACCATCACCTTCGAGCAGGCCGGCGAAGTCACTGTTCAGGCCATGCCGGCTTCACCCGCCCCGCCGCCGCCGCCGACAACGAGGCGTTAGGCGACGCGGTCCAGCCGGGCGATGAAGAAGCCGTCGAGGCCGCCCTTTTCCGCCCACATCGACGGCAGGATGCGCAGCCAGCCCTCGGATGTCAGCGCCTCTGACGGTGCGCCGACGACCCCCGGGTCCGCAGGCGCCGTCCGGAAGGCCTGGTTGCGGCGCAGGAAGGCGATGATCTGGGTCTCGCCCTCCTCGCGTTCCAGCGAACAGACGCAATAGACGAGCCGGCCACCCGGCTTCACGCGTTCCGCGGCGGCGTCGAGCAGCCGGTGCTGGACATCGGCCAGTTTGGCGACATCGGCAGGTTTGGTCGCCCGCAGGACTTCAGGATTGCGCCGGAAGGTGCCGGTCGCGGTGCAGGGGGCGTCCAGCAGGACGGCGTCGAAGGTACGCGGGTCGTCCCAATCCTCGGCCGGGACGGCCACAACCTCGGCGGACAGGCCGGTACGGGTGAGATTCGCGCGCAGCCGGTCGAGCCGCTTGTCTGACCGGTCCAGCGCCACAACCGAGGCGCCCGAGGCCGCGATCTGCAGCGTCTTGCCGCCGGGCGCAGCGCAGAAATCAACGATGGACTCGCCGGTCGTCGGTGCCAGCAGTCGGACCGGAACGGCGGCGGCGGCGTCCTGGACCCACCAGACCCCGTCCTCGAACCCCGGCCAGGTCGAAAGGTCGCCACGACGGCCGGTGCGGACGGTGTCTCCGGCCATCACCTCGCCGTCCAGCGCCCCGGCCACTGCGGCGGCATCGACCTCGGGCTTCAGGCTCAGGTCGGTCGCCGGTTCTTCCCGCGCCGCCAGCGCCAGACCGGTCAGGGTCGCCTCGCCATAGGTGGCGCGCCAGCGGGCGGCGAGCCATTCGGGCAGGTTGGACTCGGCCGTCGTCAGCCCGGGCCCCTCGCGCTCGATGCCGCGCAGCACGGCATTGACCAGATTCTTGTAGGGCCGGGTCTTGGTCTCGCGCTCCGCCAGTTTCACCGCCGTCGAGACGGCGGCAAAGGCCGGCGTCTCCAGCACCAGCGTCTGGGCCAGGGCTACCCGCAGGATGGTCCGCACGGCCAGGGGCGGGGCCTTCTGAAGCTTGCGGTCCAGAATCTGGTCGATCTCGCCCAGCCGACGCAGGGCGGCCATGGCCACAGCGCGGGCGAAGGCCCGGTCGGGCCCGGGCAGGTCCGCGACCTCACGGAACGAGAGGGCCGTATCCAACCCGCCCCGGCCTTCAAGGGCAGCGTTCAGCAGCACACCGGCGGCCAGTCGAGCCTCGACGCCGATGTCGGGGCCGTCGTCACGGGGGTCCGCGACCCGGGGCTTCGGAGGTCGGGTTCCGGCGCGGGCCTTGTCGGCTATGCGGCGACCGCGGGCGGCGGAGCTCCGCCCCTGGTCAGGCCCACGGCTCAAACCACCACCTGCGTGCCCAGCTCGACCACCCGCCCGGGCGGGATATGGAAGAAGTCGGTCGGATTGGCGGCGTTGCGGGTCAGGAAGATGAACAGGCGGTCCTGCCACATCGGCATGCCCTGGGAGGCGGAAGCGACCACCGAGCGACGCCCGAGGAAGAAGCTGGTCGACATGATGTCAAACTTCAGCCCCTGCTTGCGGCACACACCCAGCGCCTTGGGAATATTGGGCTGTTCCATGAAGCCATAGGAGATGGTGAGCTTCTTGAAGTCGTCCGAGATCGGCTCGATCGTCACCCGCTCACTCTCCGGGACCCGCGGCCGGTCGGTGGTTCGAACCGTCAGGATGATGTTTTTCTCGTGCAGCACCTTGTTGTGCTTGAGATTGTGCATCAGGGCGACCGGAGCGACATCGGGATCCGAGGTCAGGAAGATGGCCGTACCGGGCGCGCGGTGGGGCGGCCGGGCGCGCAACATCTCGATCAGGTCGGTCAGCGGCAGACTGTCCTTGCGGGTCTTGTCAGACAGGATCTGGGTGCCCCGCACCCAGGTCCACATCAGCAGCACCAGTGCCACGCCCAGCACCAAAGGCATCCAGGCACCGTCGGGAATCTTGAGAAGGTTCGAAGTCAGGAACACGGAATCGATGAAGCCGAACGGGATCAGGGCGGCGAGCGTCGCCCATACCGGCCAGTTCCACTTATGGCGGATGACCGAATACGCCATCAGGGTGTTGATCAGCATGACCCCGGTCACCGCGACACCATAGGCGGCAGTCAGGTTGGACGAGCTCTGGAACGTGAACAACAGGACCAGCACCCCGATCATCAGCAGGTTGTTGACCGCAGGCACATAGATCTGTCCGGCCTGGGTCTCGGAGGTGTTCTTGATCTCGATGCGCGGCAACAGGCCCAGTTGCACCGCCTGCTGGGTCACCGAGAAGGCACCGGTAATGACCGCCTGGCTCGCGATCACGGTCGCCGCCGTCGCCAGCGCCAGCATCGGCCAGTAGACCACCGTCGGTACCATGCTCCAGAACGGATTCTCGGAAGCCGCCGGATCGGACAGGATCAAGGCTCCCTGGCCCAGGTAGTTGAGGGTCAGGCAGGGAAGAACGAAGGCGACCCAGCCGATCCGGATGGGCGATTTTCCGAAATGGCCCATGTCGGCATAGAGGGCCTCGGCCCCGGTCACCGCGAGGAAGACGCTGCCCAGAATGATGAAGCCGAGGAAGCCGTCATTGATCAGCAGCGTCACCCCATAGTGCGGCGACAGCGCCCGCAGGATCGAGATGTCGTCGAAGATGTGAAACAGGCCCAGAACACCCAGGCTCAGGAACCAGAGGGCCGTGATGGGGCCGAAGAACCGCGCCAGACCCGCCGTCCCCCGCGCCTGAACCAGAAACAGGGCGATCAGGATGCCGGCGGACACCGGAACGATGAAGGGATCCAGCCGCCCGGCCACCCCCGGCGCGTCCTTGACGCCCTCGATCGCCGAAAGCACCGAAATGGCCGGTGTGATGATACCGTCGCCATAGAAGAGCGCTGCGCCGCAGACGCCGAGGATGAACACGAAGGCGGTACGCCGGCCGATTGCATGGGTTGCAAGGGCCATCAGGGCCAGGGTCCCGCCCTCGCCCTTGTTGTCGGCCCGCATCAGGAACATGACGTATTTGAACGTCACCACGATCATCAGGGCCCAGAAAGCCAGCGAGACCACGCCGATCACGGCCAGGTCGCCACCGACGCCCTCGCGCGCATGCCCGATGGCCTCGCGCAGAGCGTAGAGCGGGCTCGTACCGATGTCGCCGAACACGACGCCGATCGCACCGATGATCAGGCCCCATTTACCGGCCTTGACGTGACCGCCCTCGCCGGCTGCCGCGGGGTGCGGGTGGGCCGGGGCGACCGATTGGTCGGCGGGAGACTGGGCGTTTGAGGCGGCGGCGCTGGCGGCGTCTTCACCTTGGGGAGGGGCCCCGACCATGACGTTCCTCCGGGACGCCGCACCTGCGGCTCCCATCAAAAGAGCGGCGAGGCTTTAGGCCCTTTCAGCGGGCCGTTCAATCGTGCTGCAAGCGCGAAATCAAACCCCGTTTGTGAAAGCCGCTCCGGACGCCTATCCTGGGTCCAGAGCCATGTCCGACAGCCAACGCTTTCCCGTCGCCGCCCATGCCCTGGCCTATCTGGCCCACAAGGGTGCGAACTCGCCGGCCCAGGCCGTTCCGAGCGCGATTCTGGCGGCCTCGATCCCGACCAATCCCGTCGTTGTGCGCCGCGTGACCGCCCTGCTGGCAAAGGCCGGGCTGATCGCCACCCGTCCGGGCGCCTCGGGCGGGGCCTGGCTGTTGCATGAGCCGAAGGATATCTCGCTGGAAACCGTGCTGCGCGCGGTCAACGGTTGCGCCCACCTCGGCTCGCCGCCTGCAGGAGCCCGGGGCTGCCCGATCAGCGAACACATCCCCCGTCAGGTGGCCAAGGCCCTGACCGCCGCCGATCAGGCCGCGGGTCAGGCCCTGTCGAAGATCACCATCGCCGACCTGCTGGACCCGGAGCCGGCCTCGCTGGCGGCCTTCGCGCCGCATGCGTCCTGTCCGGTGGCCGCCTGAGATGAGCCTGCCGTTGCGACCGCGTCCCGTGGTTCTGGTCACCGGCGCCTCGGCCGGTATCGGCGCGGCGCTCGCCCGCATCTACGCCCGGGAAGGTTGGGACCTGATCCTGACGGCCCGGCGCGAAGCGCAGCTGCATGCGCTGGCTGATGAACTGGCCCGGCTGGGGGCCGCCTCCACCATCCTGACGGACGACCTCGCCGACCCGGCCGCGCCGCGCCGCCTGTTCGACGCCATCCAGTCGAAGGGCCTGACCGTCGACGGCCTGATCAACAATGCGGGCTTCAGCCGTACCGCCGGCTTCCTCAATACCGACCCGGCGGCCCACCGGGCGATGATCCAGGTCATGCTGGCCGCGCCGGTGGAGCTGGCCCGGCTGTTCGCCCCCGGCATGGTCGAGCGGGGCTATGGCCGTATCCTCAATGTCGCCTCCCTCGCCGGCCAGATGCCCGCGACCGGCGGCGACACCCTGTACGGGCCGATCAAGAGTTTCCTGATCAAGGCCTCGCAGGGGCTGCATCTGGAGCTGCGCGGGACCGGGGTCCACGTCACCGCCCTGTGCCCCGGCTACACCCTGACGGAATTCCACGACGTGAACGGCACCCGCGCGCAGGTGTCCTCGGCCTATCCGGCCTGGATGTGGCAGACGGCGGCGCATGTGGCGCGGGTCGGCTACGAAGCCTGCGAGGCCAACCGGCCCAGGGTCACGCCGGGGGTGATGAACAATCTGCTGGCCGGCCTGGCCAAGCATTTGCCGGACCGGGTGGCGCTCCGAATGGTCGGCGGCCATGCGAAACGGCTGAAACGGATTTAGGGACTGACGAGAGCTACTGTCGCCGGCTTGTCCGGACAGTGAGCCGGCCGGCCAAGACCGCCGCGACCAGGCCAGTGACAGCCGCGGTTCCAAGATAAGCTAGCGGCTGATTGGTGACCAGCGTGCTGGGATAGAATGGAGCCTGTGCGAACAGCATCAGCACAAGCGCCGTCCACCCTGCCGCCGTCGCGGCAAGGGCCAACCAAACGGCGGGCCAGAACTTCAGAAATATTTTGGCGACGAGAAACACGCTGACAGCTGACGTCAGCGCGAGAATTGCGAGAAAGCCGAACGCAAAAAGCGGGCCCAACCTAGTGACCGCGGTCCGGGTACGGCGTCGTCGCAATACTGCTGAACATGCCCGGAATGGCTTCCGACAGGCCGGCGAGGATGAACTGGATCGCGAGGGCGCACAGGATCAGGCCCAGCACCCGGACGACAATGGACATGCCGATCTCGCCGAGCAGCCGGCTGATCGGGCCGGTCAGGGTGAAGCAGATGAAGGTGGCCAGACCGGCGGCGAGGATGGCCACCATCCCGGCGATCTGACCGGCAGGCCCGACCTTCTCGGCCTCTCCGGCCTGGATGATGATGGTCGAGATCGCGCCCGGGCCGATCATCAGGGGCATGGCAAAGGGCACGATCAGCCGCTGGAACCGGCGCCGGGCATAGCCCTGTTCACTCTGGGCATCCTTGATCGCTTCGGGATCGGCAAACATCTTGAGGAAGTCCTCGCGCGTCATGTCGAGGCCCAGCAGCAGCAGCAGGATGCCGCCCGCGATGCGGAAGGCCGCCAGGGAGATGCCGAAAAACTGCAGCAGCCCCAGGCCGGTGAAGAAGAAGAAGGCCAGAAAGACGACGATGAAGATGCAGATCAGGCCCGAGACCGAGAGCCGCTGGCGCATGGAGGCGCCGGCCGTGGCTGCGGCGAAGATCGGGATGTTGCCGATCGGATCCACAAGGGCGAACAGGGCCACGAACAGGTTGACGCCCAGATCGACCGCGTCCATGTGCTGACCTCGCCCTTCAATTCATCAGACCGCGCCCCATCAAGGCTGCCGCCCGCGCGCGCGACCAGCTTAACGGCTCGAACGGAGCGACGCCATGACCCCCGTGCTGACCGATCCCCGCCTCATCGTCGGTCTCGACCTGCCGTCGCTGGATGCGGCCCGGGCCATGGTCGACCGCCTCGGCGCGACCATCCGCTTCTACAAGATTGGCCTGACCCTGCTGGCCCGGCCCGGCGGCGTGGCCTTCGCCCATGAGCTGCAGGCCTCGGGCAGGATGGTGTTCCAGGACTGGAAGCTGCACGACATCGGGGCCCAGGTCGAAGGCGCGGCCCGCGCCGTGGCCGAGGGCGGCTGCGACCTGCTGACCGTCCATGCCGAACCACAGGTGATGCGCGGCGCGGTCAAGGGCCGCGACGCGGCGGGGACGGCTACGAAACTGCTGGCCGTCACCGTCCTGACCAGCCTGTCGGACGCCGATCTGACCGACATCGGCTATGGCTTTTCGGCCCGCGACCTGGTCGAGCGGCGGGTGCGCCAGGCGCTGGACTGCGGCGTCGACGGGGTGGTCTCAAGCCCACTCGAAGCCGCTCGCGTGCGCGAAATCGCCGTGGCGGCGGGGCGGCCCGACTTCCTGATCGTCACCCCGGGCGTCCGGCCTGAGGGGGCCGAAAAGGGCGATCAACAGCGCGTGGCCACGCCGCGCGCGGCGCTGGAGGCCGGAGCCACCCACCTCGTTGTGGCCCGGCCGGTGGTGGGTGCGGAAAATCCGCTCCTCGCAGCCTCGGCCATCGTGGAATCCATTGACGGGATCGCCCGCTAGCGTCGTCAGCCGCGCTCGCCGGGCTCCTGGCGGTATTCCTGACGCGGCAGGGTCGACGGACGCGGCCCGTGGGGTGGTGGTGAATAGGTCGGCCGCTCCGGCGCGGCCTCCGGGGACAGATCGGGCAGATAGGGCGGCGGATAAGGGGCGGGGTCGTAGCGGGCGCCGTGATCGCAGCCACAGTCCGAACGGCCGTCAGAAACCCGGACGCCCCCATGGATCTCGCCCCCGCCGTAGGCCGAATCCTGCCGATACTCTTCCCGGGCCCGATACGCCCCGTAGCGGGCGCGGGCGCGTGACTCCCCGTAGGACCCATAGGCATCGTGCGGGTCCGTACCGCAGCCTTGGCGCGCGCTGTAGCCGTAGCGGCCACCCCGGTCGTCGCCCTCGCGACAGACGACCCCGGCACAGGCCGACGCCTCCCTGCCGCTGCGCCCGAAACCGCTGACCACATAGCCGAACGGCGCGCTGGCGCAGGCGCGGCCGCCATAAGCCTCTTCGGTGTAGACCGCGCCGGCGCCGTAGTAGCCGCCGACCTCTCCACCATAGCCGCCGCCGACATGGACGGCGCCGCCACCGTAGCCGTAGCCGTAGCCCCTGACACCGCCGACATCATAGGGGCGGGCGTTCAGATAGCCGCGCTCCGATGTTCCGGAGAGGGCGTTGACGTTCACATTGATGTTTCTGTTGTAATCGGGGCCATAAGACGGGGGTAGCAAATAAGGAGGGGGTCGATGACCACAGCCTCCGACGCAGCCATGTTGGCCACCTCCCCCGCCGCGTCCGTCTCCGGCCAGGGCGGGGCTCGCCACAAGGATCAGAAGCGCGGCACCGACCGCAGCGTTCAGGATACGCATCACACGAACTCCAGTTCGGAGCCGCTTTAACCTTTTGGTAACCAACAAGTCCGGATTTGCACCGGATGGGCGAAAGGCCGCGTGCCCTTTCCCCTCAAGGTATCTGGTTTAACCATGTTGCCGGATTTTCCGCGGCCAGGAGCCGGGGACGGAGACGGCGGTCGAGTCAGAAATCGACCGCCAGACCCTTTTTTTCCCAGTCCCCGTAGCGGGTCGGCTCGGGCCCGGCCGGGCCACCGTGTTCGGGCGGCAGAGCGGGCCCGCCCGCTGCCGCCCGGCGATCAGCGGCCTCCAGCAAGGCCCGCCGCGCGACGTCGCTCAGGGGCCGTTGCGGGGTGGCGTTCGGCACATCGGCGTTGAAGGCCGGTGCCGGCGTTTCCTCGGGGGTGGGATGATCGGTCACAGCAGTCCCGTCTTGAGCCTTGGCGTTGATCCGCACACATGATGATTACGCTGGGCCGGCACCAGTTGCGACCAAACATTTCGGATCATGAATCACCTCAAGACCTTCGTCCTGCTCGCGGCCCTGACCGCCCTGTTCGTCGGCCTCGGCTATCTGCTGGGCGGACCTGCAGGCATGCTGATCGCTCTCGTGGTCGCCGGTGGCATGAATCTGTTCAGCTACTGGAACGCCGACAAGATCGTCCTCAAGATGTACCGGGCCCAGCCGGTCGACGAACAGCATCCCAATGCCGTGGTCCGGACCTATGTCGCCGATGTCGTTCAGATGGCGCGCGATGCAGGCCTGCCGCGGCCCGTCATCGCCATCATTCCCAATGACCAGCCCAACGCCTTCGCCACGGGGCGCGACCCGGCCAATGCCGCCGTCTGCGCCACCACAGGCCTGCTGGATATGCTGACCCGCGAGGAAATCCGCGGCGTCATGGCGCATGAACTGGCCCATGTGAAGAACCGTGACACCCTGACCATGACGGTCACCGCCACGGTCGCGGGGGCAATCGCCGCCCTGGCTAATTTCGCGATGTTTTTCGGCGGCGGCGACGATCGCGAGCGCCCCGGCGGGATCATCGGAACCCTGGCCCTGATGATCCTCGCGCCCATGGCTGCCGGCCTGGTGCAGATGGCCATCAGCCGCGGTCGCGAATACGAGGCCGACCGGGTCGGCGCCGAGATCGCGGGCGACCCGCAGGCGCTCGCCTCGGCCCTGCAGAAGATCGACAGCCACGCGCGCCGGATCGTCAATCCCACCGCAGAGCGCAATCCGGCCTCGGGCCAGCTGTTCATCATCAACCCGCTGGCGGGTCGCGGGGCCGACAATCTGTTCTCGACCCATCCGGCGACGGGCAACCGGGTGAAGGCCCTGATGGAGCTGGGCCTGAAGATGGGCGTCGCGCCACGCCCTGCCTTCGGCACCGAAGCCCCGAAAGGGCCCGTCTCGACCAGTGTGCCGACCACGCCCGTCCCCGCGCCACCGCGGGCTTCGGGGCCGTGGGGCTGATCCACGCGCATTCCGGCCCTTGCATCGCAGGGCGTCTGGTCCTTTAAGCGCGCGCACACGCTCCAAACGCCTCCCCGCGTTCGCCACAGGATCCGCCATGACCCAGACCGCCCCCCGGAAGGTCGTCCTCGCCTATTCCGGCGGTCTGGACACCTCGATCATCCTGAAATGGCTGCAGACCGAATACGGCGCGGAGGTCGTGACCTTCACGGCCGACCTCGGCCAGGGCGAGGAGCTGGAACCCGCGCGCGAAAAGGCGCTGAAGCTGGGCATCAAGGAAGAGAACATCTTCATCGACGACCTGCGCGAGGAGTTCGTGCGGGACTACGTCTTTCCGATGTTCCGCGCCAACGCCCTCTATGAGGGCCAGTATCTGCTCGGCACCTCGATCGCGCGGCCGCTGATCGCCAAACGCCAGATCGAGATCGCCCGCATGGTCGGCGCCGACGCCGTCTGTCACGGCGCCACCGGCAAGGGCAATGACCAGGTCCGGTTCGAGCTCGGCTACTATGCGCTTGAACCCGACATCCGCGTCATCGCGCCCTGGCGCGAGTGGGAGTTCAAGAGCCGCGAACACCTGCTGGACTTCGCCGAGAAGCACCAGATCCCGATCGCCAGGGACAAGCGCGGCGAGGCCCCGTTCAGCGTCGACGCCAATCTTCTGCACTCGTCCAGCGAGGGCAAGGTGCTGGAGGATCCGTCGGTGGAGGCCCCCGAATTCGTGCACCAGCGCACCCTTTCGCCGGAGGACGCGCCCGATGTGGCGACGGTCATCACCATCGGCTTCGAAAAGGGCGATCCGGTCTCGATCGACGGCGAACGCCTGTCCCCCGCTCAACTGTTGACGAAGTTGAACCAGCTGGGACACGACAACGGCATCGGCCGCCTCGATCTGGTCGAGAACCGCTTCGTCGGCATGAAGTCGCGCGGCGTCTATGAGACGCCGGGCGGGACCATCCTTCTGGCCGCCCACCGCGGCATCGAGTCCATCACCCTGGACGGTGGTGCCATGCATCTGAAGGACGAGCTGGCGGTCAAATACGCCCACCTGATCTATAACGGCTTCTGGTTCTCGCCCGAGCGCGAGATGCTCCAGGCGGCCATCGATCATTCGCAGGCGAAGGTGACCGGCACCGTGCGGGTCAAGCTCTACAAGGGCAATGCCACCGTTATCGGCCGCGAGAGCAGCGAGAGCCTGTACGACCAGGAACTGGTCACCTTCGAGGACGGTGCCGTTGCCTATGACCAGAAGGATGCGGCCGGCTTCATCAAGCTGAACGCCCTGCGCCTGCGCGTCCTGGGCAAGCGGGACGCACGCGACAGACGCTAGAATCCCGGCCGCCCCGCGCTTTCGCGGGGTCAGCCCCACCCTGTCGGCGGGAGGAAAGGCTCCCCCGACGTTTTCAGGACCCTGCCATGTCTCTCCGGACCACCTTCGCCGCCGTCGCCGTTCTGGCGTTCGCAACCCCCGTCTTCGCCCAGACCGCACCGGCGGCAGACCCGGTGGCCGCTGCCGCCACGGCCGAAGCCGCCTTTACGGTGAGGGCCGAAGCCTTCCAGGAGGCCATGCTGGCCATGCAGGACGAGATGCAGGCCGCCCTGACCGCCGCCGGCGCGGACCGGGTCAAGGCCAATGCCGACCTCGACGCCATCGCCGCCCGCTACCAGCCGCAGGCCGACGCCTTCGCCAACGAGCTGGACGCCTTTATCACCTCCCAGCTCCCGGTCATGCCGCCCGAGGCCCAGGCGCAGATGGCGCAGATGGGTCCGGCAATGCGCACCCAGATCACGGGCTTCCCGGCGACGATCAAGGCCGGCGTGATCCAGGAGGCCGCCGCCGCAGCGCCGGCCTCGCAGTAGGACAGGGCGTCAGCAGGACGGCGGGGTAGAGGCCCTGCGCCCCGGGGCCCGACGCAGCCGCGCAACACCCCTCACCCGACCGCTCGATGAGTCCGCGCCGGGCTTGACCCTGGCCATGGTCCGCCCGACAGGACGGCCATGGCCAGTCTGCCCGTCGACCCGCACCTGTATCTGACGTTTCTCGGCGTCATGATGGTCATGGCCGTCACGCCGGGCCCGGCCAATCTGTTTTCGGTCGCCAACGGGGTGCAGCGCGGCAAGGCCGCCGCCATGGCCGGCGTGATCGGGATGAACCTGGCGACCCTGGTCTGGTTCGGGGCCGCCGCCCTGGGTCTCGGAGCCCTGGTCGTGGCCTTTCCGGAGGTGTTCCGCCTGATTTCGGTCGGCGGCGCCCTTTATGTGGCCTGGCTGGGTATCAACGCCCTGCGCGGCGCCTTCCGCACGGCCGCTGATCCCGACGCGCCGGTTGTCCGGATGGGCCGAAGCGCGCTTGTGGACGGGTTCATGGTCCAGATTGCCAACCCCAAGGCGGTGCTGTTCTTCACCGCCGTCCTGCCGCCCTTCATGGATGTGGCCCGACCCGCGGCCCCGCAACTGGCCCTGTTTGCCCTCGCCACCATCGGCATGGACGTCCTGACGATGTCCGCCTACGGTCTGGTCGGGGCGGCCCTGGCCCGGCGAATGAGCGAGCCTCGTTTCCGCAAGGGTTTCGCCCTCCTGACCGGCATCCTTCTGCTGGCCGCTGCCGTACTTATTGTTTCGCGTTTATAGGGACTTGATGTCCGCCGGAACCATGGCTTTCATGTCCCGTTCAGCCGAGAGGGCCCGCCCTGTCGCGCCAAGGAGAGTTTCCATGAGACTTCGTTTCCTCAAACCCGTTCTGCTGGCAACGGCTGCGGCCCTGGCCCTGTCCGCCTGCGCCACGGCGACCCCCTATGGCCCCGCCGGCGTCGACAGCCGCTACGGCTATTCCGACCAGCGGGTGGACACCGACCGCTACCGCGTCAGCTTCGCCGGCAATTCCCTGACCTCGCGCGAACAGGTCGAAATGGCCCTGCTGCTGCGCGCCGCCGAGGTGACGACCGAGAACGGCTATGACTGGTTCTCCACCGTCAACCGCGCCACCGACCGCGACGTACGCCTGCAGGGGATCCCCGATCCCTTCTATCGCGATCGCTACAGCCCGTTCTGGGGCCCGTCCTGGCGCTATTATCGCCGCGGGTCATGGAGCCTGTGGGGCGATCCCTTCGACCGCGATTTCGACGTGCGCGAGATCGACCGGTTCGAGGCCTCGGCCGAGATCGTCATGGGCCGCGGCACCAAGCCGGCCGGCGACGCCAATGCCTTCGACGCCCGCGAGGTGATCCAGAACCTGGGGTCGCGGGTCACGCGGGCGATGTAGGGATCAGGGTGTGGGGTATGGGGTGTAGGGTGTCCCAGGCGGCAAGATCCAGACCCCTACACCCCACCCCCCATACCCTACACCCTATCCGATCCTCGGACTCTTCAGCCGCCGCTTGTTCACATGCGTCTCGGGCGCGACGCCGAGATCCTCGGGCACCTCGCCCTTGAAGTAATAGCGCTGCCACGCCTCCTTGGCGGCGTCGGGATCGCCCGAGGCCAGACGTTTGTTGAAGTCGGTGCGGGCCCGGTTCCAGGCCTCGAACTGGCCGTGCATGACCGGATTGGATTCCAGCGTCCGGATCACCGGCTGCATGGTCTCGACCTTGCGGTGCTCGATCGGGGTGATGAAGCAGAAGGGCTCGCCCTTCTCGAACCTGACCCGGCCCGGACGGGTGAAGAGCCAGTTCATGGTGAAGGGAAAGGGCAGCCAGTCGGTCTCGATCAGCCCGACCAGCGGCTGGATGCCGTCCTTGTGGTGATTGGGCGAACCGCCGGCGATCAGGCCCCAGCCCGGCGGGGTGCGGAACAGATACTGCGGATGCATGGTCAGGACCCCGCGCGAGAAATGCGAGGTCACCACATGGGTCAGGTCGGCGTTCAGCCGTTCCGGCGTGATGACGATGTCGGCCTGGCTGGGCCCGCCATTCCATTCGGCGGTAAAGGTCAGGGGGCACAGGATCTCCCAGCCCGTGGTATTGGCCATGGTCAGCGGCAGGCAGCGATAGGGGTGGCGGCTGGCGAAGGCGTCCATCCAGTTGCGCGACTGCCGGCCCGGCACGAGGTCGGGCGGCGTCGCCGTCATCGGATAGCATTCCAGTTCCACGGCGGGCCTCCGGGCGGTATCGAGGGATGTCCCTGCATCCCTAGACGGGCCCCATGACCGAAGACAAGACGCCGCCCTCGCCCGCTTTCGACCGCGATCGCCTGCTGGACTGGATGGCAGCCAATGGCGTGGCCCAGACGACGCACCACCACCCCGCCGTCTTCCGCGTCGAGGAGGGGCTGGAACTCAAGTCCGCCCTGCCCGGCGCCCACACCAAGAACCTGTTTCTGAAGGACAAGAAGGGCCGGCTGTGGCTGATCTCGGCCCGGCAGGACACGGTGGTGGACCTGAAGCGGGCCGACAAATGGATCGGCTCGGCGCGGCTGTCGTTCGGCAATGAGGGGCTGCTCTACGAGACCCTCGGCGTCCGCCCCGGCTCGGTGACGGCCCTGGGCCTGATCAACGACCCGGACCGACGCGTGACCTTCGTGCTCGACAAGGCCCTGTGGGACGCGGACATCGTCAACTTCCACCCCCTGACCAATACGGCGACGACGGGATTGGAGCAGGCGGACTTTCGGCGTTTCCTGTGGTTGATCGGGCGGGAGCCGATGGTGGTAGATTTTGAGCGGCTTACGGGCTGAGCCGGACCTGTCAGGACTCCGCCGGGGTGCCGATCTTCGCCCTGCTCACGAACGCCTCAAACGACCGTGAATCTTCGGCCAGACCAGCCTCTGTGGTCCGCATGTAGGCCTCATAAAGCGTGGTCGATACACGCCCACCCTCTGAACGCGAACCTGCGACTGCAAAGACCCCGACCCAGATCTGACCGTCAGCGGTCTCCTGGCACACCTGGCTCCGGTGACCGTCGAACCTTGGTGCCCGGCCCCCGAAGGCCTTCAGAAGCGCCGGTGAAAGAGGCTGGCAGCCCTGAGGCAGCGCTTCCGCCACCGTACGTTCCTTCAGGGCCTCCAGGCCCAGTTCCCGGGAAATGTCCCTGTCGCACGGGATATCAGGGTCGCGGATCATCCCGTAAAAGCCCCGCCCGTCGAGGCTCAGGTCATCTTCAAACGGCCGTGCCGTGCAAACGGATCGACCGGCGGGAAATGATGCCGCGAGGCCAAGGCGCAGGTTGCTGAATGCCCGTTCTCCGTCCGACACCACCGGGCGCTCCATGCCGCAGAGCATGCGGTCCGCCGGACAGGGGACGAAGCGCGTCGCGGCGGTGCGCCTGTCGATCCGCACGGCATTGGGGCCGGGCCGGCCGTCCGGGTCGATGGTGGCAACGATCCAGTGATCGCCGAAGCGCCGGGCGTTGTAGGTCGAATAGCGAGAGCCCGCTTGATTGAGGGCCGCCGAAGCGATGTGGTCTGCTTCATTCGGGTCGGTAACCGGCCGAATGCGGACGCTCCAGTCCCGGAAGCTGGCCGGCATGGCCGCCCAACCGAACATCCGACACGCCGCCTCCGTATCGCAACGACTGCCCTCGATGACGAAGCCCATCGGCCATGCGAAAGCCGAGAAAAGCAGGGCCAGGAGCAGTTTTCGCCGCAGCAGGGCGAATCCGGCTCCCGCAATGGTGATGAGCGCGAACAGAAGCGCGAGGCCGCTCAGAACGCCCCAGACTTCGAACGTCGTGCCTCTCGAGGCCAGATACCCCACGAAGTTCGCGGACCCCAGCAGGCCCATGACCGCGACGAGCAATGAGAGGGCGATGACAAGCAGAGCCAGGATTCGGCCGAGCCAGACCAGACCGACCTTTAAGGCGACCGCGACGCGATGAGGGGCGGTGTCTCCGGTATTGGTCATGTTGTGCCGGTGGCGCGAGCCGAAAAGTCGAAGCTAGCGCCTTGGCGCGCCTCGTCAACGCTCCGATTTTCCATCTCATCCGACCACAGCGGTTCTATCCCGCCGCTTCCGGTGCTAAACGCCCCGCGTCTCCCCGACCCCACGCCAGATACGGACGCCGCCATGCCCGCCGCTCCCGACTTTCCCCCCGCGCCGGACCGCGTGGCGCCGAAGCGCGCGCTGATTTCGCTGAGCGACAAGACCGGGCTGGAGGACGCCGCCCGCACCCTGCACGGGCTCGGTGTCGAACTGGTCTCGACCGGCGGAACCCGCGCCGCCATCGCCGGTTTCGGCCTGCCGGTGAAGGACGTCGCCGACCTGACCGGCTTTCCCGAGATGATGGACGGGCGGGTCAAGACCCTGCATCCGGTGGTTCACGGCGGCCTGCTGGGGGTGCGTGACGCCGCCGACCACGCCGAGGCCATGGCGACCCACAACATCGGCCCGATCGATATCGTCTGGGTCGACCTCTATCCGTTCGAATCAACCGTTGCTTCGGGCGCCGGTTTCGACGCCGCGGTCGAGAACATCGACATCGGCGGCCCGGCCATGATCCGCTCGGGCTCGAAGAACCACGGCTATGTCGCGGTCTGCGTCGACCAGGCCTCGGTCGCCGAGCTGCTGGAGGCCCTGAAGGCCCACGGGACCACCGATCTGGCCCTGCGGAAGCGCCTCGCCGCCCGCGCCTTCGCCCGCACCGCCGCCTATGACGCCGCCGTCTCCGGCTGGTTCGCGCAACAAGTCGAAGACGCCGCCCCGGTGCGCAAATCCATCGCCGGCTCGCTGGCCCAGACCCTGCGCTATGGCGAAAACCCGCACCAGACGGGGGCCTTCTACCGCACGGGGCCTTTCTCCGGGGATCTGGCCCGTCCCGGCGTCGCCCACGCCCGACAGCTGCAGGGCAAGGAGCTGGGCTACAACAATATCGCCGACGCCGACGCCGCCTATGAGCTGGTCGCCGAGTTCGAGGCCCCGGCCTGCGTCATCGTCAAACACGCCAACCCCTGCGGCGTCGCCGTGGGCAGCGATCTGGCGGCGGCCTATGCCCGGGCGCTGGAGTGCGACGCCGTCTCGGCCTTCGGCGGCGTCATCGCCGTCAACCGGAGCCTGACCGGGGCCGACGCCCGGCTGATCACCGACATCTTCACCGAGGTGGTCATCGCCCCTGGGGCCGACGAAGAGGCCCGGGCCATCTTCGCCGCCAAGAAGAACCTGCGCCTGCTGCTGACAGATGGGCTTCCGGATCCGCTGGCAGCCGGCGAGGTCTATCGCTCGGTGGCCGGCGGCTTCCTGGTCCAGTCGCGCGACCGCAGCCGCATCGCCGCCGCCGACCTGAAGATCGTCACCCGCCGCCAGCCGACGCCGCAGGAGATCGAGGACATGCTGTTCGCCTTCACCGTGGCCAAACACGTGAAGTCGAACGCCATCGTCTATGCCAAGGACGGCCAGACCGCCGGCATCGGCGCCGGCCAGATGAACCGCCGCGACTCGGCCCGCATCGCCGCCATCCGCGCCCGCGAGGCCGGGGAGGCCAAGGGACTGGCCCATTCTCTGGCCCAGGGGTCCGCCTGCGCTTCGGAAGCCTTCTTCCCCTTCGCCGACGGCCTGCTGGAAGCGGTGGCGGCCGGGGCGACGGCGGTGATCCAGCCCGGCGGCTCGATCCGCGATAACGAAGTCATTGCGGCGGCGGACGAGGCGGGGGTGGCCATGGCGTTCACGGGTGTGCGGGTGTTCCGGCACTGAGTGAGGGAGTGGCTGGTGGCTAGTGGTTGCTGGATCGGGCTGCGCGCCCTGTTCGCGAAAACCGCCGCTTGCGGCTGCGAACCACTAACCACCAGCCACTAATCACTTCGACGCACCGGCTGCTCCGGCTAAGGTCATACCCATGCAAACCCTCTCCCAACGCTGGGCCATGCTCGAACCCCACGTCACCGTGGTCGGCCCCGATGACGACCGGCCCCGGCCGGCCGTGATCCTGTTCCACGGCTGTGGCGGGCTGCGCGACCATCTGCCGAGATATGCGGCGGCGGCCAGGGCGGCGGGATGGCGGGCCTTTATCGTCGATTCCTATGCGCCGCGCGGCTGGAGCCGCCAATTTGCCATGGCCACGGTCTGCACCGGCATCCTGCTGCACGGTTCGCAAAGGGCGGGCGACATTCTGGCCGCCCTCCAAGGCGTGTCCCAGCGACGGGACGTGGACGGGTCGAAGATCGTTCTGGCCGGCTGGAGTCACGGCGGCTGGGGCATCATGGAGGCCATGAGCTCGGACCGGGCCGAAGGTCAGCTGGGCGTCACGGATCCCGGCGCGGTCTCCCTGGACGGGGTGATCGGGACCTGGCTGTCCTATCCCTACGTCGGCATCGTAGCCTTCAACCGGATGCGGCCCTGGAAACACTGTCCGAAGACCGTCGCCGTGATCTCGCGCACCGACCATCTGACAACGGTGCGCAATGCCGAGCGGGTCTATGACATGGTCAGAAACTGCGGCACCGAGGTCGAGACCTGGATCGCGGACGGCACCCACGCTTTTGACGAACCCATGGCGGCCGGGCCTATGCGCTATCACCCCGAGCTGGCCGCCGAGGCTGAACGACGTTTCGTGCGTCTCCTCGAAGACACGGTGCCGCCGGGGCCGAAGCGTCGGGCGCGCAAGGCGGCTTGACCCCGCCGCGCGGGACCGGCCAAGTCCGTCGCACCGGAGCCCGGGGGGAGCGATGGACAGCCTGGCCTCACGTTGGCGGCGCCTGTTGCCGCACATTGAACACCTGACGCCAGAGGGCAAAGGTCCATTTCCGACAGTCCTGATTTTTCACGGCTGCGGCGGGGTGCGCGATCATCTGCGCTGGTACGCCCGGGCAGCGGTCGAGGCGGGCTGGGGTGCCCTGATCGTGGACTCCTTCGCCGCGCGCGGCTGGAGCAAGTCTTTCGCCAAGCATCTGGTCTGCACCGGCCTGTTGCTGCGCGGGCGGGCGCGGGCCGCCGATGTCCTGGCTGCGGTCCGCTTCGCCGGGTCCATGCCGGCGATCGATCCCACCCGACTGGTGCTGGCCGGCTGGAGCCACGGTGCCTGGTCGATCATGGATATGCTGGCCCAGCCCCTGACCCATCGCGGCGAACTGGGCCTGCGCGACGCCCCGGCGGCCTCCCTGGCCGGGATCCGGGCCGGGTTTTTCGCCTACCCCTACGTCGGGGTCGCCTCGGCCAGCCGCGGCGGCAAGCCCTGGCCACGGGCGCTCAGGGTCTTTTCCGTGGTGCCGCGCCGGGACCATCTGGCCTCGGTCCGCCGGCATATGCGGGCCCTGGCCTCGGTGGTTTCAGGCGGAGGCGAGGTCGAGGTCTGGAGTGTCGACGCCACCCACGCCTTTGACGAACCGGGTCTGAAGGGTCGGGTGCTGGCCTATGACGAGAATCTCGGGGTCGAGGCCCTGCAGCGGTTCCAGGGCTTCCTGCGGTCCGCTGACCGCGCCTGATCGGTCCGGAAATCAGGGTTCGGCCAGGCCGTGGCGAGGCTTGATCGTCACCTCGGCGCGCAGGGAATTGGCGATATAGCAGGCCTCATGCGCCCGGTGATGCAGGGCATCGATCGCCGCCGCATCGGGGAGGGTCGCGCCCGAAAAGACCACCGCGGGCCGCAGGGTGATGGTGGTGATCGAGGTCCTGCCGCGCGCGTCCCGGCCCAGAACCCCGACCGCCTCGTCACAATAGGACTCGACGATGAACCCATCCCTGGCCGCAAAGGCGAGGAAAAACAGCATGTGGCAGCTGCCCAGAGCCGCGACCAGGGCCTCCTCCGGATCGACCGCGGCAGGGTCGGACAAGGGGACGGGGACACTGGTCGGGGCCGAGGAGCCGCGCACCACCGCGCCGCCGTCGAACCGCCAGTCATGGGCGCGGCTGTAGCGATTGCCGGTAAAATCCTGATCGCCGCGGTGCCATTCCAAAGTGGCGAGGTGTTCGCTCATGTCCGTCCTCCCAAGCGTTGTGGCCGATCCGTTTAGCGCGACTGCGATGCGAAACCCAGACCACGCCTTGCCCCGGCGCGCGACCCGCCTTATCCCCGGTCCATGGCCGAGCCCCTGATCTGTCCGTCCATCCTCGCCAGCGACTTCGCGATGCTGGGCGAGGAAATTCGCGCGCTGGACGCCGCCGGCGCCGACTGGATCCATGTCGACGTCATGGACGGCCATTTCGTGCCGAACATCACCATCGGCCCGGATGTGGTGAAGGCCCTGCGGCCGCACACGAAACTGCCGTTTGACGTCCATCTGATGGTCGCCCCGGTCGACCCCTGGCTGGAGGCCTATCGCGAGGCAGGCGCCGACATCCTGACCGTCCATCCCGAGAGCGGGCCGCATCTGCACCGCACCCTCGGCCGCATCCGCCAGCTCGGTGCGAAGGCCGGTGTCGTGTTGAATCCGGGCACGCCCCTGGCTGTGCTCGAGGAGGTCGTCGAGCTTGTCGATCTGGTGCTGCTGATGTCGGTCAATCCGGGCTTCGGCGGCCAGTCCTTCATCGGGACCACCCTGCGCAAGATTGAACGGACCCGCGCCCTGCTCGACGCCGCCGGGTCGAAGGCGCATCTGCAGGTCGACGGCGGGGTCACCGCCGCCAATGCCGGGGCCTGTGTCGCCGCCGGTGCCGATGCCCTGGTCGCCGGCACGGCCGTATTCCGGGGCGGACCTGCTGCCTACGCCGCCAATATCCTGGCATTGAAATCCGCGTGAACCCGTTCGGTCGCTTTTTCCGGACCGAGGCCGATACGCCCCCGCCCGGCGAGATCCCCGGCCTGCGTGGGGCGCCGATGCGGACGCCGGTGCGAACCGCCGGCGCGACCACCGCTCCCGGCCTTTGGCCGGCCGTCATCGGCCGGATGCTGTCCCGACAGCTTTGGATCGAACTCTACGGCCTGCCGGGCTACAGCCTGACGCTCAAAGGGCCCCCGGTGGAGGCCTTCGCGGCGGCTCCCCGCGACTTCCGGCCGGCTGATCCGGCATCCGGCAAGGCTGTTGTGGATGGCCGCTTCATCCTGGCCGGCTCCAGTCTGGAGGCCGCTGCACCCGAAGATCCATGGAACCGGCCCAGTCCCAGCCGGGCCTTCGCCACCGAGCTCCACGCCTTCGCCTGGCTGCCGTCGCTGATACTGCAGGGGGAGCGCGGGGCGCGGGAGGCTGTGCGCCTGACCCTGGCCTGGGGCACCGCCTTTGCACGCTGGTCGCCGTTCGCCTGGGGGCCGGATATTCTGGCCCGGCGAACCCTCAACCTCGCCTGCGCCGCAAGGCGGATGGGACAGGTCGCGACCGAGGCAGAGCGGTTGAGGCTGGCGGACATCCTCGGCCGTCAGGGCCGGCAGCTGCTGCGCCCGCCGGGCGGTATAGCCGGCAGTGCGGAACGTCTGGCGGCCGCTGCAGTGGCCGGCTGTGTGCTGGCCGGCCCGTCCGGCGGCTCGCTGCGCCGCGCCGCCCTGCGTCGACTGCCGGCGGCCCTTGAGCGCACCGTCGGCAAGGACGGCGGCCATGCCTCGCGCAGCCCCGAGGCGGGCCTCGAGCTCCTGCTCGACCTGCTGACCCTCGACGACGCCCTGTCACAACTCTCCGAGCCAAGACCGGACGCGGTCCGCGTCGCGATCCAGCGGCTGACCGCCGCCCTGTGCCTGCTGACCCTGCCAGACGGCCGGCTGGTCACGCTTCAGGGCGGGGGGCCGTCAACGGCAGCGCGGATCGCCGCCGCTCGCGCCCATGACGAGTCGCCCGCCACGGATCCGCACGGCCGGATGGTGGCGGGAATCGCCCGCATCCGCAGCCCGCTTCTGACCATCGCCGCGGATGTGTCCGGGCCGGCGCGCGGCGCCTGGTCCGTTACGGCCTGCGCCCAGCCGATGGCGCTTGAGATCGTCTGTGGAAAGGACCGGCTGGTCACAGGTTGCGGCTGGACCCCGCGCGCGGGCGATCGCCAGGGCCTGCGCCTCCCGCCCGGCCATTCCACCCTGACCCTCGGCGAAGGTTCGCCGGGCGAACCCCTCGGCGGGTGGAAGGCTGAACTGATGGGCCACCGGCTGATCGGCCGGCCCTTGCACGTCGATGTCCAGCAGCGCGATGGGGAGGGTGCCGTCTGGCTGGAGGTCGAACATGACGGCTGGGTCCATGAATACGGATTGCTGCACCAGCGCCGCCTGTATCTGGACCAACGGCTTGACGAACTGAGGGCAGAGGAGCGGCTGCACCCCGCACCCGGCCAGAGGGACGTCGTCCGCGCCATCGCCGCCCCCTATGCCGTCCGCTTCCAGCTGGAGCCGGGGGTTCAGGCCTCACTGGCGCGCGATCGCCGCTCCATACTGCTGCGCGGCCATTCCGGCCGGGGCTGGTGGTTCCGCACGGACGGGCCGGACGTGGCCATCGAGCCCTCGGTCCATATCGATGAGGGCCTGACCCGCCGCTCCCTGCAGATCGTGGTACGCGGCTCGGCCCGCACCGATTCCGAAACCAAGATTCGCTGGAAGCTGAGTCCGGCAGGCGCGGGAACCGACCCGACCTGACCCCTTGAGACGGCGCGCACGCGCGACCATTTGTGGCCTGCCGCGTTACGCCTTTCCGATACAGGATCGATCCATGAGCCTAGCCGACCCGACCACCCTGCCCCATGATCTGATCAAGGACGGCTCCGACGCCGGCTTCATGACCGATGTCATCGAGGCCTCGAAGTCACAGCCCGTGCTGGTCGACTTCTGGGCCACCTGGTGCGGGCCGTGCCGGACCCTGACGCCGATGATCGAAAAGGCCGTCCGCGCAGCCGGTGGAGCGGTGAAGCTGGTCAAGATCGACGTCGACAAGAACCCGGCCTATGCGGGGCAGCTTCGGGTCCAGTCGATCCCCACGGTCTACGCCTTCGTCAACGGCCAGCCGGTCGACGGTTTTCAGGGTGCGGTACCGGACAGCCAGCTCAAGGCCTTCATCGACAAGCTGACGGGCGGGACAAGCGCCAACGCCGATATCGAGCAGCTGATGTCGCTGGGCGAGGAATCCCTCATGCTCAACGACCTCGGCGGCGCGGCCCAGGCCTTTGCCCAGGTTCTGACCCTGGAGCCCGCCCATGAGCAGGCCATCGCCGGCATGGCGCGGGTCTATCTGGCCGACGGGGACGTCGACCAGGCCCGCCAGACCATCGCCATGGCGCCCCAGGACTCGCGGGACACCACCGTCCAGTCCGTCCGGGCCCAGCTGGCGCTGCTGTCCGCCGCCCCGCAGGGTGCGGATGATGAGCTGGCGGCCCGGGTGGCCGCCGACCCGGCCGACCACCAGGCCCGTTATGATCTGTCGCTGGCCCAGGCCGCGTCCGGTGATCTCAAGGCGGCGGTCGACAGCCTGCTGACCATCGTCACCGCCGACCGCGAATGGAACGAACAGGCCGCGCGCAAACAGCTGCTGGTGGTCTTCGAGGCGGCCGGCGCGACGTCTGATGTGGCCCGCGACGGTCGTCGCCGTCTCTCCTCCATCCTGTTCGCCTAGGAGACCGGCGTGGCACAGGGATATGTCAGGGCCTCAGACCTGCCACAGGTGATCCCGGTCTTTCCCCTGCCCGGTGCCATCCTGCTGCCGCGAGGGCAGCTGCCGCTCAATGTCTTCGAGCCGCGCTATCTCAACATGATCGATGACGCCATGGCCGGGGACCGGATCATCGGCATGGTCCAGACCCAGGGCGGGCCGCAGAGCCTGCCGGGCCTGTCGCCGATCGGTTGTGCGGGGCGGATCACCAGCTTCGCCGAGACCTCGGACGGCCGCTACCTGATCACCCTGACCGGCTGCGCCCGTTTCCGCCTGACCAGCGAGCTGTCGAGCCAGACGCCCTATCGCCAGATCCGGGCCGATTTCGTACCGTTCGAGGCCGATCTGAGCGCCCCGCCGGTCGATGACATGGACCTCGACCGCGACGGCCTGCTGGATGCCCTGCGCGCCTATCTGGAGACCCGCGGCCTCGACATCGACTGGGATACGGCCGGGACGGCTCCGCCTGAAGCCCTGGTCAACAGCCTGTCCATGGCCCTGCCGTTCGATCCCCCCGAGAAACAGGCCCTGCTGGAAGCCGTCAGCCTGACCGACCGCTCCCGCGTCCTCACCGCCCTGCTGACCATCGACGCCGCGGGGGACGGGGACGGGGAAGCGCCGTCGATGCAGTGAGGCGCGTCCTGGGCTCGAAGCGGCCGCTTCATCCCTAGGTGTTCAGTCCCGAAGTGAGGTGGATTGGATCGTATCGGAAGCGATCTGGCTCGTCAGCCCACGCCTTGCAGATGGCTTCGTAGGGCGTGAGGCCTTGTAGGGTCTTGAGCCGCTTGGCGAAGTTGTAGGCATCGAGGAAGGCGGCGAGGTGCTGCCTGAGCTGTTGGTGGTTGTCGTAGTGATAGCGGCGGACAGTGGCTTCCTTCAGCGTCCGGTTCATCCGCTCGACCTGGCCGTTGGTCCAGGGATGATTGGGCTTGGTGAAGCGGTGCTCGACGCCGTGTTCGAGGCAGACGCGGTCGAACTTGTGGATCCTGTAGCGAGCTGTGGGGCCGGAGCGATGCTGGGGCATGTCGCCGAACTGCACGCCGTTGTCGGTCAGCACCGTATGGATCTTGTAGGGCACGGCTTCGATCACCGCCTTGAGGAAGTCGGCGGCGGTCTGGACGTTGGCGGCGGGGTGTAGCTGGACGAAGGCGAACTTGGATGTCCGGTCCACGGCGACGAACAGGTGCAGTCTGCCCTCGTCGGTCCTGACCTCGGCAATGTCGATGTGGAAGTAGCCGATCGGATAGCGCTTGAACGGCTGTTTGGCAGGCTTGTCGCCAGCGATCTCCGGCAGGCGGCTGATGCCGTGGCGCTTCAGACAGCGGTGGAGCGACGAACGGGTCAGGTTCGGGAGCGTCGCCTGGAGCGCGTAGAGGCAGTCGTCCAGCGGCAACAGGGTATGCCTGCGGAAGGCGACGACGATCGCCTCTTCCTCAGGCGTCAGAACCGTCGATCGAACCGTCTTGGGCCCCATCGGCGCGTCATGAACGAAGGCTCGCTTGCGCCATTTGGCGACGGTCTTGTGGTTGAGCCCGTGCCGCGCCGCTAGCTCTTTGAGCGGAGCCTTCGATCGCTGTATCGCAGCTCGGACTGCGTACGTGGTCGTGGCGCTGCCGTGGAGTATCTGGCCCATAGTGCCTCCCGGAATGAAGGATCAGCTTGACTGATTCCCCCACACTCCGGGACAGAACACCTAACCACTAATCACTGGCCACTCAAAGCCGCGCCCGCACCGCCTCCGCAAACCGTCGCCCGCCCTCCGGCGCCGAGGCCAGATAGAAGTCCGGTTCGATCAGTTCGGCCTCCATCAGCCGCCAGCCGCCATCGGCGTCCGGGGCCATGTCGATGCGGGCGTAGAGCAGCTCTTCGTCTATGGCGGCGAGGGTCTGTTCCGCCAGCGCCAGGGCGGCCGCGGGCGGCTCGGACAGGGCCACATAGCCGCCGCCGTACTGGACCTGGACCCGGAACTCGCCGGGGACGGGCCGTTTGTTGACGACGTGGCTCAGCCTGCCGCCGAAGAAGAGCAGGGAGGTCTCACCCTCGGTCTCGATCGACGGCAGATAGGGCTGGATCATCGCCGGGCCCTCTGGCGCGCCGACCAGGGCCTCGCCGCGTGACAGGCGCAGGGTCTTGTGGGCCCCGCCCGAGACGCGGGGCTTGACCACGATCCGGTCGACACCGAACCGGTCGAAGGCGGCATCGGCATCGGCTTGCGTCGGGCCGTCGATCCAGACGGTGTCGGGGATGGCCACGCCCTGATCGGCCAGTCGGCCGAGGTAGGATTTGTCCGAATTCCAGCCCAGCACCGACGGCGGGTTCAGCATCCTCACCCCCGCCGCATCCCAGGTCGCGCAGGCCTGCATCCAGCGGTCGTGGTCGCGATGATAGCCCCAGGCGATCACCGGCAGGACCATCGGAAACCGCATCAGGCCGGAGGCGTCCTTGATATGGTCCGTCCAGGCGGTAGGCACCGCCGTCAGTCCGGCGGTGCCAAGAGCCTCGGCCAGCCGCTCCAGCACGCCGGGCCACTGGCCGGCATAGGAGGGGTCGGCGGCATCGGGGGTCAGGACGGCGATCTCGGTCATGGCGGCGCTCATAGCGAAGGATTGCCCCCCATTGCTATCGTCATCCTCCGGCGAGCGAAGCGAGACCGGGGGACCCAGCGGCGCCGAAGCGTAGCGAAGGCGATGGCGCTCCCGGCTGTGCTCTCGACAGGTTCGCGCTCCCGCGCGCCGCTGGGTCCCCCGGTCTGCGCCGCTCACGCGGCTTGCCGGAGGATGACGAAAGCAAGGGAATCACCAGCGACACTCGCCAACCCCGCCCGCGCCCGCTAATCCCCCGCCCATGACCCAAGCCCCCACCTATGACGTCTGCGCGGTCGGCAATGCCATCGTCGACGTCCTCGCCCCCTGCGACCCTGCCTTTCTGGAGGCCCAGGGCCTGACGCCCGGCTCGATGCAGCTGGTCGATGCGCAGCAGAGCGCCGCCCTCTATGCCGCCATGGCGGCGGGGGTGGAGGCATCGGGCGGATCGGCGGGCAATACGGTGGCCGGGATCGGCTCCTTCGGCGGCCGCGCGGCCTATATCGGCAAGGTGGCCGACGATGTGCTGGGCGGGGTCTTTACCCACGACATCCGCGCCGCCGGCGTCGCCTTCGACACCCCGGTGCTGCCCGGTGCCGCCACCGGCGCCTGCATGATCAACGTCACCCCCGACGGCCAGCGCACCATGTGCACCTTCCTCGGCGCCGCCAACCAGCTGGAGGCGGCCGACATCGACGCCACGGTGATCGGCGCCTCGGCCATCGTCTATCTGGAAGGCTATCTGTTCGACCCGGCCCCGGCCCGTGCCGCCTTCGAGGCGGCGGCCGCCGCCGCCCACGCCGCCGGGCGCAAGGTCGCCATCACCCTGTCCGACACCTTCGTCGTCGCCCGCTGGCGCGCCGAGCTGCTGGCCTTCATCGCCGCCTCGGCCGACATCGTCCTGGCCAATGAGGGCGAACTGGCCGCCCTGTTCGAGACCGATGACTTCGACGCCGCCGCAGCGCAGCTCGCCGCCATGGTTGATGTCGCCGCCGTCACGCGCGGAGAGGCCGGTTCGGTGGTGCTCAGCGGCGACGAACGCGTCGTCATCGCCGCTGTGCCGGTCGGCAAGGTCATCGACACCACCGGCGCCGGCGACCAGTACGCCGCCGGCTTCCTGCTGGGCCTCGCCCGCGGCCTCTCGCTGGAGGAGTCCGGCAAGCTGGGCTCGCTGGCAGCGGCCGAAGTCATCGCCCACTGGGGGCCGCGGCCGATGACGTCGCTGGAGACGCTGGCGAAGGATGCGGGGCTGACGCTGCGCTGAGTGGCCACTAGCCACTCACCCCCGCCGGATCGTCACATACAGCGCCCCGTCCCCGCCATGATGGCGGGCAGCGGCGGCGAAGCCGGACACCACGCCCCGCAGCGCCGGGGCCTGCAGCCATTCATGCACCGAGGCGCGGATGACGCCGGTGCCGCCGCGCCGGCCCTGGCCGGTCACCACGAGCACGGACCGGTAGCCGCGCGCCTGGGCCCCCATCAGAAAGGCGGTCAGGGCGTCCTGGGCCTGGAAACGGCCATAGCCGTGCAGGTCGATCTTCGCCTCGATCGGATCGCGTTCGCGCGACAGGCGGCGCTGACGGCGCGGCTCCAGTTCCTCGGGGTGGCCGCGCGGGCGGGGCGGGGCGACGACGGGCGGGCTCCAGGCGGGAGCGGCGGGCCGCGGCTTGGCCAGACCCCGAGGCAGCGGTGCCGCAGGCGGATCGACCACGGCGGCGCCCGGGATGACCAGGGCGGCCTTCTTCGGCTTGCGGGGCGTGACCGATCCGGCGACGCGGGCCCAGATGCGGCGGTCGTCCGGGCTCAGGTCGTCGCGGCGGCTCATGTGGTCCCGGGGGCGTTCCCGTCCGGATCCTCGTCGGAGCCGATGTCCTGCGGGCCGGGCGTCTGGACCAGAAGGTCGCCCGGCTGGCAGTTCAGCTCCCGGCACAGGGCGTCCAGGGTGGTGAAGCGGATGGCCCGCGCCTTGCCGGTCTTGAGGATCGACAGATTGGCCAGGGTCACGCCCACGCGGTCGGCCAGCTCGGTCAGCGACATGCGCCGTTCGAGGAGGATGCGGTCAAGCTGTACGCGGATGGCCATGGGGTTTCTCTAGTCGAGGGCACGCGACGGGTCGACCCGAAGGGCGGCGTGAAGCGCCAAAAGGTGCAGCCTCGTGATCGCCCGGTCCATCAGATGGTCAGCTCCGACTCCCGGCGCAGTCTGGCACCCTCGCGGAACACCTCGGCGAGAACGAAAACGACCAGGACGGAAAAGGCCGGGGTGACCAGGTCGAACAGGCCGGGCGGCTCCAGCTCGCCGCGCACCAGCCGCGACACCAGGGTCTGGCCGATCCAGGCCCCCCCGGTCACTGTGGCCAGGGTCAGGCCGATCTCCTTCAGCCGGCTGACATTGGCCGGCTGGAAGGGGTCTCCGATCCGCAGGGAATGGACGATGCGGCGCAGGTGGCGAAGGATCAGGGCGAAGCCGGCGAAATAGCCGACAAAGGCGCCGACCCCGAACAGGAGATAGGCGCGCGGCACGGGGACGCTTGTGCCGCCGTCTTCCGAGGTCGCGATCAGGTCGAGCGGGCCCAGCGGGACGAAGGCGAGAATGAGAAAGACGAGCACGGCGCCGAGGGTCAGCAGGGCCAGCACCCAGAAGGCGGCCGCGAGCGCGACGTCGACCAGGCTGGACATGGAGCCGCGGCCGAGGGCGGGCAGCGTGGGGGTCCGGACGAACGGCAGGCGGATCCCGATCGAAGGTACCTTCGGGAAACGCATGGGTCGACCTCTCTGCTAGGGGACCGGTCGGCGGGGCGAGGATGCCGCGCTGGGTCCGGCGAACCCAAACGCGGTCTTATTCAACGCGATTGTCATGCCGATCGTCAAAGCTCCTGTGAGACTTTTCTGTCGGGCTCACGCCCGTCGGGCCGATTGAGGCCGTAACTTCGGTCCGGTGCCCGAAGGCGTCCAGACCGTTCGAAGTCAGAAGCTCTGGATCAGGGTCGCGACCAGGGCGGTCGGCAGGGCAGCGAGCAGAAAGGTGTTGAGGATGCCGTGGCCGACCTTCTCGATGAAGAAGGAAAGGTTCATGGTGCTCATGGTGGTTCTCCGTTGGTTTTGATCGAAGGAGTTTTTTGCCCCTTGATCGGTGGTCCGCTGCATTGAACTTGCCCGTTCAGGCTTGTTCGTGGAACGTCGCGGCGTCCGTCCTTGAAGACATAGATAGTCCGTGCTCTCACAAAAGGCACGTTACATATCGTTTAACGATATTAAACTTTGGCAATAGATTGTTGCGGAGCGCGTGATCGGGATGAATCTGAAGCTTATCAAGGGGATGCGGCTGGTCGTGGCGACCCACAACCCCGGCAAGGCGGTCGAGATCGACGCGCTTCTGGACGGACATTACGCGGTGGTCACCGCCGCGAGCCTGAATCTGCCCGAACCGGACGAGACCGAGAGCACCTTTGTCGGCAATGCCCTGCTCAAGGCCCGCCATGCGGCGGATCATTCGGGCGAGGTTGCCCTGGCGGATGACTCCGGCCTGTCTGTTGCGGCCCTCGACGGGGCTCCGGGTATTTTTTCCGCCCGATGGGCCGGGCCGGACAAGGATTTTGCCTTTGCCATGCGCCGGGTCGAGGAGCGGCTGGATGAGACCGGCTCACCGGATCGCCGCGCCTGGTTCACCTCGGCCCTGGCCGTGGCCTGGCCCGACGGCCCGGCCGTGGTGGTCGAAGGCCGGGTCGACGGCCAGCTGACCTTCCCCCCGCGCGGCGACCGCGGCTTCGGCTATGACCCCATCTTCGTCCCCGAAGGATACGACCGGACCTTCGGCGAACTGGACCCGGCGCTGAAGGACAGTATCAGCCACCGCGCGGTGGCGTTTGCGAAGCTGAAGGCGGCGTTGATGGGGTGAGTGGCTGGTGGCGAGTGGCGAGTGGTTAGTGGCTAGTGATTAGTGATTGCCGCATCCCTGCCAGCGGAAGGGCGGCACCGTCCGCGCCCTCGCACCGCCGCCGGCCAACCACTAACCACTAGCCACTCGCCACTAGCCACTCCCCATGCCCCCCATGCCCACCACCCCCGGCAGCGACCTCGCCCTCTACGTCCACTGGCCGTACTGCGCCCGGATCTGCCCCTATTGCGACTTCAACGTCGTGCGCGACCGGGGGCGGGTGGAGGAACAGGCGGCGCTGGTCGAGGCCATCCTCGCCGATATGGCAGCACAGGCCGCCCTGACCGGCCCGCGCCGTCTGGCCTCGATCTTCTTCGGCGGCGGCACCCCCTCATTGATGGCACCCGAGGCCGTGGCCGCCGTCATCGACCGGGCCCGCACCCTGTTCCCGCCGCGCGGCGCGATCGAGATCACGCTCGAGGCCAATCCCACCGACGCCGAGGCCGCCCGGTTCGCCGCCCTGGCCGGGGCCGGGGTCAACCGGCTGTCCATGGGGGTTCAGGCGCTGGACGACACAGCCCTGGCCTTCCTCGGGCGCAACCATTCGGCGGACGAGGCCCGCCGCGCTGTGGCCGTGGCCGCCCGCGCCTTTCCCCGCCTGTCCATCGACCTGATCTATGCCCGCCCCGACCAGACCGTGGCCGACTGGCGCGCCGAACTGGCCGGGGCCATCGACATGGGTTTCGAACATGTCTCGCCCTACCAGCTGACCATAGAGCCCACGACCGCCTTCGGCCGCGCCGTGGCCCGCGGGGCCTGGACCCCGCCCGACGAGGACCGGTCGGCCGCCCTGTATGAAACCACGCAAGCCGTGCTCGAGGCCGCCGGTTTCGACGCCTATGAGGTCTCCAACCACGCCCGGGGCACAGCCGCGCGATCAGCCCACAATCTCCACGTCTGGCGCGGCGGCGACTACCTCGGCCTCGGCCCGGGCGCGCATGGGCGGCTGACCCTGCAAGGCGCCCGGACGGCAACCGTCGCCCACCGGGGCATCGGCGCCTACGTCGCCGGCGTCGCGGCGGAAACGCCCTGGAGCGAACGGGAGACCCAGTCGGACCGGGACGCGGCCGAGGAGAAGGTGCTGCTGGGCCTGCGCACGGTCGAAGGCGTGGCGCTGGATGCGCTGACGATGCTGGGCCGGACGGCGGACGCGGAACCGCTGGCCGGGCTGATCGCGGACGGGTTCCTGGCCGTGGAAGCGGGCCGGGTCAGGGCGACGGCGGCCGGACGGCCGGTTCTGGACGGGGTGCTGAGGGCGCTGCTGGTGTGATGTTGGCGGCGGGCCTGTTATGCCGCCAGTGCTTGCTCTCACTCAAACCCGGTCAATCCGATTACCCGCAGCAGAGTTGCCAGATCGGGCTCGACCCGGGCAGCGCGGTAAACGGACTCCAGATCCAGGCGGGCTGCGAGCTGCAAGCGGGTCATGGGCTTGGCATAGGTCTCCCAGTCTCTTTGGAGAACTCGAAGCGCGTCACGTGCGCTAGCTGGGTGCCGGTCTGCTCGATGGGGGAGGTGTCTGAGAAGGAATGCCTCATGACACGGGCGTTGCCAGATAAGTTCAATTCCCTCCTGATGAGCGAGACGGACGGCTCGCTCACCTCGATCCCGAGCGAGCTCGAGCTGGTCAGAATCGAGCAGAATGAAACGTCGACCAAATACCCCGCGCTGGAGTCGAAGCTGCCGCAGACGCAGCTTGGCCCGTTCAACGCGGGCGAGCGGGTCACCAACCCCGGCAGGGAAGGGTTCGATGTGGATATGGACCGGCAGGTTCGCATCATCAGCGAGAGCGCGAAGGAAGCTGACGTAAGCGGCTTCGGAGTCACCCTCGCACGCGACGAAGATCGGCACACGCTGGGGAATGTGGGCAGGGCGTCGGCTCATCCGATGTTCGGCACGGCGCCGAACGCTCCGCTCAGATACTTACGATAGAGGTTCTCGTCGCGGCGTACGGACTTGATGTCCATCAGGCTGAAGACGTGGGTCCGTCCTTTTGAATCTTTCTCGCAAAGGATCACCTCCTCCTTGTTCAGATCGTCCAAGAGGGAGGCAGAATGGACGCTGAACCACAACTGCCCGTTATGAGGATTTCGGCCAGCGGAGTCGTAGAACCAGCGAAGGATGTCGGGCAGCACTAGCGGATGGATGGCAATATCGAACTCATCTAGGATTGCCACGCCGCCGCGGTCCAATGTCGCCGACAGAAACGGAAACATGCGGATGAAGGCGCGCGTACCGTGACTTTCCATAGGCCAAGGCATTTCGAACTGTAGTCCAGCGTGCCTGAACATTGGCAACGAGCCTGTCGGGGTCTCGACGATCCGCATCTCCTCGACACCGACATCGATTCTGCTGAGATCGCGATTGACCTTCGCCAACACATCGGGAAACGACTTGAGGTAGTTGACTACCCAAGTGTCGTCATTGGGTGCGTGGGTGAAATTTGAAAACACTCGGCGGCTGATATCGGCGAATAGTTCGGCCGACGGATGACCGAACTGCGCAAACGAGGAAATCACAGAAACGTTTGATTTCAGTGTGTTGAGCAAGTGACGATAGCCAACGAGGGGGAAGGTCTTGGACCCGACCAAGACGTCTCCGTTGCGCTCGAACACTCTCTGCCATTTGCCGCGTCCGTCCGGCTTCTGCCTTAGTTGCTCCACACCGACTTCATATCCGGCCCCATCTTTGACCAAGATTTCAAGGTCGTAGCGGTAGACGCCCACATCTACGTATTCGCCGGCCTCGGCCCGGGTTGACTGCTCTGGCGTGAGGTCCATGACCCCGCCAAACTCGACGGCGAGGCGGATTGGACGGGAGGCCGAATCTTCGTCGTTGAATCGTTCGCAGGCAAACCCCGGCACCGTCCGCAGAGCACTGTCGCGGATATAGGAGGCGATGAAATCAAGAGCCTTGAGTACGGTCGTCTTTCCGGACGCGTTGGGTCCATAAAGCGCAAGCACCTTGGGTGCCCGCAGATCAGAGCCCGGAAACAGCGGGGAGAACCGGCTTTCCGGATCAGGGACATTGGCTGAAACAGTCAGGTCAAGGATCTGCTGATCCCGGATGGACGAGAAGTTCTCGATCTCAAGTCGATAAAGCATGGCGCCTCCAAGGAAGCTTCATATAGGCACTTTAACGAAAAAACGTCAATTTTCGATTTAGGCACGGGAATCCCGCGACCTTCCGATCCGCTATCCCATCTGGTGCGCGCTTTGAAATAGAACCGTAGGCGACCCTCCCGCCCCCCATCTTCCGTCCACTTCGCACCCCCGACCGTGCCTTCTCACCCCTGATCCTCAGCCCGAAGCTCGCCCGCCTCCCTGGCGCCGCGCCCCACCGTGGTAAAATGCACAAGTCGGGGCTGAAATCCCGCCGCCACGGTCTTTGACATCGCCATCCAACGAATCCGCCCCGCCCGGACCCCGCGCCAACCCGCGCAATTCCTGCCGGCCAGCGTCAGCCCCAAAGGGGCGAGAGTCTCGCTTTTCGGCATTTTTCCGGGGTCGACGTTTGAGGCCGCGCCCTTGAGCCGGGCGGCCCCCTCGGGCACGGTCGCGCCGATGCCAGAGTCCAACCCCGATCCGTCCGTCTTTCCGCCGACCGCCCCGCCGCCGCGCCCTGTGGCGTCCGGCCTCTATCTGGTGGCGACGCCGATCGGGAATCTCCGGGACATGACGCTGCGGGCGCTCGATGTACTGGCCGCGGCCGATCTGGTACTGGCCGAGGACACAAGGGTCACCGGCAAGCTGCTGTCGGCCTATGGGCTGAAGGCGAGGCTGGAGCGGTGCGACGACCATGCCTCGGCCCGGGCCGCCGAGGGCGCGATCGCGCGGCTGCGGGCGGGCGAGGTTGTGGCCCTGGTCTCGGACGCGGGCACGCCGATGGTCAATGATCCGGGCTATGTCGTGGCCCGGGCCGTGATCGCGGCGGGCCTGCCGGTACATCCGGTCCCGGGCGCCTCCAGCCTGCTGGCCGCCCTGTGTATCGCCGGCCTGCCGGCCGACCGGGTGCTGTTCGCGGGCTTCCTGCCGCCTAAATCAGGCGCCCGACGCGCGGCGCTGGAAGAGGTGCGGACCGCCCGCCAGACCCTGGTCTTCTTCGAGAGCGGTCCCCGCCTCGCCGACAGCCTGGCCGACATGGCCGCCGTGCTCGGGCCCCGCCCCGCCGCCGTGGCCCGCGAACTGACCAAGCTCTATGAGGAATGTGTGCGGGGCTCGCTGGCCGAACTGGCCATGGACCCCCGCTGCCAGGGGCCGAAGGGCGAGATCGTCATCGTCGTCGCGCCCGGCGAGACCGAGGTCGCCTCCGAGGCCGACGCCGACGCCGCCCTGGCCGAGGCCATGACCCGGCTGCCGCCCGGCGAGGCGGCGGCGGAGGTGTCCAAGGCCCTGAACCTGCCGCGCAAGCCGCTCTACAGGCGGGCGCTGGAGCTGCAGGGCCGGTGAGCCCGGAACGGCCCCCGACAAAGGTCCGGGCCCCGAAGGTCGTTCGGGAAAAGCGCGGCTGGCGCGTGGCCCTCGGGGCTGTTTCCCACCGGCTCGGCCACCGCTCCGAATGGTGGGCCGCCGCCCTGCTGATGGCCCGGGGCTATCAGATCCTCGGCTTCCGCCTGAAGACCCGGGCCGGCGAGATCGACATCCTGGCCCGCCGGGGCAGGGTCCTGGCCGTGGTCGAGGTCAAGCGCCGCGCCACCCTGGAGGCGGCCCTGAGCGCCCTCGGCCCGGACCAGTACGACCGACTGCTCAGCGCCGGCCGGTCGGTGCTGCGCCAAAGACCCGGCCTGGCCGGTCATGGGCTGCGGATCGATGTCGTGGCCCTGGCCCCGGGCCGCTTTCCGCGCCATCGTCGCGGGGTTGTCGCCGTCGGGAGGGGCCAGGCATGACCCCCGATGCGACGATCCGGACGCCGACCGGAGCCGGACCGGCCGGGTGTGGCCGGTGATTGGTGGTTAGTGGTTAGTGGCTGGCCGACGCCGGGGTCATGGCAGCGGGCTGCGCCGCCCTTCCGCCGCCAGCGGCACGACAACCACTAGCCACTAACCACTAACCACTAACCACCCGTCTTGCGCTCGCCGCCTCCGCTGCCCATTAGCCATCCACCCCCCGACTGGAAGGACATCCCATGCTCAGAGTCGCCATCCAGATGGACCCCGTCGAGGCGGTCAATATCGAGTCCGACACCACCTGGCTGATGATGACCACGGCCCAGGACCGGGGGCATGCCCAGTGGGTCTATGATTTCCGCACCCTGGCGCTGGAGGACGGCCGGCTGTTCTGCCGGGCCCGGCCGGTGACCCTGCGCCAGATCCCGGGCGACCACGTCACCTTCGGCGCAGAGGTGAAGCTGGACCTGGCCGAGGATGTCGACGTCATCCTGATGCGTCAGGATCCGCCGTTCGACATGGCCTATGTCACCGCCACCTATCTGCTGGAGACGGTGCATCCGAAGACGCTGGTGGTGAACGACCCCGCCGAGGTCCGCAGCGCGCCCGAAAAGCTGCTGGTGACGCAATTCCCCGGCCTGACCCCGCCGACCCTGATCAGTTCCGACCCGGTCGCCCTCGTCGATTTCCACGAACGCCACGGCGATGTGGTGCTCAAACCCCTGCACGGCGCGGCCGGTTCGGGCGTGGTCAAGCTGAAGGCCGGCGACCCCAATCTCGAGGCCCTGGTCGAGATCCACATGACCGGCAGCCGCGATCCGCTGGTGATCCAGAAATTCATTCCGGCGGTCTCGAAGGGCGACAAGCGGATCCTCCTGATCGACGGCGAGCCCGTCGGGGCCATCAACCGCATCCCGGCCAAGGACCAGGTCCGCTCGAACCTGCGCGTCGGCGGCACGGCGGCCCCGGTCGAGCTGACGGCCCGCGACCGCGAGATCTGCGCCGCCATCGGGCCGACGCTGAAGGCGCGGGGCCTGATCTTCGTCGGCATCGATGTGATCGGCGACTGGCTGACCGAGATCAACGTCACCTCGCCGACGGGGGCCCAGCAGCTGAAGGCCTTCAACGGCGTCGATGCGACGGCGCTGATGTGGGATGTGGTGGAGAAGAAGAGGGCTTAGGGCTTGGGTTTCGGACCTGCCGGGCGTGCGCAGCGCTTCCAATCCCCAAGCCCTCCTCTTGCCAGCCGTCACCGTTCGTGGTTCGTTCTTTCTCTCATAGCGGGAGAAGAAGATGCTCGCCAGCGTGGTGACGGTGGCTTTCGAGGGGGTGGATGCCCGGCGGGTGGATGTGCAGGTCCATCAGCTGCCGTCGGGCGACCAGTCGTCCTTCACCATCGTCGGCCTGGCCGACAAGGCGGTGGCGGAGAGCCGGGAGCGGGTGCGGGGGGCTTTTGCCGGGATCGGCCTTTCGCTTCCGGCCAAGCGGATCATCGTCAACATGGCCCCGGCCGACCTGCCCAAGGAGGGCAGCCATTTCGACCTGCCGATCGCCCTGGCCCTGCTGGCCTCCATGGGGGTCATCCCGCCGGACATGCTGTCGGGCTGGGCGGCGGTCGGCGAACTGGGGCTGGACGGGCGGATCGCCCCCGTCGGCGGGACCCTGCCCGCGGCGGTGGCGGTCGACGCCATGGGGCTGGGCCTGATCTGCCCCGAAGCCAACGGGCCGGAGGCGGCCTGGGCGGGCGAGGTGGCGGTGCTGGCCCCGCGCTCCCTGATCGGACTGGTCAACCATTTCAAGGGCACCCAGGTGCTGAGACGGCCGGAACCGGGGGCGATGCGGTCCGGTGACCGGGTCCCCGACCTGCGCGAGGTCAAGGGTCAGGAGAGCGCCAAACGGGCCCTGGAGATCGCAGCGGCCGGCGGGCACAACCTGCTCAGGTTATCTCTTAAACATCCCAACATTCAGCGGGCGGCTTGATCGTGTCTGTTGCGGGTTCTGAACGGAGCGCTGTGGCGCTATCCGGTCTGCATCGTTTCATCGGCGGCGATACCTAGTTCATCACCGCTGACGTCGGCGAGTTCGTAGATCTCGGTCTCCATCGATTTCGCTAGTGCCCAGAGCGTGGTGACCTTGGGATCAACGGTTCCAGCCTCGATGCGCTGGATTGTGCTGACGGACAGACCGGACCGTTCTGCGATGGTGGC
>NZ_JAIYCP010000026.1 GCF_027487935.1 Brevundimonas sp.
CAGCGGTCCGCGCGGGAAGCGCGCGGCGAGCAAACAGGAGCCATCCATCGACCCCTGCGAGGACCCCCGGAGTATCCGTCCCCCGGGCTTCATCGCTCGACCACAGCCCGCCGACATCGAGGCGCTGGATCCGACGCCCTCCCCACCGACGGGTTGAGCGAATTATGGGGGCGGCCCGAGGGCGACCAATGATTCCGTTTGAGAAACCGGCAGGGTGTTGGAAGGGCGGGGGAATTTTGGGTGAACCCGACTATGGGTTCGCGGATTGTCGGCGGAGCGTCATGGCCCGCCCGTCTCCTCCCTGTTCGCGGAGCGAATGGGGAGGGGGACCATCCGAAGGATGGTGGAGGGGTGAGAAGGACCGTGCGGCCGGCGCCCCTCCACCACGCTTCGCGTGGTCCCCCTCCCCATTGCTTCGCAACAGGGAGGAGACAAGGAGGCGACCCCGGCTGCCTAAGCCGCCACAACCGCCGACCACTGGTGCGCCATCGCCTTGGCGATGCCAGGGAAGAACCGCGACCGCTCTTTCCAGCGATCCGGCGAGGGCGGCATGTGGTGCACCCGGGGATCGCGGCCGCTGACGACCTCTGTCGGCACAAGGGGCGGCAGGTTCTTGAGCCAGAGGCAGGTTCGCTTGGTTTCGCCGTGGCCGAACTGCCACGGCTGGATGCTCTGGGCGAAATCCTCGAAATTCACGATGCGGGCCTTGGCGTGTTTGTGCATCACAGGGTTCTCGATCGCGATCCGTTCGATGGGCGCGTTCCAGAAGTCGGAAAACAGGGCCGCCCCTTCGTCCAACTCGGCCCACATCTGCTCGCGCGTCTTGCCCGGCGGCGGCACGGTCAGCCAACGGACGCCCGAATTGCACAGGCGCGTGCATGGCGGGTGGGCGACCATCAACAGGTCCCAGCCGTCGTTCAGGAGGTCACGCGCATCGCCAATGATGTGGCGGTTGGACCCGTCCTCGCTGGGCAGGAGATCGCACGACCACGCATCATGGCCGAGGTCGAGGAAGGCGTTGCGGACCGTGCCGCTGTATTCGCAGGCGACGAGGACGCGCATCGGCTCCCGCGATGTTCTGCAAGACCAATCCATCCCGACGCACCCTCTGATCCTTCCTCTCGGAACCGTCGAAGCTGGAGCATAAGGCCTAACGAAATGCCAGGATAGGTTGTATTTCAGCAATCCGATAATGGGGTGGCGCAAAGCCGTACAAGCAGCCTAACCTGGGGTAGGTGGAGGTGCCGTGGCGGACCAATCTCGGATAGGAAGCGACTGGAACGCGGAAGAGCTAGACGCCATTGTGGCGGACTATTTCACGATGCTCGCCGACGAACTTGCGGGGCGGCCCTACGTCAAGTCCCACCACAATGCCGCACTCCGCGAGAGGATCGGGCGCACAGCGGGGTCCGTCGAGCGCAAGCACATGAACATCTCGGCGGTGCTGGTCGAACTCGGTCTGCCGACCATCGACGGCTACAAGCCTTTCTCCAATTTTCAGGACGCTCTCGGCCGGACGATCGAACGCTATCTGATCGCAAACCCGACGGCCCTGACCGGCGACGCCGTTGCACCGCGCTGGCGGCAGGATGGGCAATCGCATTCGGCGGCGGCTGGTCTCTCGGAGCTTCCCGCGATCTTCGTCGATGAAACGCCACCACCACCGGGCAAACCCCGCCCGACGCGCCCAGACGGGCTTGAGCGCTTGGTGAGGAAATTCGACCCGGTCGCACGGGACTTCCGCAACCGCTCCCTCGGCAAGGCGGGCGAGGCCCTGATCGTGGATTTTGAACGCCGTCGGCTGGAGAAGCTGGATCGTAGAGACCTCGCCTCCAAAGTTCGCTGGGTGGCGCAGGAAGACGGCGATGGTGCCGGCTATGACATCCACTCCTACGACCGGCAGGGCAACGACCGGCTGATCGAGGTGAAGACCACGCAGGGGGTGCGCTCAACGCCGTTCTTTTTGACCCGCAACGAACTCTCTCTGGCGCATGAACGCCCCGAACACTTCAGACTCTACCGCCTGTATGAAGTCGCCCGGGCTCCGCGCCTCTTCAAGCTGAAGCCGCCACTTGAAGAAGCCGTAACACTGGAAGCGGAGACATGGCGGGCGAGGGTGGGATAGCCCCCTCAGACCACCTTCACCCCGACCCCGTCCTTGCCGCCCGGCTTGCTGACCGAGATGTCCAGGGTCTCCGTCCCGAACTTGAGGCCGCGGACGGCGCGCTGGACGAGGGCGGTGATCTCGTCGGCGGGGCCGTGGCTGCGGACGTCGGCGAACCAGCCGATCTGGCCGATGTCGGGCCAGACGGCGCGGGCGACCCAGATGGCCTCGACCATGGGGGGCTGGAAGGCGTCGCGCAGGGCCTCGGTCATGACGACCGGCTCATTCTCGGGCTCGACCGCATGCAGTTCGACGCGGCCCGAGGGGCGGACCAGCGGGCGGACCGGGGCATGGCCGAGGACCGCCTTGATCTGGTCGGGCTCCATCATCAGCCCCTTGCCGTCGGCGGGGTTGAGCAGGATCACCGTGTCCTGGAGCATCTCCAGCAGCTTGCGGCCCTGCATGGCCAGAATGCGGGTGTCCTCGCCGAACATCTGGACGACGCGGGTCGGGTCGGTGAACAGGGTCACGGTGTTGCGGCCGTCATTCAGGACGACGCCGCGCAGGATCAGCTGCTCGCCCTGACGCAGGACTTTCGCGCCGTCATCGCCGGGGGTGCCGCCGGGGCTGTCGGCCTCGGGCACGGCATAGAGGTCGGCCTCGAGCATGATCCGCTCGAAGGCGCCCATCTGGGTCGGGTCGGCCAGGCCGGTGTAGAGCAGCTCCTCCAGCGGGTTCAGCGGATTGTCGGTGAAGGTGATGGGGCTGGCGGCGTCGGTCATGGGATGGGCTCGGAATCGAAGGGTCGGTCACAAGAGGGGAGCGGGAGGGCGGCGTCAATCGGGGGTGTTGCTCGTCATCTCCGACGAAGCGAAGCGGAGAGCGCTCTTTTGTCATCCCCGACCAAGCGAAGCGAAGATCGTTCTTTTGTCATCCCCGACGAAGCGAAGCGAAGATCGTTCTTTTGTCATCCCCGACGAAGCGAAGCGGAGATCGGGGACGGGCCTGTGCACCCCGGCATCCCTCCCGGACAGCCCGCCTGGGCTGAGCCGGGAGAAGGGCCGCCGCCGCACGGGCGCTGAAGACCTGTCCACCGGAGCGGTGATGGGAGCCCAACGTACGAACCGGCCTCCACCCGTCTCCCGGCTCAGCCCAGGCGGGCTGTCCGGGAGGAACCGGAGAGGGGGTGCGCATCGTCCCCGATCTTCGCTTCGCTTCGTCGGGGATGACAAAAGAACGATCTTCGCTTCGTTGGGGATGACAAGGTACCGGCGCTGAAACAAAGGCGCTGTCCTCAATCATCATCCATCTTCAGCGCGGCGATGAAGGCTTCCTGCGGGATCTCCACCTTGCCGAACTGGCGCATGCGTTTCTTGCCGGCCTTCTGCTTCTCGAGCAGCTTCTTCTTGCGGGTGGCGTCGCCGCCGTAGCATTTGGAGGTCACGTCCTTGCGCAGGGCGCGGACGGTTTCGCGGGCGATGATCTTGCCGCCGATGGCCGCCTGGATCGGGATGACGAACAGATGGGGCGGGATCAGCTCCTTCATCTTCTCGACCATGGAGCGGCCGCGCATCTCGGCCCGGCCGCGGTGGACCAGCATGGACAGGGCGTCGACCGGCTCGGCATTGACGAGGATGTTCATCTTCACAAGGTCGCCGACCTTGTACTCGCTGAGCTCATAGTCGAACGAGGCATAGCCCTTGGAGATGGATTTGAGGCGGTCATAGAAGTCGAAGACGACCTCGTTCAGCGGCAGCTCATAGACGACCAGGGCGCGGGAGCCGACGTAGGACAGCTCGATCTGTGAGCCGCGGCGGTCCTGGCAGAGCTTGATGACGCCGCCGAGGTATTCGTCGGGGGTCAGGATGGTCGCCTTGATCCAGGGCTCGCTGATTTCCAGGATCTGCATGACATCGGGCAGGTCGGCGGGGTTGTGCAGCTCGATCTCGGAGCCGTCGCGCAGGCCGATCTTGTAGACCACCGAGGGGGCGGTCGCGATCAGGTCGAGGTTGAACTCGCGGCTGAGGCGCTCCTGGATGATCTCGAGGTGCAGCAGGCCGAGGAAGCCGCAGCGGAAGCCGAAGCCGAGGGCGGCGCTGGATTCCATCTCGAAGGTGAAGCTGGCGTCGTTCAGCCGCAGGCGGCCGATGGCGGCGCGCAGGTCCTCGAAATCGGCGGCATCGACCGGGAAGAGGCCGCAGAAGACCACCGACTGGACGTCCTTGAACCCCTTGAGCGGTTCGGCGGTGGGCTTTTTCTCATCGGTGATGGTGTCGCCGACGGCGGCGTGGGCGACCTCCTTGATCTGGGCGGTGATGAAGCCGACCTCGCCGGGGCCCAGTTCGTCGACCGGGGTGTTCTTGGGCAGGAAGACGCCGACCCGGTCGATCAGATGGGTCGAGCCGTTCTGCATCATCTTGACGCGCTGGCCGGTCTTCAGCTTGCCGTCGAAGACCCGGACGAGGACGACGACGCCGAGGTAGGGGTCGTACCAGGCGTCGACCAGCAGGGCCTTGAGCGGGGCATCGGGGTCGCCCTTGGGGGCCGGCAGGCGGGTGACGATGGCCTCGAGCACCTCCTCGATGCCGAGGCCGGACTTGGCGCTGCACAGGACGGCGTCGGAGGCGTCGAGGCCGATGACGTCCTCGATCTGCTGACGCACCCGGTCAGGCTCGGCGGCGGGCAGGTCGATCTTGTTCAGGACCGGCACGATCTCGTGATTGTTGTCGATGGCCTGGTAGACATTGGCCAGGGTCTGGGCCTCGACGCCCTGGGAGGCATCGACCACCAGCAGGCTGCCCTCGCATGCGGCCAAAGAGCGCGAGACCTCATAGGCGAAGTCGACGTGGCCCGGCGTGTCCATCAGGTTCAGGACGTAGTCGAGGCCGTCCTTGGCCCGGTAGTTCAGGCGCACCGTCTGGGCCTTGATGGTAATGCCCCGCTCCTTCTCGATATCCATGGAATCGAGAACCTGCGCCGACATCTCGCGCGCGGTCAGCCCGCCGGTGAACTGGATCAGCCGGTCGGACAGGGTGGATTTGCCGTGGTCAATGTGGGCCACCACACTGAAATTGCGGATGCGTTCGATGGGAGGGGACGTCATGGCCGCGCCGGTAGCACGGCAGGGCCGGATCGCCAACGCGCGCGCCGCTCCCGAAGCATTTCGCGGCCCGACCGAAGCAGATTACATCGCCGTAAGGGCGGTTTTCGCGTTTGAGAAGCCGCCGCAAAACCGCTATTCAACAGCTGATGACAGGGGCGCCCGGGACGGGCGACCCGGACACGAGACGCGCGGCTCCCCCTCCGCGGCGTCCATGAGGACCCGACGTGGCAAACATTGTGCAGAAAAGTCTGGCCGGTGCGGCCATGGTGTCCCTGGCCCTGACCCTGGCGGCCTGTGGCGGAGACGAGGCCGGCAAGAAGGCCGCAACGGCGGCGCAGGGCGCGGGCCAGACGGTCACCGCCGCAACCGCCGTGCTGGTCAACCAGCCTCGCACCGTGACGGCGTCGGGCACGGTGTCCGCCTGGGAAGAGGTGCCGGTGGGTGCCGAGACCGGCGGCCTGACGGCCATCGCCGTCTATGTCGACGAGGGCACCTACGTCCGTCAGGGGCAGTTGCTGGTCAAGCTGAACGACGCGGTCCTGCAGGCCCAGCTGCGCCAGCAGCAGGCCGGCGTGGCCAGCGCCGAGGCCAATGCGGCACGTGAGGACGCGGCCCTGGTCCGGGCCGAGGAACTTCGTGGACGCGGCTTCCTGAGCCAGGCCTCCCTCGATACGGCCATTGCCAACCAGCGCTCGGCGCGGGCGCAGCTGTCGTCCGCCCAGGCCGCCCTGAGCGAGACGCGCACCCGGCTGGACCAGACCAGCATCCGGGCACCGGTGGCCGGGATGATCAGCAGCCGCAGCGTCACCCGGGGGCAGATCGTCCAGCCGGGCTCGGAACTGTTCCGCATGGTGCGTGACGGCCGGCTGGAGCTGGACGCGGAAATCCCCGAGGCCGAACTGCGGATGGTGCGGGCCGGGATGTCGGCGACGATCGTCTCTGACCAGGCCGCCGGCGCGACCGGCAGCGTCCGGATCGTGACCCCCGAGGTCAATGCCCAGACCCGTCTCGGCATTGCCCGGATTTCACTGTCGCCCGGCAGCGGCCTGCGCCCCGGCATGTTCGCGCGCGCGACCATCGATCTGGGAGCCCAGCCTGCCGTGGTCGTGCCGTCCGACGCCGTCATTTTCCGCGAGGGCAAGGCCGGGGTCTATACGATCGGGGCCCGCAATGCCGTGCATTTCAATCCGATCACCACGGGGGTCCGGAACGGAACGCAGGTTCAGGTCGTCAGCGGTCTGGAAGCCAACCGGCAGGTCGTGGTCCAGGGTGCCGGCTTCCTGGGTGAAGGGGATGTGGTGACGGTGGTCCCGGCAAGGGCCGCGCGCGCCGCCGCGCCGGCCGGGACCCCCGGCCGATGAATCTGAACAACATCTCATCCTGGTCGATCCGGAACCCGATTCCGATCGTCCTGCTGTTCGTCGTCCTGACGGTCGCGGGCATCAGCAGCTATTTCAATCTGAGAACCAATAATTTCCCCGACGTCGACCTGCCCATCGTGGCGGTCACCGTGGTCCAGCCCGGCGCGGCTCCGACCGAGCTGGAAACCCAGGTGACGCGGCTGGTGGAGGATTCCCTGGCCGGCCTCGGGCGGGTGAGGAAGATCAGCTCCACCGTCACGGACAGCGCCTCGACCACCCTGGTCGAGTTCGAGCTGGGGGTGGATCTGGAGAAGGCCACCAATGACGTGCGCAACGCCGTCGCTGCAGTGCGCCAGGACCTGCCCGCCGATGTTCAGGAACCCGTCGTTCAGAGGATCGAATTCACCGGTCAGGCCATTCTGAACTATGTGGTGCGCGCGCCCGGCATGAGTCCTGAGGAACTGAGCTGGTACGTCGACAATACGGTCTCCAAACGCCTGCTGCTGGTGAAGGGCGTCAGCCAGATCAATCGCGACGGCGGCGTCAGCCGGGAGATCCGCATCAAGCTGGACCCGGGCAAGCTGGCCGCCCAGGGCGTGACGGCCGCAGCCGTGTCGCAACAACTGCGGGCCTCCAATGCCAACCTCCCCGGCGGCCGCGGCGAGATCGGTGGCGAGGAACAGGCTATCCGCACCGTCGGCTCGGCCCTGACGGTCGAGGCCCTGGCCGATACCCTGATCCCGGTCAACGGACGGGCGGTCCGGCTGGGCGATCTGGGCGAGGTCGTGGACGAATGGTCCGAACAACGCGGTCGGGCCCGGTTCAATGGTCAGGAGGTCGTCGGTTTCGGCGTGGTTCGCTCCATCGGTTCGTCCGAGGTCGACGTCTATTACCAGTCCATCGCGGCGATCGAGGCGCTGGACGCCGAGCGCGCCGACGTCACCTTCGAGAAGGTGTCGGACATCACCTCCGATGTGATCAATAACTTCCACGCCTCGGTCGAGGCCCTGCTGCTGGGCGCGCTGCTGGCCATCGCTGTGGTGTTCATCTTCCTGCGGGACTGGCGCGCGACCTTCATCACGGCCGTCGCCATGCCGCTGTCCCTGATCCCGACCTTCTGGATCATGGACCTGACCAACCAGTCGCTGAATGTCGTGACCCTGCTGGCCCTGTCGCTGACGGTCGGGATTCTGGTCGACGACGCCATCGTCGAAATCGAGAACATCGTCCGCCACATCCGCGACGGCAAAGCCCCCTACCCGGCCGCCATGGAGGCTGCAGACGAGATCGGCCTGGCCGTGATCGCCACCACGGCCACCCTGGTCGCCGTGTTTGCCCCGACGGGATTCATGCCCGGCGTGGTCGGTCAGTTCTTCAAATCCTTCGCCATCGCCACCTGTGTGAGCGTCGGCTTCTCCCTCGTTGTCGCCCGAACGATCACGCCCCTGATGGGGGCCTATCTGCTCAAACGCGACCAGGGCAAGGAACACCCCGATCCCAAATGGATGAAGCCCTTCCTCGCCGCCCTGAGCTGGTGCCTGTCCTCGTCGACCGACCCGAGGCTGGTCGCCGACCGGGCGGCGGGTCGCGGCAGCTGGTTCCGGCGGCGGGTCATTTTCCGGCTCAGGGACCACCGGCTGTGGGTCATGGGTATGGGTCTGGCCTTCTTCATCGGCTCTCTGGTTCTGGCGTCCAAACTGCCCGGCGAGTTCATTCCGGCGGAGGACATCTCGCGCTCCAATGCGACGGTCGAACTGGCACCGGGCACCACCCTGGAGCAGACCGACGAGGCTGTTCGTCAGGTGACGGAGATTCTTCGGGCGCGGCCCGAGGTCGCTTCGGTCTTCTCGTCCGTCGGCTCGGCGACGGTCAGCTTCGGCCCCGGCGGCGGCGGCGGGGCGGCTGAGGTCCGCCGGGCGAACCTGACCATCAATCTGGTCAGCCGCTGGGACCGCAGACTCAGCCAGCAACAGTTCGAACAGGAAATCGGGCGTGAGTTGAAATCGATCCCCGGGGCCCGGATCCAGTTTGGAGCCGGCGGCAATGGCGGCGGCATCATGAGCATTGCGCTCGTCAGCGATAATCCGCGCCAGCTGGAAGACGCGGCGGCCCGGGTGGAGCGCGAGATGCGCACCTTGCCGGAACTGGCCAATGTGTCCTCGTCCTCAGCCCTGGTCAGGCCGGAAATCCTGATCCGACCGAAACCGGATGTCGCCGCGCTCCAGGGCGTTTCAGCGGGGGCGATCAGCCAGGCCGCCCGGGTCGCCACCCTGGGCGACGCCGACCAGCTGCTGCCCAAATTCAACCTCGGTGACCGCCAGATCCCGATCCGGGTGATGCTGGCGGAGGAGGCTCGCAGCCAGCTGGGCGTGATCGAGAATCTGCAGGTGCCGACGGCATCGGGCGGAACCGTTCCGCTTTCAGCCGTGGCGGATATCAGCTTCGGGGCGGGACCCAACCAGATCGAACGTCTGGACCGCCGCCGTGTGGCTACCATTTCCGCCGAACTGGCCGGGGTGCCGCTGAGCGTCGCGACCGAGGCGGTCGATGCCCTGCCCTCGATGCAGAACCTGCCGGACGGCGTGGAACAGCAGCTGACCGGCGACGCCGAAAGCAATCAGGAACTGGCGACCGGCTTCGCCTTCGCCATCGTGACCGGCATCCTGCTGATGTATGTCGTTCTGGTGCTGCTGTTCGGCAGCTTCTTCCATCCGATCGTCATCCTCGCGGCCCTTCCGGTGTCGTTCGGCGGCGCCTTCCTGGCCCTGCTGATCACCGGCAAGTCACTGTCGATGCCGGCCCTGATCGGCATCATCATGCTGACCGGGATCGCGGCCAAGAACTCCATCCTGCTGGTCGACTATGCCATCATCGCCATGAGACAGGGCATGAACCGCCGGGACGCCCTGATGGACGCCGCCCACAAGCGGGCGCGGCCGATCATCATGACGACCATGGCCATGGGGCTGGGGATGCTGCCGATCGCTGCGGCGATCGGGGAGGGCACCGCCTTCCGTTCGCCCATGGCCGTGGCGGTGATCGGCGGGCTGATCACCTCGACCGGCCTGAGCCTGCTGTTCGTGCCGGTCGTGTTCAGCCTGGTTGACGGGATAAAGACCCGGCTGGAGCGGCGGCTGGGGCGGATGTTCCAGGGTCAACGCGACATGGACGCGGCCGGGAAACAGCCGGCGGAATAGCGGTCCAGTCACCGGGCCGGATGATCATCCCGAAGGGGGCGGTGACCGTGAGGTTGCCGCCCCTTTTCGTCGGCCGGCAGGGCCGCATGGCCTGGGGGCCGCGGCCGGAAGGCGCATCACAACGGGCACAAGGAAGGCCACAACGGACACAAAGGGACCGGGGCCGTGTCGGCGTCGACCGCTTGCCGGGCTCTTTTGTGACCGCGGTGTACGCCGCACGGAGCGGGGCCGAAGGGAGGCCGTCTGGACCGCCTCGCGGAACGCGTTGTGTTCGTTGTGGCCCTGGCTGTGCCTGTTGTGATGAGCCCCCGACGCCGGGGCGGGATCCGACGGCTGGGCCGGGCGGGCGACGACGGGTGTGGTCGGTCGCGGCGGCTGATCGCCGGGTGCGGGGCGTCCGGGAGGACAGGCGCACCGCAAGCACGCCCAAAACAAAACCGGCCGGGGTTTCCCCCGGCCGGCTGGTTCGACCCGCCTTGCGGCGAGAAGGGTCTAGTATTTGAAGCGCAGGGTCGCGCCGTAGGTGCGCGGCTGGCCCAGGAAGGCGTCGTAGGTCTGGGTGTCCAGGGCCGGGTTGAAGAAGGTCCCGTTCGGCTGGACCGTCCCCTGGAACGCCGAGCCTTGCAGCGGGGCGTTATAGGCGACCTGGATGTAGTCTTCGTCGGTCAGGTTCTGGACCCAGAACTCAGCCGTCCAACGCTCGTCCTCGGCACCCAGGTGGATGCGGCCGTTCAAGGTCGTGAAGGCTTCCTGCAGCTTGTAGGGCAGCAGGTCCGAGCCGGTGTTGTAGTCGTCCATGTATTTGGCCGCGACGCTGAAGCCGGCGCGGAGGCCGTTGCCGACGCTGCGATCGAAGTTGATCGAGCCGGTGGCCGACCATTCCGGTGCGAACGAGGCACGGGCGCCCGGCAGCAGCGAAAGCTGTCCGAAGTTGCCCGGGTTGGACAGGTCAGCGGCGGTGAAGGCACCGTACTGGGCGTCGGTGTAGGTCACGCCGCCCTGGAAGCTCAGGCCCTCAACCGGGGTGAACCAGACCATGTCGGCATCGACGCCGCGCGAGGTCAGCTCGGGGATCGACTCCACCACGAAGGCGGTGCCGAGGAAGGTGTTGAGCTGGAAGTCCTCGAACTTCTGGTCGAAATAGGTGGCGTTCAGCAGCAGGGTACGATCCAGCAGCGTCATCTTCACGCCGGCTTCGTAGCTGTCGACCACTTCCGACGGGAAGAGGAGCGAGGCGTTCGGCGTGATGCCGGTCTGCACACGGTCCAGGTTGTAGCCGAAGCTCTTGTAGCCGCGGGCGTACGACACATAGGTCAGGATCGAGGGGTTCAGGCGGAAGGCAGCCTTGACCGTGCCGCTCAGCTCGCCGTCGTCGAAGCTCTCGGAGACGCCGCGGTTGTTGAAGGCCGAGTTCGACCAGGGCAGGCAGAAGCGGCCCAGCAGCGAGGAGGTCGAGGCCCCGAGGACAGCACCGATGGCGGCCGAGTTGCCGAGGGCGGCCGAACAGGCGTTGCCGTTGCCGTTCGTGTTGCGCTGCAGACCCTGCAGCTTCTTCTCATCCATGGTGTAGCGAAGGCCCAGGGTGATGTCGAACTGCTCGGTGACGTGCCAGGTGTTGTTGGTGAAGATCGCGTAGGACGTCGAGTCCTGGTCGTAGACGTCCTCATAGCCCTGGCCGACCGTGAAGCCGGCACCGCCGCCGCCGGCAGCGCCGCCGGAACCGAGGCACTGAAGGAAGCCGACCGTGGCCGGGGCGAGACCCGAGATCTGGCCGGGACGGGTGTAGCAGCCGATGGTGCTCGGGCTGATCGGCAGGGCCGGGTTGGCGGCGTTCAGGCTGGCGCTCAGCAGGAACGACAGGAACGGCGTGTAGTCGGCACCGAAATACCAGCTGTCCGTGCGGCCGACTTCTTCGGCGGTGGCGAAAAAGCCAACCAGCCAGTCGAAGCTGTCATTGGAGCCGGCCAGACGGATTTCCTGGGTCAGGTTGTCGACCGTGAAGCCATAGTCGCCGTCGTTGAGGCGATAGGCGATGTCGGCGCCGGTGTAATCGATGTCCTGGGCGAGGGTGGATTCCCACTCACGCCACGAGGTGACCGAGGTCAGGGAGCCGTTGATGCCCGGAATGTCGATGGTGGTCTCGAGCGAGACGCCGCGATCGGTGACTTCCTGGTAGTTCGAGCGGTTGGCATAGCCGGTGCGCAGGAAGGGCAGCGGGCCGTTGCCGGCGGCCGGCGGACGCTGGCCGGTGCCGTTCGAGAGGCCGTCGATGAAGGGATAGGTGTTGGCGGTCCGGATCTGCGTGCCGATGCAGCAGTATTCGTCCCGGCGCGAGAAGTCGCCGATCAGGCGGAAGGAGACGTTGTCGCTGGGCAGCCACAGCAGCTGGCCACGAACGGTGCCGAAGTCCTGGTTGTTGTCGTCAACCTCGGGACGCGGGCCGTCACCGGTGTCGATGGTCATGAAGCCGTCACGGACGCGGCGGCCGGCATACAGGCGGAAGGCCAGGGTGTCGCTGATCGGGCCGGTGACCGAACCCGAGGCGGCCATGGCGCCGTAGTTGCCGACGTTCAGTTCGCCGTTGAACTCCGGCGTGAACGACGGGGCCTCGGTGATGATGTTGATGACGCCGGCCGAGGTGTTCTTGCCGAACAGCGTGCCCTGCGGGCCCTTCAGGACCTCGATGCGGCTCATTTCGCCCAGGTCGCCGAAGCCGACCGAGTTGCGCGAACGATAGACGCCGTCGATGACCACGCCGACCGAGCTCTCCAGACCGGGGTTGTCACCCACCGTACCGACGCCGCGGATGCGGGCGGTGGTCGAGGCTTCCGAGGAGGTCGAGGTGACCGTCATGCCCGGCGTCAGGATCTGCAGGTCCTTGATGTCGCGGACGCCGGCGTCCTGCAGCGTCTCGGCCGACAGGCTGGTGACCACGATCGGCACGTCCTGAAGGTTCTGCTCACGCTTCTGGGCGGTGACGATGATGTCGTCGATGGTCTGCGGGCTGCCCTGGCCGGCATCCTGGGCGGAGGCGGCACCGGCGAAGCCGAAGGCGCAGGCCCCGACAACAGCGGCGGAGACGGTGGTACGAAGAAGGTTGGTAAGGCGCATTGTAGCTCCCCGACATGGGCCCGGTTCCGTGTTTGACGGCAACCGTGGCGGTTCCTGATCCCTGAGCCGCGCCCTTCTGTGGAACGCGGTAAGTCCAGCCTTTTCGGTAATCGAAGGCGGACTCAGCGACAAGCGTCCCCGGCCCCCCGCGCCACTATTCCGCCACGGCGGATGCCGGACTGTGACGCAAAAGCGACAAAAACCTATGACGTGAGGTCAGTATTCGCCTGACCGGTGTGGACCCCTGTGCCGGCCCCTGCCCGAATCCGGCGCCGCACAGCAGGCTGACGCCGAAAACGCCGATCAGTCTGCCGGGGAAGAGGCCGAGGGCGAGCACCCGGGGGGCGGAGTGTGTTCAACCGAAAGCGGACGGTTGCGCGCGAAGATCAGAAGCCGCATCTGCGCCGGATGCCCGTCTCGCCCGCCTTTCGTGCCGATCCGCAGTTCTTCGCCCTCGGAGGGGACTATGGCGACGCCGTGCGCGCTGCCGACTTCCCGCAGACGATCCTGCGCGTCCGCAACGACCGGGCGGCGGCGAGCGTGGGGCTGGAGACGCTGACGGACGCCGAATGGGTCGCCCATTTCGGCCGGTTCGAGCCCCTGCCCGGCCAGCCCGGCCCCGTGGCCATGCGCTATCACGGGCATCAGTTCCGCACCTACAACCCCGACCTGGGTGACGGCCGCGGCTTTCTGGCGGCGCAGCTGCGGGAGATCCCTCTCCCGACGGGAGAGGGCTTGAGCCTCCAGGAGCCCGCAGGGCGACTGGCAAGGCGAAAGGGTGAGGGGCTTCCGGCTGCGTCTGGCGAAAACCGTTGGGAAGCGGCGGCTGAGGCCGACGACGATATCCGACCCTCACCCGATTTCGCATCCGATCGGCCTGACGGCCTCCCGGGCGAAATCTCCCTCTCCCAACAGGAGAGGGAGCCCAGACTTCTCGACCTGGGAACCAAGGGCTCCGGCCAGACCCCCTGGTCGCGGTCGGGGGACGGGCGGCTGACACTGAAGGGCGGGGTTCGCGAGGTGCTGGCGGCGGCCATGCTGGAGGCGCAGGGCGTGCCGACCAGCCGGGCCCTGTCCCTGATCGAGACCGGCGAGGCGCTTGAGCGGGGCGATGAGCCCTCCCCGACCCGGTCGGCCGTGCTGGTGCGGCTGTCGCACAGCCATATCCGGTTCGGGACCTTCCAGCGGGCGGCCTATCTGGAACGGGCCGACATGGTCGAGACCCTGGTGGAGCATGCCCGGTCGCTCTACCACCCGACCGTGGCGGCCGGCGACGTGCCCGGCTTCCTGCGTGCCGTGGTCGAGGCCTCGGCGCGGCTGACGGCGCGCTGGATCGCGGCGGGCTTTGTCCACGGCGTGCTGAATACCGACAATCTGAACGTCACGGGCGAAAGCTTCGACTACGGGCCGTGGCGGTTCCTGCCGCACTATGAGCCGGGCTTCACCGCCGCCTATTTCGACCGCACCGGCCTGTATGCCTTCGCGCGTCAGCCGGAGGCGGTGTTCTGGGCCCTGACACAGCTGGGCGGGGCGCTGAAGACGGTGGCTGAGGCGGAGCCCCTGACCGAGGCGCTGAACGGCTTCGGCCCGGCCTATATCCGCGAGCTGCGGGCGGCGTTTCTGGCGCGGCTGGGGGTGCAGAGCCTGGGCGAGGCGGCGGACCAGCGGCTGCTGGACACGACCCTGGCCCTGCTGCGGGAAGGTGGCGAGGCGCTGCGCTGGGAGCCGCTGTTCTTCGACTGGTTCGGCGGTTTTGCCTCCTCGGCGCGGGCGCTGCAGGGGCCGCGCGGGAAACTGTACCAGGGCGAGGCCTTCGACGCCTTCCGCTTCGCCCTGTTCGAACACGCCCCCGACCGGCACGAGCGGCTGGAGGCGCCGATGTTCGCCGCCGCCGGGCCCGAGGAGATGCTGATCGACGAGGTCGAGGCCATCTGGGCCGGGATCGAGGCGGAGGATGACTGGGGACCGCTGGAGGCCAAACTCCAACGCCTGCGCAATGCCGGGCAGGCGTGGGGCTGAACTGGCGGGGTTCGAGACTGACCTTGTCATCCCGGCCGACGCGAAGCGGAGAGCCGGGACGGTGGCACCGACCCCACGACCGTCCCGGAAGCGGCGCCAGCCGCTATCCGGGGCAAGGGTCAGGAGGACGCGCTGGTCGCCGCCCTGCTCCCGGCTCAGCCCTGAGGGCTGTCCGGGAGGATGGAGGGGGTGGAGGGTTGCGTTTCGTCCCGGATCGCCGCTTTGCGGCGTCCGGGATGACAAGGGAGTCCACCTGCCGTCAGGCCCCGTCGCTTAACCCGGCCTAAAGCCCGTTCGCATTACAATACGGTATGCAAACGGCCACGCTTTGGCCGCGCGGGTCTCGCAGAGGGCGGTCACGGATGGTTACGATCTCGCTTCGCGCCCTTGTGGGACGGCTTGCGCGATCCGACATCGCGACTGTTGCAAATCAAGAGAACGCCCGCCCCGGCGTGACGAAAATGCCCTGCCAAACCCTGACCCCGGCCCGTTCACGCCTGAACGCCAGCTATCGCAACCTGACGCTCTGGACGCTCCAGGGCTGGATCGCGATGTTCTTCATCGCCGCCGGCTACGCCAAGCTCAGTGAGCCGATGGACAACCTCGTCGAGCTGATGCGCTGGCCGGCACTTGTCAGCGAGACCATGGTGCGAGGCCTCGGCATCGCCGAAATCCTCCTCGCCCTTCTGGTGCTGGCCCCGCTGGTGTCCTGGAAGCATGGCCGACCGCTGCTGGTCATGGCCGCCTCGGGCCTGATGTTGCTGGAAATCGTGATGCTGGCCATCCACGCCACGGGCATGGACGTCGGCCCGGCGGTCACCAACCTGGCCCTGATCGCCATGACCGCCACCGTACTCTGGAAGCGGGCGCGCGAGGTCCGTTGAGGGTGGGCAGCTGAGGCACCGCCGTCGAAACCGGCAAGATGGCTCGGGCCGGGCATCGGACATTCTGACAGGACCCGGGTTTCCCAAGCGGCCGGACAAGGCCCGGCAGAAGACGCTGACGTCCCGTGCTCCGGTTTTCCGGGGAGCGGACCCTTTGAGACGCCGTCGATTCGCGCCAGACCCGATTCCTGTGGCCAGGGTTCCGGCCATTGACTATGTTTTCGCCCGCGCCTGGGGGCGCCTGTTTAGGGGTGGGGCATGACATTCGGTCTCTTTGAACTCGCGGCCATTATTCTGGCAGTCACGGCGGTGGCCTGTTGGCTGAACGCCAGGACGTTCCGGCTGCCTGTCGCGGTCGGCCTGCTCGTCGTGGGCCTCGTGTTTTCGGCGGCCGTATGGCTCGCCGACGCGGTGGCGCCCCAACTGGGCGCCGGCGCATTCTACCGGCTGCTGCACGGCCAGATCGACTACCCCAAGCTCGTGCTCGATTTCCTGCTTTGCTACCTGCTTTTCGCCGGTGCCATGAATGTCAATCTCGGCGCGCTGGCGCAGCGGGCCTGGGCTGCGGGCGTGTTGGCCACGGTTGGAACCGTGATCACCACCGTGCTCGTAGCGGGTGCCTTCCTGGGCCTCTGCCGGCTGATCGGCGTCGAAATGCCATTGAGCTGGGCGCTGGTCTTCGGCGCGCTGATCAGCCCGACCGACCCCATCGCGGTACTGGCCATGACCCGGCGGACCGATCTCGAGCCGCGGCTCCAGGCCCAGCTGGAGGGCGAGGCCCTGTTCAACGATGGCGTCGCGGTGGTCCTGTTCAAGGCGCTCCTGGCCTTTGCCGTCGGTCAGGCGGCCGGCGGCGCGGCCCCCGACATCGCGGCCCTCGCGGAGCATGCGGCGATCGAAGCCTTCGGCGGCATTGCGCTGGGACTGGTCGTGGCCCTGGTTGCGACGCTCGTGCTCTACGCCGTGAACGACTGGATCACCGAGCTTATGGTCACGCTGGCGACGGCCATGGCGGTCTATGCCGTCGCGCTTCACTTCGGCCTGTCCGGCCCGCTGGGCGTCGTCGCGGCCGGGCTCCTGATGAGCTCGGGCTGGGCCCGCCGGGCGCTCAGCGAGTCGGCCAACCACTATGCCAAGCCGTTCTGGCATGCGGTCGACGAGGGCATGAACGCGGTCCTTTTCTTTCTGGTCGGGATCAAGGCGATCGAGCTGCGCCTCGACTGGCAGGCGCTGGTCCTGCTCGCCGCGGGTCCGGTGATCATCCTGGCCGCCCGCTGGATCGCCGTCGCCCTGCCGGGCTCGGCCCTTCCGTTGGTGGGCAGGAGGGCCTCGCTGAAGCTTTACAACGTCCTGACCTGGGCCGGTGTAAGAGGCGGGCTGTCGATCGCCATGGTGCTGTCGCTGCCCGACATTCCCGCTCGCAACGCGATCTTCGCGGCGGCGATGGGCGTGGTGATCTTCTCGCTCGTCGTCCAGAGCATGACCATGGAAGGCCTTGCCCTGAAGACCGGCTACGGCAGTCCGCGGACGGACCCCGAGCCGACGCACTGACGCAACCGGGCCTGTTGGGGATGCCCGGTGACGCCCTCTTCTTCAGGCGCCCGCCGCCCGGCAGCGGTCGGAGCAGACCTTCACCTGATCCCAGTCGCGTGCCCATTTGCGGCGCCATGAGAAGGGCTTGCCGCAGACCACGCAGGTCTTCTGCGGCAGGTCGCGTTTGTCGGGGGCGCGGCCGAGATTGACGTGTTTGCGAGCCATGAGGACCTAAAGGCTTCCCTTTACGTGCACGTCAAGTTATGACTTCGGCCATGGCGACCGCCGACGATCATCGCACCTATTCGATCCGCCAGCTCTGTCGGGAGTTCGGAGCGACGGCGCGCGCGCTGCGGTTCTATGAGGACAAGGGCCTGCTGACCCCGGCACGCAAGGGTCAGACGCGGGTCTATGACGCCCGCGACCGGGCGCGGCTGAAGTTGATCCTGCGGGGCCGGCGGATCGGTTTCAGCCTGCTGGAGATCCAGGAGATGCTGGATCTGTACGACAACGAAAATCACAACGCCCACCAGATGTCGGTCGCCCTGCGCCGCCACCGGGCCCAAATCGCGGCGCTGAAACAGCAGCGCGAAGACCTCGATGCGGCCATCGAGACCGCCGAGGAAGCCTGCATCGTCATGGAGCGGAAACTGGGCGAGTTCCGCCCCGACCTGCTGCCCGGCGCCGAAGAATATGCCGACCTGCTGAAATCCCGCCTCAACCCCGACCAGAACCACCAGCCCTTCAAAGCGAGAGCGTAATCCCATGGCCTACAAGGCGCCTGTCCGCGACCTGACGTTCATTCTGAACGAGGTGCTGGAAATTGACCGCTATGCGAACCAGCCCGGTTTCGCCGATGTGTCCTCGGACCTGGTCGGCCAGATTCTGGAAGAAGGCGCGAAATTCGCCGAGGAAGTCATCGCCCCCCTGAACCGCATCGGCGATCAGGAAGGCTGCAAATGGGACAATGGCAAGGTCACCGGCCCGACCGGCTGGAAGGAAGCCTACAAGGCCATGGTCGAGGCCGGCTGGCCCGCCCTGTCGGCCCTGCCCGAGCACGGCGGCCAGGGGATGCCCGCCGTGGTGGCCATGGCCTTCGGCCAGTTCACCGCTGCCGCCTCGCCCGCCTTCTCGATGTATCCAGGCCTGACGGCCGGTGCCTACTGGGGCCTGAACGCCAACGGCTCGGATGAGCAGAAGGCCATGTATCTGCCGAAGATGGCGACCGGCGAATGGGGCGGGACCATGAACCTGACCGAGCCGCAGTGCGGCACGGACCTGGGCCTGATCCGCACCAAGGCCGTTCCGAACGGCGACGGCAGCTACAACATCACCGGCCAGAAGATCTGGATCTCCTCGGGCGAGCACGATTTCACCGACAACATCATCCATCTGGTGCTGGCCCGGATCGAGGGCGCGCCGGCGGGGATCAAGGGCATCAGCCTGTTCGTCGTGCCCAAGGTGTTCGTCAATGAAGACGGGTCGCTGGGCGAACGGAACGCGGGCGTCCAGTGCGCGGGCCTGGAACACAAGATGGGCATCCACGGCAATGCCACCTGCGTCATGGCCTATGAGAACGCCCGGGGCTGGCTGGTCGGACCCGAGAACAAGGGCATGGCCGGCATGTTCGTGATGATGAACGAGGCCCGTCTCGGCACCGGCCTGCAGGGTCTGTCGATCGGCACCGCCGCCTATCAGGCCGCCGTTCAGTTCGCCCATGACCGTCTGCAGGGCCGCTCGCTGACCGGGACCAAGAGCCCCGAACTGCCGGCCGACTCCATCATGGTTCACCCGGATGTGCGCCGCATGCTGCTGGAGGCCAAGGCGTTTGTCGAAGGTGGCCAGGCCTTCACCCTGTGGACCGCGCTGCAGGCCGATCTTCAGCATTCGGACGATGCCGCCGAGGCGCAGAAGGCCCATGACTATATGGGTCTGATCACCCCGGTGCTGAAAGCCTATCTGACCGACAAGGGCTTCCACGTCGCCTCGCTGGCCATGCAGGTGCACGGCGGGTCCGGCTACACCGAACACTTCACGGCGTCGCAGTCTCTGCGCGATGCCCGGATCACCATGATCTATGAGGGGGCCAACGGCATCCAGGCGCTGGATCTGGTGGGTCGCAAACTGCCGGCCAACGGCGGCCGGGCGATCATGAGCTGGTTCGCCGACATCGACGCCTTCGTGGCCGAGAACGGCGGCGAGGGCCCGATCAAGCCCTTCGTCGACGGCCTGGCCGACGCCAAGAAGCAGCTGCAGGAAGGCACGATGTGGCTGATGCAGAACGGTATGCAGAACCCGGACAATGCCGGCGCAGCGAGCACCGACTATCTGCACGTCTTCGGCCTGACGGCCCTGGCATACATGTGGGCCCAGATGGCCAAGGCGGCGCAGGCGAAGGTCGATGCCGGCACCAGCGACCCCTACTATGCCAACAAGCTGATGACCGGCCGCTATTTCGTCGAGCGCATCCTGCCGGATACGGCGGCGCATCTGACCAAGCTGAAGACCGGTGCAGACGTGTTGATGCAGATGCCGGCGGAGGCGTTCTAGAAATCCCGCGCCCTCTCCCGATGGGAGAGGGCTTGAGCCTCCGGGAGCGAAGCGACCGGCAAGGCGAAAGGGTGAGGGGCGGCTTTCGCCGACTGACCCACCCGCCCCTCATCCGCCCCTCCGGGGCACCTTCTCCCAATGGGAGAAGGACAGGAGAAACCCATGAACGTCCTCAACGTCCCCGAACCCGATTTCATGCAGGAAGAGGAGATCACCCTCTTCTCCGACAGCGTCGGCAAATGGATCGATGAGCACGGCTCGCCCGAGACCGTGCAGACCTGGCTGGCCAACTCCTCCGTGCCGCGGAAGCTGTGGAACGACGCCGGGGATGCGGGTCTGCTGGGCCTGTCCATGCCCGAGGAAGACGGCGGCATGGGCGGGGACTACCGGCATGAGGTGGTGCTGATGCGCCAGCTGGGCTGGAAGGGCGCGGACCATTTCGGCATCTCGCTGCACAATGCGATCGTCATGCCCTACATCTGGCATTACGGGACGGCCGAGCAGAAGGCGCGCTGGCTGCCGCGGCTGCAGTCGGGTGAGCTGGTCGGGGCGATCGCCATGACCGAGCCGGGCACCGGGTCCGACCTGCAGGGGGTCAAGACCACCGCCATCAAGACCGGCAACCAGTATGTGGTGAACGGGTCCAAGACCTTCATCACCAACGGCCAGCTGGCGAATTTCATCATCGTCGTGGCCAAGACCGATCCGGCCGAGGGCGCCAAGGGCACCTCGCTGATCGTGGTCGAGACGGACGGCGCCGAGGGCTTCGAGCGCGGGCGGAACCTGCACAAGATCGGCATGGAGGGGAATGACACCTCCGAGCTGTTCTTCAACGATGTGAAGGTGCCCGGCGAGAACATCATCGGCGGCGGCGAGGGCCAGGGCTTCATCCAGCTGATGCAGCAGCTGCCGCAGGAGCGGCTGAACATCGCCATCCAGGGCGTGGCCGCGGCCGAGCGCGGGCTGCAGGAGACGCTGGCCTATGTGAAGGAGCGCAAGGCCTTCGGGAAACGGGTCATCGACTTCCAGAACACCCAGTTCAAACTGGCCGAGGTGAAGACCAAGCTGACCGTGGCCAAGGTCTTCGTCGACCACTGCATGGGCCGGCATCTGAAGGGCGATCTCGACGCCGTGACGGCCTCCATGGCCAAATACTGGGTCACCGACATCCAGGGCGAGGTCATCGACGAGATGCTGCAGCTGCACGGCGGCTATGGCTATATGAACGAATATCCGATCGCCCAGCTGTACAAGGATGCACGGGTGCAGCGGATCTATGGCGGGACGAACGAGATCATGAAGCTGCTGATCGCGCGGACGCTGTAGGACCAGCGCTGAACATTTGTCATCCCGGACGAAGCGAAGCGGAGATCCGGGACGGGCAGGATCATCCACCATCAGGCCCGGTCGGTTTGCGGAGCCGGACCAAAGGCTGACCGGCCCGCTGGCGGACGGATACACAAACAAGCGCCTAGACACGCCCTTCTCCCGGCTCGACCCGAGCGGGTCGTCCGGGAGGCATCGCGCTTGAGCTGATCCGTCCCCGATCTCGCTTCGCTCGTCGGGGATGACAAGCTAATACCTGACCGATGATCCGCCTCCACGTCCCCTCCCCCCTGACCGCAGACGCTGCCGTCCTGCCGACGCTGGACCAGTCGCGCTATTTGACCCAGGTGATGCGGCTGAAGACCGGCGACAGCCTGCTGGTCTTCAACGGCCGCGACGGGGAGTGGCGCTGCGTCGTCAGCGAAATCCTCAAGAAGGGGGTGGTGCTGCGGGCCGAGGAACAGGTGCGGCCGCAGGCCATGGGGCCGGACGTCGATCTGCTGATCGCCGTGGTCAAGAAGAGCGCGCTGGAGTTCGCGGTCGAGAAGGCCACCGAACTGGGCGCGCGTCGGGTGAAGCTGGTCGTGACCCAGCGGACCCAGGTCCAGCATGTGCGGATGGACCGGCTGGACGCCATCGCCATCGAGGCCGCCGAACAGACCGGCCGGCTGGACGTGCCGATGATCGACGCGCCGGTGAAGCTGGCGGAGCTGCTGGACGGGTTCGAGGCCGGCACGGACTCCGGGCGGCGGCTGATGTTCTGCGACGAGACGGGCGGGGCGCCGGTGACGGGGGCGCTCAGTCCTCCCCCTGGGGGGGAGGGGGACCATCCGAAGGATGGTGGAGGGGTGTCGGGCCGGGCGCACTGGACGGACCCCTCCACCGCTTCGCGGTCCCCCTCCCCCGTTGGGGGAGGAGACGCCGGTCCCTGGGCCATACTGATCGGTCCCGAGGGCGGGTTTTCGCCGGAGGAGCGGGCGCGGCTGCGGGCCCTGCCCTGCACCACCGCCGTGTCGCTGGGGCCGCGGATCCTGCGCGCGGACACCGCCGCCGTCGCCGCCCTGACCCTGTGGCAGGCGGCTTTGGGCGATTGGGAACGATAGGACAGGCATGCCCCCTTGAGCGGGAGGGGTTTTCCTCCCATCTAGCCGCCACAACAGGGCTGAACGCATGACCGACGCTGCGCCGCTTTCCCGGAACGACCTGATCGGCGCCATGTCGAAGGGTGCCAAGCCGAAGGCGCAGTGGCGCATCGGGGCGGAGCACGAGAAATTCGGCTTCGACCGATCGACCCTGCGCCGCCCGACCTATGAGGGCGACACCGGCATCCTGGCCATGCTGACAGGGCTGCAAAGGTTCGGCTGGAGCCCCGTCGAGGAGGCCGGCCATGTCATCGCCCTGGAACGGAAGAACGACGAGGGGATGACGGCCTCGATCTCGCTGGAGCCGGGCGGCCAGTTCGAACTGTCCGGCGCGCCGCTGAAGGATGTCCACGACATCTGCAACGAGACCGGCCAGCATCTGATGGAGGTCAAACAGGTCGCCGACCAGATGAACCTCGGCTTCCTCGGCGCCGGCTTCGATCCGATGTGGCGGCGCGAGGACGTGCCGGTCATGCCCAAGGGCCGCTATGTCATCATGCGGAACTATATGCCGAAGAAGGGCCGGCTCGGCCTCGACATGATGCTGCGCACCTGCACCATCCAGTCGAACCTGGACTTCTCGGACGAGGCCGACATGGTGGCCAAATTCCGCACCTCCCTGGCCCTGCAGCCGATCGCCACCGCCCTGTTCGCCTGTAGTCCGTTCACGGAAGGAAAGCCCAACGGCTTCCTCAGCGCCCGCGCCAATGTCTGGACCGACACCGATCCGGACCGGACGGGGATGCTGGACTTCGTCTTCCGGGACGGCTTCGGCTATGAGCGCTATGCCGACTATGCGCTGGATGTGCCGATGTATTTCGCCAAGCGCGGCGACACCTATGTCGACCTGTCCGGCCAGTCGTTCCGCAGCTTCATGACCGACGGCCTGCCCGCCCTGCCCGGCGAGCGGGCGACGAAGAAGGACTGGAACGACCATCTGACCACCCTCTTCCCCGAGGTGCGGCTGAAGTCCTATCTGGAGATGCGCGGGGCCGACGGCGGGCCGTGGAGCCGGATCTGCGCGCTTCAGGCCCTGTGGGCCGGGGTGCTGTACGACGGCGCGGCGCTGGCGGCGGCCTGGGACCTGGTCAAGGACTGGGATATCGCTGACCACGAGCGGCTGCGCCGGGACGTGACCCGGCTGGGGCTCAAGGCCGAGGTGGCCGGGCGTTCGGTGCGCGATGTGGCCGTGGACATGGTCGCCATCGCCAAACAGGGGCTGAAGAACCGCGCCCGGTTCAGTGGCGGCATGGTCGATGAGCGCGGCTATCTGAGCGAGCTGGAAGACATCGCCGACAGCGGCCTGACCCCCGCCGACCGGCTGCTGGCGCTGTATCACGGCGAGTGGCAGGGCGACCTGACGCGGCTGTACCGGGACTTCGCCTACTAGAAAATTGGCAAGGTTTGGCATAGGGTGGTGGTCGAGACAGGAGCGTCCCCATGGCCACGATGAACATCTCCCTGCCCGACCAGATGAAGGCCTGGGTCGAGGCGCAGTCGGCGGACGGGCGCTATGCCAACTCCAGCGACTATGTCCGTGACCTGATCCGCCGGGAGCAGATCAAGGCGGAGAAGATCGCCAATATGGAGCGGCTCATCGAAGAGGCCTACGCCTCCGGCGTCAGCGAAATGACTATGGATGAGATCTTCGCCGAGGCGCGCACCGAGGCCGTTGCGCGTGCCCACGTCGCCTGAATGGTTCGCCTCCGGTTCTCCGAAGCGGCGCGCGCCGACATTCGGGCCATCTATCGTCAGGGCGTCGAAGGTTTTGGTGTCGGACCGGCTGACACCTACGCTTCGGGACTGCGCCAGTCGATCGGCCGGCTGGCGCTCTTTCCGGAGTCAGCGCCGGTCCGGGAAAGCCTGATGGGGCCAGTCCGCATCCTGCCTTTTCGATCGCATATCGTCGTCTATCTGCTCGACGAGCATGGTGTTCATGTCTTGCGTGTTCGGCATGCCCGCGAAAACTGGACCGACAACCCGACAGGAGAGCACCGATGACCCACCCCATCCACATCGGTATCGGCGGCTGGACCTATGAGCCGTGGCGCGGCGTCTTCTATCCGGACAAGCTGAGCCAGAAGAAGGAGCTGGAGTTCGCCTCACGCGCCCTGACCTCCATCGAGATCAACGGCACCTATTATTCGACCTTCAAGCCCGACAGCTGGATGAAATGGCGCGACGAGACGCCGGACGGCTTCGTCTTCTCGGTCAAGGCCAGCCGCTACTGCACCAACCGCAAGATCCTGTCCGACATGGGCGAGTCGATGGAGCGGTTCCTCGGCCAGGGGCTGAGCGCGCTGGGCGACAAGCTGGGGCCGATCAACTGGCAGTTCATGGGCACCAAGAAATTCGACCCGGCCGATTTCGAGGGGTTTCTGAAACTGCTGCCGGAGGAACAGGACGGGGTGCGGCTGCGGCATGCGCTGGAGGTGCGGAACCCGTCGTTCGATACGCCGCAGTTCTACGATCTGGCGGCGAAATACGGGGTGGCCATCGTCTATGCCGTGGACGATGAGGCCCCCGAATGGCCCCGGATCGACCAGCCGACCGCCGACTTTACCTATGCCCGGCTGATGTCGAGCCGCGAGGACGAACCGACCGGCATGACGTCCGAGGAGCTGGACGGGATCGTCGACCAGACCCGTGGCTGGGCGCAGCGCGGCGATGTCTTCGCCTATTTCATCGCCGGGGCGAAGGTCCGGAACCCGGCGGCGGCGCAGGCGCTGATCAAAAAGCTGGGCTGAACCGGTTGCGCCGGGCCGCCGGCGGACGCAATTGAGACCGGCCTTCCAGGAGCCGCCCCCATGCCCATCGCCACCCGCGCCTTTGCCGCCACATCGAGCACCGAGCCGCTGTCGCCCTATGCCTTCGACCGGCGTGATCCGGGTCCGGACGATGTGGCGATCGAGATCAAATTCGCGGGGGTCTGCCACTCCGACCTGCACATTGTGAAGAACGACCTGGGCCGCACCCGCTACCCCATTGTGCCGGGTCATGAGATCGCCGGTGTGGTGACGGCCGTGGGCGGCAATGTCGCCCGCTTCAAGGTCGGCGACCGGGTCGGCGTCGGCTGCATGGTCGACAGCTGTCGTCAGTGCAAACCCTGCCTCGAGGGCGAGGAACAGTTCTGCGTTCCGGGCATGACCCAGACCTATGGCTCGCCCGATCCCAAGGGTGCGGCGGTGGGCCAGAAGATGACCCAGGGCGGTTATGCCACCGCCATTGTGGTCGACCAGAACTATGTCGTGACCATCCCCGACAGCATCCCGCTGGATGCGGCCGCACCCCTGCTGTGCGCCGGGATCACCACCTATTCGCCGCTGCGGCACTGGAAGATCGGGCCGGGTTCGAAGGTGGCCGTCGTCGGTCTGGGCGGCCTCGGGCACATGGCCGTCAAACAGGCGGTCGCCATGGGGGCGGAGGTCACGGTCCTGTCGACCTCTGACCGCAAGCGGGCCGACGCCGAACGGATGGGGGCCAAACATTTCCTGATCAATTCGGACACGGCGGCGATGCAGGCGGCGGGCGAGAGCTTTGACCTGATCCTCAACACCGTCTCGGCCACGCATGAGATCGCCAGCCATGTGAACCTACTGGCCAGGGACGGCACCATGGTCATGCTGGGCCTGACCACCGAGGGGCTGCCGGTCTTTGCCATGGGTCTGCTGTGGCGGCGCCGGTCGATCGCCGGCTCGCTGATCGGCGGCATCCGCGAGACCCAGGAGATGCTGGACTTCTGCGCTGAACACGGCCTGGCCAGCGACATCGAGGTGATCGCTCCGGACCAGATCAACGAGGCCTATGCCCGGCTGGAGAAGTCGGATGTGCGGTATCGGTTCGTGCTGGATATGGCGCGGATCTAGGGCTTAGGGCTTAGGGCTTAGGGCTTAGGGCTTAGGGCTTAGGGCTTAGGGCTTAGGGCTTAGGGCTTAGGGCTTAGGGCTTAGG
>NZ_JAIYCP010000014.1 GCF_027487935.1 Brevundimonas sp.
GCCATCCATCGACCTCCGCAAGGACCCCCGAAGTATCCATCCCCCGGGCTTCATCGCTCGACCACAGCCCGCCGACATCGGGGCGCTGGATCCGACGCCCTCCCCACCGACGGGATGGGCAGGAGTCTGGCACGGGGCTCAGCGCGGATGGTTTGTGACGCTGTGTTTTTTGAAAGGTTCGTTAAATCAGAGTGTTGGGCGGGCAGAATATGCTGACAATCGGCGGATGGGTAGCAATCCGTGTCTCCTCCCTGTTCGCGCAGCGAATGGGGAGGGGGACCATCCGAAGGATGGTGGAGGGGTAGGGAGGAGCGTGCGGTCGGCGCCCCTCCACCACGCTACGCGTGGTCCCCCTCCCCGCGAAGCGGGGAGGAGACGAGCGGTCGGCGCCCCTCCACCCTCCTTCGCCTCTGCGAGGCTCCGGACGGTCCCCCTCCCCGCGAAGCGGGGAGGAGACGGGGGGTGCTCCCGTGCGTTTCGCGTCTTGCGCCATTCCGGCTATAGGCGCCGCCATGACTTCTCTTCTCTACGGCCGCCCCCCGGCCGTCTTCGATCCGCCGGGTGCGGCGACCCAGCTTTCGCCCCTGATCCCCGGCTCTACGCCGCTGGAGGATGTGGCCGAAGGCTCGGCGGACGAGATCATGATCCATGCCCCGCCCGGTGTGCTGGAGCGGCGGTATGCGCTGGCGCTGGCGCTCAGGGCGCTGAAGCCCCGCGGGCGGCTCGATGTGATGGCGGCCAAGGACAAGGGTGGGTCCCGGCTCAAGAAGGAGCTGGAAGCCTTCGGCGTCGAGGTCGGGGAGAGCGCCAAGGCGCACCACCGGCGCTGTGTCGTCATCCGGCCAGAGACGGTGACCGGGCTCGATGCCGCCATTGCCGCAGGCGCGCCGCGTCTGCTCGAGGGGCTGGACGCCTGGTCGCAGCCGGGGGTCTTCGCCTGGGACCGGATCGATGCGGGATCGCTGCTGCTGGCCCAGGCCCTGCCGCCGTTGAAGGGGGCGGGGGTCGATCTGGGCTGTGGCTATGGCGCGCTGGCGACGGTGGTGCTGGGCTCGCCGGCGGTGACGTCGCTGCGTCTGGTCGATCTGGACCGGCGGGCGATCGCGGCGGCGCGGAAGAATGTCACCGACCCGCGCGCGACCTTTGAATGGGCCGATGCGCGGACGCTGGAGGATGTCAGCGCGCTGAATTTCGTGGTCAGCAATCCGCCCTTCCATGACGGCGGGGCCGAGGACAAGCGGCTGGGTCAGGCCTTCATCCGCAAGGCCGCCGGCCTGCTGAAGAAGGGCGGGGTGCTCTGGATCGTGGCCAACCGCCACCTGCCCTATGAGGCCGAACTGAAGGACGCCTTCAAACGGGTCGACATGATCGCCGACAGCGGCGGCTACAAGGTGTTCGAGGCGGTGAAGTGAAAACCACAGCTTTCGTCATCCCGGCGAAGGCCGGGACCCAGCGGCGCGCGCAAGCGCGAACCTGTCGCGAACACCGGTGCGTCGTTCATCGCCTCCGCTGCCGCTCCGGCGCCGCTGGGTCCCGGGGTCGCTGCGCGCCCCGGGATGACGAGAGATGAAAACCCCCACCTCCCGCGTCGATAAACTGCTCGGCTCCATGGGCTATGGCTCGCGAACCGAGATGGCGCGGCTGGGCAAGGCCGGCGGGATCGTGCTGGACGGGGTCGATCTGACCGATGTGTCGCGGCGGATACCGGTGACGCCGGACCTGCCGGGGCGGATGGCGATCGATGGTCAGCCGCTGGATCCGGTGCCGGGTCTGGTGATGATGCTGCACAAGCCGCTGGGCATGACCTGTTCGCGCAAGGAGGACGGGGCCCTGGTCTATGACGTCCTGCCGCCCCGTTGGCGGCGGCGCGATCCGGCCATCTCGACCATCGGGCGGCTGGACAAACAGACGACGGGCCTGCTGCTGCTGACCGACGACGGCGACCTGCTGCACCGGGTGATTTCGCCCCGGCGCCATGTGGCCAAGGTCTATCGCGCCACCCTGGCCCGGCCGCTGACCGGAGCCGAGGGCGAGGTGTTTGCTGCCGGGGGTCTGGTGCTGGAGGGGGAGGACAAGCCGCTGTCGCCCGCGGTGCTGGAGGTGTTGTCGCCGACGGAGGCGCGGCTGACGGTGACCGAGGGCCGCTATCATATGGTGCGGCGGATGTTTGCGGCCGTGGGCAATCACGTCGAGGGCCTGCACCGCGAAAGGGTCGGTGGCCTGACCCTGCCGGACGATCTGGCCCCGGGGGACTGGCGGCTGCTGGATCCGGCGCAGATCGAGGCCATATTCGCCGCATGAGCGCCCACGCCAAGATCTGTGGCCTGACCACGCCCGAAGCGCTGGATGCGGCGCTGGATGGCGGTGCGGCCTTTGTGGGGGCGGTGGTGTTTCCGAAAAGCCCCCGCCACATCCACCCGCTGCACGGGGCGACCCTGTTCGAACGGGCGCGGGGAAAAGCGAAGATCGTGGCGGTGACGGTGGACGCCGACGACGCCCTGCTGACGGAGATCGCCCTGATCCTGAAGCCGGACCTGATCCAGCTGCATGGGGCGGAGACGGTTGAGCAGGCCGCGCGGGTGCGGCTGTTGACCGGGGCGGGGATCATCAAGGTCCTGCCGATCCGCCGGGCGGAGGATTTCGCCGGGGCCGAAGACTGGGCGACGGTCGCCGATCATCTGATGTTCGATGCGAAGCCGCCGGAGGGGTCGCACCTGCCGGGCGGGGTCGGGGCAAGGTTCGACTGGAGCCTGCTGGCCGGCCGGGTCTTTGACCGGCCCTGGTTCCTCGCCGGTGGTCTGACCCCGGACAATGTGGCCGAGGCGATTTCCGTGTCCGGCGCGCCCCTGGTGGATGTGTCCTCTGGCGTGGAAACCGCGCCGGGTGTTAAGGACGCGGCCCGGATCACAGCCTTCCTCGAGGCGGTCCGTTCGGCCTGAATTCCGCCGCCTCCCTGCGTGAAAGCTTCCTTCGTGAACGCCATCCTTCCGAACCAGTATTCCATGCCCGACGCCGAGGGCCGTTTCGGCCCCTATGGCGGACGGTTCGTGGCCGAGACCCTGATGCCGCTGGTTCACGAGCTGGACGCGGCCTATGAGGCGGCCAAGGCCGATCCGACCTTCCAGGCCGAGCTGGACGGCTTCCTGACCGACTATGTCGGCCGGCCCAGCCCGATGTACCTGGCCGAGCGACTGACGGCGCACTACGGGGCCGCCGACATCTGGTTCAAGCGCGACGAGCTGAACCATACGGGCGCGCACAAGATCAACAACTGCATGGGCCAGATCCTGCTGGCCATGCGGATGGGCAAGACGCGGATTATCGCGGAAACCGGCGCCGGCCAGCACGGGGTGGCGACGGCGACCGTCTGCGCGCGCTTCGGCCTGGAATGCATCGTCTATATGGGCGCGACCGACGTCGAGCGGCAGATGCCCAACGTCTTCCGCATGAAGCTGCTGGGGGCCGAGGTGGTGCCGGTGACAGCGGGCCGGGCGACCCTCAAGGACGCCATGAACGAGGCGATGCGCGACTGGGTGACCAATGTCGAGGACACCTATTATCTGATCGGCACGGCGGCAGGGCCGCACCCCTATCCGGCCATGGTGCGGGATTTCCAGTCGGTGATCGGGCGCGAGACGCGGGCCTCCATGCTGGCGCGGCGCGGCAAGCTGCCGGACGCGGTGGTTGCGGCGATCGGGGGCGGGTCCAATGCCATCGGCCTGTTCCATCCCTTCATCGACGACGCCGGGGTGCGGCTGATCGGCATCGAGGCGGCCGGGCGCGGGCTGGACGGCCCGGACCATGCGGCCTCGCTGCAGGGCGGACGGCCCGGGGTGCTGCACGGCAACCGCACCTATCTGCTGCAGGATGACGACGGCCAGATCCTCGAGGGCCATTCGATCTCGGCCGGGCTCGACTATCCGGGCATCGGGCCGGAGCACGCCTGGCTCAAGGACATCGGCCGGGCCGAATACCGCGCCGCCACCGATGTCGAGGCGCTGGAGGCCTTCCAGCTGTGCTCGAAACTGGAGGGGATCATCCCTGCGCTGGAGCCCAGCCATGCGCTGGCCCGGATCGGCGAGATCGCGACGGAAGTGGGCAAGGGCGGGGATGTCGTGCTCAATATGTGCGGACGGGGCGACAAGGACATCTTCGCCGTGGCGAAGCATCTGGGCGTGGAGTTGTAGAGCATGAAGATCGTGATGATGGCTGCGGTGACGGCCCTTCTGGCCGGGCCGGCGATGGCGCAGACCCCGGCACCCCTGCAGGTCGACATTCCGGAACTGCCGACGGCGGTCGCGGACCCGACCTGCGGCGGCAAGGTCGGCCTGGCCCAGCAGGCCCTGTGCGTGATGACCACCCAGGGTGCCATCGGCGCCCTGGTCGACACCTACAGCGAGGCCTTCCGCCTGCAGAACTGGCTGGCTGCGGGCGGGGAAGACAATCGGGTCGTCTATGTGCGCCGCCGCGCTGAAGGCGGCTGCGACGGCTTCCAGATGCTGGCCTTTGCCGATGAGTCGCGGGCCCCCGGACCGGCCGAACCGGCCTGGCTGGCCTTTGCGGCCATTCCCGGCGACGTCTGCGCGGCCCGGCCGGCCGCTGCGGCGACCCCCGCGCCGGCGCAATGACCACTGCGCGTATCGACGCCCGCTTCGCTGCGCTCAAGGCCGAGGGCCGGGCCGGGTTCGTGGCCTATGTCATGGCCGGGGATCCGACGCGGGATGAGGCGCTGCAGATCCTGCGCGGCCTGCCGGCCGCCGGGGCCGATCTGATCGAACTGGGCTTTCCCTTTTCCGATCCGATGGCCGAGGGACCGCCGATCCAGCGCGCGGCGCTGCGCGGTCTCAAGGCCGGGCTGACGCTGAAGGGGACCCTGGCCCTGGCCGCGGACTTCCGCGCCGGGGATGCCGACACGCCGGTGATCCTGATGGGCTATCTCAATCCGATCGAGAGCTATGGCCATGCCGCCTTCGCCCGCGATGCGGCGGCCAGCGGCGTCGACGGGGTGATCGTGGTCGACTGCCCGCCGGAAGAGGCCGGGCCGCTGTCGGATGCACTGGATGCCGCCTCGGTGTCCCTGATCCGGCTGGCCACCCCGACCTCGGACGATGCGCGGCTGAAGCGGATCGCCGAGCGCACCTCGGGCTTTGTCTACTATGTCTCGGTCGCCGGCGTGACCGGGGTCAAGGAGGCCCAGACCCTGTCCGTCGCCCCCGCCGTGGAGCGGGTGCGCAAGGCCTCGGGCCTGCCCGTTGCCGTGGGGTTTGGCGTGAAGACGCCGGAGCGCGCGGCCGAGATCGCCCGGGTCGCCGATGCAGTTGTGGCCGGCTCGGTGCTGGTCGACGAGGTCGCGGCGGCCCTTGAGGCGAATGAACCCGCCGTCCCGCGCGTTCTGGCGAAGGTGAAGGCCCTGGCCGACGCGGTGCGGGGTGCGCGGGTCACGGAAACGGTTTAAAGCGCGTCCATGGCTGACAAGACCCCTCCCAAACCCCAGGAAAAACGCGGCGGCTGGCTGAGCCGTTTCGCGCCCGGCGTTCGCAAGATCGTCAGCCGGCGCGACACGCCCGACAATCTCTGGGTCAAGGACCCGGATTCCGGCGAGATGCTGTACCGCCCCGATCTGGAGGCCGCCCTGTGGGTGACGCCCTCGGGCCGGCATATGCGGATCGACGCCCCGACCCGGCTGCGCGCCACCTTCGACGACGGCGACTATGAGCCGATCGAGACCCCGGAGGTGCCCGAAGATCCGCTGAAATTCTCGGACGGCAAATCCTACAAGGACCGGCTGGCCGCCGCCCGCAAGGCCGCAGGCCGCAAGGACACCATGGCCATCGGTTTCGGCACCCTGGACGGGACCGAGGCGGTGGTGATCGTCCAGGACTTCACCTTCATGGGCGGTTCGCTGGGCATGGCGGCGGGCGAGGCCTTTATCGCGGCGGCCCGGGCGGCGATCGGGCGCGGTGTGCCCCTGGTCTGTTTCACCGCCGCCGGCGGGGCGCGGATGCAGGAAGGCGCCCTCAGCCTGATGCAGATGGCCCGCACCACCCTGGCCATCCAGGAACTGAAGGCGGCACAACTGCCCTTCGTCGTGGTCCTGACCGACCCGACGACCGGCGGCGTGACCGCCAGCTACGCCATGCTCGGCGATGTGCATCTGGCCGAGCCCGGTGCCCTGATCGGCTTTGCCGGGCCGCGGGTGATCGAGGCGACCATCCGCGAGAAGCTTCCACCCGGCTTCCAGCGCGCCGAATATCTGCAGGAAAAGGGCATGGTCGACCGGGTCGTCGCCCGCGCCGACCTGCCGGTCGTTCTGGGCCGGATCCTGTCGATGCTGATGGGCGGGAAGCGCCGGGCGGCCTGATCGCCTTGGACCCGATCTCCGCGAGACTGAGGCAGCGCCATCCGCAGCGGATCGACCTGTCGCTGGACCGGATGCGCATCCTGTGTGCGGCGCTGGGTGATCCGCAGGACCGGCTGCCGCCGGTGGTCCATGTGGCCGGCACCAACGGCAAGGGTTCGACCGTCGCCTTCATCCGCGCCATCGCCGAGGCGGCGGGACTCAGGGTCCATACCTATACCTCGCCCCATCTGGTGCGGTTCAATGAACGGATCCGGCTGGCGGGTCAGTTGATCGGGGACGAGGCCCTGAATGCCGTCCTCGATCGGGTCGAGGCGGCCATAGACCGCGGGGGCAGCGAGGCGACGGTGTTCGAGAGCACCACGGCCGCGGCCTTTGTGGCCATGAGCGAGACCCCGGCGGACCTGGCCATTGTCGAGGTCGGCCTCGGCGGCCGGCTGGATGCCACCAATGTCATCGATCGGCCGCTGCTCAGCGTCATCACCCCGGTCGACCTCGACCACGCGGAATTCCTCGGCACCGACCTGGGTGGGGTGGCGGGCGAGAAGGCGGGCATATTGAAGGCCGGCGCGCGCGGCCTGATCGCGCGTCAGGCCGGGCCGGCCATGGTGGTCATCGAGGCGGCGGCGCGGGTCGTGCACGCACCTCTGACCGTCATGGGGGTCGATTTCGACGCCTGGGCCGAGCGCGGCGGCCTGTCGTTCCAGGACCAGGAGCGGTTTCTGGACCTGCCGGCCCCGGCCCTGACCGGTCCGCACCAGATCGACAATGCCGGGCTGGCCATTGCGGTCGCCCTCGAGCTCGACCTGCCAGAGGCGGCCATCGCCGGGGGCCTGCAATCCGTGCGCTGGCCGGCGCGGATGCAGCGGCTGACGGCGGGCCCCTATGGCGAGGCGGCGCGGGCGGCCGATGCGGAGCTGTGGCTGGACGGCGGGCACAATCCCCATGCGGGCGCGGCCCTGGCCGTCGCGCTCGAAGGGCGACAGGCGCGGGCCCCCCGGCCCCTGGCCCTGATCGTCGGCATTCTGGCCAACAAGGACGCCGGCGGCTTCTTCGCGGCGCTCAGCCGGTCAGGCGCGGCAGTCTTCACCGTGCCGTTCGACGGGGCGGCGGCCGAGCCGGAGGCCCTGGCGGCGGTAGCGCGGGGGCACGGCCTCGGGGCGACGGCCTGTGCCTCGGTCGAGGAGGCGTTGAGCCGGGCCCTGCGGCTCGGTGCCGGCCGGGTCCTGATCTGTGGCTCGCTGTATATGGCGGGCGAGGTGCTGGGGGCCAGCCGGGAGACCTGGCCGGACTGAAGAGATCAGCCGTTGGGTCCGGCCGGCGTCGCCGTGACCCCTTCGTCGGGCATGCGCATTCTCTGCATCGAGCGCATGAACTCCCGGGTCTGCTGGTCCTGGACCCCGGCCCGGGGAACGTCGCGGCAGACGCGCTGCTGCATGTTCGAGCCTGTGGCGCGCTCCAGTCGGCAGACGCGGCGGGTGTCGCCCTCCGCTCCGGGGGGCGCGGTGGCGGGCCGCGCCTCGGCCGGGGGCGGGGTTCCGGCGATGACGGCGACCTGACCGCCGTCAAACAGCAGGGCGGTGGCGAACAGGGCGGTGACCAGCATGATCATGCTCCAGCATCCAGTGTGATGGCCGGCAGCAGAACACCGATCCCCGGGCCGGGCAAGTTACGATAACGACAGGCGGTCTGAACGGACCCGGCGCAAGGATCAGGCGGCAGACGGGCCGATGCCGGCCTCGGCCAGCCATTCGACGATCTTGCCCTTGGGCATGGCGCCGACCTTCATCGCCGCCATCTGGCCGTCCTTGAACAGCATCAGGGTCGGAATACCCTTCACGCCCAGCCGGGACGGGATCATCGGACTGTCGTCGATATTGACCTTGGCGATCACGACCTGACCGGCCAGTTCATCGGCGATCTGCTCCAGGGCCGGGCCGATCTGTTTGCAGGGGCCGCACCATTCGGCCCAGAAATCGACCAGAACAGGCACGGACGCCTTGAGGACGTCGGCTTCGAAACTGTCGTCGGTGACCTTGACGGTGGCCATGGGGATCTTTCTCCGGATCGGCGGGACATCATGGAGTGATTCCGGCGCTTCGACAGCCGATGTGGGGCGTGTGGCCGGCCAAATCAACGGGCGTGCGGGTCAGGCCTCGAGGGCCGCCTCCATCATCGCCCGGGGCACCGCCATCAGCTGTGGCCCGTCGGTCCAGACCAGGGCGGCCTCGATCGGACGGTCCGGATACAGACGCGCCAGGATCGCCGCATAGACGGCCAGCTGGCGCACATAGGCCAGGTCTGCGTCCTCGATCCGGGCGGGGGCCGGGCGGTTGGTCTTGTAGTCGATGACCAGCACCCGGTCGGGCGTGACCACCAGCCGGTCCATCCGCCCCGAGACGGCGGTCGTCCCGACCGAACCGGTCAGGGCCACCTCGGGCCGGGAGCCGGACCCGAAGACCGGGGCGAACCGGTCGTCGTCCAGGACCCGGAAGGCGGATTCGATCATTTCGGCCCGCTGGTCGTCGTCGAGGTCCCGCTCCCGGGACAGCATCCTTGCCGCCGCATCCGGGCGTTCGGCCGGGGGAATATCGGGCAGCCGCTCCAGCAGCCGGTGGATCAGGTCACCACGCCGGAACCGGCCCAGCGGCGCACCCGGCCCGGCGGTGGTGGCCAGGGGGGAGGGGGCGGGGGTGCCGGCAGGCTCGTCGAGGCGTGAGGGGGAGGCCCGCCGGTCCGCATCCTCGCGGGCCGGTTCCGCCATCAGCCAGGACGGCAGCGGCACTGCCACGGTCGGGCCCGCGGCGACCTGTGCCATGGGTACGGGATCGGCCCCGAACCGTCGGGCCGGACCGGAGGCGGTCTGGACGTCGCGTACGCCGTCCATCGTGTCGAAGGCCCGGGCGACCGGACCCCACCAGGCCTTCATCTTGGAGACGACGTTCTCGATCTTGCGGTTCGAGGCGATGCGGCCGCCGATGATCAGCCGGTCCCGGGCGCGGGTCAGGCCAACATAGAGCAGCCTCAAGGACTCCTCCCTGTTCAGCGTCTTGCGCCGCTCGCGCGCTTCGGCAGAGGCGTCACAGTCGCGGTCCTTGGCCCCGCACCACAGGAACCCGCCGTCGCCGGTCTCCAGCAGGGCATCCCCCGTCGGCTCGTCGAAAATGGTGTCGGGCAGGATGACGATCGGGGCCTCCAGCCCCTTGGACGAGTGGGCGGTCATGACCCGCACCTCGCCGCGCGGCTCGTCCATCTCGCGTTTGACGGTCTGGTTGATGGCGGCCAGGTCGGCGCAGAACCGCTCCAGGTCGGTGACGCCGCGCGCTTCGGCCGCCCGCGCCTGATCCAGGAAGGCATCGAGGGCATCCGCCGCCTCGCCGCCCAGCCGGGTCATGAAGCGCTGGCGCACGGTCAGGCCGCGGGCGTCGCGCCGGTTCAGCAGTCGGGCGTAAAGGTCGAACGGCGCGCGGACCCGGGCCTCGGCGCGGAACCAGCGGATCAGGACGCGCGCTGCGGTCCATTCCGGCCGTTCTTCGGCCCTGTCCCGGAGGGTCCGCCACAGGGAACCGGCCCGACCCTGGGCCAGATCGAACACGCCGTCTTCCCCGACATCGCAAAGCGGACTGCGCAACAGGCCGGCCAGGGTCAGGTCATCCTCGGGATAGAGGGCGGTGCGGCCGAGGGCCAGCAGGTCCTCGAACACCGGGTGTTCGGCCAGTTTCAACCGGTCGGCGCCGGCGACCGGGATGCCTGACCGCTTCAGGGCGCGCAGGATTTCCTCGAACATCGGGCCGCGCTTCTTGACCAGGATCAGCACATCGCCCCAGTCGGCGGGCCGCCAGGCCTGCCGGTCGTCTGCATTCCTGGCGTGGACGCCTTCGCCCTTTTCGACGATGCCCCTGACCTCGACGACGATCCGCTCGGCCACCCGCCGTCGCGCGCCCTGACCGGCTCCGGTGTCCAGCGGCTCATCCCAGGCGCGACGGTCGTCGGCGGGGTCGTCCTTTTCCTCAGGCCAGAGGTCCACGGTCCCGGGACGGTCGGCTCGCCCGGCGGTATGGCGCACGACCACATCGACCCGGTCTCCGATCTCGCCCCGGCCCGGGCTGAGAGCCTGGGCATGGTCGGGGACGGCAAAGACCTCGTCGACGAAGGCCAGCACCTCGGGCGTCGAGCGCCAGGATTGCAGCAGTTCGACCGTCTCGAACGATCGACCGGCCGCGCCCGCCATCCGGCGATAGCCCTGGCTCTCGGCCAGCAGCCGTTCCGGGGCGGCACCCTGGAAGGAGAAGATCGACTGTTTCTCATCGCCGACGACGAAGACGGTGCGCTCGCGGCCGTCCTCGCGGGCCCCGGCCCCGGCGAAGAATTCGCCGGTCAGGGCGCGGGCGATGTCCCACTGGTCGGGCGAGGTGTCCTGGGCCTCGTCGATCAGCAGATGGTCGATCCCGTCCAGTTTGAAGAGCACCCAGGCCGCGCCGGGCCCCTCGCCCTCGGTCAGCAGGGTGCGGGCACGCACGATCAGATCGGCGAAATCCAGCGCACCGGTGGCCGTCTTGGCGGCCGCATAGGCCTGGGCATAGGTCCCGGCCAGGGTCAGGGCGTGGGTGGTCTCGGCTGCGACCCGGGCAGCGCGCAGGCGCTCGGCTGTCGCGGCCACCCGGTCTCGCTGTTCGACCAGCCAGTCGGTCAGCCCCGGTTCCGCCTTGGCCGCCGCGCTCGTCGCGCACCAGGCGGCCGGCGCGCCCTTCTGCGTCAGGAAGATGTCGGCCAGGTCGGAGAAGCCGCCGCCGCCCGACCGGACCGCTTCGACGAAGGTCTGGATCGCACCTGCACGGGCCTTGTCCTTGACACCCTTGGCGCGGCCGAGGGCCTCAGCGGCGCGGAGCCAGCGGTCGGTATCGATCGTGGCGGGATCCAGCGCTGCGGCCTCGATGGTCTCGGCGTCGGCCCCGGCCGCGTCGTCGAAGCCGACCGAGCGAGCGACGAAATCGGCCAGTCCACCCTCGCTTTCGGCGTGTTCGACATAGGCTCCGAGGGCCGCCCGTCTGGCCTCGAACACCGTGAACATGGTCTCGAAGTCCTCATGGGCCAGGGTCTCGCTCATGGCCCCATAGGCGTCGGTCAGGGCCGGCCAGGCCCCGCTCAGGGAAGCGCGGGCCAGGGCCTCGCGGGCAATGGCCGAAACCGCAGCGGCCTCGGTGTCGTCGATGACCCGGAAGCCCGGCGACACCCCGGCCTCGATGGGGAAGCGGCGCAACAGCTGTTCGCAGAAAGCGTGGATGGTCTGGATCTTCAACCCGCCGGGCGTTTCGAGGGCGCGGGCGAACAGGGCGCGGGCACGCGACAGGCCGTTGCGATCATAGGTTCCGGTGTCGCGGGCCTCCAGCTTGCCGAGGTCCCGGCGCAGGTCGTCGTCGGTGGCCACGGCCCAGGCCCCGAGACGCTGATAGAGACGGCGCTGCATCTCCGCTGCGGCCGCCTTGGTGAAGGTCAGGCAGAGGATGGCGTCCGGCTTCGAGCCGTCGAGCAGCAGGCGGGCCACCCGGTCGACCAGGGTGGTGGTCTTGCCCGACCCGGCATTGGCCATGACGAAGGCGTTGATCGCCGGATCGGCGGCACGGGCCTGGGGGGAGATGGAGCCGACCGGGGTCATTCTTCCTCCGTCTCTGCCTCATCGGCGATCGACCATTCCCGCACGCGAGCCAGGTGGTCGTAGTCCGAGAAGGCGCGCTGGGCGAACGGGGGGGCCAGACGTGAGACATAGGGCTTTTCGGCCCGCTCATAGGTGGCGATCAGCCGGTTCAGTCCCTCAAGCGCCTCATCCACCGTGACCTCAACCGGCTGGGTGTCCGTCTTCTGGGCATCGCCGCTGCGGTCGACCTCGGTCGCCGGCGGGCGGCGTCCCGTGACCGTGACATAAAGCAACTGCCCGGGCTCGGGGGTGCCGAGGCCGGGAAAACCGCCGGCGCGGGCGATGGCCGCCGTCAGGGACAGCTGGGGCGAAAAGCCGGTTCGAACCTGTTTCCAGCTCGGGGCTCCGCCGGTCTTGAAATCCATCACCGTCAGCCGACCGTCGTGCAGCTCCAGCCGGTCGGCCCGGGCGCTGAGGCGGAAGGGCTCGCGCGGGGCGTCGATCTCCATGACGCCGCGTTGTTCGATCAGGATGGCGGCCCCGTCGGCCCGTCTTGCGACCTCGAAGCCGACGGCCCAGGCGGCGACATTGCGGGCCAGCACGCTTTCGCGCGCCAGGCCGGCGTCGGGCATGCCGCCGTCGCGCAGCCGGTCGAGGTAGAGGCCGACGAAGGTTTCGGAGGCCGTGGCGGGGTTCAGGGTCGGCCAGGCCTCGGCGAACTCCTCCAGTGCCGCATGGATGGCGGTGCCGCGCAGACGGGCGTCGACGCGCTCGTCGGGTCGGGCCAGGGCCTCCAGTCCGAGGATGAAGCGGGCATAGGTGGCATAGGGGTCGCGCACCCACTCCTCGATCCGGGTCACCGACAGCCGGCGCGGGCGCAGGGCGACGGGCGGGGTCGGGGCCGGGCGTGACGCGGGCAACAGGGTCGGCGGCGGCACCGGGTCGGCGGCGTCGAGCGCGCGGGCCATGGCCAGGATGTCGGGGCGACCGGGCAGGGCGCGACCGGCCCCGCCCACCAGGGTTTCCAGCCGCCACAGCCAGCGCGACTTGACCGAGGGCTGCCCGCCCCGCCGCTCGGTGTGCAGCAGAATGACCTCGGGGGCGCAGGCGGACTGGGCGAAATCGTGGGCGGACAGGCCGATCCGGCGCTCGGGCGGGGGCAGGCCCAGGGTCTTGCGCATGGGGCGCGACAGAAAGGGATCGATCGGGGCCCCGCGCGGCCAGACGCCCTCCTCCATCCCGGCCAGGATCATCCGGTCGGCGCGCGCCAGCCGCGCTTCGATGGCGCCGAGAATGAACAGGCGCGGATGGGCGGCCCCGCCCGTGCGAACGATCTCGGCCGCGACCAGGCCGGAAATCAGCCGGGCGAAATCCGGTCCGGACAGGGGTTCCAGGCCGGCCCCGTCGGTGATCAGGCCGGACAGCATCCGCGCCGCTGCCTCGCCCTCGGCCCCGCGCCAGGCGGAGTCGGTGACGCCGGTCTCGTCGCAGGCCATTCGCTCCAGCGCCTGCACCAGGGCGGTGGCGGCCTGATCGACCGGTGCGGACCCGGCCGCGAAAACCGCCAGCCAGGGTTCCAGAGCGTCCCGTAGCCGGGACAACAGGCGTTCGGCCGCCTCGTTCGCCACCAGCCAGGCCGGCGGGCGGGCGTGGCCGAACCGGGGCGCGCGGGACCGGTCGAGCTGACGCGCGATGGCGGTCCAGTCACCGGGGCGGGGCCCGCGCAGGCCCTGAAGCTCAAGCCCGGAGGCCTGGTCGGCCAGGGTGCGGGCCTCCAGACCCAGCCGGACCAGCGGATGTTTGAGCAGCGCCAGCAGGGTTGCGCCGCTGAACGGTTCACCGACCAGATCCGCCATCAGGGACAGCAATACGCCGACGGGGGTGATCGACAGGGGCGTGCCGGCGGAGGAATCGGCCTCCAGTCCCCAGCGCGACAGCCGGGCCTGGACCCGGCGGGCGAACAGCGGGTCGGGGGTGACCAGGGCGGTGGTCTTGCCCGGTGTCTCCAGGGCCTCACGCATCAGCACGGCCGCGACCGCGGCGGCCTCTTCCTCGGCGCGGGCCGTGATCAGGGTCAGGCCTTCCAGACCCTCGGCGACGGGGTCGCCCGGCTCGCGGCCCATGGCCTCGATGGTGTTGCGCCAGTCGGCGGTGGCCCGGGGCGGGGTCAGGGCCTCGGCAATCAGGCGGCGGCGGGCCGAGGGCACAGGCCCGGCGCCCGCGCCCCAGACGGCGACCTGGTCGCGGGTGATGTCATGGCGCAGCAGCAGGTCCTTCAGCGCCCCCTGGGGATGTTGCACATCCAGCTCATTCCAGGCCTCGAGCGGGAGAGTTTGATCCAGTCCCGGCAGGACGACACAGCCCTGCGGCGCGCGGGCGGCGGCTCCGATGACGTCGGCAGCCGCGGGAGCCGTGCCGGTCGATCCGGCCACGATCAGGGGCTGGGTCGGCGGCCGGGCGGTCCAGGCCTCGGCCAGACGCCGCAGCAGCAGGGTGCGGCGGGCGGCGGGGTCCATCAGGCCCAGTTCCGCCAGGCGCAACGGCCATTGCTCGACCGCGATGGCGAGGAAGGCGGCCGTGTCGAGCCAGTGCTGGGCCAGGTCCGCCTCAACGAGGTCGGCAACACGTCCCATATCCGGGACTTCCTCGATCTGGCAGGAATCGAGAAAGGCCCCGAGGGCGTCGGCCAATTCCAGCGCATGGAGGGGAGAGGCGGCGGCGCGGGGGTCATGGGCCGCCACCAGCCGCGCCATCTCGAAGCGCCGGGCCAGGGGGGCGATCGCGGGGCGCAGGTCCAGGCCGATGTCGCCGGGCGCGAAGGGCGGTTCGTCCTCTTCCAGATCGCCGAGCGGCCGGACCTGGGGCAGGAGGATGGGCCGCCCGCCCGCCTGACGGGACAGGGCGGCGGTAAAGGCCCGCGCGGCGCGGCGGTTGGGCAGCAGGATGACGGCGTCAGACAGGGTCTCGGGCGGATGGTCGCCGAGCCAGTCCAGAACCCCGGCGGCCAGATCGTCGAGAAAAGGCCGCTGGGCCTCGATCGCATACCAGCGCGGGCCCGTACCGGAAAAGGGATCGAAACGGGCGGTCATCCGCCGGCCAGTTTCGTCTCGGCCGCATCCCGGGCGGCGGGGTCGCCGACATGCATCCAGTCGCCGTCCAGCACACAGCCGTAAAGCCGCCCCGCCGCGGCTGACCGGCGCCAGAAGCCGCTCAGGGAAAAGGGGCCGTCGGGGCCGTCGGCGACATAGTCGGGCCGGCAGATGTGCACGCCCATATAGGCGTAGGGTGCCTCGGCCGCCTCGCCGCGGAAGGTCAGGCGGCCGTCCCCGGCGAGGAAGAAATCGCCACCGCCCTCGAAGCCGATCGAGCCCTCGCGTCGTGCGAGAAGAAGGGCCGCATCCATGATTGACGGATTCCACAGCCGCGCGAGTTGATTCAGGGCCGTGTCGCCGGGCGCGCTGTTGTCGGTCCAGACACTGTCGATATTGGCGACAAAGACCGGGTCCGCGCCCAGCAGCGCGGCGGCCTTCTTCAGGCCCCCACCCGTTTCCAGCAGTTCGGCGCGCTCGTCGGAGATGAGGATTTCGGGCCTGCCGGCGCGCGCTGCGAGGTGGGATTCCAGCCGCTCGGCGAACCAGTGGACATTGACGACGGCGCGCTCGACGCCCGACTCGCCCAGACGGCGAAGCACATGGTCGATCAGGGCCGCCCCGCCGACCTCGACCAGGGCCTTGGGCCGGTCGTCGGTGAGGGGCCGCATCCGGGTGCCGAGGCCGGCGGCAAGGACCATGGCGGTCGTGGGAGCCGGGCTCATCCTCGCAGCCCTGCGGGGACGTGGCGGTCGAACCAGGCCGCGATGGTCTCCAGCCCGGGCTTGCGCAGATTGGCGTTCAGATGTGCCCACATACGCGGCATGAAGGCGCGATAGCGGGGCTTGCCGTCGCGGGCAACCAGCCGGGCGAAGACCCCGAGGATGCGCGCCTCGTTCAGCGCGGCGAGGGCGGCATAGTCGCGGCGGTAGACCTCCCGGTCGACCATCATCACATCGAAATAATGCTCCAGGGCGACCGTCTCCAGTTCGGGCGGCACATCGCGACGGGCGTCCTGCAGCAGGGAGTGCAGGTCCCAGACGGGATGGGCCAGAACCGCATCCTGGAAGTCGATCAGTCCGACCCGTCGATGGTGGGTCCGGTCGGGCAGCCAGATCAGGTTCTCGGCGTGGTAGTCGCGGTGGGCCATGACCCAGGCCTTCTGCTCTCCCATGGCCGTGACGGGCGCCCAGGCCTCATGCCAAGCCTCGAGGGTGGCCGGTCCGAAGTCGAGTTCGGGAAAGAGTTTCGGCATCCACTGCACGAAAAGGTCCGCGCCACCCTGAAGCGCGACGGCGTCATAGGTCAGCAGCGGCCAGCCGCCGCCGGGACCCGGCATCACCCCGGGCTGGAGCCCTGCCATATGCAGCCTGGCGATCGCGTCCACGGCGGCCAGATAGAGCGGCACCTGCGGCTCCCCGTCCTCGATCACCCGGGCGAACAGATCGTCACCGAAATCCTCGATCACGGCCAGGCCGCCGGGGGCGTCGAGCGCCACGATCTCCGGTGCCGAGAGCCCTGCGTCGCGCAGGTGTTGGGCCACGGCCGCGAAGGCCTCGATCCGGCCGGCCGACAGCCGGGCCACGGCATTCCAGCCGGACGCATGACGCTGGGCCGGGCTCCAGTCGGGGTCACAGGGATGAGACTCTGTGGCCGGCGGCTGATCCATCAACATCAGGGTCGAGCCGGACGGCGTGGTCAGCCGCTCATAACGGCGCGTCGAGGCGTCGCCGGCCAGCGGCGTGCGCACGGCGTCGGCGAGGCCGGCCGATCTCAGAAAATCCAGACGATGGTGTTCGCGGTCAGACATGCAGATCCTTCAGCTTGGCGTCCCATGCCCCTACGCCAGAAACGGTCGCATGCCGGCCATCACCCGCTTCGGCCAGGGTCACGGTGAGCCGGTCCGGCCCCAGCCAGGCCGCCGGATCGTCGCCCAGCCGCTCGGGCCATTCAATCACGGCGCAGCCGTCGTCGAGCGCCTCGTCCAGCCCGATCTCTGCCGCCTCTTCGGGTCGGGTCAGGCGATAGAGGTCGAAATGGGCCACCGGCGGCGCGCTTTCGTAGAACTGCACCAGGGTGAAGGTGGGGGACGGGACGTCCTCGTCGGGCCGGGTCAGGGCGCGGATCAGGCCGCGCGCCAGGGTCGACTTGCCCATGCCCAGCGGCCCGTAGAGCAGGACCGCCTCGCCCGGCGCCAGCCCGCGCGCGATCGCGGCACCCAGACGGGTCGTGGCCCCGGCGTCCGGCAGGGTCCAGTCCCGGCTCATGCGAAATCGGCATCCGGCTGTTCGGGCAGGACCCGTTCGGTGAAGGTCTTGAGCCCGCCGGTCGCCCGGGCCGCATCGATATCGAGCCGGGCGGGCGGGATCGGCTTACCGACCTTGAGCCGGAAGGTCGCCTTCCGCTTGTTCAGCAGTTCGTGGAAGAGGGTGATGTCGCGCAACTCCTCCGACACCCGGTCGAACAGGTGAAACAGGGTCGAATCGGGACCCGCGACATGGATGGGCACGACCGGGGCGTCATATTTGCGGGCCAGGGACGCGGCTGTCTGGGCCCATTCCGGATCGGTCAGGGAGCCGTCCTTCGCCACGCGCGACAGCCGGCCGGCCGGGAACAGGACCACGCAGCGATCAGCCTCGAAGGCCTCCCGGGCCGCCGCCAGGGTGGCGCGGGTCTTTTCGCGGTTGCGCTTGGCCACCACCCATTCGACCGGGATGACGGCCTCGCCCAGACGCGGCGAGACCCTGAGCGCATCGGCATTGGCGAAGAAGATCGCATCGGCGCGACGGGCCCTAACGGCGTCGAAGACGGCGATTCCGTCGGCGATTCCGGTCGGGTGGTTGGCCACGACGATGCAGCGGCCGGTAGCCGGAATCCGCTCGGGACTCCTCACCTCGACCCGCAGGTCCATCAGCGCGCTCATATAGTCGAGCGCCCCGGCCCCGGACAGCGGCCTGACCGCATCGGCCATGTCCACGGCGGCCCGGTAGTTCAGCAGTTTGTAGAGGACCGGCCGGATCACCGGCCAGAACAGGGACCGGGTCAGACGCGGCGCGCGCTCGGCGATCAGCACGTCGACAATGTGCGGTTCGCGGCGGGTCGGCATGGGGGCGTCGGTCTCGGTCATTGACCCGGTTGTCGCCGCTCCGGACGGTCGCCGCAAGCGTCAACCTGGCCTCCTGTCTTTGCCCGGCGTCATGCCGGTGCTACCCCTTTGCATGGAGACCTTCGCCCCCCGTTCGAGGATGCCTGCATGCGCCCGTTGACCCGTCTGCTCACCGGCCTGAGCGCCGCCGCCCTGCTGGGTTCCGCCGCCCTGCCCGCCCTGGCCGGAACGCCGCCGGTGGCGGTCGCCGAGGCTCCGGTTGCCGCCGCGGCGGAGATCAATGCCTTCACCTGGGAGGACATGATCGCCCTGAACCGGCTGGGTGATCCGCAGGTGTCGCCGGACGGCCGCTGGGTGGTCTATTCGGTGACCACGACCGACGTCGCCGCCAACCGCCGCTCAGGCGCCCTGTACATGATGGACCTGAACGCACCGGGCGAGCCGGTTCGGCTGGCCATCAATGAGGGCGGGGCCAACACCGGTCGCTGGGGGTCTGACGGCCATCTTTATTTCCTCTCGGGCCGTTCGGGTTCCAGCCAGGTCTGGCGCGCCGCCGCCGACGGCACCGGCCCGGTGCAGGTGACCAACCTGCCGCTGGACGTGAACGCCTATCGCCTCAGCCCCGACGCCTCCAAGGTCGCCGTGTCGCTGGCGGTCTTCCCCGACTGCCCCGATCTGGCCTGCACCGTCGACCGGACCCGGGCCATCGCCGACGATCCCGCCACGGGCCAGGTCTATGACCGGATGTTCGTGCGCCACTGGGACACCTGGGCGGACGGGACGCAGAACCATCTGTTCGTGGTCAATGCCGACGGCACGGGCGCGCCGGTGATGGTGACGCGTGGCTTCGACGGTGACACCCCCTCCAAGCCGTTCGGCGACGAGAGCGAATTCGTCTTCGCCCCCGATGGCCAGTCGATCGTCTTTTCGTCACGCGTCGCCGGCCGTTCCGAGCCCTGGAGCACCAATTTCGACCTGTTCCGGACCAATGGCCTGAGCGGCGACGGGAGCTTCGAGAACCTGACCGACGCCAATGACGCCTGGGATACGGGTCCGGTGTTCTCGCCGGACGGCCGGACGATGGCGTATCGGGCCATGGCGCGGCCGGGGTTCGAGGCCGACAAATACGCCATCTTCCTGCGTGACATGGCGACCGGACAGGTCCGCCAGATCGCCGCGGACTGGGACCGTTCGGCCGACACCCTGCAGTGGTCGCGCGACGGACGGACCCTCTACACCACGGCCGGTGACGTCGGTCAGACGCGGCTGTTTGCGATCGATGTGGCCCGCGGCGCGGTCGTGCCGGTCACCGGCCCGGGCCATGTCTCGGCCTTCCAGCAGACGCCTTCGGGCTTTGTCTTTGCCCAGGACACCCTGACCCGGCCGAGCGAGCTGTTCGTGAAGACCTTCCGCGGGCGGGAAATGCCGCGCCGGATCACCGATGTGAACCCGTCGCTGGACGCCGAGACCTTCGGCGAGCCCGAGCAGTTCAGCTTCCCCGGCTGGAACGGCGAGACGGTCTACGCCTATGTCATCAAGCCCGCCGGCTATGTCGAGGGCCGGCAGTATCCGGTCGCCTTCATCGTCCATGGCGGGCCGCAGAGCTCGTTCGGCAATGCCTGGTCCTGGCGCTGGAACGCCTCGACCTATGCCGGGGCGGGCTATGCGGTGGTGATGATCGATTTCCACGGCTCGACCGGCTACGGCCAGGCCTTCACCGATTCGATCAGCCAGCACTGGGGCGACCGCCCGCTGGAAGACCTGCAGAAGGGCTGGGCCTTTGCCCGGGAACGCTATCCCTTCCTCGACGGCGACAATGCCTGCGCCCTGGGGGCCTCCTACGGCGGCTATATGATCAACTGGATCGCCGGCAACTGGCCCGGTGCGTTCAAATGCCTGGTCAATCACGACGGCATCTTCGACACCTTCGGCATGGGCTATGCCACCGAAGAGCTGTGGTTCACCGAATGGGAGAACGGCGGGACGCCCTATGACAACCCGCGTGGCTACCAGGAATTCAACCCGGCCAACCATGTGCTGAACTGGCGCGATCCGATGCTGGTGATCCAGGGCGATCTGGACTTCCGGGTCCCGACCACCCAGGCCCTGTCGACCTTCACCGCCCTGCAGCGGCGCGGCATCGAGAGCCGGCTGGTGGTCTTCCCCAATGAGAACCACTGGGTGCTCAAGCCTGCCAACAGCCGCCAGTGGCACAGCGAAGTGTTCGGCTGGCTGGACCGCTATCTGAGCCCGGCCGAATAGGGGCCGCATGACCCGAAGAGGCCTGTTCGCCCCCGCCCTGGGAATGCTGGCCGCGGCCTGTTCGCCCCTGGCCATGCTGAATACCTTCGGTCCGCGCGACGGCGGGGTGCGCCGCGCCGCGCGCGACCTCGCCTATGGCGATGACCCGCGCCAGAGGTTCGATGTCTTCGTCCCCACAGCGGTCCCCGAGCGCCCCTGGCCGGTGCTGGTGCTGTTCTACGGGGGCGGTTGGGACAGCGGCGACAAGACCTACTACGCCTGGGCAGCCCAGGCGCTGGCGGCGCGCGGCTTCGTCGTCGCCCTGCCGGACTACCGGCTGGTGCCGCAGGTGCATTTTCCGGCCTTCATCGAGGACGCGGCCCTGGCCACGGCCCGGGTCGGGGAGATCGCCGGCCGGTACGGGGCCGATCCGGCGCGGCTGGGCGTGATCGGCCAGTCGGCCGGGGCTCATATGGCCATGATGATCACCCTCGACCGGCGCTATATGGCGGCGGCCGGCGCGTCGGGCCTGATCCGGGCGGCGGTCGGCCTGGCCGGTCCCTATGATTTTCTGCCCTTTGACGTTCCGGCCTCGGTCAATGCCTTCGGGCGGGTTGCCGACCCGACCCTGACCCAGCCGGTCACCTTCGCCCGCGCAGACGCCGCTCCCCTGTGGCTGGGTCATGGGACCGAGGACGTCATCGTCCATGCCGAGGACACCACCATCCTGTGCGAGCGGATGCGGTCGGTCGGCGGGCGCTGCGAGGAGAAACTCTATCCCGGCCTGAACCACGCCGACCTGATCTCGACCTTCTCGCCCCTGTTCCGCAAGAAGGCCCCGGTGCTGGAGGACGCCACGGCCTTCCTTCACCGCGAACTGGCCGGCTAGGCGCCACGGTCTCGCCAAGGCCATGATCCTCCGCTAGAGGAGGCCATGACAGAAACGATGACTCCCCAGGCGGCATTGGACCGCCTCGAAACCCTCTACAACCAATCCGTCTCCAACCTGCGCTCCGCAGTGGCGACCTTTTTGCGGACCGGCGAACGCGCTGATCCGGAAGCCCGGGCCAAGGGCCTGTTTTCCTATCCGGAACTCAGGGTCAGCTGGTTCGGCGAACGGCCCGGGAACCTTGAAACCCGCGCCTACGCCCGCCTGTCGCGGCCCGGCGCCTATTCGACCACCATCACCCGCCCCGACCTGTTCCGCCCCTATCTGCTGGAACAGCTGAGCCTGCTGCAGGCAGACTACGGAGCCACTTTCGACGTCGTCCCGTCGCACCAGGAGATTCCCTTCCCCTATGTGATGGACGGCTCGGCCGTGGCCCTCGACCGCAGCCAGACGGCCGCCGTCGCCCGCTGGTTCCCGACCACGGACCTGGCCCATATCGGTGACGAGATCTCGGACGGCATGTTCGACCTGACCCGGGACTTCCCGCTCGCCCAGTTCGACGGCCTGCGCACGGACTTCTCCCTGGCCCGCCTGCGCCACTACACCGGTACGCCGGTCGAGGACGTCCAGTCCTACATCCTGTTCACCAACTACAATCGCTATGTCGACGAGTTCGTCCGCTGGGCCTGCGACCAGCTGCAGGACCCGGCCAGCCCCTATGAGACCCTGGTCTGCGCCGGCGGCATCGTCATCACCCGCGACACGCCCGATCCCGAGGCGGCAGTCATGGATGCGGCCTGGAAGAAGCACCAGATGCCGGCCTACCACCTGACCGCACCGGGCTCGAACGGCATCACCCTGGTCAACATCGGGGTCGGTCCGTCCAACGCCAAGACCATCTGTGACCACCTGGCCGTCACCCGACCGCATGCCTGGATGATGATCGGCCACTGCGGCGGCCTGCGTCCCTCGCAGAGCATCGGCGACTATGTCCTGGCCCATGCCTATCTGCGTGACGACCATGTGCTGGACGCGGTCCTGCCGCCGGACATCCCCATCCCCTCGATCGCCGAGGTCCAGCGCGCCCTCTACGACGCCGCCAAAATCGTGTCAGGGGCACCCGGCGAGGAGGTCAAGCGGCGTCTGCGCACCGGCACGGTGGTGACCACGGACGACCGCAATTGGGAGCTGCGCTATTCCAAATCGGCCCTGCGCTTCAACCAGAGCCGCGCCGTGGCCATCGATATGGAGAGCGCCACCATCGCGGCCCAGGGCTACCGTTTCCGGGTGCCCTACGGCACCCTGCTGTGTGTCTCGGACAAGCCGCTGCATGGCGAGATCAAACTGCCGGGCCAGGCCAACCGCTTCTATGAGGGCTCGATCTCCGAGCATCTGCAGATCGGTATCCACGCCATCGATCTGCTGCGCGCCGAGGGCAGCCGCCTGCATTCCCGCAAGCTCCGCGCCTTCGACGAGCCGCCGTTCCGGTAAGGAAAAACGCCGCCCCCGAAACCGCGGGGGCGGCGCGCTTTTCGGCCTCAGCCGGGGGATTTGGTCTTCTGGCCGAACGCCTGTTTGGTCTCGGCCTCGGTGATCCGTTTGGAGGGATCACCCTTCTGGTTGAGGTTCTGCTCCTGGGTGCCGTCTCCCATCATGGCGGGATGCGGGTCCTTGGTCGGGGGGGTGGTCATGACGATCTCCTTTTCACCCAGGAGAAAGACATCGCAGGCGCGGGTGTTCCCTTATTTCTTCAGCCGTTTCGCATTGGCGACGGCGGTGTTGTGGATCGGGCGGATGGCATCGGCCTGGCCCTGCAGCAGGGCGCTGTTCAGGGTCAGCAACTGCGCGGCCGCGCGACTCCACCAGCCGACGGCATAGCTGTACTGCGCCTGCAGGGCCGCGGCCGGGGTCGCGGCGGTGGCGATCGAGGTGGCGGCCTTCGATGCCAGACCGGCCTCGGTCATGACGCCCGAGCCCAGCCGGCCGCCGATATCGCCGAAGGTCTTCGCCATGGCCGAGGCCGAGGCCGACAGGGCCTCGACCTTTTCGGTGCTCATCAGCGACATCTCGGTCAGGTCGGCCTTGCGTGGATCGGCCATGCCGGCGGCCATGATCTCCAGCCGGGCGTTGATGACGTCGCCGGCGGCCTGCATCATCTCGCCGCCGGACAGGGCCGTACTGGCCGCCTTCGCACCGTCGCGGGTCAGGCGGCGGCCGGTCTTCAGCGCTTTTTCAAACTCGGTCATGTCCCAGCCTTGGGCCGGTTTCAGACCTCCGGCAAGACCTCGGCGGAGAAGTCGGCGACATCCTTGAGCAGGGCCGCGACCGAGGCGTCGATGATGGTCTGGCCCTTTTCGGGGCTGGCCTGGGCCGGGTCGGAGCCGATCCGGCCGTCGGGGAAGCGCGCGCGATAGTCCAGCGCGTCGCGGATCGGCCCGGTCGGCGCGATCTGCGGGCTGTAGGTCGCGGTCTTGATGTGATCGGGATATGCGGCCTGCGTCACGGCGATCTCGGACGGGGTGGCGTGCATGCCGTGCCCGGTCGGGAAGATCCTGTTGCACAGGCTGTTGACCCCCGGCAGGTCCCACCAGTTCTTCAGCTTCAGCACGAAGGGCGGCTGCTCCTCGACGAAGCTCCATTCGGCGTAGATCTCGGCGAAGGTCGCCTCGATGGTGGCGACATTGCCGCCGTGGCCGTTGAGGAAATAGATCCGCTCGAACCCGTGCCGGCTCAGCGACGACACCCAGTCGGTGATGGCCGCCATGAAGGTCGAGGGCCGCAGGCTGATGGTGCCGGCGAAGGCCAGGTGGTGCTGGGCCATGCCGATGTTGAAGGTCGGGGCCACGACCAGGCTCCCGTCCTGCTTCTCCGCCGCATGGGCGATGATCTCGGGACACATCCAGTCGGTGCCCAGCAGGCCGGTCGGGCCGTGCTGCTCGTTGGAGCCGATCGGCACCACCACCGTCTTCGTGGTCTTCAGCCGGGCGTCGATCTCGGGCCAGGACGACAGATGGATCAGCATGGGGGCACTCCGGATGGGTCTGCACGCGATCTAGGCCGATTGGCGGCCCGGGCCAACCGTCAGCGGGCGAAGGCGCGCAGGAACCGGCGCGCCGCCTCGGCGGCCCGCGGCTCAAGGTCTATCGACGGCTGGGCCACGCCGAGAATGCTGCGCAGATGGCCGTGCCCCAGCGCCATGCCGGCGAACATCTCGGCCGCCGCCTCGGGGTCCGGGACGCGCATCAGGCCCAGCCGGTCCTGCTCGGCCAGCCAGGCCGCGAGGCGGCGGAGGCCCTCGGCCGGGCCGGCCTCGTAGATGGCATCGGCGAGGTCCGGCATCTCGGGCGACATCAGGGCAACGCCGCGCAAGGACGCCCCGGCGTCTGCCCGGAACACCTTGTCCAGCAGGCCGAGGGCAAAGGCGGTCAGCACCCTTGCCGGATCACCGCCGGCCCGCAGCGGCGCGCTGATGGCGTCGGACCTTCGGGCGGCGAGGGCCCGACCGATCTCCAGCTTGTTGGGAAAGCGGTTGTACAGGGTCTGGCGCGATACCCCGGCGCGGCGCGCGATCTGCTCCATCGAGGCCAGGGCGCCCTTCTCCCCGAACAGCGCCGACGCCGCCTCGAGGATGGCCTCCGTCTTGGTCTCGTCGACCTGTCCGCGAACCCTGGCCATCAGTGCGCATCCAGGGGCGGGGCGCCCGCCGGCGCCTTGACCGGGCGGGACAACAGGGTGGCCAAGGCCGCAAAGGCACAGGCGACGGCCAGCATGGCGAAGGCGTCGCCGAAGGCCAGGGTGGTTGCCTGTTTCTGCAGCATGCCGAAGACGGCCTTGATCGCTGACCCGTCCGGATCAATCGAGTCCGCGAACCGGGCCTGAAGCCCCGCCAGCATGGCCTGCATGCCCGCGCTGGTCACCGGAATGCCCTGGGTCAGCTCACTCATATGCAGGGCGGTGTTCCGGGTCAGGGAGGTGTTGAGGATCGCCAGGCCGAAGGCGCCGCCGACGTTGCGGCTGAGATTGACCAGGCCCGAGGCGTTCTTGACCATACCGGGGGGCAGGGTCGACATCGTCACCTGCTGGGCCGCGATCAGGGCCGTCATGACGCCGCAGCCGCGCACGGCCTGAACGCCGGCGAACTCCCAGAAACCCCAGTCGGGGGTGACCAGCCGAGCGCTCCACATGCCCCAGGCGCAAAGGGCGAAGCCGCTGAACATCAGCAGCCGCAGGTCGACCTTGCGCACCAGCCGTCCGGCCAGGGGGGCGGTCAGGAACATGGCCAGGCCGGAGACCACCATGGTCGTCCCCACTTCGGAGGCCGAATAGTCGCGCACCCGGCCGAGGAACAGGGGCAGCAGGAAGGTGCCGCCGAACAGGACGGCGCCCACAATGAAGGTCATCACCACCCCGACAAGGAAGTTGCGGTTGGTGAAGGCGCGCAGCTCGACGATCGGATTGCGGTAGGTCAGCGAGCGCCAGATGAAGGCCGGCCCGGTCATGGCGGCGACCACGGCCAGAAGCAGGATCAGGTCGTCGTTGAACCAGTCGTTCTTCGCACCCTCCTCGAGCACGAATTGCAGGCTCATCAGAAAGGTCGCCATCAGCCCCAGTCCGGCCCAGTCGAACCCCTTGGCCAGGGCCGGATCGCCCTTGTCGAAATCGGCATAGCGACCGACCAGGAACAGCACCAACATGCCCGGAATGACGTTGATGAAGAACAGCCAGCGCCAGCTGAGCCATTCCGTCAGATGCCCGCCGAGGGTCGGGCCGACGGTCGGAGCCAGGGTGACGATCAGGCCCATGACGATACTGGCCGAGACGCGCTTGTCCGGCGGGAAGGCGGTAAAGGCCACGGCGAAGACGGTCGGAATCATGGCCCCGCCGACAAAGCCCTGCAGGGCCCGGAAGACGATCATGGCCTCGATCGAGGACGACAGACCGGTGGCCACACTCATCAGCAGGAAGCCGGCGCAGGAGACCAGAAACACCTTCTGCGTCCCCCACAGCCGCGACAGATAGCCCGACAGGGGGATCATCACGACCTCCGGGATCAGATAGGCGGTCTGGATCCAGCTGATCTCGTCGGCCGAGGCGCCGACCCCGGCCTGGATCTGGGGCAGGGAAGAGGCCACGATCTGGATGTCGAGAATGGCCATGAACTGGCCGATCACCATCCCGGCGAAGCCGAGCAGCAGGAAGGTCCAGTTGACCTCGGGTGCCTTGACCTCTGGCGCCGGGGCGGGCGCGCCCCCGACCGTCGGCGCGGCGGCGGTCACCGGACCGCGGCCACGACGGGTCCCGTGGCGGCCTCGGCGAAATTCAGCCCGCCACGGCTCTTCAGGTCGACCTTGACCTCAACCGACAGGCCGGGCCGCAGGGCGGCCGCACCGAATCCTTGCCCGGAGGCGCGGTCGACGCGAATACGCACCGGCACGCGCTGGGTGATGCGGGTGAAATTGCCGGTCGCATTCTCGACCGGGATCAGGGCGAACTCCGAGCCGGTGGCCGGGGCGAAACTGTCGATATGGCCGATCAGGGGCTCGCCGGGGAAGGCGTCGGCCCTGATCTCGACGGTCTGGCCGAGGCGCAGGCGGTCGAGCTGGGTTTCCTTGAAATTGGCCACCACATAGGCATCACCCAGCGGCACGATGGACAGGATCTGCCCGCCGGGCCGCACATATTGTCCAACGCGAACGCCGCGCGCCCCGACCACGCCGCCGACCGGGGCACGGATGACGGTGCGGTCCAGGGCGATGCGGGCCTGTTCGACCCGGGCGCGGGCCACATCCACGGCGGCCAGACTCTGGCTGCGGGTGGAGCCGAGCACGCCGGCGGTCCGCTGTTCGGCGACCAGGGCGGCCTCCGCCTCGGCGACCGAGGCCTCGGCGGTGCGGGCGCCGGCCTGTTCGGTCTGGATGCGGGCCCGGGACACCCAGCCCTGCTCGGCGAGGCGGCCGTAGCGGTCGACCTGTTGCGAGGCCAGTTCGGCCCGGGCGCGGGCCTGGGCGACCCCGGCGGCGCGCGAGGCGATGATGGCCTGTTCCTGGGCGGCACGGGCGTCGACATTGCCGACGGCGGCGATCACGGCGGCCAGATTGGCCTCGGCCTCGGTGAGATCGGCGCGGGCATCGGCGTCATCGAGCCGGACCAGGATCTGGCCCGGCGCCACCCGCTGGTTGTCGGCGACCAGCACCTCAACGACATAGCCGTCGATCTGGGGGCTGACCCCGGTGGTGTCGGCGGCGACGAAGGCGTTGTCGGTGGCCTCCCAGCGCTGTTTGCCCTGCCACCAGACGACCCCGCCGATGACGAGGGCGAGCGCTGTCGCCGCGGCAACGATCAGGGGCAGGCGTTTCTTGCTGGCGGGAGACAGGGTCATGGCGGACTCGAAGCGTGTCGGGGAGGACGGCGGCATAAATGGACAATGCTGTCCAAAAATCAACCAGCCATCGTGGGGTGCCGCTACACATCCTGTTTCGGATCGTTCTTGACCCGGGCCCGGCCCCCGGCGACGAGAGGGGATGAAGCCGACCAAGGCCCGTCCCCGCGCCCGCCCGAAAACCGCGCCGAAGCGGCCCGCCGTCATGACCGGGGCCACGGTTCCCGTGCTGGGCTGGCCGCCGGAGGAAGACCGGGTCGAGGCGATCTTTGAACGGCTGGCGCGGATCATGCCGGAGCCGAAGACCGAACTCAGCTTCTCCAGCCCCTATACGCTGGTGGTCGCCGTCGCCCTGTCGGCCCAGGCCACCGATGTGGCGGTCAACAAGGCCACCGACAGGCTGTTCGCTGTCGCCGACACCCCGGCGAAGATGCTGGAACTGGGGGAGGCGGGGCTGGTCCCCTACATCGCCTCCATCGGCCTGTACCGGAACAAGGCGAAGAACGTCATCGCCCTGAGCCGGATCGTGCTGGAACAGCATGGCGGCGAGGTGCCGCTGAACCGGACCGACCTTCAGGCCCTGCCCGGCGTGGGCCGCAAGACCGCCAGCGTGGTTTTGAATGAACTGGGGATCGAGGCCGCCATCGCCGTCGACACCCACGTCTTCCGGGTCTCGCACCGGCTGGGGCTGGCCAACGCCGCCACCCCCGACAAGGTCGAGGCCCAGCTGTTCCGCGTCGTTCCGGAAGCCTGGCTGCCCAAGGCCCACCACTGGCTGATCCTGCACGGCCGCTACACCTGCACGGCGCGGAAGCCGAAATGCGGGGGGTGTGTGATCTTGGACCTGTGCCCGAGCCGGGCGGGGCTGATGGCGCTGGGGGAGGCGGGGTGAAGGTGATTAGTGGTTAGTGATTAGTGGTTTGGGTCGGAGCGCTTGCTCCCGAGCGGCCCACCGGCGGCTGCCTCATCAACCACTAACCACTAGGTGTTCAGTCCCGAAGTGAGGTGGATTGGATCGTATCGGAAGCGATCTGGCTCGTCAGCCCACGCCTTGCAGATGGCTTCGTAGGGCGTGAGGCCTTGTAGGGTCTTGAGCCGC
>NZ_JAIYCP010000013.1 GCF_027487935.1 Brevundimonas sp.
GACGAGGACTCGCGATCGAACCGCCGTCCGATCGAACTCATCGACTCGCCGGCCTTCCAGCGATCCCAGATTTCAGCCCTCTGGGCCGCCGAGTAGTAGATCCGCCGCCGCTGCTTCATCACCCACGCTCCATCTCCGAAGAAAAGTTAGCGTGTTGCGGTCACCGGTTGAGCCCACCACCCATAGCGGACGAAACGATTGATAGTTCGCAGAGTGTTGCCAGCGGCAGCGTCATTCGTCGAAATGGGTCTGCAACCGTTTCAAAACCTCAATCGCGGACGCCTGTCGTTCGCGGAATTGGTCGGAAGCGTCTGCCTTTATTTCTGCCCGGCGAAGCAGTTCCACCACGATGGCTCGCCCTTTGTCGTTCTTGGTGTTGGCAGTTCTGAGGCTAATTTGCAGGTGTTCGATCTCCGACTCTAACCTCTGCGAGTAGCGTTCAAAATCTGCGGTGTCGTATCCTACTTTGGTCACCGTCACGTTTGCCGCACCAAGGGGCTGATCCCGACCCAAAGCGGACATTGCGGTCGGTCACTGTCCAATCTGGCGATCCTGTCCGGCGCAGCGTTGTAGTTGCTGGGGAGTGGGAACCCTGAAGCGAACAGGCCAAGCCCTGGTGCCGTCTTGGTGGTTGCTCATGACGACCGTTCCACCAGAGTCTCTGAACACATATCGGCACCGGCGCTCTCTGCCGGCCCAGGTGCAAAGTCGTCCGCTCTCTATGTCGTAAACGCCGCGAGCCACGCCGGCCCTATGACGGTCTTCCCAGAAGGCACCGGTTGGGCAGAACATGTCCGGCATGCCACTGCCCATAATCATATCCTCGTCGTCGCCCACCGCCGCCCGGCCGCTGAATGCGGCAGCGATCTGGGTGTCCGTGAGCGCGACCAACACCTCCTTGGATTGCTGCGGCGTCGATGGACGTGATCCGCCCAGCATTGTCCCACACCCCAATGCCAAGACAGCAGACATGACGATTGAGCCGATCTTCATCGTTCGAAGCTGTCATCTTTCTCAGGTGATGTGAATGCCTGCTCCCCACCCTCAACAGACATTCCGCATGGCCGCTTCAGAGCGCCGTCGCCCCCCGTCACGCGGGTGAGAGACAGCTGCTTGTCATCCCCGACGGACCCCGGCGAAGGCCGGGGGGAGATCGGGGACGGAGCGGGCCCTTCCACCGCCCTCCCGGAAATCGCGAAGCGGTTGTCCGGGAGACGGGTGGCTATCGCGCCATGGCCTGACCCGTCTCCCGGATCGCGGCTGACGCCGCGTCCGGGAGGAGGGGATTTGTGGGTGATCAGCGTCCCCGATCGGCCCCCGGGCTTTCGCCGGGGTCCGTCGGGGATGACAACAGGAAGATCAGCGACAGGGCTCCGAGGGTGACGGTCCCGGTTCGATGGGTCTAGAACGGTCGCATGACCCAGCACCGTATCCTCCTCGCCGCCGTCCTCGCCCTCCTGACGGCCGTCCCCGCCCTCGCCCAGCAGGCCGATGCCGCGCGGCTCAATGAGCATGTGCGGGTGCTGGCCTCGGATGAATTCGAGGGGCGGGGGGTGGCGACGCCGGGTGAGCAGCGGACGGTCGACTATGTGGTCGGCCAGTTCCGGGCGCTGGGGCTGGAGCCGGGCGGGTCCGACGGGTCGTGGGTGCAGACGGCGCAGCTGGGGCGGACGCGACAGAGCGGGCCGGCGACCATCACGGTCAGCGCGGGCGGCGCGAGCCGGGCGCTGGCGCGGGGGCCGGACATTCTGGTGTCGAGCGACCGGCCGGTGGACCGGATCACGGTCAATGACGCCGAGGTGGTCTTCGCCGGCTATGGCGTCAGCGCGCCCGAGCGCGGCTGGGACGATTTCAAGGGCATGGACCTGCGCGGCAAGATCCTGCTGGTCATCGTCAATGACCCCGACTTCGGGGCACCCGAGGGGCATCCGGTGGCGGGGCGGTTCGACGGCAATGCCATGACCTTCTACGGCCGATGGACCTACAAATTCCAGGAGGCGGCGCGGCAGGGGGCGGCGGGGGTGCTGGTGATCCACGACACGGCCGGCGCCGGCTATGGCTGGAGCGTGCTGGAGGGGTCGTCGACGGCGCCGAAATTCGACATTGTGCGCGCGAACCCGGACGCCGAGCGAGTCCCGGCCCAGGGATGGATCCAGGGGCCGGTCGCCGCGCAGCTGTTCGCCGATGCCGGCCTGGACTATGCCGCCCTGCGCGCCGCGGCCCGGACGCCGGAGTTCGCGCCGGTGACCCTGACCGGGGTGAGGATGTCGATCGATTTCGGCCAGACCGCCGACCGGATCGAGAGCCGCAACATTCTGGCCCGCATCCCCGGCGCGACGCATCCCGATGAGACGGTCCTGTATGGTGCCCACTGGGACGCCTATGGCCGCGCCACGCCGGTGGGGGACGACGACATCTATAACGGCGCCGTCGACAATGCGACGGGCGTGGCCGGGCTGATCGAGCTGGCGCGGCTGTTCAAGGCGGGGTCGCCGCCCGACCGGTCGGTGGTCTTCGCGGCCTGGACGGCCGAGGAGGCCGGACTGCTGGGAGCCGAATACTATGCCGCCAATCCGGTCTGGCCGCTGGAGACGACCGTGGCCAACATCAATATGGACAGCTTCCTGCCCGGAGCCGAGATCTCGCCGCAGATCGTGGTCATGGGCGCGGGCAAGAGCGAGACGGACGCATGGCTGGAGCGGCGGGCGACCGAACAGGGCCGGACCCTGATCCCCGACCCGGCCCCGCAAGCGGGCGGCTACTATCGCTCGGACCATTTCCCGCTGGCGAAAATGGGCGTGCCGGCCCTGTTCGGCTTTGCAGGCTTCACCGGCCATAACGCCGCCAGCCGCGACTATGTGGCCAACCGCTACCACAAGCCCTCGGACGAGTGGACGAGCGACTGGGTGATGGACGGGGCGGCTGTGGATGTGGACCTGCTGTATCTGGTGGGCCGCGATCTGGCGGACAGCCGGGCCTGGCCGGAATGGAATCCGGGGGCCGAGTTCGAGGCGGCGCGGCAGGCGTCGGCGGCGGCGCGGGAGTAGGATCCCTCTCCCGTTGGGAGAGGGCTTGAGCGCCCAAGAGCGCAGCGATTGGTCGCGCGAAAGGGTGAGGGTCGAGAGACGGCAATCGGCGCAAGCCGTGTCGCTGTCCGGAGCGGCGGCTTCGCCGAGGGATAGAGCCGACCCACATCCGGCGCTGCGCGCCACCTTCTCCCATCGGGAGAAGGAGTCTAGACCCGTTTCCATGATCGCACTCCCCGACATCCACGGCCTCTGCCCGCCCCGCTTCGCCTCTGTGAAGGACGCCTTCGCCGCCAATTTTACCGAGGCCCCCGAGGGACTGAACGAACAGGCGGCGCGATTCAGCGTCTGTGTCGAGGGCGAGGTCGTGGTCGATCTCTGGGCCGGATGGGCCGATGCGGCGAAGACCGTTCCCTATGGCGAGACGACGCTGACGCCGGTGTTCTCGACCGGCAAGGTGGTGATGATGCTGCTGATCGCCAGCTGTGTGGAGCGCGGCCTGCTGGACTATGAGCGGCCGGTCGCCGGCTACTGGCCGGCCTTCGGACAGGCGGGCAAGGCGGCGATCACGGTCGGCCAGATGATGAGCCATCAGGCGGGGCTGCCGGGGTTTTCCGAGAGCGTGGACCCGTCGATCTGGTTCGACCGCACGGCGGCGCTGGCCCGGCTATGCGAACAGGCGCCGATGTGGGAACCGGGAACGGCGTCGGGCTATCACCCCATCACCATCGGCCTGCTGGCCGGGGAGCTGTTCCGGATCGTCGACGGGCGCAGCATGGGCACGGCCCTGCGCGAGGACTTCCCCGGACTGGACCTCTGGATCGGCCTGCCGGAGGCGGAGCACGGCCGGGTGGCGCAGATGAGGAAGCCGACGGCGGCCCCCGATCTGGGTGTGATCGACGCGGTCAAGCGCGCGGCTTTCCTCGACAGCGGCTCGGCGCCCGGCGGGCGCGGCTCGGCCGAATGGCGGACCATGGAGCTGCCCTCGGCCAATCTGCACGGCACGGCGAAGGATCTGGCGCGGATCATGGGGGTGGTCGTGGACGGGACGCTGGAGGGCCGGACCGTGCTGTCGCCCGACGTGCGGGCCGGGATGCTGCGCGAGCGGATCCACGGGCGCGACCGGGTGCTTCCGTTCGAGATCCGCTGGGCGGCGGGCCTGATGCGCAATGAAGGGCTGAACATCTTCGGGCCCAACCCGGACGCCGCCGGCCATTGCGGCTGGGGCGGTTCCTGCGCCTTCGCCGATCCGGAGGCGGGGCTTTCGATGGCCTATGTGATGACGCGCCAGTCGCCGCATCTGATCGGGGACCCGCGGGCGGGGCGGTTGATCGGGGCGGTGTACGGGGGGATGTGAGGAGTGGTTAGTGGCTAGTGGCTAGTGGCTAGTGGCTAGTGGCTGGTGTTTGACCAAGCGGCCTTTGGCCAACAACTTTCGACGGCGTAAGGCTATCGCTCGCCACTGGCCACTAGCCACTAGCCACTAATCACTCCCTTCACACCGGCTCCGCCGTTCGCTTCAGCGCCTCGCGGGCGGCGCGGTGGCGGAACAGGGCGGCAGCGGCGAACACCCCGGCCCCGCCCCAGATGAAGGCGAAGCTGATGACCCGCAGGGGTGTCAGGGCCTCGCCGGCCCAGACGCCGACGGTGAACTGAAGCGTCGGGGCGAGGAACTGGATGAAGCCGAGGGTCGAGAGCGGCAGGCGTCGGGCCGACCAGGCGAACAGGGCCAGGGGCAGGACGGTGGCCGGGCCGTTGAGCAGGGCCCAGGCGGTGTTGACCGGACTGTCGAAAGCGACCCCTGCGCCGGTGTGCTGCAGCCACAAGACCCAGGCGAGGCCGAAGGGGACCAGCAGCAGGCATTCGACCAGCAGGCCGGCCTGGGCGTCGATCGGCACGCGTTTTCGGATCACCCCGTAGCTGGCGAAGCTGATGGCCAGGACGATGGAAATCCACGGCGGGCGGCCGAGGGCGGCGGTCTGGAAGGCCACGCCGATCGCGGCCAGGCCGATGGCGACCCAGCCCCATTTGTCGATCTTCTCGCGGAACAACCACAGGCCCACGACCATGTTGAGCAGCGGGTTGATGTAATAGCCGAGGCTGGCCTCGAGCGTGGCGTGGTGGGTGGTGGCCCAGACGTAGAGGCCCCAGTTGACGGCGATCAGTCCGGTCGAGAGGGTCAGCCAGCCGAGCATCTTCGGAGACGCGAAGGCGGCGCGGACCTGACCGCCCTGTTTCGCCAGCAGCACCAGCAGGCCGGCGACCGCCACCGACCAGAGGGCGCGGTGGGCGAGGATCTCGAGCGAGTCGAAGCCGAGCGCCCCCTGCCCCATGAACAGCAGGGGCATGAAGCCCCACATCACATAGCAGCCGAAGGCCGAGACCAGGGCGGCGCGGGGGGTGGCGGAGGGCGTGGTCGGCACGGCCATCAGACCGTGATGCTGCGATATCCCGACGACGGCTTGATGGTCCCGGTCTCGTCCAGCAGCTGGGCGATCTGGACGGCATTGAGGGCCGCCCCCTTGCGCAGGTTGTCCGAGACGATCCACAGCGACAGGCCGTTCTCGACGGTCGGATCCTTGCGGATGCGGCTGACATAGACAGCGTGTTCGCCGGCGGCGTCGACGGGGGTGATGTAGCCGTCGTGCTCCTGCTTATCGATGACCATGACGCCCGGCGCTTCGCGCAGGATGGCGCGGGCCTCGTCCGGGCTGATCGGGCGGTCGAACTCCAGGTTCACGGATTCGGAATGGCCGACGAAGACCGGCACGCGCACGCAGGTGACGGTCAGACGGATCGAGGGGTCCATGATCTTGTGGACCTCATTCCACATCTTGGCTTCCTCGTCGGTATAGCCGTCGTCGCGGAAGGCGCCGATGAAGGGGATGATGTTGAAGGCGATCTGTTTGGGGAAGAGTTTCGGCCGGGCATCGCCGAGCCCGTAGATGGCCTTGGTCTGGTTCCACAGCTCGTCCATGCCCGCCTTGCCGGCACCCGAGACCGATTGATAGGTCGAGACCACGGCCCGCGTGATCTTCGCCGCGTCATGCAGGGGCTTGAGGGCCACGACCAGCTGGGCGGTCGAGCAGTTGGGGTTGGCGATGATGTTCTTCTTCGTCGCCAGCTTGATGGCGTCGGGGTTCACCTCGGGCACGATCAGGGGCACGTCCGGGTCCATGCGGAAGGCCGAGGAATTGTCGATGACGATGGGGCCGGCCTTGCCGATCTTCTCGGACCAGGCGCGCGAGGCGTCGCCGCCGGCGCTCATCAGCACCAGGTCGACGGACGAGAAATCGAACAGTTCGATGTCCTCGCATTTGATCGTCCGGTCGCCCCAGGACACTTCCACGCCCTTGGACTTGCGCGAGGCGACGGCGTGCATGGCGTCGACGGGGAATTCGAGTTCCTCGAGGATGTTCAGCATTTCCCGGCCCACATTGCCGGTGGCGCCCACGACGGCGACTTTGTAACCCATAGGTGTTGGTCCTTCGGACGCCCTGTGCTCGCGACGCGGTCGCTCGCTGGCTGAGGGCGGAATGCGGGGATGAAACTGGCATGTAGGCCTTCGACGGCGCGAAGCAATCGCTTTTCAGCGGCCGCAGGCACCGCTAAGGCCGGAAACCATGCCTTCACGCATACGCACCGCCTATGACCGTCGCCTGGCCGAGGGCCGGCTGAGCCCCGATCCGTCGCAGATCGCGGTGGTCGAGGCCCTGACCCGGCTGGAGAAGGATCTGGGTCGGCGCGGTCTGTTCGGCGGCCGTCCCGAGGTGCGCGGCGTCTATCTGTGCGGGCCGCCGGGGCGCGGAAAATCCCTGCTGATGGACATGTTCTTCGCCACGGTCCCCGAGCCGCGGAAGTCCCGCGCCCATTTCCATGCCTTCATGGCCCGGGTCCACGATCTGGTCCGCCAGTGGCGCGAGGGCGATGCCAAGGCACGAAGGGCCGTCTTCAGCCAGTCGCGTCCGAAGGGCGGATTGCCCTTCGGTCAATCCTGGGGAGGCGACGATCCGATCAGGCCGGTCGCCGACCTGATCGCGTCCGAGGCCCGGCTGCTGTGTTTCGACGAACTGCAGGTCACCGACATCGCCGACGCCATGATCCTGGGCCGACTGTTCGAGGCCCTGTTCGAGCGGGGGGTCGTTCTGATGGTGACCTCGAACCGGGCGCCGGACCAGCTGTATCTGAACGGGATCAACCGCCAGCTCTTCCTGCCCTTCATCGCCATGCTGGAACACAAATGCGTGGTGGTCAGCGTCGCCGGGCCGCGCGACTGGCGGCTGGACAGGCTCATGGGGACGCGGGTCTGGTACACGGATACTGACTCCGGGCAGCGCACGGGGTTCGAGGGGCTGTGGGAGCAGCTCAAGGGCGAACAGCCGGAGACGCCGACCCGGCTGACGGTGCTGGGCCGGGATCTGGTGATCGCGCGCACCGACGGCGGGCTGGCCCGGGCGACCTTCGACCAGCTGTGCGGCACAGCCCTGGGACCACAGGACTATCTGGCCATCGCGGAGCGGTTCCACACCCTGTTTCTGGAGCGTGTCCCGGTGATGGGACCCGACAACCAGCAGGCGGCGCGGCGGTTTGTGACCCTGGTCGACGCCCTCTACGAGGCCGGGACCCGGCTGGTGGTCCTGGCCGGGGCGGCGCCGGAGGCCCTCTACCGCGAGGGGGTCGGGGCGTTCGAATTCGAGCGCACGGTGTCGCGGCTCAATGAAATGGCGAGCGCCGACTGGCTGGCGCGTGAGAGAACGGCCTAGGTGTTCTGTCCCGGAGTGTGGGGGAATCAGTCAAGCTGATCCTTCATTCCGGGAGGCACTATGGGCCAGATACTCCACGGCAGCGCCACGACCACGTACGCAGTCCGAGCTGCGA
>NZ_JAIYCP010000016.1 GCF_027487935.1 Brevundimonas sp.
CCGCAAGGACCCCCGAAGTATCCATCCCCCGGGCTTCATCGCTCGACCACAGCCCGCCGACATCGGGGCGCTGGATCCGACGCCCTCCCCACCGACGGGATGGGCAGGAGTCTGGCATGGGGCTCAGCGCGGATGGTTTGTGACGCTGTGTTTTTTGAAAGGTTCGTTAAATCAGAGTGTTGGGCGGGCGGAATATGCTGACAATCGGCGGATTGTGAGCAGTCCGTGTCTCCTCCCTGTTCGCGCAGCGAATGGGGAGGGGGACCATGCGAAGCATGGTGGAGGGGTAGAAAGGAGCGTGCGGTCGGCGCCCCTCCACCCTCCTTCGCCTCTGCGATGGGGAGGAGACGCGAGATCTTATCCCGCCAGGCGGATCAGCTCATCCGCCAGATCGGCGGTCAGATAGCCGTCGGCCAGTCGGCCGTTGGCGATCTGCCAGCGGCGGAGGGCGGCGCGGGTGTTGGCGCCGACGACGCCGTCGACACCCTGGGTATCAAAGCCGAGCCGGGTCAGGGCGGCCTGGGCCCCGATGCGCTGATCGCGGGACAGGGGGGCGTCATCGGGCCAGGTGGCGACGAGGCCGGGACGGCCGGCGATGCCGTCGGCGGTCAGGCCGATGGCGAGGGCGTAGCTGACCGAGTTGTTGTAGCGGCGGATCACAAAATGGTTGGGCAGGGCCAGGAAGGCGGGGCCGCGCGCGCCCTGGGGCAGAAGGATGACGGCCTCTTCGAGGGCCTCGGCGGCGTTGGGGGCACCGTCCCGCGCGAGGGTGACGCCGCGCCGGGACCATTCCCGCCAGGTGTGGCGCGGCCCCTCGGCCTCCGCATAGTTGAAGCCGGCGGGGAGGATGACCTCATAGCCCCAGGTCTGGCCGGGCTTCCAGCCGGCGCGGGCCAGCAGATTGGCGGCCGAGGCGAGGGCGTCCGCGTCCGAGCCCCAGATGTCGACCTTGCCGTCGCCGCTCTGGTCGACCCCGAGGCGCAGATAGGCGTCGGGCATGAACTGGGTCTGGCCCATGGCCCCCGCCCAGCTGCCTTTCAGCCCGGCCCGGTCGCGACGGCCGTCGACGACGATGTCGAGGGCATTCTTGAGCTCGCCCTCGGCCCAGTCACGGCGACGGCCGTCCCAGGCGAGGGTGGCCAGCGAGCGGATGACGTCATAGTCGCCCTGGACGGCCCCGAAGGCGCTCTCATTGCCCCAGATCGAGACGAGGATTTCGGTCGGGACGCCGAACCGCTGAACCACCTCCCACGGCACACGATCGGTGCGGGCGCGGCCCTGGGCGATGCGGGTGGCCGAGGCGGCGGACTGGACATAGGCGCCGGCGGGGCGGCTGAATTCAGGCTGGTTGCGGTCGAGGCGGATGACCGAGGCGTCGGGCGTCAGGCCGGCCAGTTCGCGCTCGTAGTCCGCGCGGCGGGCACCGCCGTGGCGGGTCAGGAAGCCCTGTTTCCAGCCATCGAAGCCGGCCTGGTCGACCACCACGGGGGCGGGGGGCGCAGGGACCGGTGACGGCGCGGGCGCTGGCGTGCCCGGGGCGGCCGGAGCCGGTGCTTCGACCGTCGGAATGACCGGCAGCATCTCCGGCACAATGGGGGCGCAGGCGGCGACCGAGGCGATGAGGATGAGTCGAAGGCTGATACGCATGGCGATAGCTGTAGAGTCCCCTGGAGCCGAACCCTCATAACAAGTGCGCGAGGGCTGTATGGTCTGTTGCAATCGTCGGGCCAGGGCGAGGCCGCCGGATCAGGCCGCGGCGGGGTGTGTCGTTTGGGGTGCGCGTCAGGGATGAAAATCGCGCGGGGAGGGATTCAGCCCACCGTGATTTCCCCGTTCTGCGTCATTAACCCTCTGTTTTGTTGCGGGTCTTCGTGGTCGCGGCGCAGGTTCCCGGCAGCTCTGAGACCCGATACGGCCTGGTGGCGGAGGGGCGACGCGACGGCGGTGCAACGCCGTAGACCCTCCGTTCAACTCGGAGGCCAGGCCTCCATCTCTTATATTGGTGCGCTAACGCTCGCGACGCGGTCGCTCGCTGCTTGAGCGTCCGCTCACCAACCATAGTCGACCTCTCGCCAAGCCCGCCTTGCAGACCCCGTCCGTCCGCGGTTGACGATTCCGGGAAGCCTCTCTATACGCACCGCTCCGCCGCAGGTTCGTCCCGCGGCTTTTCTGTTTTGCTTTGCCCCAGGACGACGACCATGAAGGTCCGTAGCTCGCTCAAGTCGCTGAAGACCCGCCACCGCGACTGCAAGGTCGTGCGCCGCAAGGGCGTCGTCTATGTGATCAACAAGACCGACCCGCGCTTCAAGGCGAAGCAGGGCTGATCTGGCGCTGACGCGGGCGTTCCCGCCTTCGCGGGAATGACGATCGGTCGCCCGCTGATTGAGCGTGGAAAAGTTTCAGGGCTGCGGACTTGTCCGCAGCCTTTTTCGCGTCTGCGCAGACCAGTCGTTGAGTCGCGCGAACCGACGTGGTTAGCGTCCCCCATCATCCTGCCCGGACGGCCTTCGGCCTGTCTGAGGGCGTGACCTTTTCCGGAGTTCTCCCTTGGCCGACGACGCTTCCTTCGATTCCTCGCCCGACGTCCTCAACTCGGCGGCCCAGGGCCGGCTGCGCACCATCATCGAGCGCATCGAGCGGCTGGAAGAGGACAAGGCCGCCGTCATGGCCGACATGAAGGAGGTCTTCGCCGAGGCCAAAGGCGAGGGCTATGACGTGAAAATCCTGCGCAAGGTCATCCGCATCCGCAAACAGGACAAGGCCAAGCGTCAGGAGGAGGATGCGATCCTCGACCTGTATCTGTCGGCGCTCGGGGAGATCTGATTTTGAGGGCTTAGGGCTTGGGGCTTGGGGCTTGGGGCTTAGGGCTTAGGGCTTAGGGCTTAGAGATGAGCAGGCAAGGCGCTCGATGTTTCTGCCGCGCTCAAGCAGCGGACCAGCCAATCCCTAATCCCCAAGCCCTAAGCCCTAAGCCCTAAGCCCCAATCCCTCCCTTGAAGCGAAAACCGCCCCCCAGTCCCTTCGAAGCCCAGCGCAAGGCGGCCCAGCGGGCGGCGCTGAATGCCCTGAGACGCGCCCGCCGCTCGGCCGAGAAGGCGGGCGTTTCGCTGTCTGACTGGGAGGGGGAGTTCATCGAGTCGGTCAGCGAGCGGGTCAAGACCCACGGCCGCGCCTTCGGCGACCCTGAAAAGGGCGCGCCGGGGCAGGCCCTGTCGGCCCTGCAGGGCCGCAAGCTCAAGGAAATCACCGCCAAGGCCAAGGGCGAGGCGCCGAAGGGGCGGTGGGGGAGGAAGGAGAGGGATTAGGGATTGGGGCTTAGGGCTTGGGGCTTAGGTATGAGCAGGCAAGGCGCTCGATTTGTCTGTCGCGCACAGGCAGCGGACCACCTAATCCCTAATCCCTAATCCCTAATCCCCAAGCCCCAAGCCCCAAGCCCTAGAGCAGGATCTTCCGGAACGTCAGGCTGACCAGCCGGCCCTGGGGGTCGAGGTAGTCGGGCTGGTAGTTGAGCGGGGTGCCGCCGCTGCTGGCCGTGACCTCGGGACGTGTGTCGAACAGGTTCTGGACCCCGAAGCTGACCCGCCCGCCCTTGAGCCAGGGGAATTTCGCCACCCAGGAGGCCTGGGAGTTGAGGTCGATGAAGACGTTCAGATTGACCGTGGCCTGATCCGAGAAATTCAGATCCGGGCCGGTGCCGCCGTCGACACGGGTGCCCTCGCGCCAGTTGGCGTTGACGAAGGCCCCCATGCCGTTGCGGAAGACACCGCCCTGGGCCTGGATCTCGTTGCGGGGGCTACCGCCGCGCGAACCGGTGGCGGCGCCGTCCAGCAGGTCGAGGACAGGCAGGCCGGTGGCGATGACGATCTCATCCTGCAGGCGGACGGTGTGATAGAGCGACAGGTTGAAACGGCCCTGGCCGGGCCGCATGCCGCCCATGGCGCTCATGGCCCCCATGAAGCCGCCGCCGCCGCCGCCGCCGCCTGGGCCGCCCTGGCCCATGCGGATCGGTCCGCCGCCGCCGCCGCCACCGGGGATGCCGGCCGGGCGCGCGCTGCCGGGCGTGCCGGGCAGGGGCGTCGCCGCGGGGCTGGCGGCCCCGAAGGCGCGCGAATAGTTGAAGCCGGTGCGGATATCCTGACGCTCGAACCGCTCGAAATTCAGCGGCCGGGCGTCGAAGGCGATGAGGACGCCGCCGCTGCGGACGAAGCGGCCGGGCAGGGCGGCCTCGAGGTCCGGGGTCAGGGTCGGGAATGCGGCGATGGCGTCTTCCGTGAGGCTGCGGGTCCAGGTCGACTGGATGCGGAAGTCGGTCTCGGTCCAGGGCTTGAAGTTGAAGCCGGCCTTCCAGACCTGACGGTTGTCCGAGTTCAGGTTCTGGTTGCCGCCGTCGATGCGGGTGACCAGCACCGTCTGGTTGGTCCGGAAGTCGAACACCGGGACGTTGGGGGTCGAGATGATCGGGTCATTCAGCTGGGAGATCGTCGGGGCGCCGTTCTCGTCGGTGTAGCTGACGTTCAGGGACAGGGCCTCGATCGGGGACCAGTTGATGCCGAAGCCGAGGGTGGTCAGGCCGCCGAAGTCCGACAGTTCCTCATAGCCGACGTTGAAATTGGCCGACAGGTCGCCGATCGCGGTCAGGACGTCCTGGCGGCGGCTGGCGATGGGGATGTTGAAACTGGCCTGGCTGTTGAAGCGGTCGCGCGACTGGGAGCGGTCGAGGGTCAGGCCCGAGCGGATGCTGGTGGAATCCAGCGAGCGGGTATCGGCCCCGAACCTGAAGGTCGAGGAGATGCCGCCGGCAGGCAGGTCGAACACGTCGCCGGTCAGCACCAGCTCGGTCGACAGCACCTGGGAGACAGAGTTGGCGGTGTCGTCGGCGAAGCGGGTGAAGTCGGAGGGGGAGAGGGGGCCGTAGGGGTTGGCCGTCGGGTCATTGGCGTTCAGACGGGTCTGGAACGGCACATTGACGGCGTCATAGCCGCGGCCGGTGACGGTGTCGGTTTCGACGCGGTCATAGTTGCCGGACAGGGTCCAGCGCCAGTCATCGCCGAGGAAGCCGTCGACGACCAGGCCGAGGCTGCCGGTCAGGCTGTCGGTCTGGCGGTCGAGGGCCGCGGGGGTGTCGAGATAGCGGAAGACCTGCACACTGCCGGGGCCGGGCGGCGAGAAGGGGTTGGAGTCGGGCACGGTGAGCCTGAACCCGGGCAGGCCGTTGAAGCTCTGGCTGGAACGGTCCTCGAGACTGCCGCTGAGGGTCGCCTGGGTGGTGTTGTTGAGATCGCGCTTGAAGGTGCCGCGCGCGGTGGTGCGCTCGCTCTCGGCCAGAAGGGTGCGATAGGCGCCGCCCGAAATGCCCGCGACCGTATCATTGGGGCTGGAGACCGTATCGCGGACGATGTCGCGCTCGGACTCAAACAGCGGGGTGGAGCGCTCGTGTTCGGCGTCCACTGACCAGCGGGTCGGGCCCGAGATGTGGAGGCGGTTGCCCTCGATCTCGATGGTGGTGCGGCCGCCCTGGACCGGGAGACGCCCGGCGAGCTCGGTGGTGGTCGAACGGAAGTCGGACCTGAGCACGAAATTGACGACGCGCTGGTCGGCGGCATAGCCGTATTCGAGCGCGACCTCCTCGGGCAGGATGTCGACCCGCTCGATGGCTTCCGGCGGCACGCCCTGGATTTCCCGGAAGCCGGAGATGCGGCGGCCATTGACCAGGAACACCGGCGGGCCGTCGGCCCGACCGCGCGAGCTGCGGGTCAGGGGCTCCAGATAGGTCAGCAGTTCGGCGATGTTCGAGGCCCCGTAGGCTGCGATCTGCTCTGCGCTCAGGGTGACATCGGGCGGGATGTCGGAGCTGGCGCTGCCCCGCGGGCGGGCACCTGTGGTCACGACGGAATCGAGTTCGAAGGTCGGCGCACCCGCTGCGGGCACCGGAGCCTGGGTCGCGGGAGTCTGGGTCGCCGGGGCCTGCGGCGGCTGAACGGGCGGCGGCGCGGTCTGGATCAGACCGGCCATCAGGCCGGACAGGGCGGTCGTGACAAACAGCATGTGGACGAATCCCGGGGAGAAACCAGCCCTGAAACGTGCGCACCCCGAAAGTCCGTCGCCTTTCAGCGAGGAAGCCAAGGGTTGGGCCCAGGACGAACCAATCCCTTTCTTTGGCACCGGGTTCGTCCGTGGCCAATGAACTTTTGGTCACAATCGGGTTGCCGACCCCGATATTCGGCACCGCCTGCCCTCGCCGTGTCAGCCTGCGGGGAGGTTACCGACCCCGGAGCCGATCGGCCCGGTGGCGATATGCCTCAGCCCGCTTCCTTGAGGATGCCCTCGAGCCCCTGTTCGCGAACCTTGCGGTAGAGGGTCGAGCGGCCGATGCCGAGACGCCGGGCGATCTCTGACATGTGGCCGGCATAGACCTCGATGGCGTGCAGGATCAGGTCCCGCTCGATCTCCTCCAGGGTGCGCAGATGGCCACGCTCGTCGAGGATGCGGATCGGGGTGTCGGGCAGGGGCGGAAGGTCGAGAACCGAGCCCGCGGCCGGCACCCCCGCCGTCTCGTCGCTGTCGCGACGTTCCACCTCCCCCGCGGGGGGGGAGGAGACGCCCGAGATGGCGGGGAAGTCGTGCGGTTGCAGGAAGGGCGCGTCGGCCAGGACGATGGCGCGATAGACGGTGTTTTCGAGCTGGCGGACGTTGCCGGGCCAGTCGAAGGCGGTGAGCAGGGCCAGGGTCTCGCCTGAACAGCCGGCGACGCGCTTGCCTTCCTCGACATTGAAGCGGGCGATGAAGTGGTCGATCAGGGCAGGGATGTCCTCGCGACGCTCGCGCAGGGACGGAGCCTCGATCGGGAAGACGTTGAGTCGATAGAACAAATCCTCGCGGAAGGCACCGGCGCGGACCTGCTGGGCCGGGTCGCGGTTGGTGGCCGAGACGATGCGGACATCAACCTTGACCGCGCGTTTGGAGCCGACCGGGTCGACCTCGCCCTCCTGCAGGGCGCGCAGCAGTTTGACCTGCATGTCCAGCGGCAGTTCGCCGATCTCGTCGAGGAACAGGGTGCCGCCGTTGGCTTCCTGGAATTTGCCCAGGTGTTTGTCGTGGGCGCCGGTAAAGGCCCCCTTTTCATGGCCGAACAGGATCGACTCGATCAGGTTGGCGGGCAGGGCGCCGCAGTTGACGGCCACGAAGGGCTTGCCACCGCGGTCCGAGGCCCCGTGCAGGGCGCGGGCGATGACTTCCTTGCCGACGCCGCTTTCGCCGGTGATCAGGACCGGGATGGAGGATTTGGCGGCGCGGGCACCCAGCGACTTGACCATCCGCATGGGTGGGCTGGTGCCGACCAGATCGTCGAAGGAGGTGCGGCCGGAGACGTGTTTCTTGAGCCGGCCGACCTCGGCGGTCAGCCGGGTCAGTTGCAGGGCGTTGGAGACACCGACCAGCAGGCGCTCGGCCGAGACGGGTTTGACGAAGAAGTCCTGGGCCCCGGCCTGCATGGCCTTGACCACCGCATCGACGCCGCCCGAGGCGGTCAGGACGATGACGGGTGTGGTCACGCCGGCGGTACGGATCTCGGCCAGGGCCTCCATGCCGCTCATGCCGGGCATGACCATGTCGAGCAGGACGACATCGGCCCCGCCGCCCTTGGTCAGACGATCGATGGCCTCGCCGCCGGATTCGGCATGGACCACGGCATAGCCCTCACGCTCCAGCACGGCCTGCGCGAGGCGGCGCTGGGTCGGATCGTCGTCGACCACGAGAACGGTCTTGGCCATGGAACACCCTTCAACATCACGGTTAAGGCCGGTCCTCGTTGAAGCGGGACTGGCTCATTCCGGGACGTTTTAGCGGCCACAAGGTGAAGATCGGGTTGGGGGGCAGGGTGAGTGGGGGGTTAATGGGGGGGAGGGAGTAGGGCTTAGGGCTTAGGGCTTAGGGATGGGGTTTCTGTCATGGCACTCGAGCAATCCCGTTGCGTGGCCGAGAACCCCGGTTCTCCGTGGGCTGATCCCCAAGCCCCAAGCCCCAAGCCCCAAGCCCCAAGCCCCAAGTCCTAAGCCCTAAGCCCTAAGCCCTCGCGACTACCCGCCCGCAAAACTCCGGTGCGCCTGCATCATCGCGGTGATCAGGGTCTGTTCGGCTTCGGACAGATAGGGGTTCCAGATGTCGAAGATCAGGATCACCCGCATCTCGTCGGCGTCGTTCCAGGCCTCGTGGTCGATGGTGTCGTCGAAGACCCAGGCCTCGCCCATCTTCCAGTCGCGGACGGTGTTGCCGACGCGGAAGCGGGCCGGGCCGGGCAGGATCAGGGGCAGGTGGGTCAGCAGGCGGACGTTGGACGAGCCGGTATGGGCCGGGATGTGGGTGTGGGGCTGGAGTGCGGAGAAGACGGCGGTGGGGGCGAAGCCGTCCTGACGGCACATGGGCAGGGATTCGAGCAGGGCGGCGGTCCGGGGGCAGCGTTCGCAGACGGCGTCCTGACGCGTGCCGTCCTTCCAGAGCCAGAGCGAGCTCCATTTGCGGGAGTGGTTCAACTCGCCCCACTGATTGACGGGGGCACCCTTGGGGTAGGCGATATAGGGGGCGAAATCGTCCATGCCGCCGGCCAGCAGGGCCTCAAGCTCGGCCTTGATGACCGGGGTGGCGGCCTCCAGCGTCTCCAGCCAGGGGAAGAGGGCGCGGTCGTAGAAGGGGATGGCGGGCAGGCGGGGGTAGTCGAGCAGGAGCGGCTCCTGCTTCGGGGCGGTCTTGAGGCCGGCGTAGATCTCCAGCCCCTCGTCGAAGCGGTCGAGCGTGGCGGCGTCGACCGCGCCGCGCAGGGCGGCGACCTGGCTGCGCATATGATCGCGCAGGGCCTCGGCATGGCGGCGGACAACGGCGGCGGCATGGTCCAGCTGGGCCTGAAGGCCCGGGGGCAGACGGTCGCGGGGCGGGGCGATCTTGAGGGCGTTGCGATAGACGTCGGCGGCGGCGCGGGCCTGGCCGATCTGTTCCAGCATGGCCGCCTTGCCGAGCAGGGCGGTGAAATCATAGGGCTGGATGGCCAGGGCGTCGTCGAGGGCTGCCAGCGCGCCGGGCAGGTCACCGAGCATGCGCAGGGCCAGGGCCCGGTTCAGGAAGCCGTGGTGGGTCGGCCCCATCCGGTCGGCCCGATCGATCAGGTCGAGGGCGGTTTGCGGATCGCGACGCGACAGGGCCTCGCCGGCCTGCTGCAGCAGTGCATCCTGAGCGGTTCCGCCCGACTGGTTCACGCGGGGGCTCCCGGGGTCGATGTCATGAGGTCAGTGTAGCGAGCTTGCCGGGGGCGGGGTCAAGGGGCCGGACGGGTCGAACCGGTGACGGGCGTCGCGCCTTCGCAGTCGGCCATGCGGCTGGATCGGAAGCGGGCGGCCTGATGCCCCTCTGCGAAGACCAGATCCGGCCAGGCGGGCTGGACGGCTTGCAGACGTCCGGCGCGCAGGGCCTCGCGCGGGTCCGTCTGCGTCTCATAGCGGCAGCTCTGATCGAAATGGCCGATCAGGGTCCAGACGCCATCCTCCGGGACAAACACGGCGATTTCGGAATGACCGACGATCAGGATTTCCTGTGATCCGTCGCCGTTCAGGTCCCGGCGCGTCGCAAGACAGAAGTTGGCGTACTGGCAATGGTCGAGGTCGCCGCCGCGGTTGGCGGAGGCGGCGAATCCGGCGGGGAGGGGTTCGGCACCGGCCGGCCAGACCTCGATCGCCAGCGAAGGCACGGGTTCGGCCGAGCCGTCGTAGCGGTTCTCGACCTTTTGCGCAGCCTTTGCTGCGGTGGCGATGGCGGCATTGTCCGATCGGGCCAGCCGCGCCAGCGCCGCCTGTCCCGCCTTGCCGCTTTCAAAGCGCAGGAATTCGTAGTCGAATTTGTCGGGTGTCACCGCGCCGCGTTCCAGCCGGGCGACCTGATCCATGACCGAGAGCCGGGCGGGGTCCAGCGCCGGGCTGAACAGCAGGAGGATAACGGTCACGGTCAGCAGGGCGGTCCAGACGTTGGTGCGCTCCAGCGGGCGCATCCAGTCGCCCTTGCGCCAGAAGGGGCTGAGGGCGGCCCAGCCGTAGCCGGCGGCATAGGCGACGCCGACGAGGGCGCAGGCGGCGGCGATGATCCGGTCCGGGGTCAGGCCATACTGGCCGATGCGCAGCGACAGGCCGAGGACGGCGAGCACGACCAGCGGGGTGAGCAGGACTGCGGCGACGCGCACGGCGAAGCGCAGCACCAGAGGCGGCAGGTTGTCGGGGCGGCCGTCCTGATAGGCGGTGTTGATGAGGATGATCAGGGCCGCGGCGGCGGCCAGCACCAGGGAGGTGGCATTACCCGTCTCCCACAGGGCCTCAAGACCGGTGAAGGGCAGGGCGGCGAGGAAGCCGGCGGCCAGGACGGTCATGACCAGCAACAGCCATGAGAGCAGCATCAGGGCCACGGTGCGCACGCCCCGGATCAGGCCGTCGCGGACATCGGTCAGATGGACGGCGACAGCGAAGACCAGGAAGGTGACGGGGATGGCGAACCAGGTCTCGCGCAGCAGGTTCTCGAGGAAGCTCAGGCCGATGACCTTGAACAGGGCCGCACCCAGCAGGAGCAGGATCCAGAAGGCACCGGTGAAGCCGAGCGACATGGCCAGCTGGACCCCGGCCTTCCAGGTGGTGTCGAAATAGGCTGGAAAGCTCGCGATGCGGCGGCGCTCGAAATCGGCCGGAGCGACCAGGTGGTGGCTGATGAACAGGGCGGCGGCCGAGAACAGGATCACCGGCGCGGAAAGGTAGATCTGATCGTCCAGGGTATCGGCGCTCTGGCGGGCGATGTCGTGCAGGCCCAGCAGGGCGAGGGCCACGCCGGCGACGGCGGTCCAGATCGCCAGGGTGACGGGGCGCAGCCGGCCGACCCCGGCCAGCAGGACCAGCGGCAGGAAGGCGACGACCAGCAGCAGGGGGCCGAACAGCAGCGGCTCGGTCGCGGGCCAGAGCTTGATGTCGCCATCGGCGCTGCGTTGCAGCCCATAGAGGCCGAGGCCCTGCAGCAGGCCGATGCCGATCCGGATCGGGCCCAGCAGGGGCGAGGTGGTGCCGCCGAGACTGTCGCGGCCGGTCGCTTCGGTGGTCTCGGTCATGATGCGGTCCCTCAATCCCGGAGTTTGAGCCTGATCGGAGGAGTTTGGGAAGGGGGCGGGGGTTACGGGTCGATGTGCGATTGCGACGCCGGCTATCCGATGTTAAAGAATGGCTAGCCGGAGGTTGTGATGGCGTTTCATGTTCGGGACAAGACAACCGATACCCTGGTGCGCAAACTCGCCGATCAGCGGGGCGTCGGCCTGACAGAAGCCGTGCGCCAGGCCGTGTCCGCCGAGCTTGATCGCCAGGAGACAGACGCGGGTGAGCGGCTGCGTCGGATGCGCGAGATTTCCGACGAACTCGCGCGGAGGCCGCGAACCGGATTGAAGGCGGACAAGGCCTTCTTTGATGAGATTTCCGGCGATTGATGTTTATCGATGCGTCAGCCCTGTGCGCCGTTTTGCTGCGCGAGCCCGGCCATGAGGCATTCGAGGTTCTGATTGCACAGACGGATGGCTCCGTGACCTCGCCGGTCGCCGTCTGGGAAACCGTCCGGGCGATTGTTCGCGAGCAGGCCGTCGAGGTCGATGCTGCGCTGACCTATGTCGAGCGATACCTCACGGCGGCGGAGGTGCGGATCAGCGGGATTCCGGTACAAGCCCACCGGCCGGCGCTGGAGGCGTTCGAGCGCTTCGGCAAGGGACGACATCCGGCGGCGCTGAACATGGGCGACTGCTTTGCCTACGCCTGCGCCCGGAGTTTTGAGGTTCCCCTGCTGTTCAAGGGGGACGATTTCCCGCAGACGGACATCGAACCCGCCCTGACCCGTTGATTTCCACGCTCTGCCGTGTATAGAGCGCGCCTCTTCCGTCATGGCCTTGCGTCATGGCGGTCCTGTCCGAGAACTTCGGGGTTTGGGGGTCACCCAGACCGTAAATGCCAGAGAGCCCTCTGGTGCCGTGGGGAGATGGGGATGCAGACGACGCCAGACGTTCCGGTATCCGGGCGTCGGGGTTTGAGCTTCCTTCGGACATTACGACCGGCCTGAACGCTTCGCAGCGATGCGTGGCGCACTGGCCAATCCGTCGTCGGGAATAAGCCCGGCGGCGAATACAGACTGGAGACCGCAATGGACCGCGCACAAAAAGCCGAGTCGATCGAAACGCTGAAGGGCGTTTTTGCCGACGCGGGCGCCGTGGTCGTGACCCACAACCTGGGTCTGACCGTTGCGGATATGGAAGACCTGCGTGGACGCCTGCGTACTGCCGGCGGCACGTTCAAGGTGGTCAAGAACCGCCTGGCGCTGAAGGCGCTCGATGCCGCTGAAGGCAGCGATTACCACGGCCTGTTCAAGGGTCCCGTGGGCATCGCCTATGCCGATGACGCGGTGACGGCCGCCAAGATCACCGCTGAATACGCCAAGGCCAACGACAAGTTCGTGGTTCTGGGCGGCTTCATGGGTGACAAGATCCTGGATGCAGCGGGCGTGGGCGTTCTGTCCAAACTGCCTTCGCTGGACCAGATCCGCGCCTCGCTGCTCGGCCTGCTCAATGCGCCCGCGACCAAGGTTGCCGGCGTCGTGCAAGCCCCGGCGTCCCAACTGGCCCGCGTGTTCAGCGCCTATGCCACCAAGGACGCCGCGTAAGCGGACCTGCCTCTTTCATCTCTGCAAACTCTCTACTGAAACCCAATCCTCCGAAGGAAACACCCCATGGCCGATCTCGCCAAAATCGTTGAAGACCTTTCCGCCCTGACCGTGCTGGAAGCCGCCGAACTGTCCAAGCTGCTGGAAGAAAAGTGGGGCGTCAGCGCCGCTGCTCCGGTCGCCATGGCCATGCCCGCCGGCGGTGGCGGTGCCGCTCCGGCCGAAGCTGCCGAAGAGCAGACCGAGTTCACCGTTGTCCTGGTTGACGGCGGCGACAAGAAGATCAACGTCATCAAGGAAGTCCGCGGCGTCCGCGCCGACCTGGGTCTGAAGGAAGCCAAGGACCTGGTCGAAGGCGCTCCGCAGAACGTCGTCGAGAACGTCTCCAAGCAGGTTGCCGACGAAGTCGCCAAGAAGCTGACGGAAGCCGGCGCCAAGGTGCAGATCAAGTAAGAAGTAAGAGCCGTCCCTCGGGACAGTTCTGGACGGGCCGGGGAGCGATCCCCGGCCCGTTTTCCTTTGTCCGGATCAGCGCCGCCGGGCGGTCAGGATGTCGCCGAGGCGGTCGGGGGTGCCCTCGATCCGTTCGAGGCGCGGGTAGCGCAGGCCGCCACGGTAGTCGAAGGAGACGGTGCGGAAGCGGTCGCCGTTGCGGATGATCAGGGTGATCGGGGTGGTGCCGGACTTCGCCGCCGTGACGGCCTCGCGCAGGACCTCGGCGGAGGCGGCGCGGTCGTTGACGGCGACCAGGTCCCAGCCGGCGCCCAGACCGGCCTGATAGGCCAGACCGCCCCAGACAATGCCGCCGATACGATTGGTGGGGCCGCCCAGACTGAAGCCGAGGGAATACTGGAAGTCGTTGGCCCAGCCGGTCTGGACCTGTTTCTCGGCCGCGGTCAGGCTGTCGACATAGACCAGTCGGTACCCGCCGCGGGTGATGCCGTCCAGCGGGGCGCGGGCCTCGGGGCCGACGGCGTCCAGACGGGTGCGCAGGAAGCCGGCCCAGTCGTGCGGATGCACGCCGTTCAGGGCCGCGACCAGGTCGTCGAAGGTGTAGGGTTTGGGGCTCCAGACGCCGTCGTCGACGCCGAAGAAGGCCCGGGCGAAGTCGTCGAGGGATTTGCGGTTGTCGGTCGCCTCGCGGATCAGGGTGTCCGCATCCAGCCAGATCAGGGCGGCCTCGCGATAGTAGTCGCCGGTGCCGCGCATGTGCGACGGCCAGGGGTTGGAGGTGCGGTAGCCGAGGAGATTGTGGTTGGTGGTGTCCTGCAGGGCGCGCCAGTCGCGGCCGGGCTGGTTGTCGTAGAAGGCGGCGATCTCGGCCAAATTGGAGAGCATTTCCTCCTTCGTGGCGAGGCCCGAGCGGCCGGTCAGGACATCGCCCCAGTATTCGGTCTGGCCCTCATAGACCCAGAGCAGGGTGTTCTGGACCGGCTCGTTGAAATTGGGGGTCAGCTGGTCCGACGGGCGGCGGAACTTGCCGTTCCAGGAGTGGACGTATTCGTGCGGCAGCAGGGTGCGCGACCCGAAATTGCGGGTGATGCCGTCGGTGAAGAAGCCGGGAGGGGCCGTGTTCTCGGACGAGCGGTGATGCTCCAGGCCGATGCCGCCCATGCGGGAGGTCAGGCCCAGCAGGAATTCATAGCGGTCGAAATGCCGGGCTCCGAACAGGCGGTCGGCCTGGTCGACGAGCGCACCATAGGCCTCGATCCAGGCGGGGGTCGGGGCGATGTTGGCGGCGGAATCGGCGACGATGTTCAGATGGATCGGTGAGCGACCGCCCGGATCGATGTCGATGCGGCGATAGTGGGCCCCGGCGAACATCGGGCTGTCGGCCAGCATCTCGAGGCTGATCGGGGCGAAGGTGGCGCGGCCGTTCTCGAACGACACCGTGTCCATGGCCACACCGTACTGCCAGCCGGCGGGCAGCTGGATCGAGGGCTGGAAGGTGATGCGGCTGTGGGCATAGCCGGCCGGATAGAGGAGGGCCTTTTCCCACTGCAGATTGACCATTTCGGGCGTCATCACCACGCGCCAGACGGAATTGTCGGGCTGGGTCAGCCATTCGAAGGCGACCTCGATCTGGGACACGCCCGCCGGAATGGCGAGGTGGAAGGCATAGGGGTCAAGGGTGTCGCGCAGCCATTCGATCCGCTGACCGTTGGCGGTGACGGTCAGGCCGGCGAGCAGCTGGATCGGGCCGGTTGCGGCGTGGTTCCCGGGGATGAATTTCGGATAGAGCAGGGTCAGGTCGCCGGCGGTGACCGGAATGGTCTGCTGCACCCGGATGACCCGATGGTCCAGATCGGTGGCGTCGACGTGGTAGCCGATGGTGCCCGGGTAGGCGCGGTCCTGCGGCTCCGGGATGGCCGGGAGCGGCCGGGGCAGGGCCGGGGTCCCGACCTGGGCCAGGGCCGGCGCGGCCCCAAACACGAGGGCGGCGGCGCAGGCGGACAGGAGAAATCGCTTCATGGCGGGTATCCAGCGGAACGGGCAGGGGAAAGGGCGGGGATCGCGGAGGTCAGCCCCCCGGGGCCGGTGCCGGCTTCACTTCCAGCAGTTCCACGGTGAACAGCAGGGTGGAGTTGGGGGGCAGTTCGCCGCCGCCGACCCAGCGTTCGCCGTAGCCGAGCGAGGCCGGGATGACGAATTCGAACCTTTCCCCTTCACGCATCAGGGCGACGCCCTCGGTCCAGCCGCGAATGACCCGGTTCAGGGGGAATTCGGCCGGTTCGCCACGGGCCCAGGAGCCGTCGAACTCGCGGCCGTCGATAAAGGTGCCGCGATAGTGGACTCGGACCGTGTCGGTCGCGACCGGCTGACGCCCATCCGGATTTGCCGGGGTGATCCGGCGGTATTGCAGGCCGGACGCCGTCGTGGTCCAGCCCGGCCGGCTGCCGTTCCAGACCAGATAGGCGGCGTTGCCCGCGTTCCAGCCTTCCAGACTGGGCGTGCCCACAGGGGCGCGGACCTCGGAGGTCGGGGGTCCCAGTGGCTCCGGTGCAGTGGCGCAGGCGGCCAGCGACAGGGTGGCCAGGGACAGGGCGGCGGCGGTGATGAGGAGGGTGCGGGTCATGGGGTGACGCTAGCAGGCTCGGGCCACCGCCGTGAAGCCGTCACACAATCGTAAACCAACCGGGGAAAGGGCCTTTATTTCGCCGCCAAAGCGAGTATATCACGCCGCTCCGCTAACTCAGTATGAGACACGCGCGAAAGCGCCGAGGCCCGGTTTGTCGCCCTCCGACCGGTGCGAAGGCGCGCTCCTCCCCCAAGGAGCCCTGCAATTTCAGACGTCCTGGTGCCGCGAGGCCCGAGGGTGGACGTCGAAACCGATGGTCACGGGTCGCCCGGGAGGCGGAGCCGTGGCTGCTGCATTGATCGCTGCCTGCCCGGGCAGTGTATTGGGAATACAGAATGGCCAAGTCCAAAGCCGAAGTCGCCGTCGCCCACGGCCAGTTCGCACACGCTACGACCTTCACCGGCAAGAAGCGCATCCGCCACTCGTTCGGCCGCATCCCGGAAGCGGTGCAGATGCCGAACCTGATCGAGGTGCAGCGCGCCTCCTATGAGCAGTTCCTGCAGCGCGAAGTGCGCTCGGGACCGCGCAAGGATCAGGGCATCGAGGCGGTCTTCAAGTCGGTCTTCCCGATCAAGGACTTCAACGAGCGCGCCATCCTGGAATACGTGTCCTACGAGTTCGAGGACCCGAAATACGACGTCGAGGAATGCATCCAGCGCGACATGACCTATGCCGCGCCGCTTAAGGTCAAGCTGCGCCTGATCGTGTTCGAGGCGGATGAGGAGACCGGCGCGCGCTCGGTCAAGGACATCAAGGAGCAGGACGTCTACATGGGCGACATCCCGCTCATGACCGACAAGGGCACCTTCGTCGTCAACGGCACCGAGCGGGTCATCGTCTCGCAGATGCACCGTTCGCCGGGCGTCTTCTTCGACCATGACAAGGGCAAGACGCACAGCTCGGGCAAGCTGCTGTTCGCCGCCCGCGTGATCCCGTACCGCGGTTCCTGGCTGGACTTCGAGTTCGACGCCAAGGACATCGTCTATGTCCGTATCGACCGTCGCCGGAAGCTGCCGGCCTCGACCTTCCTGATGGGTCTGGGCATGGACGGCGAGGAGATCCTCAAGACCTTCTACGAGACCGTGCCCTATGAGAAGCGCGGCGACGGCTGGGTCACGCCTTACAAGGCCGAGCGCTGGAAGGGCGTGAAGCCCGAGTTCGACCTGGTCGACGCTGACACCGGTGAGATCGTCGCCGCTGCGGGCACCAAGATCAGCGCCCGTCAGGCCAAGAAGCTGGGCGACAGCGTCAAGGCCCTGTCGCTGGCCGCCGACGCCCTGCTGACCAAATACCTGGCCGCCGACGCGGTGAACTACGAGACCGGCGAAATCTACGCCGAGGCCGGCGACGAGCTGGACCAGCCGACCATCGAACTGCTGGAAAGCCACGGCTTCACCACCATCGACGTGCTGGACATCGACCATGTCACGGTCGGCGCCTACATGCGCAACACCCTGCGCATCGACAAGAACACCGGCCGCGAGGACGCGCTCTTCGACGTCTATCGCGTGATGCGCCCGGGTGAGCCGCCGACCCCGGAAGCCGCCGAAGCCATGTTCAACTCGCTGTTCTTCGACAGCGAGCGCTATGATCTGTCGGCCGTCGGCCGGGTGAAGATGAACATGCGTCTGGAAACCCCGGACGTGTCGGATGAAATCCGCGTACTGCGCAAGGACGACGTCCTGCGCGTGCTGCAGATCCTCGTCGGCCTGAAGGACGGCCATGGCGAGATCGACGACATCGACAACCTGGGCAACCGCCGGGTCCGTTCGGTCGGTGAGCTGCTGGAGAACCAGTACCGCGTCGGCCTGCTGCGGATGGAGCGCGCCATCAAGGAGCGTATGTCCTCGGTCGATATCGACACGGTGATGCCGCACGACCTGATCAACGCCAAGCCGGCCGCGGCGGCCGTGCGCGAGTTCTTCGGTTCGTCGCAGCTGTCGCAGTTCATGGACCAGACCAATCCGCTGTCCGAGATCACCCACAAGCGTCGCCTTTCGGCGCTTGGCCCTGGCGGTCTGACGCGTGAGCGCGCCGGCTTCGAAGTCCGCGACGTGCACCCGACCCACTACGGCCGGATCTGCCCGATCGAGACGCCGGAAGGCCCGAACATCGGCCTGATCAACTCGCTGGCCACCCACGCCCGGGTGAACAAATACGGCTTCATCGAGAGCCCCTACCGGCGCGTGAAGGACGGCAAGGCCACGGACGATGTGGTCTACATCTCGGCCATGGAAGAGGCGAAATACACGATCGCCCAGGCCAATATCGAGCTCAAGGACGGCATGATCGTCGAGGAGCTGGTCCCGGGCCGGATCAACGGCGACTCCCAGCTGCTGATCCGCGCCGATGTGGACATGATGGACGTGTCGCCGAAACAGGTCGTTTCGGTCGCCGCCGCCCTGATCCCCTTCCTCGAAAACGACGACGCCAACCGGGCCCTGATGGGCGCGAACATGCAGCGTCAGGCCGTGCCGCTGGTGCAGTCGGACGCGCCGCTGGTCGGCACCGGCATGGAAGCGGTCGTGGCCGTGGACTCCGGCGCCGTCGTGGTCGCCAAGCGTGACGGTGTCGTCGAACAGATCGACGGTACCCGTATCGTGGTCCGCGCCACCAACGAGGCCGACGCCGGCCGTTCGGGCGTCGACATCTACCGCCTGTCCAAATTCCAGCGTTCCAACCAGTCGACCTGCATCAACCAGCGCCCGATCGTGCGCGTGGGCGATGAGGTGAAGGTCGGCGACGTGATCGCCGACGGCCCGTCGACGGACCTCGGCGAGCTGGCCCTGGGCCGGAACGCGCTGGTCGCCTTCATGCCCTGGAACGGCTACAACTTCGAGGACTCGATCCTCATCTCCGAGCGTATCGTGCGCGACGACGTCTTCACCTCGATCCACATCGAGGAGTTCGAGGTCATGGCCCGCGACACCAAGCTGGGGCCGGAAGAGATCACCCGCGACATCCCGAACGTCGGCGAGGAAGCCCTGCGCAACCTCGACGAGGCCGGCATCGTGGCGATCGGCGCCGAGGTCCAGCCGGGCGACATCCTGTGCGGCAAGGTCACGCCGAAGGGTGAGAGCCCGATGACGCCGGAAGAGAAACTGCTGCGCGCCATCTTCGGCGAAAAGGCTTCGGACGTCCGCGACACCAGCCTGCGCCTGCCGCCCGGCGTCGCCGGCACCATCGTCGACGTGCGCGTGTTCAACCGCCACGGCGTCGACAAGGACGAGCGGGCCATCGCCATCGAGCGTTCGGAAATCGAGCGCCTCGGCAAGGATCGCGACGACGAGCTCAAGATCCTGGAGCGCAACGTCTATGGCCGCCTGAAGCCGCTGATCCTCGGCAAGACCGCCACCTCGGGTCCGAAGGGCCTGGGCCGTGGTGTGGTCACCGAAGACAAGCTGGGCGAGCTTTCGCGCGGCCTGTGGTGGCAGATCGCCCTCGACGACGAGAAGGCGATGGGCGAGCTCGAGGCCATGAAGAAGCAGTTCGAGGACGCCCGCAAGGCGCTCGACCGCCGCTTCGAGGACAAGGTCGAGAAGCTGCAGCGCGGCGACGAACTGCCCCCCGGCGTGATGAAGATGGTCAAGGTCTTCGTGGCCGTGAAGCGCAAGCTTCAGCCCGGCGACAAGATGGCCGGCCGTCACGGCAACAAGGGCGTCATCTCCAAGATCCTGCCGATCGAGGACATGCCGCACCTGGAAGACGGCACCTCGGTGGACGTCGTTCTGAACCCGCTGGGCGTGCCCTCGCGCATGAACATCGGCCAGATCTTCGAAACCCACCTGGGCTGGGCCGCCGCCGGTCTCGGCAAGCAGATCCAGGGTCTTCTGGAAGCCTGGCAACAGGGCGGACAGAAGAAGGCCCTGGTCGATCACCTGACCAGCATCTACGGCCCGGACACCCCGCTTCCCGACACGGAAGAGGACCTGATCGAGCTGGCGAAGAACCTGTCCAAGGGTGTGCCCTTCGCCACCCCGGTGTTCGACGGTGCCCACATCGAGGACATCGAGGAACTGCTGGAGAAGGCGGGTCTCGACCGCACCGGCCAGTCGATCGTCTATGACGGCCAGACCGGCGAGCAGTTCAAGCGTCCGGTTACGGTCGGCTACATCTACATGCTGAAGCTGCACCACCTGGTCGACGACAAGATCCACGCCCGTTCGATCGGGCCGTACTCGCTCGTCACCCAGCAACCGCTGGGCGGCAAGGCGCAGTTCGGCGGACAGCGCTTCGGCGAGATGGAGGTCTGGGCGCTGGAAGCCTACGGCGCGGCCTACACCCTGCAGGAAATGCTGACGGTGAAGTCCGACGACGTGGCCGGCCGGACCAAGGTCTATGAGGCCATCGTCCGCGGCGACGACAGCTTCGAGGCGGGCATTCCCGAGAGCTTCAACGTGCTCGTCAAGGAAATGCGCTCGCTGGGTCTGAACGTGGAGCTGGAGAACAGCTGATTGGAAAAGTGATTAGTGGTTAGTGGCTAGTGATTGCAGCTTTGCTGATGAATCACGGACCCAACCACTAATCACTAGTCACTAATCACTGTTCATCCGACACTATTTATCGCGGGTCAGCCCGCAGAAGGAACCAAGATGAACCAGGAAGTCCTGAACATCTTCAACGCGGTCCCGGTCACTCCGACCTTCGACCAGATCAAGATCGCCCTCGCCAGCCCGGAGAAGATCCGGTCGTGGTCGTTCGGCGAGATCAAGAAGCCCGAGACCATCAACTACCGCACGTTCAAGCCCGAGCGTGACGGCCTGTTCTGCGCCCGTATCTTTGGCCCGACCAAGGACTACGAATGCCTGTGCGGCAAGTACAAGCGCATGAAATACAAGGGCATTATCTGCGAGAAATGCGGCGTTGAGGTCACCCTGGCCCGCGTTCGCCGCGAGCGGATGGGTCACATCGAACTGGCGTCCCCGGTCGCCCACATCTGGTTCCTGAAGTCGCTGCCGTCGCGCATCTCGCTGATGCTGGACATGGCCCTGAAGGACGTCGAGCGCGTCCTCTATTTCGAGAACTACATCGTCACCGAGCCGGGCCTGACCCCGCTGAAGCAGAACCAGCTGCTGACGGAAGACGAATTCTACCGCTACCAGGACGAGTTCGGCGATGACGGCTTCACCGCCGAGATCGGCGCCGAGGCCGTGCGCAACCTGCTGATCGGCATCGACCTGCACGCCGAGGCTGAAAAGCACCGCGGCGAACTGGCCGACAGCCCCTCGGAGATGAAGGCCAAGAAGGCCTCCAAGCGCCTGAAGCTGATCGAGGCCTTCCTCGAGAGCGGCAACAAGCCTGAGTGGATGATCCTGACGGTCGTGCCGGTGATCCCGCCGGAACTGCGCCCGCTGGTGCCGCTGGACGGTGGTCGTTTCGCGACCTCCGACCTGAACGACCTGTACCGCCGCGTGATCAACCGCAACAACCGCCTGAAGCGGCTGATCGAGCTGCGCGCGCCGGACATCATCATCCGCAACGAAAAGCGGATGCTGCAGGAATCGGTCGACGCCCTGTTCGACAACGGCCGTCGCGGCCGGGTGATCACGGGTGCCAACAAGCGTCCGCTGAAGTCGCTGGCCGACATGCTGAAGGGCAAGCAGGGCCGCTTCCGCCAGAACCTTCTGGGCAAGCGCGTCGACTATTCGGGCCGTTCGGTCATCACCGTGGGTCCCGAGCTGAAGCTGCACGAGTGCGGCCTGCCCAAGAAGATGGCGCTCGAGCTGTTCAAGCCGTTCATCTATGCGCGCCTTGACGCCAAAGGCCTGTCGGGCACCGTCAAACAGTCCAAGCGCATGGTCGAGCGCGAGCAGCCGCAGGTGTGGGATATCCTCGACGAGGTCATCCGCGAGCACCCGGTCCTGCTGAACCGCGCGCCGACCCTGCACCGTCTGGGCATCCAGGCGTTCGAGCCGAAGCTGATCGAGGGCAAGGCCATCCGCCTGCACCCGCTGGTCTGTACGGCGTTCAACGCCGACTTCGACGGCGACCAGATGGCCGTCCACGTCCCGCTGAGCCTCGAGGCCCAGCTGGAAGCGCGCGTCCTGATGATGTCGACGAACAACATCCTGTCGCCCGCCAACGGCAAGCCGATCATCGTGCCGTCGCAGGACATCGTCCTGGGCCTGTACTACCTGTCGCTGATCAAGGACGGCGAGAAGGGCGAGGGCAAGCTGTTCGCCAATATGGGCGAGATCGACGCGGCGCTCGATGCCGGTGTCGTGTCCCTGCACACGAAGATCAAGGCCCGCTGGACCGAGATGAACGCCGCCGGCGAAGTCATCACCAAGGTCATCGACACGACCCCGGGCCGGATGAAGCTGGGCGCGCTGCTGCCGCAAAATGCGAACATCGGCTACCGCCTGCTTGAGAAGAACCTGACCAAGAAGGAAATCGGCAACCTGATCGATCAGGTCTATCGCCACTGCGGTCAGAAGGCGACGGTCATCTTCGCCGACCAGATGATGCAGCTCGGCTTCCGTGAAGCCGCCAAGGCGGGCATCTCCTTCGGCAAGGACGACATCGTCATCCCGGCCGCCAAGGCCACCCTGGTCGCCGACACCCGGACCCAGGTCGAGGAGTACGAACAGCAGTACGCCGACGGCCTGATCACCAAGGGCGAGAAATACAACAAGGTCGTCGACGCCTGGGCCAAGGCCACGGACAAGATCGCCGATGCGATGATGGGCGAGATCGCGCAGCCGCGCGTTCTGGCCAAGGGTCAGGCCCCGGACATCAACTCGGTGTTCATGATGGCCAACTCGGGCGCCCGTGGTTCGCAGGCGCAGATGAAGCAGCTGGGCGGCATGCGGGGCCTGATGGCCAAGCCGTCGGGCGAGATCATCGAGACGCCGATCATCTCGAACTTCAAGGAAGGCCTGACCGTTCTTGAATACTTCAACTCCACCCACGGCGCCCGCAAGGGTCTGGCCGACACCGCGCTGAAGACCGCCAACTCCGGCTATCTGACGCGTCGTCTGGTCGACGTGGCGCAGGACTCGATCGTCACCGAGGACGATTGCGGCTCGACGCGGGGCATCACCCTGCGCGCCGTGGTCGAAGGCGGTGACGTGCTGGTCTCGCTGGGCCAGCGGGTTCTGGGTCGCTATGCGGCCGAGGACATCAAGGAGCCGGGCGGCGACAAGGTCCTGTTCCCGGCGGACACCTATCTGCAGGAAGAAGAGGTCGAGGTCATCGACGAGGCCGGCGTCCAGTCGGTCAAGGTCCGCTCGGCCCTGACCTGCGAGGCGGAAGCCGGCATCTGCGCCTATTGCTACGGGCGTGACCTGGCGCGCGGCACCAACGTCAACATCGGCGAAGCGGTGGGCGTCATCGCCGCCCAGTCGATCGGCGAACCCGGCACCCAGCTGACGATGCGGACCTTCCACATCGGCGGTACGGCCCAGGTGGCGGAAACCTCCTTCTATGAGGCGACCAACCCCGGCATCGCCAAGATCACCGGCCCGACCGTCAAGGCGGCGCACGGCGATCTGGTGGCCATGAGCCGCAACGTCGTCGTCACCATCGTGGTCGACGGCAAGGACCGCGAAAGCCACAAGATCCCCTACGGTGCCCGTCTGCGGGTGGTCGAGGGATCCGAGGTCAAGCGCAGCCAGCGTCTGGCGGAGTGGGACCCCTATACCTCTCCGATCCTGACGGAAGTCGGCGGCGCGATCCGGTTCGAGGACCTGGTCGAGGGCCTGTCGGTCCGCGAGGAAACCGACGAAGCGACGGGCATCGCCCAGCGCGTCGTCAGCGACTGGCGTGCCAGCCCGCGCGGGGCCGACCTGCGGCCGGCCATGGGTGTCACCTCCGGCGACGCCTATGCCAAACTGGCCTCGGGCTCTGACGCCCGTTACCTGCTGCCGGTGGGCGCGGTTCTGTCCGTGAACAACGGCGACGTGGTCAAGCCGGGCGAGATCATCGCCCGCGTCCCGACCGAGGGTGCCAAGACGCGCGACATCACCGGCGGTCTGCCGCGGGTGGCCGAACTGTTCGAAGCCCGTCGTCCCAAGGACTGCGCGGTCATCGCCGAGATGGACGGCCGGGTCGAATTCGGACGCGACTACAAGAACAAGCGCCGCATCAAGATCACCCCGGAGGTCAATGCCGACGGTGAACAGGCTGAAGCGGTCGAATTCCTGATCCCCAAGGGCAAGCACATCTCCGTCCACGACGGCGATCTGATCAACAAGGGCGACTACATCATCGACGGCAACCCGGATCCGCACGACCTGCTGCGCATCCAGGGCGTCGAGGCCCTGGCCGAGTATCTCGTGAACGAGGTGCAGGAGGTCTATCGCCTGCAGGGCGTGCCGATCAACGACAAGCACATCGAGGTGATCGTTCGCCAGATGCTGCAGAAGGTCGAGATCCTCGACTCGGGCGAAACCACCCTGATCCGTGGCGACACGGTCGAGGTGGCGGAAGCCGCGCTCGAGAACGCCAAGGTCGAGAAGCGTGGGGGCCGGATCGCCACCACCCAGCCGGTCCTGCTGGGCATCACCAAGGCGTCGCTGCAGACCCGCAGCTTCATCTCGGCGGCGTCCTTCCAGGAGACCACCCGCGTCCTCACCGACGCCTCGGTCAACGGCAAGGTCGATACGCTGGAAGGCCTGAAGGAGAACGTCATCGTCGGCCGTCTGATCCCGGCCGGTACGGGTGCCTATCTCCGCGCCCTGCAGAAGATCGCCAACGAGCGTGACGCTGAACTGACCTCGACCCGCGAAGCCGCCATCGAGCCGCTTCCGGCCGATCTGGCACTGGAGCTGGAGAGCAGCGAAGGCTGATTGACAGGTTCAGGACTGAAATGAAGAGGGCGGCTCCAGCGATGGGGCCGCCCTTTTTGTCCGGGGTGTTATCGGCCTTCCCCCGCTCGCGGGGGAAGTGTCGCGTCGTCTCGCGTAGCGAGGCCAGCGACGATGGGGGCGCTATCAAACCTCCCTCTCCGGCCCTGGATCGGCTGCGCCGATCGACGGGCCACCTCTCCCGCGGGCGGGAGAGGGCACGCGCGGCCCTACCGCGGCCCCTCGCGGCCGTAGGTCCGGATGTTCTCCGTCGAGTCCGGGCGCAGCGAGGGGTCCATGAGGCCCCCTGCGACCCCCATACCGAAATTGGAGCCGGGGCCGTCCCGGGGGCCGACATTGCCGGTACCGCCGGCCAGCGGGCGGCGACGGCGGTCATAGTCGGCCAGGCGGCGGGCACCCTCGGCCGCGAAGGGGCTGCCCGCCGTGTCGTCTATGGGGGCGGCTGCGGCGGCACGCTGGCCGAAGCGATCGTCACAGATGGCGCGTTCGGCGGCGCTCAGCAGGCCCGGGGAGGTACAGCCGGGTCCGCGCGTGCGCAGACCGCGCCCGACGCGGTCTCCCATGGTTTCGGGGCGTACGGCCCAGCCCTCGATACCCGGCGGCGGCGCGGGCGCGCCGGGGGCCGGGGCGCCGATGCGCGGCGCGGGCGGGGCAGGGCTGTCCTCATCATCCGGATTGCGGAATGGCCGGTCCGGATCGGCCGTGGGCGAGCCGGGCAGGGCCGGGGCGTTGGTGACCTGCGGCGGTTCTGGCACCGCGCGGACGCGGGCGACCTCGCCGGGCAGGAGCGGGCGGGGTGTGATCTCGACATAGATGACGGGATCCGGGTCTGCGACCAGACCGGAGAGCGTCAGCCCCATGGAGCGCAGGCCGAGGTATGAGAAGAGGGTCACATGCCCGAGGACGGACACGGCCACGATCGCCGGCTTGCGCCACCGCTCCGCAAGGGCGGGCCATATCCACGCCGGCCCCCGAGATTGTGATCCTCCCGCCATGAGCACAGAGGAGGGGGCGAGCGTGGCTGTATTGCGGCCTGAGGTGGCCGATACGGCGGCAACCCCAACTTCGCCGCCGCCCTTGACCTTCAGCCCCCCCACGCGTAGAAGCCGCCCACTTTCGAGGTTCCCGGTCCGCCGGGTTCCGGGAACGTGACAATTGAGCGGACGGGCTGTGCCCGCCGGAACGCCCGAAGCGCGCGTTCCGGTTTTTCTGTTTGGATGACGCGCTGCCGGCTCGAAACCAAACCCGGGGCGGCGCATCGGCGTCGTCCGAAAAGAAGGCTCATGAGGCGCTCCGGCCGAAAGGCACACGCCTCCATCGATTGAAAGAGACGAGTTTCGAATGCCGACTATCAACCAGCTGATCCGCAAGCCGCGCCAACCCAAGCCGGTCCGTAACAAGGTCCCGGCCCTGAAGGGCTGCCCGCAGCGCCGCGGCGTCTGCACCCGCGTCTATACGACGACCCCGAAGAAGCCGAACTCGGCGCTTCGCAAGGTCGCCAAGGTGCGTCTGACGACCGGCATCGAAGCCGTGTGCTACATCCCCGGCGAGGGCCACAATCTGCAGGAGCACTCGGTGGTTCTGATCCGCGGCGGCCGCGTGAAAGACCTTCCCGGCGTTCGCTACCACATCCTGCGCGGCGTGCTGGACACGCAAGGCGTCAAGGACCGCAAGCAGCGCCGTTCGCACTACGGCGCCAAGCGTCCGAAGTAAGCGATCCGCCCATTCCATTCGCCGACTCCTGTCGGCCGTCCGACACTGCTTTAGAAGGCCAAGCCCATGTCCCGTCGCCACCGCGCCCAGAAACGCGAAGTCCTGCCGGATCCCAAATACAAGGATCTGATCGTCACCAAGTTCATGAACTACGTCATGTACGAGGGCAAAAAGGCCGTCGCCGAGAACATCGTCTATGGCGCGTTCGAGATCCTGGCCGACAAGAAGAAGGAACAGGAGCCCGTCGCCACCTTCCACGCCGCTCTGGACAATGTGGCTCCGGCCGTCGAGGTCCGGTCGCGTCGCGTCGGCGGTGCCACCTATCAGGTGCCGGTCGAGGTTCGCCCCGATCGCCGTCGCGCCCTGGCGATCCGCTGGCTGGTCAATGCCGCGCGCAAGCGGGGTGAGAACACCATGACGGAAAAGCTGGCCGCCGAGCTGCTGGACGCCTCGAACAACCGCGGTACCGCGGTCAAGAAGCGCGAAGACACCCACAAGATGGCCGAGGCGAACCGCGCCTTCAGCCACTACCGCTGGTAACGTCTTCAAACCGCCACGGGCGGTGACTATCTACAGGGTATGCGGCGCGGGCGGTTTGAGCTAAATCGCCCGCGCCCGTTTATCCGAACATCGACGATCTCCCCGAGGGCGCACATTGCGTCCTGAACTCACTTCAAGGCACGCTTTCATGTCCCGCACGCACAAGATCGAGGACTACCGCAACTTCGGCATCATGGCCCACATCGACGCGGGCAAGACGACGACGACCGAGCGGATCCTTTATTACACCGGCAAGAACCATAAGATCGGCGAAGTCCACGACGGCGCTGCGACCATGGACTGGATGGACCAGGAGCAGGAGCGCGGCATCACGATCACGTCGGCCGCGACGACCGCTTTCTGGAAAGAGAAGCGCCTCAACATCATCGACACCCCCGGCCACGTGGACTTCACCATTGAAGTCGAGCGTTCGCTACGCGTGCTTGACGGTGCCGTGACGGTTCTGGACGGCAACGCCGGCGTTGAGCCGCAGACCGAAACCGTCTGGCGCCAGGCCGACAAATACCGCGTGCCGCGGATCGTGTTCGTCAACAAGATGGACAAGATCGGCGCTGACTTCGATGCCTCGGTGCAGTCGATCCGCGACCGTCTCGGCGCCAAGGCCGTGCCGATCCAGTTCCCGATCGGTTCGGAATCCTCGCTGTCGGGCCTGGTCGACGTCGTCGCCATGAATTCGGTGGTCTGGGACAACGACGCCCTGGGCGCCAATTTCACCGTCGGCCCGATCCCGGCCGATCTGATGGACAAGGCCGTCGCCGCTCGCCAGTACCTGATCGACAATGCCGTCGAACTCGATGACGAGGCGATGGAAGCCTATCTGGACGGCACCGAGCCCTCGCTCGAAGTCCTGAAGAAATGCATCCGCAAGGCCGTGCTGACCGGTGCCTTCTATCCGATCCTGTGCGGCTCGGCCTTCAAGAACAAGGGCGTGCAGACGCTGCTGGACGCCGTGGTCGACTATCTGCCGTCGCCGCTGGACATCCCGCCGACCCCGGGCATCGACTTCAAGACGGAAGAGCCGGTGACGCGTCGCGCCTCGGACGACGAGCCGCTGTCGGTCCTGGCGTTCAAGATCATGGACGACCCCTTCGTCGGTTCGCTGACCTTCTGCCGCATCTATTCCGGCAAGATGGAAACCGGCATGGGCCTGCTGAACTCCAGCCGTGACCGCAAGGAACGCGTCGGCCGCATGCTGCTGATGCACTCCAACGACCGTCAGGACATCAAGGAAGCCTATGCCGGCGACATCGTCGCCCTGGCCGGGCTGAAGGACACCCGCACGGGCGACACCCTGTGCGATCCCCTGAAGTCGCCCGTCATCCTCGAGAAGATGGAATTCCCGGCGCCGGTGATCGAGATCTCGGTCGAGCCCAAGACCAAGGCCGACCAGGAGAAGCTGGGCGTCGCCCTGGCCAAGCTGGCCTCGGAAGATCCCTCCTTCACCGTCTCGACCGACCATGAGTCGGGCCAGACCATCCTCAAGGGGATGGGTGAACTGCACCTGGACATCAAGATCGACATCCTGCGCCGCACCTACAAGGTCGACGCCACGATCGGCCAGCCGCAGGTCGCCTACCGTGAATCGCTCGGCCGCAAGGTCGACATCGACTACACGCACAAGAAGCAGACCGGTGGTACGGGCCAGTTCGCCCGCGTCATGATCACCTTCGAGCCCGGCGAACCCGGCTCGGGCTTCGTGTTCGAGAACTCGATCGTCGGCGGTGCCGTGCCGAAGGAATACATCCCGGGCGTCCAGAAGGGCCTCGAGTCCATCAAGGACGGCGGTCTGCTGGCCGGCTTCCCGCTGATCGACTTCAAGGCGACGCTGACGGACGGCAAGTTCCACGACGTCGACTCCAGCGTGCTGGCGTTCGAAATCGCGGCCCGCGCCGCCTTCCGCGAACTGAAGGACAAGGGTCAGCCCAAGCTGCTCGAGCCGATCATGGCGGTCGAGGTCGTGACCCCCGAGGACTACCTCGGTTCGGTCATCGGCGACCTGAACGGCCGTCGCGGCATGATCCAGGGTCAGGACATGCGCGGCAACGCCACCGTCGTGAACGCCTTCGTGCCGCTGGCCAACATGTTCGGCTATGTGAACACCCTGCGGGGCATGTCGCAGGGCCGCGCTGCCTTCACCATGCAGTACGACCACTATGAGCCGGTGCCGCAACACGTCGCCGACGAAGTGATCAAGAAATATTCCGCCTAACTAACCCCTGAAATTTTGGATTAAGCCCCCTGTTCAGGGGACGGAGAGAAGAGAATGGCCAAGGAAAAGTTCGAACGTAACAAGCCGCACTGCAACATCGGCACGATTGGTCACGTTGACCACGGCAAGACGACGCTGACGGCGGCGATCACGATGACGCTGGCGAAGGCCGG